>NZ_JBGANL010000019.1:0-108580 GCF_044222345.1 Prosthecobacter sp.
GGCGTATCGTTAATTTCGCGCCTCCATGTCTCGAACTGCCAAAAAAACTGCCGCCCGGAAGTCTCTCAATGATGTGATTCGCATTCGTGGGGCGAGGCAGAACAATTTGAAGGGGGTGGATCTGGATCTGCCGCAGGGGACGCTGAATGTGATCACGGGGCCGAGCGCGACGGGCAAGTCGACGCTGGCGTTTTATACGATATATTCGGAAGGGCAGCGGCGGTATGTGGAGACATTTTCGCCGTATACGCGGCAGTTCTTTGAGCGGATGGACAAGCCGAAGGTGGACTCGATTGAAGGAATTCCGCCGGCGATCGCGATCGAGCAGGTGAACAACATGCGCAGCACGCGCTCGACGGTGGGGACGATCACGGAGATCAATGATTACCTGAAGATGCTGTTTCCGCGACTGGCGGAGGCGACGTGCCCCTCGTGCCACAGGCCGGTGAGGCCGGAGTCGCCGGAGAGCATTCTCAATGAACTCATCAATGCGCATGCGGGGAAGCAGGCTCTTATTTTGTTTCCGGTGGCGGTGCCGAAGGATGCGGTGGCGGCGGACTTTGCGGCGTTTCTGCAGGCGCAGGGCTTTCTACGGGTGTGGCTGTATGGAAGTGTGATTCGTCTGGATGAGGCGGATGCCCTCAAGGGGCGCAAGCTGCCGGCGCAGGTGATGGTGGTGCAGGACCGCGTGGTGCTGGAGGCGAAACAGCGTGCGCGTGTGAGCGAGGCGCTGGAGGCGGCGCTGCGCTATGGCAAGGGCAAGGTGGCGGCGAGCATTGATGAGGAGACGCTGCATTTTTCCACGGACTGGAGCTGTGCGGACTGTGGAATCACGCTGCCGGCGCCAACGCCGGGGCTGTTTAGTTTTAACAGTCCGATTGGGGCATGTCCGACGTGCCGGGGCTTTGGGCGCACGCTGGGGCTGGACATGGGGAAGGCGATTCCGGATGAGTCGCTGAGCATCAATCAGGGGCTGGTGCGGCCGTTTCAGGGCAGCACGTATGGGGAGTCGCAGCTTGATCTGGAGAAGGCGGCGCGGAAGCGTGGCGTGGATATTCACAAGCCGTTTGAGGATTACTCGAAAGAAGACCGCAAGTGGCTGATCGAAGGTACGCGGGATGATCCGGAGGAAGCGTACAATCGTGGCGAGTGGTATGGGGTGCGGGGCTTTTTCAAATGGCAGGAGTCGCGCAGCTACAAGATGCATGTGCGGGTGTTTCTGAGCCGCTACCGCGCCTACACGGAGTGTGGCGACTGTGGCGGCGGTCGTTTGAAAAAGGAGGCGTATAACTATCGCATTGGTGAGCATACCATCGCGGATCTGTCGCGGCTGCCGGTGAGCGAGCTGCATCCGCTGGTGGAATCGTGGCCGATCAAGGCGAGCGATCATGTGGCGACGATGCTGCGAGGGGAGATCGCCAGCCGCATCAGCTACATGGATCGTGCGGGGCTGGGGTATCTGAATCTGGACCGGCAAACGCGTACGCTGAGCGGTGGGGAACTGCAACGGGTGAACTTGACGACGTGCCTGGGGGCCTCGCTGGTGAACACGCTTTTTGTTTTGGATGAGCCGAGCATCGGGCTGCACCCGCGTGACATTGGGAAGCTTATTGGCGTGATGGAAGGGCTGCGCGACAAGGGGAACACGCTGCTGGTGGTGGAGCATGAGGAGGCGGTGATGCGCAGCGCGGACAACCTGATCGACATCGGGCCGGGGCGTGGTGAAAAGGGTGGCGAGCTGGTGTACAGCGGGCCGCTGGAGAAGCTGGGGGCGAAGGTGAAGTCGCTGACGGGAGATTATTTGTTTGGGAGGAAGAGTGTGCCAGTGCCTGCGCAGCGGAGGCCAGTTACAAGCCCTCCTTTGTCAGAGGCGGAAGCAGCCCCTACCAAGGGCAAAGGCAGCCGGAAAGGCGGGGCTGCCAGCCAGCAGTCCATCACACTGTCCATTCGCGGCGCGCGGCAGAACAACCTCAAAAAACTGGATGTGGATATTCCGCTGGGGGTGTTTTGCTGCATCACGGGGGTGAGCGGCTCGGGGAAATCGACGCTGGTGCATGATGTGCTGTACCGGAATCTGCAACGGCTGCGGGGCGAGGTGTGTGAGGAAGAGCCGGGGCGCGTGAGCAAGATCACGGGCTGGGAACAACTGCATGACGTGGTGATGGTGGATCAGTCGCCGCTGGCACGCACGCCGCGCTCGACCCCGGCGGTGTTTCTGGGGGCGTTTGATCACATCCGCACGCTGTTCTCCGAGACAGAGGACGCGAAGGCGCAGGGGATCATGCCGGGATTTTTCAGCTTCAACTCGGGTGAAGGGCGCTGCGAGCGCTGCGCGGGGAATGGCTTTGAGAAGATCGAGATGCAGTTCCTGAGCGATCTGTATGTGACCTGTCCTGAGTGTGAAGGGAAGCGCTACCAGCCGCATGCGCTCAAAATCTTGCTGCACGGGCAGAGCATTCATGATGTGCTGGGCATGACAGCGGAGGCTGCAGTGGAGTGGTTCAGCAGCCCGTTGTTTGAGGCGTCGAAAAAGGCGAAGCAGATCGTGGCGCAGCTGCATCTGCTGAATGAGGCGGGGCTGGGCTACCTGAAGCTGGGGCAGCCGCTGAACACGCTTTCGGGCGGTGAGGCGCAGAGGCTGAAGCTCATCGGGCATTTGATTGAAAATCCTGCGGGGTCTGCGGCGGGCAGCCTGCTGCTGCTGGACGAGCCGACGACGGGGCTGCACTTTGATGACATCGCGCTGCTGGTGAAGCTGCTGCAGCGGCTTGTGGAAGAGGGACACAGTTTGCTGGTCATTGAGCACAATCTGGAAGTCATCAAATGCGCGGACTGGGTCATTGATCTAGGACCGGAAGGTGGCGAAGCGGGTGGCGGGCTGGTGATTGCGGGAACGCCGGAGGAGGTGGCGGAGTGTGCGGCTTCGCATACCGGACGTTATCTGCATGAGCTGCTTTCAGGTTCGAAGGGACATGCGGCGAGCCGTGTGGCGGAGACTCCAAGGAGAGAGCTTTCACTGCCGCAGGAGACTAGCAATGCGATCTCGATCCGTGGGGCACGTGAGCACAATCTGAAAAACATCTCGGTGGAGATTCCACGGGATGAATTTGTGGTGGTGACGGGGCTGAGTGGATCGGGGAAATCGTCGCTGGCGTTTGATTTGATCTTTGCGGAAGGGCAGCAGCGGTTCCTGGACAGCATGTCGGTGTATGCGCGGACGTTTGTGGAGCAGATGGAGAAGCCGGAGGTGGACCTGATCACGGGTGTGCCGCCGACGGTGGCGATCGAGCAGCGCATCTCGCGCGGCGGTGGCAAATCGACGGTGGCGACGGTGACGGAGGTGTATCACTTCTTCCGCCTGCTGTATGCGAAGCTGGGCACGCAGTACTGCCCCACATGCAACGTGCCGGTGAAGAAGCAGAGCGTGCAGGCGATTTTGAAAACGGTGCAGCAGCACCTGCGCAGCGGTGGGGGACATCTGCTGGCGCCGCTGATCAAGGCGCGCAAAGGTTTCCACACGGATGTGGCGGAGCATGCAGGCAAGCATGGCATTGAGACGCTGCTGGTGGATGGTGAGTTCCGCGACACGATGGGTTTCCAGAAGCTGGAGCGCTTCAAGGAGCACACGATCGATGCGGTCATCGGCCGCGTGGCCAAGAGTGATGATGCGGAGAAGCTGAGGCCTTTGATCGAGACGGCGCTGAAGATGGGCAAGGGCACGATCAAGCTGCGGCTGAATGACAAGACGATGCACGTGCTGAGCACGGAGATGAGCTGCCCTTCATGCGGACTGTCGTTTGAAGAGCTGGACCCGCGTTTGTTTAGCTTTAACAGCCCGCATGGCTGGTGCAAAGAATGCCGTGGCTTTGGTGTGGTGGGGCACAAGACGGATCTGAGCGACCGGCAGCCCGATGTTTCGGTGCTGGAGGCGGAGCTGGAAGAGGAGCGCCGTTTTGAAAGTGCGGATGATGAAGGTGAGAAGCCACGTGAGATCTGCCCGAGCTGCCATGGCAGCCGCATTAATGAGATCGGGCGTGCGGTGCAACTGCAGGGCACGAAGATTCAGCAGTTCGCTGGACTGACGGCGGGGGATGCGGGTAAGCTGTTGTCGAAGTTTAAGTTTGAAGGCACTGAAGAAATCATCGCCCGGGACATTGTGAAGGAGATCGCCCAGCGTTTGAAATTCATGCAGGAGGTGGGCCTAGGCTATCTGCAGCTGAACCGTAGTGCGGACACGCTGAGCGGTGGTGAGGCGCAGCGGATTCGTTTGTCGGCGCAGCTTGGGAGCAATCTGCGCGGGGTGCTGTATGTGCTGGATGAGCCGACCATCGGTTTACATCCTCGCGACAATGAGAAGCTGCTGGACACGCTGATGGCGCTGCGGGACAAGGGCAACTCGCTGCTGGTGGTGGAGCATGATGATGAGACGATGAAGCGTGCGGACACGATCCTGGATCTGGGGCCGGGCGCGGGGAAGTTTGGCGGTCAGATCGTGGCGCAGGGCACGATGGCGCAGATCTTGAAGAACAAGCAGAGCGTGACCGGTGCGAGCCTGCGCGAGCCGCTGAAGCATCCGGTGCGCGGCTCACGCCGTGCGCTGCCTGCGCTGAAGGCGAAGGAAGGCTGGCTGCGGGTGACGGGCGCGACGGCGAACAATTTGAAGGACATCGATGTGTCCATTCCGCTGGGTCGTCTGACCGTGCTGACGGGCGTGAGCGGCAGCGGCAAGAGTTCGTTCATGCATGGGGCGCTTTCGCCAGCGGTGCGCGAGAAGATCAGCAAGTCGAAGGTGAAGGTGGTGAAGGCGTGGAAGAGCATCAGCGGGTTTGAGAATTTGCAGACGGTGCATGAGGTGGATCAGTCGCCGATTGGGAAGACGAGCCGCTCGTGTCCGGCAACGTATGTGGGCATTCTGGATGACATTCGCGCGTTGTTTGCGCAGGTGCCGCTGGCGCGGACGCGTGGCTACACGGCAAGCCGCTTCTCTTTCAACACGGAAGGCGGGCGCTGCGAGGCCTGCGGAGGCAACGGCGAGATCAAGGTGGAGATGGCCTTCCTGCCGACGACGCGCGTGCATTGCGAGGCCTGCAACGGGCTGCGCTTCAATTCGTCCAC
Source organism: Prosthecobacter sp. (assembly GCF_044222345.1). GTDB lineage: Bacteria > Verrucomicrobiota > Verrucomicrobiia > Verrucomicrobiales > Verrucomicrobiaceae > Prosthecobacter. Next base: position 5,116 of record NZ_JBGANL010000019.1, read on the forward strand.
GCTGGAGATTGAGTACAACGGCAAGCACATCGGCGATGTCCTGCGCATGAGCATCACGGAGGCGGCGGAGTTTTTTGCGCCGGTGCAGAAGATTGCACGGCCTCTCAAGCTGCTGGCGGATACGGGTCTGGGCTATTTGCAGCTCGGACAGCCGAGCCCGACGCTGAGTGGTGGTGAGGCGCAGCGCATCAAGCTGGTGACGGAACTGCGCAGCGGTGACGGACGCACCAACAAGGAGCGGCTGAAGGGCATCACGGTGGCCGGAAAGCGGAATCTGTATCTGATTGAGGAACCGACCATCGGCCTGCACATGCAGGACGTGGCGCGTTTGATTGATGTGCTGCACCGGCTGGTGGACGAAGGGCACACGGTGGTGGTCATTGAGCACCATCCGGATGTGTATGCGGAGGCGGACTTCCTCATTGATATTGGTCCCGAGGCTGGGCCTGAGGGTGGGAAGCTGGTGGCAGCGGGGACGCCTGAGCAGGTGAAGAAGTGCAAGGGGAGCGAGACGGCGCGGTTTTTGTGAGGGTCATGTCGAGATGATGAGCCCAAGAAAAGGTTCATCATCTTCGTCGTCTTTCACATGCGCCCGCCCAGATCACCCTCCCGCAGCATCCCTGACTGGCAGGCCGGGTGTATTGACAGCAAGTGGAGGTGGAGTCTGCCCTGGAGCATCAGTGCTGCGGGTTTGTTGATCTTGATGGTGGTAGCAACCTCTCTTTGGAATGATGCGGTTTTGAGGGAGCTTTCCCAGTATGTCACCTCCGAAGTCTCATTGAAATTCTCATTGAGGCGGAAAGGAGAAAACGATCAACGGGTTTCGGCACCGCGCATTCTTCGGATCGACGGCAAGCAGACTGTGCATATGAGAGGCAGGCGCGTTTATCTTTCTCGTTTGATGTCTCACCGCCACCGTCTCATCAGCGCCCCGCCACTACCACGGATCACCGAATCTCAGTGGCGCTTTTCAGGTATTCCCTGAGATGCAGGATGAAGGCCGCCCAAGACGAAAACTCATTTTTGACTTGCTTGGTTCGCTAGTCACCAAATATCTGGCGCAATGCGTGATGCGCTGCATTCCGAACTTTGGCGGACATCCAAAGTGTTGAATGGTGTTCCAGATCATCGAGCACTTTTGCAGCTCTCTCCCGGCTCAAGACACCGGTTGCTGCCAGATACAAGACAACACCAAGAGAACCACGCACCTGAAGCCCCAGAGACTGGCCGATAGTGCGGGCCGCTGTGTCATCGCTCAGAAACAAGCCGGCACCGATTTCTTTGGCATAGGCCAGAGCTTCGGCCTCACCGGCATGAAGCAAGTCAGCCTGAAGCCATTCAGCAGCTTGACGATTGACCTTTAAGGATGGCTTGATCAGCCGGAGCCACGAAGGGAAACCTGTCTGCCGCAATGATGGCGCATGCCGTTGAAGTTCAGACCAAACTTGCGGCGTCATCTGAATTTCACCCAGACTGGCGATCAGATCGATGGCCCCCGCTTGATAGAGATGCAGGAGCGGGCCGGTGTCTGTCACCACGATGTTCATGACTTGGACTTGGCGGCAGCCAAGGCCCAGTCGATGTCATCAAGCTGCTGTTTTTCGAGCAGGGCTAGTTTGCGGCTGCTCATCAGATCGCGGACAGCGGCGCGCACGGCCTCCGCCTGGCTCTCAAACCAGCCGGATTGCACAGCGGCGTCGAGTTCAGCGGAGAGCGCCTCGGGGAGTTCCAGTGTCAGCGTTGTCATGGTGAAGCATATGCCCTCCAAGGCGTATTCGCAAGGTCGTGCTCCTTGCATTCGCTCCGCTCCCACCTTTGATTGGGGTCTAACTTTGAACTGAAAGACACATCATGGGCGCACAATGGAAACAGAAATGGCGGGAAATGGCCGCGGACCAAAAGGGGAAGATCACGGGCAAGCTGGTGCGTGAAATCCAGGTGGCGGCGAAGCTGGGCGGGCCGCACCCGGAATACAATGCCCGACTGGCGGCGGCGGTGGCCGTGGCGAAGAAGCAAAGTGTGACGCGGGAAACGATCGAACGTGCGATCGCAAAGGGGTCGGGAACCGGGCCGGATGCGGTGCAGTATGAAACGACGACGTATGAGGGCTTCACGCCGCACCGTGTGCCGGTGATCGTGGAATGCCTGACGGACAACAACAACCGCACGGCCTCGGACATCAAGGTGCTGTTCCGTGCAGGGACCATGAGCAAGGTGATGTGGATGTTTGACCATGTGGGGCTGATCGAGGCGCACCATGCGGACAAGACGCTGGACATCGAGGAGGCCGCGCTGAATGCCGAAGCGGAGAATGTGGAGCCGATGGAGGTGGAGGATGAAGAGGCGGCGGGTCACCTCGGCGCGCGTTTTTTCACGCAGACGACGACGCTGGATGCGGTGACGAAGGCGCTGAAGGCGGCGGGCTGGGTGGTGACGACCTCTGAAATGAGCTACGTGCCGAAGGAGTACCCGGAGCTGACGGATGAGCAGCGTGAAGAGGTGACGAATTTCCTGCAAACATTGGACGGACATGATGATGTGCACCGGGTTTACGCTGCGCTGAAATGACGAAACCCGAATGGCGAATGACGAATGAATGCCAAAGCCCGAATGACAAATGCGGGCAGTGCTGGTTCGTGACTCGCGCATTTTGGATTTCGTCCTTTTTGATCTTACCCGTGGTGCTGCTCCTGTGCGGCTGCGGGAAGAAGAAGGCCGCTGTGAAGCCGAAGGCGGAAGCTCCGGTGGTGGTGGTGCCGACGCTGCTGACGGAGGCGGAACGGCTGGGGCTGGCGGGCCGCGTGCCGGCGGATGTGGATTTTTGTGTGAGCAGCGTGCAGTTGAAAAAGCACACGGAGGCGCTGAAGGCCTCACGCTGGTGGGGGCAGATGATGGCGTTTTTGGAGGACAAGGCGCCGACGCCTGGCAAGACGAGCAGCGTGACGGTGGATGAGGCGTTTGTGGCCTTTGGCAAAGACAGCGTGAAGAGCCTGGTGCTGCTGCGGCAGTTGAATGATCTGTACAACGAGACGGCGTATCGAGGCATGATGAGCGGCGGGGTGCTGGCGGGTCTGGGGACGAGCTTTGATGCGAAGAAGCTGATGGAGGCCGCGCTGCGTGACCCCGAAGTACTGGAGGCGCTGATCCTGCTGCTGGAGCGGTTTGAAATGCCGCCGGTGATGATCGGTGTGGCATCGCCAGAACCGGAGCAGGTGCTGAAACGGATGAGCGAGCTGCTGCATCTGGCTGACTGGCTGGGAGATGCGCCGCAGTCGCGCATCGTGACGGCACAGGGGGAGAAGATCACGGTGAATGAGATCGCGATGGATCAGGTACTGACGGCGGAGCGGCGGCGGCAGTGGCTGGAGATGCTGGCGCAGGCCGTGCCGGGGATCACGGCGGAAATGAAGGACCGGATGGCGCGTGGTCTGGAGGTGCTGGCGCGCAAGAAGTGGGTGCTGGCGCTGGGCCTGAGCGCTGAGCGTGCGTATGTGGCGGTGGGGAAATCGAAGGATCAAGTCCGGCTGGCCAACTCGGTGGAGGAATCGCTGCTGGCGCGGCCGGAGCTGCGCGGGCTGGATGCGCATGCGCTGAAAGGCCTGGGTTTGATCGTGTGCTGGGACGGTGTGTTCCTGGACACGCTGCAATCGGACCACCCGTTTCAGCCGATCGTGCGCGGCGTGATGGCGGGCCTGCAGAGGGAGAAAACTTTTTCAGGCGTGGCGCGTGCGCTGGAGCCGCAGGTGGTCGAGCTGGCGGCGGCGGAGCGTGCTTATTACCGCAACGAACATACGAACGGCGCGGCGGTGGCGTGGTGGGACGGCGGGGTGCAGATGGAAGTTGCCGGTGGGGACTCGAAGGCGGAAACCGAAGAGCTGGCGAAGGCATCGCAGTTCTCGGCGTTGCTGGATGATCCGGAGCTGGTGTTTGGCGTGAGCGGGCAGGGATCGGACGCCGGCACCGGGAGAGCTTATTTTGAAGCGTGGATGCGTGCGGTGCATGCGACGGCGCATGAACTGGTCAAGGCGGGCGTGGGCGGGGAGCAGTCTGCGCAGATGTTCAAGCTGGCGGATCTGGCGGTGCTGCCGAGCGTCATTGCCGTGTATGACGGCACGAAGACGATCTGGCAGAAGGCGCTGAGCGGAGACGGGGCATTCATCCTGGACATCGGCGGGAAGATGCCGCTGCTGCCGGGGATGCCGCCGGGAGGTGAAGCGGTACCGGTGCCACGCTTTGCGAGTGTGCACGAGATCAAGAACCGTGCGTTGATCGGCGTGTCCTGGGACAACATGGAGACGGCGCTGCAGACGTTGCTGAAAAACGTGCCTTCACCACAGCCGATTGAGCTGCCGAAAGTGGTGGTGAAGCGGAGCGGGGATCTGACGAGCTACAGCTATGAGCTGCCGTTTGATTCGAGCGAGCTGGGGCCCTGTGCATCGCTGAATGACCGGCTGTTCATGCTGGGCACATCACGCGTGCAGCAGAGTCATCTGGCGGAAGTACTCAAGCAGCCGAATGCGAGTCCTGCCAAAGGAATGCGGGTGAAGCTGAACTTCGCGAAGCTGCGGGAGTTTCTGAAGGCGTTTGCCGCGGTGAGGGAGCAGAATGGTGGTGCAGGGGAACTTAAGGCGGCCTTGAAATGGCTGGAGCCGTTTGAGGAGCTGGACCTGCGGCGGTGGAGCGAAGAGGGAGTGAGCAGAGGACGAATGGCGTGGAAGATGCACGATGTGCTGAGCTATGACTGATACCACGCGCCATTGAAAACGGGTCTGAGCAGGTTTGTGGACGGGCAGCGTGGCACTCCGGTCGTAGGTTGGATGTGTTTGGCGTCTAAACCGCTTCTTCGCTCCACAACTCCCTCCGACAAACCGTCCTGCCACGAGGGTGTTCGCACGCCCCGATGTTTGCGGAACGCTGATGGACGGGCGGGCTGTCGCCACACCCATCCTACGTATGGCAGGCATGCAAGCATTGACTGCCCGATTGGCCTTGAAGCCTCCCACTGAACATAAAGTCTCTTCTTCAGAGCCGAACTTTCATCGACTCCGAAATAGACCCGTTTTCAATGAATTGTGGTATGAGACGGCTCACATCGTCACTTCGATGACGAGGACACCGGTGCTGGCTCGGGCTGTGGGCGCCAGGTGAGCATGCCTTTTTCGTTCATGAGGTAGAGGACGGGGATGGACTTGCCCTGCGGACCGTCGGGGAGGAGCCGGCCTTCGGCGTCGAAGTTGGCGATACGGGCGTCGGCATAGCGGATCCAGCCCTGGAGTGCGCCGGTGGTGGAATCGTAGCGATAGACATCCCGCCACTGCTTGGGGGTGGTGAGGCGAGGGCTGACGTAGGCGGGTGCGGTGGAACGGTCGAGAACGTCGGGGAAGAGCACCTGGCTGAGGAGGATGAGGTTCAGGCCACGCAGCATGTAGCGCTCGCCGAGAGAAAGTTTTTCCGGCGGGGACATGGTGTCGATCTGCCCGGAGGCCTGCTCAACGAGGATGCCCTGCACGATGAGGCGGTGGAGTTCGGCGCGGACATCGGCGACGGCGGTGGCTTTGGGCGAAGCGGCCGCGAGCGCGTCGAGCTCGTGCTGGGAGCCGAGGTAGAAGGGATGGAAGCTGGCGATGGCGTTGAGCACTTTGTCGATGGTGGCGCGCACGATGAGATCGGACTTTTCCGCGACCTTTTTCTTCAAGGTGGAGCTGATGGCCTCGCCGAGTTTTGCGCGCAGCTGGGCGGCCTCGTCTTTGCGTTTGTCGGCGTTTTCGATGGCAGTGAAGGCATCGAGCAGGGGTTTAAGCACGAGGTAGTGCTGCTGCAGACCGCCGCGTTCGTCGGGCGTGAGAAGTTGATCGAGCAACCGGCTGCGGAGATTGGTGTCCTTCATGCTGAAGGCGAGCAGGATCTTCACCCAGCGGGGGTCGGTATCTGTGACGGGAAGACCGAAGTCTGGATTGTGAGTTTGATAGTGGATTTCAGAGACGCGGCCCTTCTCATCGTAGAAGTGCATCTCGTTGGGCAGCATGTAAAAGCTGATGATGGCGGGGGCGCTGACGCTGGAGCCGTTGTCGGCGAAGATGCCGATGTCGATGCGATGGCTGCGGATGCCGGTGGAGGTGATCACGGGCGGCTGCCAGCGAATGCGCAGGCGCATGACATCGCCGCCGGGTTCGGACTCGATGTGAACGAAGCGCGGATCCCCCTGCAGCACGGCGGCGCGCATTTGCAGCGGGGCTTTGACCAGGTTCACGGTTTTGTCGAAGCCGATGAGCATGCCGTGCTCGGCTTCATTGCCACGCAGGATGCGGGCGATGGAGACGGGAGTGTCGGAGAGCTTCCAGGGATGAGGGTTGGGGAGCTCGAAGAAATTCCTGCCGGGCTCGATCTTGGTTTCCTCGATGACACGCAGCAGGACGAGTGGCGGGATTTTCTGCGGCGTCATGTCATGGGCGATGCGCACCATTTTTTCCTCATCGATCTGCGCGCCGTCGAAGACAGGCGGATGGGCTTTGCCGGTGAAGTAGTCCTCAGGTGTCTGCACCGCCGTGTTTGAGCGGCGAAAGATGGACTGCAGCGTGGGCATGAGCAGGTGCTTTTCGATGAGGAGCTTCTGGGTGTCCGGAGGAAAGGAGGCGGTGGTGGAGAGCAGGGCCTTGAGGAAGGGCTGATCGGTGTAGGAGGAGCCCTGGGAAATGAGCAGGCAGGGGGTGTTCAGCGGCAGGAGATCGCCATAACCGCCGCCAGCGTTTCCATTGGCACCGATGTCGTAGTCCTGGTGTTCAGGATAGATGAAGAGGTTGTTGGAGAGGTACTGTTTGGCGAGGAAAAGATTGCCGCCAGGATCCATCGTGATAATCCGCGGCAGACAGCCCATCTGCGTGGCGCCGGAGGCCATGGAGCAGTTGCCGAAGGTCGGCTGGGAGCGGACCTGCGTGGCAGCCCCTTTTTCATTCTCGGCCCCCTTGTACACCTGCAGCTGCGGATACTGCGCGGTGTTCAGCGGCGAATGCTGGCCGTCCCGATTTTCATAGGTGATGGCCTGGAGTCCAGCGGCGGTGCCTTTGGCAAACCAGTCATTGAGCAGCCCGGCGACTTTGTCCGTTCGTGTGGTGACGGACTGTGCGAGGACATCCGAAAGGCCAAGCGTCAGAAACGCCAGGAGGCACAGGCAGGCCGTGGGTGGGGTCAGCACGCCGCATTGTCATGGCAGCGCCGCTGTTGGCAAAAGGAATATGCTGCACAGAGAGTTTAACCTTCGGGCGTAGCCGCCAGCGGGAAACGCAGCTTGATCTCGGTGCCCTGGTCGGGATTGCCCCGGACAAAGAGCTGGCCGCGCATTTGATCAGCGAAGACCGCGAGGATTTTGAGGCCGAGGCCGCCGCCTTCACCGGGGTGAAAGCCGGGGGGGAGGCCCACGCCATCGTCACTGATGACGAGTTCGCCGCTGCCCTGGGTGTAAGTCAGCATGGCGGTGATCAAGCCCTTGCGGCCATGCGGGTAGGCATGTTCAAAGCAGTTTGAAAGCGCCTCATTGAGCGTGAGGGCGAGCGGCATGAGCCACTCCTGCTCAATGGGGCCTTCCTGCACTTCCAGGTGCACCTTGATCTGGTCCGAGTTCACCTCATAGCATTCACGCAGGTGAGTGACGAGATCGCAGGAGAAGTCGCTGAAGGTGTCACCCTTTCCAAGAGCGACCTGATACAAGTGCTGATGCAGTGCGGCGATGGCACGCACGCGGTTCTGGCTGGAGCGCAGGGCATTGCGTGCATCCTGATCACTCACGCCATTGATCTGCATGTTCAGCAGGCTGGAGATGATCTGGAGATGGTTCTTGATGCGATGATGCGTCTCGGTGAGCAGGAGTTTTTCGCGCTCAAGGTCAACCACCGGCCAGCGCTGGCTGGAAGGTGACACCACCTGGAAAGCCAGCGGGATGGCGGCTTTCAGCATCTCTACAGGCAGCGGAGGGACCGCTGCAGGTGCGATTTCGGCGGCGAAGTGGGTGCTGAGTTCAAGCCCGCCCTCCTCAAGCACGCGCACGCTGGTTTCCACTTCCCCGCGTTTGCCGTTTCCGCCGAAAAACGGACGCTGAACGATGCTGTCAGGATTGGCTGCCTGCGCGGCGAGATCTGCAAAAAAGCCGGTGGCGTCCGAAGGACGGAAAAACTGATGCAGCGGCCGCCCGATGGCGGCAGCAGACTCGAGACTGAACAATTGCTGGGCATGCACCGACCAGGTGCGGACGCGGCCATTGGCATCGGTGGTGAGAAGCACCGCTCTGGTCGGCCGGGATGCTGTGCCAGATGCCTGGGAAGCGGATGCGTCGGAAGAGGCGGCCTCAGGCATGGTGGCGGCTGCGGGCTCGGTGACCTCCTGCAGGTAGTGGATGGTGCAATGGGTTTCCCCCTGCGCATCTGGAACGGCTGCAAGATGGAGGATGGCACGCGAGAAAGAACCATCGACACGTTTGATGCGAACTCCGAGCGCCTCAGCCTGACGGCCGCTGCTTTGGAGGGAGCGCAGGGCATCACGCCGTGCGGTGGCGCTGTCAGGATCCAGCCAGGCATCCAGCGGATAGCGACGCAGCTCGGACTTGGCCTGGCCGAGGAGTTCTTCGGCATGCTGGTTCACCTCGAAGATGACGCCGGCCTTGTCCGTCATGACAATGGCGATGGGGCTGCCCTGCATGAGCGTGCGAAGCTTGGCCTCCATGCTGCGGAGCTGCTCTTCATGACGGGTGTGCTCAGTGGCGTCCTGAATGCTGACAAGCAGGCCCCCGCCGGGCAGGGCAATGGGATGAAACTCGAGTTCTTTGAGCAGGCCATCCGCCGTGGCGAGAGAGACCGTGCGCGTCAACTGACGCCGCCAGACGCTTTCACGCCAGGCCAGCACGACCTGGGCGCGATGCTCCTCGGTGGAGCATGCATGAGCCAGCCAGCTTTCCACGGTCTGATCTGATTCGAGCGGGCGCCCCAGCAGTTTGGCCAGGCCTTCATTTTGAAACACGGGAACGCCACGTTCATCCAAAACGAAGACTCCGCAGGGAATGCCTTCGAGATAGCTGCGCAGGCGGGACTCACGCCTGCCGAAGGCCTGCTGCGCCTCGGCGAGCGTACGCAGCTCCTGCCGTGCACGAGAAAGCTCGTTTTCCAAACGCTGCTGTGCGGCATCATTTACAGGGGCAGGCGCAGGAAGAGGAGGGGGAGGCACCACGGGCGCAGGAGGAGCCGCCGGCAGATTGAAGCGAGGCACGATTTCTGCGGCTGGCGGGGAAGGGAAGCCCATCACCATGATCTGGCGCGGGGAATCGTCCGTCCCTTTGCGTGCCAGGGCTGAAACCAGCCAGCGGGAAGGGGTGGCGGGATCCGGAGAGGAAGCCTTGTGCGTGGTGATATAGACCGGAACCGGTGAGTGCGCCAATGCCACGCGGGTGAGTGCATCGAGTGTTTGCTGACGCAGAGCGCTGTAGTCCCGGCCTTCACCGAACACTTCCCAGAAACAGGTGGTGCCCTCCTGAATCCCTTTGTCCAAGGTCAGGTGCGCAGCGGCGACGTTGGCGCGCAGGATTGCCCCGTCCAGATTGAGAATCAGCATTGGAATGGAGCAGTCCAGCGGATCGGGCGTTTTCGCCGCAGACGGGGAACCGTCCTCATCCTCCGAGGCGGGAGCTGCTTTGACAGCATCTTCACCGGAAGGCTGGGGAGAACTGAATTTCTCACAGGTGACCATCAGGCCGCCAACAGCGGCATCACGCTTCTTGCGCCAGGGCCGCACTTCCCAGCGATAGACCAGATTCTGGCCGTCAGGTCCGCTGAGGGAATCATGCTCACTGCGGACGATGTGCCCCTGCAGCGCGCGTTCATAGACTTGCCTCCAGCCTGGATGCAGGCCTGGAAAAATTTCATACTGGCTCTTGCCGACCAGCGGCTGCACCTGCTGAAGGCCGAATTCAGTGATCCATTGGCGGTTGGCGAGCATGTAGCGCATGCCACGGTCAAACATGGCCATGGCAACGGGAGCATTTTCCACCAGCGCGCCCATTACCAGCTCCATGTCTTCTGATTCGTGTTTGGGGAGTTCTGCGCTCCCCTGAACTCCCGTGCGCGGGTCCTGGGCCTCGTCACGCGCCCTCTCCAAAGGCGCTGTTTGCGCCTTGGGGTGGATGACGTTTCTGAGGACCGAAGGTGACATGTCGTGATTAGTTGAGAAAATTTGAAATTTAGGTTCTCCCAAGTTATCAGCAAGGCGAAAGTGCAGAGATTTGCGACTCAGTTCAGCAATAAACGAGCCGGGAGGCAAGTTTGATCCTTAAGCCTGCTGAAATCATTCCCGATGGTAGGGCTCCCCCCGAATGATGGTGTAGGCGCGGTAGATCTGCTCCATCAGCATGACCCAGGCAATGTCATGCTGCATGGTGAGGGTGGAGAGCGACCAGGACATTTTGGCCCTGGCACGAAACTGCGGGGAGTGACCGTCTGCGCCTCCGATCACGAGGCAGATGCGTTTGCGGCCGGAAACCTCTTCGTTTTCAATCCATCTGGCCATCTCCAAACTGCGCAATTGCCTGCCACGTTCGTCTAGAAGTATGCATAGATCACCTGCGCACGCGGCCTCGATCTGCTTTTCCACCCGCTCCAAGGGAGCCTCTTTAATCACCACATGCTCGAAATGACTGTAGTGCTGAAGTCTCTTCCAATAGAGTTCCACAGCCTCTTTGACCCAAGGGTGGCCGGGTTTCCCGACAGTGATGATGCGCCATTGCATGAGGCCAAAAGCGCACATCTCAGCGGGTTATACAAGGCAGGCATGCTGCTATTGCTATTTTAATAAACATGGATTTTGTTGATTAACCTTACCGCCCTTGTTGTTGCATAATTTAAAAAGATCGTTAAAATGAGAACGCCACTTTAAAAATTAACCGTTCGCTAAGCCTATGTCCAAAGCACCTCACACCCCGGTTCATCTCGTCGCGACATGTGTTGTGACGCTCATGCTGGCATCCTGCGCCGTTCCTCCCCGTGAGGCATGGCAGGCAATCCAGAGTCGTGGACTCATCACTTACTATTTGGAACACGAGAGCCGTCCGCTCGGAGTCACTGCTGGTTCGCCGACACTGGCAAAAAGCACGACGCCAGTGCAGACGCCCAGCCCGACCGTGGGTCCTGAGCGTCCTGCGACGCCGCCCCCTGCGATGCTGAATGCATCCACGATGCCAGTTGCGCAGGCAGTGCCCGACCTCCCCGGCTATGTTCGCACTCCATTCACCAATCCGCCACGCCTGGTGGATGTGCGCGGAATGTCTGCTGGCTCGAAAGTGGTCTGCCCCTACACACAGCGTCCTTTCCTGGTTCCGGGCAGCGTGACCGCCGCCCCTTCCAACGTCGCTGCAAATCGTCCCAAGACACCCGCAGCGCCTGAGCGCCCGCGCACCACACCCGTGGCACCCAACAGCAACGTGGCCGCCATGACGACGCCTGCACCCTCCGCTCCAACGGTGGCACCGACAACTCCCTCCGCCCCCGTGGTCGAGCTGCCCTACGGTTCTCCCATTGCTGGACGCCCTGGCTTCGTGAACAGCCCGTTTGCCGCCAAGCATCAGCTGGTGGATGTGACCGGCCTTCCCGTGGGCATGGAAGTCAAGTGCCCCTACACCGGCAAGCTCTTCCGCGTGCCGCCGCAGTAGCATTCGCTGCTACAAGCAGTCGTTCAATACCTTTGCCCCGTCTGGATTCTTCTCCTGACGGGGCTTTTCATTTCCGTGTTCGACGGTTCCGTGATTTGCCTTCACGCAACAACATGCGATGATGAACGGCAATGGATTTTCCTTCAGGCCTGCTGACCGTCCCCGGCCGCACGTTTCTACATTTTTTAGCCTACCTCGGACAGCTCACTGCATTGATGCAGGAGCTGCTGATCGCATTTCGGTCAGGTGTGTGGCGCCTCAGGCTGGTGGCGCATCAGATCGTGGCCATCGGGTATGGCTCCCAGGCAGTGGTCATTGTGACCGGAGCTTTCACAGGAGCGGTGTTCACTTTTCAAAGCTACGCCAAGTTCAAGGACTTCGGTTTTGAGACGACTGTGGGTGCGGTGGTGTCCGTGGCGCTGTGCCGAGAGCTCGGCCCGGTGCTGGCAGGCTTGATGGTGGCGGGCCGTGTGGGCGCGGCCATGGCGGCTGACATTGGCACGATGAAAGTGACGGAACAGGTCGATGCCCTGCGGGTGATGGGCGTGCACCCGGTCGATTACCTCGTGCTGCCACGCTTTCTGGCGATGATGATCTCCATGCCGTTTCTGGTGGCGGAGAGCATTTCCTTCGGCCTTTTCGCCTCGTATCTGGTGACGAGCTTCGGCTATGACATGCCATCCACCTGGTATCTCAACCACATGCTGGAGCATACCAACATGGAGGATCTGAGCATTGGCATGATCAAAGGCTTTGTGTTTGGCATGCTGATCACCCTGATCTCCTGCCACCAGGGACTGGCGGCTGAAAACGGCGCCGTCGGCGTCGGTGCGGGAACGACGCGTGCGGTGGTCATCTCCTCGCTGGTGATGCTCATCGTCAATTTCTTCCTCTCCCTGCTGCTCAACTACATCTTCCCGATCGGCACCGTCTGACCATGGCTGAACCCACCCCCAGCACGAGGCCGACGCCCCCTGCCGCCAACGACGGCAGCGCCCCTGCCTTCATCGAACTGAGAGGCGTCTACAAACGCTTTGGCAAGCAGGAGGTCCTGCGCGGCATCAACCTCACGCTGCAGCATGGGGAAACGCTGTGCATCATCGGCCCCAGCGGTGAAGGCAAGACGGTGTTGATGAAGCACATCATCGGTCTGATCAAACCTGACAAAGGCGAGATCTACGTGGATGGCGTGCATGTGAACCGGCTGAAGGAACGTGATATGGCTCCGATCCGCAAAAAGGTGAGCATGCTCTTCCAAGGAGCGGCGCTCTTTGACAACCTGACGGTGGAGCAAAACGTGGCCTTTCCGCTGCTGGAGCACGGCGTGCGTGATCGCAAGGAAATCGACCGCCGTGTGCGCGAAGCCCTGCAGGCCGTGGATCTGGACGAGCACCGGACCAAGTTTCCCACCGCTCTTTCAGGCGGCATGCGCAAGCGCACGGGCATCGCACGGGCGATCATCGACCACAGCGAATGCATCCTGTATGATGAGCCGAACTCGGGCCTCGACCCCATCGGCTCGGACATCATCGATCAGATGATTTTGCGCATGCAGCGGCGCTTCAGGATCACCTCCATCATCGTCACCCATGACATGCGCAGCATCTTCAAGATCTCCAACCGCGTAGCCATGCTGTATCGTGGGGAGATCCGCTTCCTGGGGACCCCCGACGAACTGAAGAACTCCGACGACAAAATCGTGCAGGACTTCATCAACGGGCGTTCCGACATCACCTGCTGAACCCGCTTCTTCACCCTCTTTTCATTCTTTTTATCTCATGATCGACAGTGACAAAAAAACCGAAATGCTCGTCGGGCTTTTCCTGTTCATCGGGCTGCTCTTGCTCGGCGGCCTGATCCTAACCTTCGGACGTGTGCGTGAAGTGTTCAAGGACACCTACCACCTGCAGGTGTCCTTTCCAAACGCATCCGGCATCAAAGAAGGCTCACCCGTCTTTCTCGGCGGTTCACGCGTGGGCAAGGTGGACAAAAAGCCGCAGCTCAACGAAACCTTCACGGGCGTCATTCTCGACCTGGAACTCTTCAAGGACGTGATGATCCCCGCTGATGCCACCTTTGGCATCGGTTCAGCGGGTCTGATGGGAGATGCGCTGGTGGAAATCAAACCCAGCGGCAAACAAACGGATGTGTTTCTGCCGCATGATTATGACAAGATCATCGAAGGTGAAAAAGGCGGCGGCCTGAACGACCTGCAAAGCCAGGCGGAGAAGGTCGGCAAAAAAGTCGATGTGGTGCTGGATGACGTGCGCGTGGCTCTCAAAGATGTCCAGTCGGTGATGGGCAAGGTCAATAAAGAAGCCCTCTCCGACGCCACGATTCTCAGTTTCAAGGAAGGCATGGAGCACCTCAACAGCACACTCAAGCGGGTGGATGACAAGGTGCTGGGCGAAGAAAATGCCCAGACCCTGAAGACCGCGCTGGCGGAACTCAAGGATGCGGCGACCAGTTTCAAAGGCGCCGCCAAGAACATGGAGGAGTCGAGCAAGAAACTCGGCCCGATGTTTGACAAACTCGACCCCGCCATCGCCAAGGCAGACAAGCTCATGGCGACTGCCGATGAATCCCTGAGGTCGATCAAAAAAGCCGCCGACACATTCTCTGTGGTAGGAGCCAACATCTCCACGGGCAAAGGTCTGCTGGGAGCGGTGATGAACGACCAGCGTTTGATGAACGACTTCCGTGACTTGATTTACAATTTCAAGGTCAACGGACCGCTTTGGTACAAGGACACGGCGGAAAGACTCCGTGCCGAGGAAGCGAAAAAGCATCTTGAAGAATCTCCGCCGAAACGCGGCATTTTCCGCTGAGCCTGTGAGGGTGCCGGCTCACGCCAGCACTGCATGCAGCATGCTTTCGTCCTCGCGGCATTCGGCCAGGATCAGCGCGCGCAGGCGGCGTTTGGCACGGTGAAGAGCCGTGCGCAGCGCACCGCTCTGCGGACGCGCGGCACGGCAGCCTTTGACGATGTTTTCCTCCAGGCAGTCCCAGATTTCACCCCGACCCTGTGCGTGCAGTTCCAGACTGAATGAATGCAGAGCGCGCTCGATCACGCCCCTGGCCCACTCACGGTCCATTTCTCCGTCTGGGGGCGGACGTGAATCGACCAAGTCGATGTTGCCGCCATTTTCATCACTCAACGAGAAGCAGACCGCGCCGCCGCCACGGCGCTGCCGGGTGCGGTGCTGCCAGCGCTTGATCAGGTGCGTGCGCAGGCGGGCAAAGAGGAAGGCGGCCTGCTCGCCATGATCCGCGATGGCTGCGGCACGCTCGTGCTGGCCCTGGGCCACGAGTTTGGCAAACAGTTCCTGTACGGCGTCTTCGGCATCGTGAGCCTCGCAGCCGCGCGCCCGTGCAAAGGCGCAGAGCACGGGCCAGTGGCGGCTGTAGAGCATTGAGGCTGCATTGCAGGCGGATGAGTCTGTGGTGTGGCTGCTGGCGTGGTCTTCTCCAAGGTGCATGGCGGTGAGGGGTGGTTACCCATGCATTGGAGCAACGGCGCATGACACCGGGCTGCGGGCGGACATTAATAGGCATTTATCTTCGTGCGTGGCGCCACAGTCCGAGTGAGAGTCTGAGCGTTTACCTCATTGAATGAGCGCCCCGGCCAACACCCGCAGCTTCCGCACCCGCCTGGCCCTGCAGACGATGATCGTCGCAGGGACGCTGGTGGCGGGCTTTGGTGCCGCCGCCTGGTGGTATGCCAGCCAGACGCTGGAACGCAGTGTGGATGACCGCATCATTGCTCCTGCCCAGCGGGTGTGGAACCGTATCGACCCCTACACGACGGATGATCAGTTCAAACTGATCGCCGACCTCGTCTTTGGCACTTCAGCGGAGCACAATGCGACCCATGCAGTGCTGGTGGTGCAGGAGCATGCTCAAGGGAAGACCTTGTTTGCCACGCCCAACGCCCCCAAAGATCTGAATGCGTACTTCCGCAGCTGCTTCCCGACGCAGGAAGAAATCGGGCGGGCGCCGCCAGTCGCGCCCCCGGGCGGCGGCCCCGGCCCACCCAGCGGCCGACGACACAGCCCCCCGCCACCGCGAAGGGATGGCGAGTTCGGCGATTTGCTCGGCACGCCTGGATTTGGCAGGCCGCCACCTCCACCGCAGGAGCGCGAACTGTCCTTTCGCCCGCAGATGCCCATGGTGCGTGAGCCGGTCACCTTCACCGCGCGTTCGGGCGGCATCGACTGGCGTTTCGGTGCCTTCAGCAGCCCCACGTACACCATCTTCATCGGTCTCTCGCTCACGGATTTTTATGCGGAAATCAACCGCATGGCCTGGTGGTACGTGGGTGCGGGAGCGCTGGGGCTGGTACTGGCCGGATTCGGGGCGCTGTGGACTTCCGGGCAGGCGATGCGGCCGCTGGAGCGTGTGGTCAGCACGGCCCAGCGGCTGACGGCAAGTGACCTGGCCGAGCGCATCCCTGTGCAGCGCGATGACAACCGCGAGTTCGCCCAGCTCATCGACGTGCTGAACGGCATGATGCAGCGCCTTGAGGGCAGCTTTCAACAGGCCGTGCGATTCACTGCTGATGCATCGCATGAGCTGAAAACCCCGCTGGCCATCATGCTGGCAGATCTGGATGATGCCGTGCGCCATACCGCTCCCGGCAGCGCAGAACATGAGCGCTTTGTCTCACTCTTTGAAGAGGCCTCTCGCCTCAAACAGATCACGCAAAGCCTGCTGCTGCTCTCCCAGGCAGATGCAGGGCGGCTGCCCACGCACCCGGAGAACTATGACCTCAGCCTCGATCTTGAGCGCCTCATCGAAGACGGGGAAATCCTCTGCGGGCAGGCTGGGCTGACGCTGGAACATCACATCGAGCCGGGCATCATGGTGCACGCCGACCGCGCGCTGCTGCAGCAGGTGTTTCAGAACCTGCTGAGCAATGCGATCAAATACAACCGGCCGCAGGGCCGCGTCTCGCTGACGCTGGCACAGCACGACGGGCAGATTGTTTTCGCCGTCGCCAACACCGGCGCGGCCATCCCGGCGGAAAATCAGCAGCGGCTCTTTGAGCGCTTCTTTCGTGGCGACAAGGCCCACACGCGGCAGACGGACGGTTTTGGCCTCGGCCTCAACATCGCCACCGAGCTGGCGCGTGCGAATGGGGCAGAGCTGCGGCTGGTGAGTTCGAGAGAGGATGAGACGGTGTTTGAGGTGCGGATGAAGGCACCGTAGTGGAGTCATGCGGGCACAGAATGGATCCGGGAGGTGGTTGACGGGCAGAGAGAGGGGCAAAATGGCGCTTTCACACCCTTAACTTCCCCCTTGCCAAACGCGGAACTTCTCCGAGAATCCCGCCCCTCTTGTCCGGAGGCCTTTTGGCTTTGCGGGACGAAAGCCCGCCGTACGCCTCAGGAGTGGAGGTTTGCGAGCGGTTACCCTCTAAACACTCGCAACCCGTAAACAACAGATAATGAGCGCAACCGCTACACTCGCAGACCTGATCGCAGGTTCTTTCCGCGAGCTTTCCGAAGGATCCATCGTCAAAGGCAAGATCCTTGAAATCAAACCGCAGGTCATCCTCGTCGATATCGGCTACAAGTCCGAAGGAGCCATCCCCTCCAACGAGTTCGAAGATGAAGACATCCAGGTGGGCGATGAGGTGGAAGTCCTCCTCGAACGCCTCGAAAACGACGAAGGCATGGTCGTTCTCTCCAAGGAGAAAGCCGCCCACCGTCAGAACTGGGAGAAGATCTACAACGTCTTCAAGGACGGCGGTCTCGTCAAAGGCAAGATCAAGAGCGTCGTCAAAGGCGGCCTCATGGTCAACGTGGGCGTCGAAGCCTTCCTGCCCGGCAGCCAGATCGACATCATCCCGCCGAAGGATCTCAACGAATACGTCGGCAAGGTGTTCGAATTCAAGATCGTCAAGATCAACGACGAGCGCAAAAACATCGTGCTTTCCCGCCGCGAAGTCATCGAGGCCGAGCGCGCCGAACAACGCCAGAAGTTCCTCGATGGCGTCACCCCTGGCGACAAGGTCATCGGTGTGGTCAAGAACATCACCGACTTCGGTGCGTTCGTGGACCTCAACGGCATGGACGGACTGCTCCACATCACGGACATGTCCTGGGGCCGCCTCAACCATCCTTCCGAAATGCTCGGAATTGGGCAGAAGATCGAAGTCCAGATTCTCGAAGTCAACCGCGAGAAGGAGCGTGTCTCCCTGGGCCTCAAGCAGCTGCAGAACAATCCTTGGGAAAACATCGAAGCCCGTTACCCAGTCGGCCAGCGCGTGCGCGGCAAGGTCACGAAGCTCGTCGCCTACGGCGCGTTTGTGGAAGTGGAAGAAGGCGTCGAAGGCCTCGTCCACGTCTCCGAACTGTCCTGGACGAAGCGCATCGCCCGTCCTTCCGACGTTCTTACCGTGGGTCAGGAAATCGAAGCTTCCGTCCTTGGCATCAACAAGGAAGAGCGCAAGATCAGCCTCGGCGTGCGTCAGCTCGACACGAATCCTTGGGACGACATTGACGCTCGTTACCCGATTGGCACTGTGATGAAGCGTGCCGTCCGCAACCTCACCGCCTACGGTGCGTTTGTGGAGCTGGAAGAAGGCATCGACGGCATGATCCACGTGTCCGACCTGAGCTGGACCCGCAAGATCAACCATCCTTCCGAGCTCCTCAAGAAGGGCCAGGAAGTGGACGCCGTGGTTCTCGGCATCGACAAGGCCAACCAGCGCATCAGCCTCGGCATGAAGCAGCTGGACACCGATCCATGGTCCATCATCGACACCCGCTTCAAGGTGGGCGACGTCGTGAAGGGCCGCGTGGCCAAGATCGCCTCCTTCGGTGCCTTCGTCGAACTGGAAGACGACATCGACGGCCTGGTGCACATCTCGCAGATCAGCGAAGACCGCATCGAGAAGGTGAAGGACAAGCTCAACGTTGGCGACGAAGTGGAAGCACGCGTCATCAAGGTGGACAAGGTGGAGCGCCGCATCGGCCTTTCCATCAAGGCCATGAACTACAGCGAAGCCGACATCCAGAAGGAAAGCCAGGCCTTCGAAGCGCTGCGCCCAAGCACCGACCTCGTCGGTCTGGAGCAGGCCTTCAAGTTCGCCACCGAAGAGTGGCGTCCAGGCGGTCAGTAATCCGCGATCTGAGATTCAACATCCAATCAACCACGAAGAGGGCGCCGAAAGGTGCCCTCTTTTTTTGACTCAATCCTAATCTTCCTCCCGCGTTTGGATTTCTTGGCGCTGGGTGAGTGGGGACGCTCCATGGGACCGGGAGGAGGAAGAGTGGAATGCGGCCTTCGCACTCGCACGATGGCCACAATCTTCTGACACTTTCCCGCTGGCAGACTCCTGTGGGGGAGGGCAGTTTCGGAGATGTCCGAGGACGTTATTTCAGCGCTTCCAGAGACACGCCGCACGTGGCTGCAGCGTGGCCTGCTGGCATTGCCTACGGCATTGACCGGCTGCGCGGCTTCTTCTTCATCGATGCTCAGCCCCTCGGCCCGTCAAACGCGTGCGCAGTGGGAGTATCACAATCGCTTTCTCGCTTCGGGGGCCCGGCTGCGTTTCCGCTCTCACAGCGCGCATGGCAGGCCGTTTACGGCAGGCATGGAGTACGTGTATCGTACTCACAAGCGCGATCCGCGCATCGGCTACGCAGTCAAAAATCTGGCCACGGGGCGATACCTCGCCGAGTTCCAGGCCGACAAACTGTTCGTGGGGGGCTCGATGCCCAAACCTGCGGTGGCCGCGGTGCTGCTGGAGAAACGCCGTGGCAATCTCACTCGTGAGGAGTTTCAGAACATCGTGTATGCCTGTGATCAGAGCATCAACGCCTCCTGGTTCTACCTGATGGCACGCCTCACGCTTGCCGATGAGCAGTACTTTGAGCGAAAGTACCACCTGCCGGATGTGCAGATCCTCAACAACTGGCAGTCGCCGCGCTTTTACGCCGAGTTTTATGAGCGGTGCGTGAACTACAGGCTCGACTATGGCTGCGAACTGCTGCTGGAGGCGATGAGGCGCGATCAATACGGCCTCGGCCGCTGGGTGATGCCCGCGAGCATTACCTACATCGGCGGCAAGACGGGGAACTACGGCGAATGGGATCACGAGTCGCTGTTCTTTTATCACCGCAACACGCCGTACGCGATTGTGCTGTACACACGCGGCAACTTCGCGCCTGGCAATCAGCTGGGCTGCATGATGGGCGGCTTGTTCCGTGAATATTGCGCGTGAGCTTCACGGCTTGAGCCCTTTAGCTTCAGCGTTCCTTATCCGGCAGCACCTCCACTTCGATGTCCCGCACTTCGAGCGATGCCGTCGTGGGAGGTGGAGCGGGCTCCAGCCAGATGTCTCGCTTGGGTCCGGAGAGTTTGCGGCGCAGCGTGTAGTAAAGCGCCGCGACAGCGGAAATCGCCAGGCCGGCCACGGCCACCGCAGCACCGACCATGAGAACCAACGCAATGAGCCCGGCTCCGACGACGGCAACCACTCCCAGCAGCAGCATGGCGGGCAGCCCACGGATTTCGAATGTCCTCGGTCTCATGGGAATAACATGCGGCCTGTGTCCGGGATGACAACCCTCATGTGGCTCCACAAAAGGAGCAGCTTTGTAGTCTCCTTGTTCGCAGAGGAGGCCAGACCCTTCAGCCTTCGGGAAAGTAGATGGGCAGGCAGGACGGGCAGAGGGAATGCGTGAAGCTGACTTCCGTGTGTGCCGAGACATAGGCCTCAAGGCCATGCCACTCCCCGCTGGCATCGCGGATATTTTTGCAGGCAGCGCAGATGGGCAGCAGGCCACGCAGGGTGCGGACTTCTGCCAGCGCCTCGTCTCTTTCTGTGATGGCACGTTCCAGCTGAGCTTCACGCATGCGCAGAGGCGTCACATCTGCCACGTGCACCCAGAATCCCCGTACCACTCCGCCCTCCACATCCGGTGTGTAGGTGGCGATGCTGTCTTTGGCCCCGCCTTGAGGAAGGGGAATATGCCGTTCGAACTGCTGGGGCTCACCGCGGAGTGCTCCATGAATGTAGGGAAGATTCAATGCATACAAAGGCCCCAGAAGATCCTGCATGGACATGCCCAGCATTTCCGCCGGACTTTTTCCAAACCACTCGCGGTAGGCTTCATTGGAGAACAGGCAACGCTGCTCTGAATCCCAGTAGGCCACCATGGCTGAAATTTGATTGACCGCTCTCAGAGCGAGTTGGGCAGGGTCTTTAAGTTTTATGTCCATTCAAAAAGCTGTATCGCTCCACCTATCAACACTCTCACATTGAGTGATCGTTCAATCTACGGCTTCTTTCTTGCAGCAGAATACCAATGCCAGGTGCTCATGGACTCCAAGCACAGGCGCTGGATTTGCACCCTCATTTGAGCACGACTCCCGCCTCTCCCACTTCCCAGCCAAGGCCGCCTGCACGAATGGCCACAGCAGTCGCATTGTCCGGCCAGGGGGCGCTGAGCTGGTCTTTGAAATAGGTTTCCCAGGTGATCCATTTGCCGTTGATCTGCGCCTGCATGACCCACCAGCGAGTGGCGCTCATCCAGCGTATGTCACTGTGCTGCCAGGCGACGGTGAGCTTGCCGCCGGGCGTGAGTTTGCCGACAACGGGTGCTGGCAGCTGCGTCTGGCTGAGCCATGGGGAGGCGGGCGGGATGGCATGCGAGGTGTAGGCGCGCTGCTTGGTGTAGGTGCCGAGCTTGCCGAGGTCTTTGTGCAGGGAGCCAAAGTTCCAGTGGAAGTGGCCCGGGGTCATTTTCAGGCCGCGCTCACGCAGCACGCTCATCTGGTGGAGGATCTCGCCGGCATTGCGATCATCACCGACCTTGGAAGAGTTCATGCCGGGCCAGATGTGGCGGCCCTGGGTGTTTTGCTCCAGCCACCAGTCGTAGTAGGTGATGAAGCCGAGCTTGGGCCGGTCGATGGTCCAGTAGAGCTGTGGCGTGAGGTAATCGACCCAGCCCTGCTGCAGCCATTTGCGCGAGTCCGCGCCGAGATCTTCAAAGGGATCCAACCCGCCGCCGGTGCCTTCGGGATAATTGGGCCGCCACAGACCGAAGGGGCTGATGCCAAACTTCACGTGGCGCTTCTCCGCCTTGATGCCCTCGTAAATGAGACGTACGGTCTCATCGACATTCTGCCGCCGCCATGCCGTGAGTTCCAGTGTGCCGCCGGTGGCTTTGTAGCGCGCAAACGTTTCGCTGTCGGGAAACTCGATCTTTTTCTTGGCGGCATCCGTGAGCGGATACGGATAGAAATAATCGTCGATGTGAATGCCATCCAAATCGTAGCGGCGCGTGACATCCATGATGACTGCGATGGCCTGGGCGCGCACTTCGGGGATGCCTGGGTCCATCCAGGTGTCGGGGCCGTATTTCATCGTCCATTCGGGATGCTTGCGCACGATGTGGTCTTTGCTGGGGACGCGTTTTTCGCCAGCGAGTGCGCGAAAGGGATTGAACCAGGCGTGCAGCTCCATGCCGTGCTTGTGTGCCTCCTTCACCGCAAACTCCAGGGGGTCCCACAAGGGTGAGGGTGCTACGCCCATCTGGCCCGTGAGAAAAGGCGACCAAGGTTCAATCTGCGAGGGATACAAGGCATCTCCCGCCGGACGCACCTGGAAAATGAGGGCGTTCAAGCCCACGTCCGCCGCCGAATCGATGAGCGTCTTCAACTGCGCCTTTTGCTTGGCCACGGGCAGCCCCGGCTCACTGGGCCAATTGATGCAATGCACCGTCGCGATCCATGATCCACGCAGCTCACGCGCCGGCAGGGGCACGCTGGTCTGGGCGTGCAGCGTGGCGGTGAGGAGAAGGGAAATCGGGAGCAGAAATTTCAAAAGCATGCGCCTCAAGAAAACGCTGTGTGATGGATGTGTCGCTGAAATTTTCCAATGTGTGCCGTATTGATGCAATTCATGTCCTTTCGAACACTTTCCCATCTCGCCCTGGCAGTCCTCCTGGCCTCCTGCTCATCGCAGCGCTCACCGGTCGTTCCCGGTGCCAAACCCAAAGATCATGGGGCCGTCGGCGCGACAGAAGGTCCCGCGTGGAAAGACGGCTCGCTCTATTTCACGGATGGCAAGCACATCAACCGAATGGGGCCGGATGGGAAGACGACGGTGTTTCGGCACAATGCCTCGAATGGTCTGCTGTTTGACAAGGAGGGGCGGCTCGTGGCCTGTGAGTCGGGTTTGCGGCGGGTGACGCGCACGGAGAAGGATGGGAGCATCACGGTGCTGGCGGACCGGTTTGAGGGGAAGCGCTTCAATTCGCCGAATGATCTATGCATGGATTCGAAGGGGCGGATTTATTTCACCGATCCGAGGTATGGATCGCGGAAGGGGATGGAGATCACCCTGGATACGACCAACTATAGCGCTGCAAAACTTGGAGAAGGACCTGTAATTCACAATGAAAGCATTGACGGCATATTCACGGAATACCCACCCAAAGTTGAAAGCGTTTATCGAATCACCGCGCCCAACAAAGTGACCAAGGTGCTTACCGGGGGCTTGGTCACTGGAGTGTTCTCAGGAATGGAACGACCCAACGGCATTTTGATCTCCCCCGACGACCGCTATCTCTACATCGCCGACAACAATAACAACACCCACGGCGGTTCGCGGAAGCTGCTGCGCTACACGCTGGATAACAACGGGGATGTGAAGCCAGGCACGCGAAAAGTGATCTTTGACTGGAAAGATGGTCGGGGTCCCGATGGCATGAAGATGGACGGTGAAGGGCGCATCTATGTGGCTGCGGGCACGAACAAGGCGACTGAGTTTGAAAACACGCGCTTCAAGGCGGGCTGCTACATCCTGTCTCCTTCAGGACGCCTGCTCGACTTCATCCCTGTGGGTCCGGATGAGTGCTGCAACTGCGCCTTTGGCGGCAAGGATGGCAAGACGCTTTTCATCACTTCCGGAAGCCATCTGTGGAGCGTGCCGCTGAAATGAAAGGAGCCTTGATTGCATGAAAGCCTTCATTCCCTTTTTGCTGCTGCCAGCGCTGCTCATGGCAGCCGACCTGCCGGACATCCGCACCGTGCCACCGGATCTGGAAGTGCCTGCTTTGAGCGAAGGCAAGCCTGCGGCCGGAAAGCGGGTGCGAGTGGGACTGAGCGTGCTGTATCTGCCCACGGACTGGCAGGCGGGTGCCAAGATGCCGGTGATCGTGGAGCTGGCGGGCAACGGGGGCTACACCAACAAGTTTGGGGATGTCAGCACGGGCCTGCCGGAGGGCAGTAATCTGGGCTATGGCCTGTCTGCAGGGCGTGGATTCATCTGGCTGTGCGTGCCGTATCTGAATGCGAAGGGCGATGAAATCGCGATCAAGTGGTGGGGCGATGCACCGACGTATGATCCGCAGCCGACGCTCAAAAATTTGCGCGAAACGGTGAAGGCGGTCTGCAGGGACTACGGTGGTGATGAAGCGAAGGTGGTGCTGTGTGGATTTTCGCGCGGAGCGATCGCCTGCAATTATCTGGGGCTTTACGATGATGAAACGGCCCGGCTGTGGTGCGGGTTTCTGGCGTACAGCCATTACGACGGGGTGAAAAAGTGGCCTTATCCGCATTCGGACCGGGAGTCGGCTCTGGTGCGCCTGAAGCGGCTCGGCAACCGGCCGCAGTTCATCTGCGGTGAAGGAGCGAATGCGCAGGAGACTGAGGCCTATCTGCGCCCACTGCTGCCGAAGGCCGATCTGACCTTCCTGAGCACCGGGTTCCGTAATCACAATGACGCGTGGACGCTGCGGCCGAGTCCTGCACGGGAGAAGGCGAGGGAATGGCTGCGGCGGGTCACTTCTTCGCGCTGAGCACCTTGGCGACGGCCTGGAGGATGGTTTCGACCTCCGCCAGCCGTCCGACGCCTTCATACCCGCAAGCGAGCATGCCGGAGGCGGGTTCGACGAACTGGGCACCGAAGCTGCGGAGGGTTTCGACGTTCTTCTGGGTGGCGGGATGCTGCCACATTTTGCCGTTCATGGCGGGGGCGATCAGGATCGGCGCGCGGGTGGCCAAGGCGATGGCGGTGAGGGCGTCGTTGGCCAGGCCATGGGCCATGGAGGCGAGAGTATTCGCGGTGGCGGGGGCGATGAGAAGGAGATCGGCCTCGTCGGCGAGCTGGATGTGGCCGGGCTGCCAGCCTTCCTTTTCGGCGAATAAATCGGTGATGACGGGGTTTTTAGACAGTGTTCCCAGCGTGAGAGGCGTAACGAATTCCAAGGCCGATTTCGTCAGCACGCAGGTCACCCCATGGCCGGCCTTGGTGAGCTGGCTGGCGAGGTCCGCCGCCTTGTAAGCTGCGATGGAACCGGTGACGCCGAGGATGATGCGAGACATAACTTAACGATAAACGCGAAAATCAGCCCGCAAAGCCCTAACTACGAAGCTGCTTGCCAGAGTGCCTGCGAGAAAGCACATTCCCCACCCCTACCCCCCAACTGAATGCGCTGCCCCAAATGTGGAAGCTCCCAGGATAAAGTCATCGACTCCCGCGAGGCGCGGGAAGGGCATGCCATCCGCCGCCGCAGGGAATGCATGAAGTGCGATTTCCGCTTCACGACCTACGAAATCGTGGAGCGCGAAGAACTGCGCGTGGTGAAGCGGAACGGCGCCCGCGAGAACTTCAACCGCGACAAGCTGCTGGGCGGCGTGCGCAAGTCCTGTGAAAAGCGCCCGGTGAAGATGGAACAGCTGGAGCAGCTGGTGGATGACATCGCCAACGAGCTGGAAGAGGAAGGCTACCGCGAAATCCCGAGCACGGTGATCGGTGCGAAGGTGATGCGTCGTCTGGAGTCGATCGACCATGTGGCCTACGTGCGCTATGCCTCCGTGTACCGCCAGTTTGAGGACGTGGGCGAGTTCATCGACGAGATCAAGAGCCTCGGCGAACGCCGTCCGCGCGATGGGAAGCAGCCGGAACTTTTTCGTTAATCCGCCATGAGTGAGAAGACTATTTTTCAAAAGATCATTGATCGCGAAATCCCCGCCCCGCTCGTCTATGAGGACGATCAGGTGGCTGCTTTCAATGACGTCAATCCGCAGGCTCCGGTCCATGTGCTGATCGTCCCGAAGAAGGTGATTCCACGGGTGGGTGAGGCTGTGGTGGAGGATCAGGCCACGCTGGGCGCGCTGCTGCTGGCGGCGGGGAAGATCGCCGACAAGCTGGGCATCAAGGACCGCAGCACGGGCTTTCGGCTGGTGATCAACCACGGCAAAGACGCTGGCGAGTCGGTGCCGCATCTGCACGTGCATCTGCTGGCAGGGCGCAGCCTGGAATGGCCGCCGGGCTGAATCTCGAGTTCAAAAGGGCAGGGGCCATATGCCCAATCCCCTTTAGCGCAGACGTGTTGCATGCGTGCGTGGTTGTCGTGCTACGGCCTACATTGTGACAATATCGCAACAATGATTTCAGTGCCGTCGTTGGACCCATTGCCCCCCAATGGTTCCGCTAGCACGCACCTTTTTTTCTCCTCGCAAACTCCACCGTGCGCTGCTGCTTGCCAGTTTAGCCCTGTGTTCCTTGGCCTCTGCGCAGCAAGCCGTGACCGGCAGCCTTGCGAATGCAACCCTGGCTCCTGCCACCGCCAAACCAGCGTCGTTTTTTGACCAGATCTGGGGCAGTGCCGTGCTCTACAAGGCGGAGAGCGGTTTTTTGACGAGCTTTGCCTTCCAGGGCCTTCTCCATCTGCAGGATGATCAAGGCTGGTCGGACCGGGACGATTTCGGCACCCTGAGCGGCGGTGGTCATGGCGGCAGCTACAATGGCCGGAGCTGGTCCAGCGCACTGCGCATGTATTTCTAGCCGCCAAAGGGCAAAAAAAATCCGGTCTGGGTGCAACTTTGGTTTGTGAGGGCTGTTTGAAAGACTGATCATACCCCCCGTCCGCCATGGAACCCCTCTCGCCCCAAGACCCCATCGCCAAGCTGCTGGCCCAGGCCCGCGCGGTCGAGGTGCGCACCAATTTCGCCCAGAACGTGGTGCGTGCCGCCCGGCAGACGCCGCAGGATCGCGGCTGGCTCGCGGCTTTGCGCACCTGGTGGGAAGATGTCTCGTTTGCGGCCCCTGCGGCCAAGTGGGCCTTCGCCACGGTCACCGTGGCCACCCTTGCTTTGGCGCTCGTGATTTTCCAAACCCAGCCTGCGGCTGAGACCCAGCTTGCCAAACAGGAAGCGCCTGTGGTGGCCGCGCCTGATCTGCCACTGCTCGCTGCGGCGGCGGAGACTCCTTGGGAGGCGACTTTTGATACGCAGGCTCTGCTGGCGGTGGATGACACGTCCCAGCTCACGGACAGCGAGATCGGTTTCCTGCTGTATTAACCGGCGGTCGCCGTGTGGCAAAAGCGTCGGCACTTGCTGACGGACGAAGTGCGAGAGGACGCCAAATGGCGTGATGCTCCAAGTGATGCATCACCCTGCGGCTGTGTGACGAAACAAACACACTCGCCTGCTGGCTGATTGTCACGTTTCGCGTGAACACATGCTCACTCCCTCGCGAACATGCTCAAAGAGTCCCCACCCCGCCGTCCGGTTCCAATGTTGAAATCGGCTCATGACTTGGTCTTCCGCCATGTTCACAATTCCAACCTCATCTACAACACGGCATGGGAGGATCCGCGACTCGACCGGCAATTGATGAAGCTTGATGCGAACAGCCGCGTGGTCATGATCACCAGCGCCGGCTGCAACGCGCTCGACTACCTGCTGGACAATCCGGCGGAGATCCATGCGGTGGACATGAACTACCGGCAGAATGCGCTGCTGGAGCTCAAGCAGGCGCTCATCCGCCAGGGCAACTTTGAAGAGTTGTTTGAGATGTTCGGCTTCGGCTCCCATGCCGAGTACGCTTTTGTTTATGACCGTGTGCGCAAAACGCTGTCCGAACCTGCACGGAAGTTCTGGGACAAACGCATCAGCTTCTTCAATCCCACGAGTCTGAAGAAGTCGTTCTACTATCACGGTACATCGGGCATCGCCGCGTATGTGATGGGCAATGCGCTCTTCAAGCTGCGGCCGAACGTGAAGAACTTCGCCACCTGCCTGCTGGATGCCCGCTCCTTGGAGGAGCAGCGCGATGCGTATGAACTCTTCGAACGCGAGATCTGGGGTCCGTTCAGCAACTGGCTGCTGCGGCAGCCCACGCTGATGACGCTGCTGGGCGTGCCGCGTCCGCAGATCAAACTGATCCAGGACTCGTATCCCGGTGGGCTCACGGATTATGTGAAGGACAAGCTGCGCCACGTCTTCACGGAGCTGCCAATCAGCGACAACTACTTCTGGCGCGTGTACATGACCGGATCCTACACGCTGGGCTGCTGCCCGAATTATCTGAAGCAGGAAAACCAGCCGGAGCTGAAGGCACGTGTGGACCGCCTGAAGAGCTACACCACCACGCTCTCCGGCTTCCTGCGCGAGTATCCCGGCCAGTACACGCACTTCGTGCTGCTGGATCATCAGGACTGGCTCGCGGCCCACGACACCGAAGCTCTGCGGGATGAATGGGAGCTGATCCTCGCCAACAGCGCTCCCGACGCTAAAATTCTGATGCGCTCGGCAGGCGTGAACCTCGACTTTGTGCCGGAGGCGATCCGCTCACGCGTGCGCTTCTTCCCTGAACGCACGGAAGCCCTGCATCAGCTGGACCGCGTGGGCACCTATGGCAGCCTGCACTTTGCGGAGGTGCTGTGATGAGCAGCACCGCAGACACATCCCCATCCGCCCACCGAACCGGCGCGGCGCTGGAGCGCTACTACCAGTTCCATTCGCGCATCTATGACGCCACGCGCTGGAGCTTTCTGTTTGGACGGGAGAGTGTGCTCATGCGCGCCTCCTGTGTGAGCAAACCCCGGCGCATTCTGGAAGTCGGCTGCGGTACCGGGCGCAATCTGCCAGGACTGCGCCGGCGTTTTCCACAGGCCCACATCACCGGTGTGGATCTCTCCGAACAGATGCTGGCCATCGCCGCGAAGAAAGTGAAGGATGACAAGACCACACTGCTGCGCCGCTCCTACTCCGCACCCGTGCATGAAGACGGGAAGCCATATGATCTCGTGCTGTTTTCGTACGCCTTGTCCATGTTCAATCCCGGCTGGGAAAAAGCGATTGATGCCGCATGGGAGGATCTTGCTGAAGGCGGCTGCATCGCCGTGGTGGATTTTTCCGATTCATACTTCTCCTGGTTTCGGAACTGGATGGGCGTGAACCATGTGCGCATGGAGGGCCATCTGTGGCCGCGTCTGCGCGAGAAGTTTGCACCGCTGCTCGATGAACGTTTTGCCGCCTACGGTGGTGTCTGGAACTACGGCATCTTCATCGGCCGGAAGCAGGCCTGAGTGTGGCGATAGTGTTTCGTGCAGTTCGGTGAACCACCTTCATTTTGGAGTGGCGCAAGCCACTTCATCTCATGACCCACCTTGTACTTCTCGGCGCCGTTTTCGCGCTGTTTGCCTTCATCTACTTTCTCCGTCGATTCAGCACTGCATGGTCGATGCGTGAATGGCGGCGCACCGAGGGCCGTGTGGTGATGGCGGAAATGCGGCGCGAAAAACACAAAACACCGGACGGCTGCCTGCTGTATGCCCCGGTGCTGCGCTACTCCTACTCCGTGGGCGGACAAACTTTTGAAGGCACACGTTTCACCCATCAGGCCGTGACCAACGCGCCGAGTCTGACCACCCAATTCATCACCCGGCTCACACAAGGTTCAGAGGTGCCGGTGTATTACCATCCGCGCAATCCTGAGCAGGCCGTGGTGCAACCGCTGCCCTGGCAGGGGTCAGCGATGGCGGCGCTCACCTGTGCGCTATTGCTGGTCATGCTGGCCGCCGTACTCTGGTTCGCGTGAAAAGCCTGACGCCTGCCTTCATCAACGAGTGCGCGACGCATGAGTGGCGGCGCTCCATGGCCGGAATTTGGGCGGGACAAATCGCCGTGACCGGCTTTGTGGCGGGTCATTCCTGCCTGCCCAATATTTGGGTGCATCTCGGGTGGTTGTTGATCGCAGGATTGCCTGCACTGGCATTGACAGACTGGACGCCTCACTGCAGGCGCTGGCAGGCGGATGCCGCCGCGCTTTCAGTCATCGCGTTCCTGCTGTGGATGACGGTGCGCTCCTGCAGCCAGATACCCTTCATGCCAGACCGCACCCTGGATGAAATCGTGCGTGGCATCGTCGGCGGCAGCCTGCTGGTGATGTTTTGCGCGCTTGTCTGGCAGCAGGCGCAAAGCCGTGAATCCCTGCACGCCCTGGGCTGGGTGACGGGCATGACGAGTGCTCTCGCCGCGCTGATCAGCATCGTGCTTTCGTATTTCGTGCTGCCCCAGCATCAGGCTGGGGAGCGGCTCACGAATCTGCTCGTGCATGGGGGGCTCAATCCGGTCTGCACGGGATTGATCTTCGGCTTTGCCGCGTTGTGGCTCGCGGCATTGATGGAGCATGGAGCCACGCCTTTGCCGCGCCGGATGGCGTGGGCCGCCATCGCGCTGCTGCATTTCGCGGCGTTTCTTTCCGGCAGCCGTGGCGCCATGCTGGCGATGGGATGCGGTCATGCAGTGTTGCTGTCAGCACGGGGCTGGCGGCGTGGGAGGATGGCGGTCTGTGTGTTCCTGCTCACGGGGCTGGTCTATTTCACCAGCGCGCCCCTGTTTGCACACATGGTGCGCTGGCGTTCAGAAACGGCGGCGGCCAGCATTTCTGCGCCTGGCATCACTCATCATTTTCACAAGGCGGTCGAGCGTGGCGACAACAGCCGCCTCGACATCTACCGAGCCGGCTGGCATGCGATGGACAACCTGTGGCTCGGCACGGGCCAGTGGGGCGTCTGCGGCACCTGGCAATGCGAGCTGCAGGCCAAAACGAGCATCTCCATGATGTCACACCTGCACAGCGCCTTCCTGGCCACGTTCGTACATGGTGGGATCATCGGTGCGGCCCTGCTGGTGCTGGTGCTCGGCCATGGAATCAAGCGTGCGTACCGACTGTCTGCACATGGCGATGCCACGTGGATCACGCTGCTGGCTTTTGGCTGGGGTGGACTGCTCTTTGATGGCGAATCCCTGGCCTCGCTGGCAACTGCACCGCGTTTCGAGGGTCTGCTGTTCTGGCTGCCGCTGACGGTCGCGCTGGCGCGTGGATCGGTTACTTCACAACCTGCAGATTCCTGAAGCCTGCCTCGCCATCGAACACGATCATGTTGAGCTGTTGCTTGACCTCGGCGATGACGGGGTGTTTGCCTGTCGCTGTGACCCCTGCGATTTGAGCGGTGATCTGATCGCCTTTGAAGGTGATGCGCAGCGTCTGCCAGTCTTCGGCATTGAGTTTGATCTTCTGCCGGGCGAGAGGTTCGGTCTGTGTTTTGTCCTGGCCTTGATCGGGATTTTTGGTGATCTCCAGCACCGTGCTGCTGACGACGATGCGGATGGAGTGTTTGCCAGCGGTATGAATCCGCAGCGAATGCCGCCCTGCGGTGTGGAGCTGCATGTCATACTGCAAGGCACCGTCGGTGATCGGGAGCGGGCTGGTCAGTGTAGCGCCCTGTTCTTCGGTTTTTGGCACGGGGTTCCAGATGGCGTCGTCATGCACCTGCCAGGCACCACGCGTCATGGTCCACGGTTTGGCGGGCAGTGATTTGAAATCCTGCGACAGCACCGGGCTTCCAGTCAGTGCGGGAAGTGCTGCCTGCGGCTTTTTCTCGACGATGGGTGGCAGTTCGCGGCTGAAGCCGCCATCGCGGTAGCGGTTCACCAGCGCACTCAGTTCCTTCACCACCTCTGGATTCTGCGCGCTAACATCTGTGGTCTCGGCGGGATCGTCCTTCACATTGTAAAGCTGGGGTTTGAACTGGGTGGCGTGTGCTTTGCGTGCTCCGAGTTTGATGTCGCTGACAGGAATCCCTTCGATCCATTTCCAGGGGCCTTTGCGAATCGCAAAAACTCCGTCGGAGCTGTGGATGAACATGTGATCGCGTGTGGGGGCGGCGTCCTGGGTGCCGAGGAATGCAGGCAGCGCGTTGAAGCTGTCTTCTGCAGCGGAAGCGGCGGCGGGCAGTTTTTCACCGACGATGGCCGCCGTGGTGGCCAGGATGTCAGCGAGGCTGATCATGTCGCTGCACTCGGTGCCCGCAGGGATCTTCGCGGGCCAGCGGGTGATGAAGGGCACTTTGAAGCCGCCCTCCCAGACGTCGTGCTTGCCGCCGCGGAGACCGGCATTCACCTTGAGCCCGGCTTTGAAGGCCTGCGTCTGCACGGTGTCCCGCGTGGGCGTGAACACACCGCCGTTGTCGCTGGTGAAAATGACGAGCGTGTCCTGCGCGATGCCCTTGGCATCCAGCGCTTTTAACACGCCGCCGACACTGCGGTCGAGCTCGAGAATCCAATCACCGTAAGGTCCGGCTTTGCTCTGTCCGGCGATGTCCTTTTCGGGAGTGACGGGATTGTGCACCGCGACGGGCGTGTAATAGAGAAAGAAGGGGGTGCCTTTCTTTTGCTGAGAGATCCACTCGGCCGCCCTGGTGGTGAGCAGAGGCATGACACGCTCATTCACACGGCGTGGTGCATCGAGGCTGAGGATCGTCGCCTTGCCGCCTTCCGTATCTTCGGGGCCGTAGGTGGCTTGGAAATTCGGATCGTCAGAATCGGGCACGTGCAGCTTCATCCCGGCGGGGATTTTACCGCTGCGCAGGCCATAGACGAAGCGGTTCTCGACATAGACGCCGGTGAGATCGCCATGATTGCTGGGAACGCCGAAATGGTAGTCGAAGCCGATGTCCAGTGGTCCGGGAGAAAGCTCTGCGGTGTAATCCGTGCGCCATTTCAGCGAGCCGTCGTCCGTGCCGTAGCCGAGGTGCCATTTGCCGATGGCGGCGGTTTGATAGCCGTGCTTTTTGAGCAGCGAGGCCATGTTCAGCCGCGTCGTCTCAATATGCAGCGGAGAAAACGTGCCCAGCACCTCATGCGTGAGGGAGGTGCGCCAGCAGTAGCGGCCGGTCATGATCGAATAACGGGTGGGCGAGCAGACGGAGGAGGTGGTGTTTGCATCGGTGAAACGCCGCCCCTCTTTGGCCAGACGATCAATGTTCGGCGTCTTCACCAGGCTGCCATCCGCGCCGTAGCATCCGGCGCTGCCGTAGCCATAGTCGTCGGCCAGAATGATGACGATGTTGGGTGTGTCGGCGGCGAAGGCGGCGGAAACGAAGAAAGCGAAAAGGTACAGAAAACGCATGGCCCGTTGACGAGGCAGGGGTGGGCTGACTTTCATCAAGTTGCGCGTTTCCCATTGCGACGGCCCGGTCACGCTTCACAGTGCCGGCCGCCATGAAACGTCGCGTTCTCTTCTCCTTTTTGCTCTGCCTTGCCAGCCTGCTCATCACCGGCTGTGAAACCACCGGTCTCAGCCCGCAGCAGGCTGCGGCGGTGGAGGCGCGCCACCGCCAGATCGCCATGGAGCCGCGCGGGGACTACTTCATCGGC
Source organism: Prosthecobacter sp. (assembly GCF_044222345.1). Taxonomy (GTDB): domain Bacteria; phylum Verrucomicrobiota; class Verrucomicrobiia; order Verrucomicrobiales; family Verrucomicrobiaceae; genus Prosthecobacter. The sequence continues at coordinate 38,267 of NZ_JBGANL010000019.1, forward strand.
CGCCGTTTCTACATCAATCACACGCATCTCTGGGGCTACGTGCGCAGTCCGGGGCAGACCTGGGAGAACTCAAAGCTCGTCATCATGAACGAGCGCTATCAGAAGATCCCTTACCGCCTGCCCGAAGCGCCCACCGACGGCGGCTATGCCTATGGCGACGACCACAATGCCGAGTACACCCTCTATGGCCGCTTCACGGGCCGCAAGGTCTTTGACCCCAACAGCAACCTGGTGCTGCCTGAGTTTGAACTTCGCCGCTGGGAAGTCCGCAATGAAAGCCCCGGCTGGCTCTTCAAGCCCAACGAAAGATTCAACGGTTCCCAGCTCCTGCGCTCTGAACCGGGCTCGACTCCCTAAAGGCGTCTTACCGCCATCCGCATCGCAAGGAACGAAGTTGAGCGGGCCACCGCCTTTTCGTCAGTCTAAATTCGTCATTTCCCCCTCTCATGCCCACGACCGACCTGATCGCCGATCTCGAATGGCGCGGCCTGCTCAAGCAGTGCAGCGACCTCGAAGCCCTCAAGGAATCCCTCAAGACGCAGCAGACCTTCTACTGCGGTTTTGATCCCACCGCGGACAGCCTGCACATCGGCAATCTACTGCCTCTCATGGCGCTGCGCCGTGTGCAGGAGCATGGCCACAAGGCCATCGCCATCGTCGGTGGCGGCACCGGTTTGATCGGCGACCCCAGCGGCAAGGCCAACGAACGCACGCTCAACTCGCCGGAGACCGTGGCTGAATTTGTGAAGCGCATCGAGGTGCAGATCCGCAGCATCTTGATTCCTGAGCAGACCATCGTCGAGAACAACGCCGACTGGCTCTGCAAGCTCAGCGCCATCGAACTGCTGCGCGACGTGGGCAAGAACTTCACCATTGCATGGATGCTGGCGAAGGAATCCGTCAGCGCCCGGCTTGAGACTGGCATTTCCTACACCGAGTTCACCTACATGATCCTGCAGTCCTACGACTTTGTGGTGCTCAATGAACGCCATGGCTGCACCGTGCAGATCGGCGGCAGCGACCAGTGGGGAAACATGACCGCAGGCATCGACCTCGTGCGCAAAATGCGCGGGCAGCAGACCCACGTGGTCACCTTCCCGCTCATCACCACGAGCTCGGGCAAGAAGTTCGGCAAGTCTGAAGCCGGGGCCATCTGGATGGATGCCACCAAGACCAGCCCCTACGCCTTCTACCAGTTCTGGATGAACTCCGAAGACCCCGACGTGCCGCGCTTCCTGCGCCAGTTCACGCTGCTCTCGCATGAGGAGATCGAAGCCATCGAAGCCGAGCACAACGCGAATCCCGGACAGCGCAGCGGCCACAAACGCCTCGCCGCCGAAGTCACCCGCATGGTGCATGGCGAAGAGGAGCTGCAAAAGGTCATCCTCGCCTCCCAGGCACTCTTTGGAGGTGCTGATCTGGCCACTGCGGATGTGGGCACGCTGATCGAAGCCACCGCTTCGGCACCAAGCACGGAAGTCGATCTTGCGAACATCCCGCCGATTGCGGATCTGCTGGTGACGCTCGGCCTGGCCACCTCCAAGGGGGATGCGGGTCGTCTCATGAAAGGCGGCGGCTTCTACATCAACAACGTCCAGGTGCCTGCTGGAGAAGTGCCGGTGCTGACGGCTGGAAACTTCCTCGGCGCCAAACTCTGCATTCTGCGCAAGGGGAAAAAAAGCTATGCGACGGTGAGGGTGACGGGGGTGTGAGTTAGCGATGCAGTCGCTCGCGGTGTGGAATAATGACTTCTATGAAGCGAATCATCTTACTCTTGTTCGCAGGCTTCATCATGCCTGCGTCTGCCGAAGTCATCGAAGCCGATCTCCTCATCGTCGGGGGCAATGAATCGGCCTGTGCGGCGGCGGTGCAGGCGGCGAGGCTGGGGGTGAAGAAGATCGTGCTGGTGAATGACATCGAGTGGCTGGGCGGGCAGTTCAGCGCGGAGGGCGTGGGATGTCCGGATGAGTGGACGGGGGTGAACGGGCGGCGGGTGAATTTTCCGCGCAGCGGGATTTACAGCGAGGTGATCGAACGCATCCGGGCGCACAATTCGCAGACGTATGGGATGCCAGCACCGGGCAACTCCTACTGTGGCACGGAGACCATTGAGCCAGCGGCGGCGGCGAAGATTTTCGAGGACCTCGTGAAGCCGTATGTCGAAGCCGGGGTGCTGCGCATTGAGCGCGGCTGGCAGGTGGACAAGGTGATGGTGGAGAACCATCAGGTCACAGGTTGCATTTTCGTCCATGATTCGGGCTCGCTCACGGTCAAGGCGCGGCTCACTCTCGACTCATCCGACTGGGGCGATGTGATCCGGCTCAGCGGCGCGAAGTATGGCGCGGGGCCGGATTTGAAAGCGCGCTTTGGCGAGGCGAGTGCTCCCGCAGCGTTTGATGATGCGGGCCAGCAGGAGATGAACCCGCTGTCGTGGTGCGTGGTGCTGCGCGAAGCAGGGAAGACCAGCACGATTCCCAAACCGGGGAGCTATGATGCGCGCTCGTTTGCGCAGCTCGACAAGACGCCGCCGTGGGTGGATAGCGACATGAGCACGGGCACCTACAGCCAGTCGGGCTGGAGCGTGTACACGCACCGGCGGCTGGTGGATCGGTGGCACAATGGTCTGGCACCCGGCACGGAGGCGACGTTTTTGAACTGGCCGGTGCAGGATTATCCGCTGTGCCAGCTGCCGCAGCGGGTGGTGGATGCGCTGGAAAAAACCGAGGCGGGGGCGTCGAAGAAAAACATCGTCGATCTCACACCTGCGCAGCGGCAGATCATTTTCGCTGACGCGAAGCAGCACACGCTGGGCATGCTCCATCATCTGCAAACGGCGGTGCATGATCGTGTGGGAGACTTCCCCCAAAGCTTCCGCTACATGCAGCTCACCTCCGAATTCGGCACGCCTGATCTGCTGCCACCCAAGCCTTACGTACGCGAGGGGTTGCGGCTGGAGGCGCTGTACATGCTGAGGGAGCAGGACATCCGCGCTGAAACCCGCGAGCCGAAGTGGGCGAAGGTGATGGTGCCGGATGGCGTGTTTGGTTTTCAGTTCAACATCGACTTCCACCCCACGCGCCGCCGTTTCCTCAGCGAAGATCGCAACGGCCCATGGCTGTACGTGCAGACGCCCTCACGTGGCTGGCACACGGACACGGACCGCGCGATGTTTCCGCTGCGCGGCCTCGTGCCGGTGCAGTTGAACGGACTGCTGGGCTGCTCGAAGAACATCGGTGTCAGCAGTGTGGTGCAGAGCGCGCTGCGGCTGCACGGGCAGATGATGCATGTGGGCCAGGCCAGCGCGACGCTGGCGTGGCTGTGCCTGCGTGATGGCATCCAGCCCCGCGCGGCGGCGGCGGCGCAGAAGTACTGGCGTGAGATTCAGCTGCGTCTGGTGCGCGGCACCGGCGGTCCGGGCGTGCTGCTCTGGCCCTGGCAGGATCTGCCCACCGATGCGGTGTATTTTGAAGCGGCGAACCTGCTGGCGGTGCGCGGCATCTGGCCTGCGGAAGCCAACAGCGTTTTCTTCAATGCAGAGCATCCCATGACGCGCCGCGAGCTCGCCCGCGTGCTGGCCCGGATCATCCGCGCCAGAGCGAATGCACCGGAGTGGAAAGTCGCTGCTACAGCGCGCTTTAGCGATGTCGGCCAGGATGATGCAGACCGCGCTGCCATCGAGTCGCTTTGCAGCTGGGTTATTGTGACAAAAGACAAGACCTTCAACCCCGACCAGAAGGCCGACTGGGCCACGCTCTATCGCTGGGCCACGGCTTTGAAACTGCCCGTCAATCCCGGGCTATTCAGCAAAGACGTTGCGCAACGTCCACTGACACGCGCCGATGCAGCGGTGCAGCTCTGGCATGCGCTGCGCCAGCAGGACGAATGGCTCAACGAGGATGATTCATGGCTGCAGCCTGACAACGATCACGATGAAGATGGCCGCAAGGATCTGGATGATCCGCTGCCGTTTGACAGCAACAACAATGGCGTGCCTGACCGGCTGGAGCACCTGCCGTAGTTTTCAGGCCTCTTTGCGCTGCGCCCACTTTTTGCCTGAGGCGAGCGCACGCAGCGTTTCCACCAGCCGACGCTGAAGAGTCTCCTCCTGCTTGGCGGTGCTGATCCACACCTTGTATTCACGCTGGCAGGAAATGCTCATGGCCTTGAAGCCTGCTGCTGCAGCCGGATTTTGTTTCAGTGCCTTGGCAAGTGCGGGAGGCATGGGCCATTCGGCGCGCTGCTTGGGTGGTGGTGGCTTGGCGGATTCATCGGCATCCAGCGCCACGGCAGCGTGCAACAGGCGCTGAAAGGCCTTCGCATTCAGTTTCTCCATTTTGGTGACGCGGATGGTCTGGATGCTGGTGTTCGCCTCACCGCCTTCAAACAAGTTCGTGATCTCACGCAGTTCCGTCCCGCGAAAGAAAGTGATGCCCAGATGCTTCTTGCAGGCGCTGAGCCCGCAGATGTTTTTCCGCCCGCTGAAGCACAAGATGTTCCATTTGATGGACTCGGCCAGATCCGGCTCCCAGCGCTGAATCCAGCCGCGCACCTGCCGGGCCATGCTCTGCGAAAACTCCGGCGCAAAATCGAGCCACGCCTCCGGATCTTGAGTAGGCTTCCGTGAGAAGTCCATGGGAAAAACTCAGCTCACCGGCTTGAGCACGACCTTGTTGACGTCGAGCACGGCGCTCTTCGCTTTCGACACCGGATCAATCACGAGACGCATCTTGCCCGGTTTCTTGATCTCCACTTCACCGACATGCTCTTCAGACCACTTCTGGAAGCCACCGGTGTCCTTGACGCTGAATTTCAGCTCCTGCTCACCGAGTTTCACGGCGACTTCGCTGCCTTCATTCCCAGTGCCACAGCCATGCACCACGGTCACCTTGTAGCGGCCCGGTTTGGTGACTTCAAAATCCCACTCGGCGAAGTCGTCCTCGCTGGTCCAGAAGCCGAGGCAGTTTTTCTCGGATTTGGGTTCGAAGCGCATGTTTTCAGACCAGGTGGTGGCGCTGCTGGCTTCGAGCACGATGCTGCCATCCGCAGCCTGCACGGGTGCGGGGCCTTCGGGCGCAGGCACAAAGGCTACCTCATGAATTTCAAATCCTGGTTCCGTTCCGGTTGCGGCGGCATAGAGAGAAAAAGGATACATGGTGGGCTTTTCCACATACACCGTGCCGTACACGACTTGCTTGGGCTGGCTGGTGGCCATGAGCGTCTTTTTCAGCGGCTGCTGGGCGAAGCGGAACTGGGTGCCCAGCGTGGCATTTCTGAGCGTGTAAGTCACGCGCACCTGGTAGCGTCCCCAGCGCTTGGCGTTGAAGCTGGTGCAGTCGTATTGATCCCAGTGCTGCTGTGAGGAGTGTTTGATGTCCTTGGGCTCGATGACGATCACCCCCCGGGTGGGTTCATTGACGCGCAGAACGGGCTCGTCACTGCCGAAGCCATTGAGATCCACGGGTGTGGCGGCAAACACCGGATCTGCGGGTTTGACGGGAGCTGGAGCGGGGGTAGGAGCCGGTGCGGCAGGCTTGGCCGCCACGGGTGCTGGCGCTGGCGGCGGTGTGGCGGCGGGCTGCTCTTGCTTGCCGCAGGAATTGAGAGCGAGAAGCAGCGCCAAGGCGCCGGCGGCAGGGGAAAGAGGGTGGCGTGTCATGGTTGTCAGGGGGGATCATAACGGCGACCCTGCGTGGGAACTTAGATCATTTTGCCCTGCCCCGCCAACCGCAAAACAACAGGCCCAAAACAGAAACGCACGGGGACTTTCGCCCCCGTGCGAGTAACCAACTTAACTTCTGACTCAACCAGACAAAAACTCGAACTTAGAAGCGGATGCTCATGTCCATGGTGAAGCGGGTGTTGGCCAGGCCGTAGGGCTTCACCACCGCCATTTCATAGGCAAAACCGATATCGACATTCTTCTGAATGCGTGAGCGGAAACCAAGGCCCAGCATGCCCTGGGTGGCACCGCTGGCATTGCCCGCGCCGAAGTTGATCACATCGTAGCCGTTGCTGCGCAGGCCGGGGATGTTGGAGGCATTGTTGAGCGTGGTCCAGAAGTTCGCGGTGGCGAATGGGATGAACCATTTGCTGACGTAGTAGTCCACCATCACGCTGTAATGAGCCATGGTGTTCTGTTCATCGCGCAGCATCGGAATGAGTGCGCCGACATTGCCGGTGACGTGGAGGTCGCCATAGCCCTTCGCAAAGGAGATGAAGGGATTGAACTGGCCTGAACCACGACCATTGAACACATCTTTGTCACCTGTCGGAAGCTGGAAGGTGAAGCCCGGGGTGAGGATGAACTGATTCTGCACATCATTGATCAGCGCGTACTTGAAGCCGACGGCCAGATCCATCCAGCCGCTGCCCTTCACTCCGGTGCCATTGATGTTCAGATAACCGTCCTGCGTCGCGATGAAGGCGAGGCGGTCCGTGATGGCATAGCGGAACTGAACGGCTGCCACCCGTGCGCTGCCACGACCCGTGACGAACTGGTTGTCGAAGTTGTGATAGATGAAGATCGGGCGGATTTCGGAGCGGATCACCGGATCTTCGAAGTACATCGGATTCGTGACCGGGGAGATGGTGTTCTCCTTCCAGTCAAACGGATCGGGTGCGGGGTTTTTCGCACCGACGGGCGTGCCCGCGGTGGCAGTTGAAAATGACACGGCTGCTACGACGCTGAAGCTCAGCGCAAGCAACCACCGATTTTGGGAGTATGGTTTAGGGTCCATGCCTCATATAAAGCATGGTTTCGGTCGCAATGATCCGCATGGCTTGGCATCCAATGAGCAAGTTATGCGACGATCATGAGACGCAATCTCTCAAAGCCTCCAAAGGTCGCAAAACAACAAGCCTAAAATGAACTCACGCCGCTGCCGCCGCGTGAATCCCGCAGCGCTCAAACAGGGCGCCACATCGACCAGTTCATGGGCCGGAAGTCGTGTCACGCAGCGAAAAAACACATACAAAAACTTCACGATCACGCGGCTGCACATGCGCATCAGACCTGTGGGCGCGATTTGAAAATCCGCATGCAGCCAATGCGCCCCCGCAGCAGCAGCACTTGCGATGGCAGGCACCAGCTGCTGCAGTTGATCCGCACGAAAGCAGTCGAGAAAGAAGCACGTCACGAGGAGATCAAACGCCGCCACGGGCGGCTGCCACTTCAGCGCATCCGCATGGATGAACTCCACCCGCGCACCAGCAAGCCCCTCCCGCTTTAATCTTGCATGCGCGAGTTCAATCATCACCGCACTCCCTTCCACCACCGTCACCTGCGCCTGAGGAAAGCGGCGGCACAGTTCCACGAGAAAGCGCCCGTTGCCCTCGCCATAGATCAGCACCATCCTCGGCGCTGGAATGGCCCCCAGCAAGGCCGTGCGGCAGCGCTGCAACTGCCCGCCAGCGCATAAGGCCTCCATCCAGCGGTAATGCGGTGCCAGCAGGTCAAAACTCATGCCGCATTCAGAGCTGCGGACGCCACGATTCGCAACCTTCTCTGATTCCCTCCTTTCCTGCGCAGCGTTTCCGGCTTCACTCCGCTCTCACATGAAACTCACCTCTTTCAACGTCAACGGCATCCGTGCCTCCCTCGGCAAAGGCCTCCGCGAATACATGCTCAACGGCGATGCCGATGTCATCTGCCTGCAGGAAACCAAGGCGCAGCAGGAGCAGGTGGATCTGAGCTGGTTCAGCGGCTACAACGCCGTCTGGAACAGTGCGGTGAAGAAAGGCTATTCCGGCACGCTCATTCTCAGCCGCGTGCCCTTCAAGACGAACACCCTGGGTTTCGGCATCGACGAGCATGACCGCGAGGGCCGGCTGATCACCGTCGAGTTTCCAGATTTCTACCTTGTGAATGTATACACGCCGAACTCGCAGGCTGAGCTCGCCCGCCTCAGCTATCGCCTCTCCTGGGACGATGCCTATCGTGCGCACTTGAAGAAGCTGGAGAAGACCAAGCCCGTCATCGCCTGCGGCGACCTCAACTGCGCACATCAGGAGATCGATCTCGCCAATCCGAAATCCAACCGCATGAACCCCGGCTTCAGCGATGACGAACGCGCCAGCTTTACCAAACATTTGGATGCTGGCTTCCTCGACGTATTCCGCCAGTTTGATCCCAATCCCGGCCGCTACACCTGGTGGACCCAGCGCACGCCGGATGCACGGGCGAAGAACATCGGATGGCGTCTGGACTACTGGCTGGCCTCGGAGAAGCTGAAACCCGCGCTGAAGTCATGCACGATCCGTGATGATGTCATGGGCAGTGATCATTGTCCGGTGGAGCTGGTGGTGGGGTGATACAAGCCACCTTCGCTTTATGAATTCAAAGCTGCATTTCACCCGACTCTTGCTGACCGTCTTTGTGACCCTTTGCTCCGGCTGCGGGCAAAATGGCAAAGATCCCGCACAAGACCTGCCCCTGATCCAGGCCCCTCCCGATACTCGCACCTTTTTTACACCTGGGATTGATACCGGTGTTTTGTATTCCTACATCACGGATCGTGGACAGATTTTTGTTTATCGGAGAGACATTGACAAATATGCCTGGGTGACCTTGCCACAATTCAAGCTCCTGGTGGCACATGCGGCCCATCAACCGGGTCGTATCATTTATACTCTCCAAGATGGTGATCTTCACCATCCCGACAATCGTGCAGCATACATGGTCATCCATGAGTCAGGAGCACACACGCAAGATCCCATTGATATTCTCCCTTTGGTTAAAAGCACCAGACCTGCGCGGCGCTGAAGGTTTGGGACCCGTTGGTTCGCCAACAGCTTTTAATGATTTGACGCTAGCCACTCCCGCACCTTCTTCGGCAGCGCATCCACCACGAGCTGATATGAATGGGTGACCAGCTCCCGCACCAGAGCTGGCGGGACGGTGCCGTCGAGCATGACGGTGTTCCAGTGTTTCTTGTTCATGTGCCAGCCGGGTTTGATGCCTTGGTATTCATCGCGCAGCTCAATGGAGCGTTCGGGATCGCATTTGAGATTGATGCGGGCGGGAAATTCATCCGGTGAAGTGAGGGCAAACATCTTGCCGCCGACTTTGTACACGAGGGCTTCAGGGCCGAAGGGCTGCGTTTCTTCCGCACCGGGAAGGCTCAGGCATTGTTCGATGACATCGGGCAGTTCCATGCCGCATGATAGGCGAATGGAGGCGCGCCGTGCAAATGCTCCGAGGGGCGTTCGTGTCCGTTGGTTGACGGAGGAGGAACGTGCCGAATGCTGCTCTATTCGTTTGATGAATGGTGCATCACGGTTCTTTCTTGGCGGCACAGCCCATGCGCGCGTCCTTCCTGTCCAGCCGAAAAATAATGATCGTGGTTTTTGCCTCGGCACATCTGGTCTTTCTTTTGTTCGGCATGCTGCCCGTGCGCTGGCGTGACTCGATCCATGTGTCTGCGGTGTTTAACGTTTATGAGCGCATCACGCGTTGCCACCAGCTCTGGAACATGTTTGAGACCATTCCGAACATGCACCGTACGGAAGCGCGGCTGATCGTCCAGGAGCGGGGACAAAAACCCAAGGAGGTGGGCATGGTGCTGCCGGGACTGCGGCGGTTCTCCCAGCATGACCAGGTGCGGCTCAACAACTGGATGGTCAATGTCATCTTCAACCCCACCCGGGGTGTGTTTCGTGAGTCCTACATGAAAAGTGCGGCGGAGACGCTGCTCCGCACCGGGCGTTACGGGCCCCGGACCCAGGTGAGCCTGGAGGTGATCCCCGCCTACACCCGCAGCCTGCTGGGGGTGCGCTCGCTCAAGGAGATCGCGGTGGAGCGGCCTTCCGTGCTGGGTCCGTTTGAGCTGGAAGCGCTTGTTGCCCAAAAAACCCACGTTCAAACCACTCCATGAAGACGGGCACACCAAGTCTTTCAGCCCGTGTCACCGGCCTGTTTCTGGATCCGGCGGATTCCCGTTTGTATGCCTGCATACGGATCGCGTTCGCGCTCGTGTCGCTGCTGAATTTGATGCAGATCTGGCCGGACCGTGAGATCTTCTTCACGGATGCGGGGATGGTGGATCAGGAAGTCGTGCGGAAGTACACCGTCGGGGCTTATCTGTCTGTGTTTGACCTGTGCCATGACGTGGGAGCCGTCAGCAACTACATGTTTTTCAGCGGCTGCGGCATGGTGCTGCTGCTGCTGGGCGTGTGGCCCCGGCTGGCGGCTGGGGTTGTGTATGTCTGGTATGTGTCCTATGCCATGCGCGCACCGCTGATCCTGGTGGGCTGGGATGAGGTCTTGCGCTGCACGGCTTTTCTGGTGCTGATCTCGCCCATGCCCGCCTGCTGGTCGTTGCGATCACGCAGAGCACTCAAACGGGCGGCGCCTGAGCTGCAGGTGCCGTGCTATGGCCTGACGCTGATGAAGGTGCAGCTGGCGGCCATTTATCTGCAGGCCGTGCTGGCAAGGCTGGACAATGAATACTGGATGAGCGGAGACTTCATGAGCTTCTTCCTGCTCTCCCACAACGCGCGGTGGCCCGGGCTCTGGGTGCTGAACTATGGCTTGCTGCTGAAAGGCGTCACCTATCTGGTGCTGCTCGTGGAGCTCGCGATTCCCTTTCTTCTCATGGTTCCCCGCTGGCGCTGGTTTGGCTTTGCCGCTGGCATCCTGCTGCATGCGGGCATCAGCCTCATGTCGTACAACCTGATGCTGTTTTTCCTGGCGATGATGACTCTCTACCTGAGCTTTCTGCGACCGGAAGATATGGACTGGCTGGAGCGCCGCCTGCCACGCAGGTCGTAGGTTGGATGTATTTGGCGTCGAGAACAATTCGATGCCTGCGACACGCTCAGGACGGGCGGGCTGTCGCCACACCCATCCTGCGACAAATCTGCATCGCTTACACCAGCATCAGCGCCGGGTTTTCCAGCAGCTTGCGCATTTCAGCCAGGAAGGTGGCGGCGACGGCACCATCGACGACACGATGGTCACCGCTGAGTCCGACCCACATGCGCTGACCGACGACGATCTGGCCCTTGTCATTGACGACGGGGGCGGAGCGGATGCTACCAATGGCCACGATGGCGGCCTGCGGCGGATTGATGATGGCGGCGAACTGGTCGATGCCGTAGGCACCGAGGTTCGAGACGGTGATAGTGCCGCCAGCGAAGTCATCGGGGCTGAGCTTCTTGTTCTTGGCCTTGCCGGCGAGATCTTTGACGCCCTGGCTGATCTGGAGCAGCGTTTTCTTTTCCGCCTCCTTGATAACCGGGGTGACGAGGCCGTCATCAATGGCGATGGCGACGCTAAGGCCGACGGATTTGAACTTCACGATGGCATCGCCATCCCAGGCGGCGTTGATCGCAGGCTGGGCCTGGGCGGCGCGAATGACGGACTTGAGGATGAAATCGTTGACGGTGTACTTGTTGCCACCGGTCTTATCAGCAGAGGCATTGAGGTGGGCGCGGAAGGCCATGAGCGGGCCGGCATCGATCTCCATCTGCAGGTAGAAATGCGGGATCTGAGTCTTCGAAGCCAGGAGGCGCTCGGCGATGATGTTGCGCATGCTGCTGGTGGGCACGCGCTCGTCTTCCGGACCAATGACGGGGCGGATGGCCGGTGTAGCAGCCACGCGACCCGCAGAGCCGCCGCCCACAGGGGCGTTTTCGACGTCTTCACGGACGATGCGTCCGCCAGGGCCGGTGCCGATGAGTGAGTTGAGATCCACACCGCGTTCCGCAGCGACCTTTTTGGCGAGCGGGGAGGCTTTGACGCGGAGGGCAGCACCGCCGGCGACGGCGCGGCTCTTGTGCTGCGGGGCCAGAGGAAGACGAGGGCCGGAAGCGGCCACCTTGGCGGCAGAAGCGGCCGGTTTTTTCTCAGCCGCCGGGGCAGGGGCCGCAGAGGCCTTTGCTTTGGCAATGAGTTCGTCCAGATCCGCGGGAGCAGCCTCACCGTCTTCCAGGATCACAGCCAGCGGGGCGCCCAGGGGAACTTTGCCGCCGGGGGTGGCGATGAACTTGTGCAGCACGCCTTCAAACGGGCTGGCATATTCCATGGTGGCCTTGTCGGTCTCGATGTCGGCGATGGCTTTGCCGACGGTGACTTTGTCCCCTTCCTTGACAGTCCATTTGGCGAGGGTCCCCTCGGTCATGGTGTCACTGAGCTTGGGCATTTCGATGAATTTGGGCATGGCGAAGACGAATGAAAAGTTTTGAGAGGGGGCGGGGAAGGGGACGGATCAGAAAATGCTCAGCGCTTTGGCGACAACGACTTCAGCCGTGGGGAGCTGGATGGCTTCGAGCGGCGGGCTGTAGATCGCGGGGGAGTCGAGGCTGCACACGCGCTGCACGGGGGCGTCGAGTTCGTCAAAGATCCGCTCCTGAATCATGTAGGCGATCTGGGCGCCGATGCCGCAGTAGGGCTTGTTTTCTTCGACGTAGACGGCGCGGTGGGTTTTCGCCACGGAGGCGAGGATGGTGTCTTCATCCAGTGGGCGGATGGTGCGCAGATCGACGACTTCGGCGCTGATGCCGTGCTCTTCTTCGAGGATCTTCGCAGCTTCCAGACAGGTGATGACCGCCTTGCCATGGGCAATGAGGGAGATGTCGGTGCCTTCGCGCTTCACATCGGCCAGGCCGAGGGGGATGAAGAGTTCGCCGTCAGGCAGTTCGTCGTTGGAGGGGACATCCCATTTTTCGCCGTAGAGCTTGGTGCTCTCCATGAACATGACGGGGTCATTGTCGCGGATGGCCGCCTTCATGAGGCCCTTGGCATCGTAGGCGTTGCTGGGGCAGACGCACTTCATGCCGGGGAAGCTGGCCATGATGTTTTCCGGGGTGTGGGAGTGGGTGGCACCCACGCTGGTGCCGCCGTTGGCAGGGCCGCGGATGACGATGGGGACGTTGATCTTGCCGCCGCTCATGTAGCGCACCATCGCGCCGTTGTTGACGATCTGATCCCAGGCGACTGTGTAAAAGCTCCAGAACATGAGCTCCATCACCGGACGCACGCCCAGCATGCTGGCACCGATGCCCATGCCGATGAAACCAGCCTCGCTGATGGGGGTGTCCACCAGACGCTTGTCGCCCCACTTGTCCCAGAGGCCTTCCGTCACCTTGTAAGCACCGTTGTACTGGGCCACTTCTTCGCCCATGACCACGACCATGGGATCGCGTGCGATTTCTTCGTCAAGGGCTTCACGGATGGCTTCGCGGTAGGAAATTTGGCGGGGCATGGCAATTTTGAGGGAGCAGTAAGTCGGGGAAGGAGCGGGCGGTGTCAAGCGGGCGGCTTCACCGAGGAAGGACAAACTCCCGGCCCAGATGAGAGCGAAAATGGCAACTCCAAGACTCTCAAAGCTGAAAAAGTGCCGATTTGCAGGTGATTTTATTAACAATCCTTAACTTTTTTTAGAAATGATGTTGACGATTACCCGAAAGTTTAGTTGAACGGAGACTGTCATTATATCACACGTGCCACTTTCCCCCGGTCCATCCCTCTATGCTGGCCGCAAACTTGCTCAAAAAACACGAGCGAAGTGTGAAATTGCTTTTATACTGACTACCCCCTGCGTCCCAGCTCGGGGCAAGGACGTTGGTCCTTGTATCGTATTACCCAACTAGAACGCTCATATGGAACTCGACGGAGGCATTAAGATTTACCTGCGTGAGATCGGCAAGACTGACTTGCTGACTCCCGACCAGGAGGTCGAGCTTGCTGAACGCATCAAACGCGGCGACCCCGAAGCCCGTTCGCACATGATTCGTGCGAACCTGCGCCTCGTGGTGAAGATCGCCCAGGATTACGCCAACTACGGTCTGCCACTTCTCGACCTCATTTCTGAAGGAAACATCGGCCTGATGAAGGCCGTGGAACGCTTCGACCCGAACAAGGGTGGCAAACTTTCAACCTACGCCGCCTGGTGGATCAAACAGTCCATCAAGCGCGCCCTAGCCAACCAGTCCAAGACCATCCGCCTTCCTGTCCACATGGTGGACAAGATCAGCAAGATGCGCCGTGTGGCCATGGCGATGTCCGAAGAACTGGGCCGCGAGCCCACCGACGACGAACTCTCCGAAGAAATCGGCATTGATCGTGCCAAGCTCAGCCAGCTCAAGGTCGCCTCCATGCGCCCGGCCTCGCTCGATGCGCCGATCAGCGACGACGACAGCACGGAATTCGGCGAAATCGTGGGCGACGAAAACGCCCAGACCCCGTTCGACCTGCTCTCGCACAAGAACATGCACAGCCAGCTCGACGGCTTGCTGACGGTTCTTGATGAGCGCGAGCGCAAGATCATCGACGCCCGCTTCGGCCTCGCCGGCCAGAAGCCGCGCACGCTGGAAGAAGTCGGTCAGGAGTTCGGCGTCACGCGCGAGCGTATCCGTCAGCTGCAAAACATCGCGCTGCGCAAGCTGCGCCGTGCGCTGCAGAAGAAGGAAGACCCGATTCCCAAGGCGCTGCGCAATGCTGGCGGCAAGAAGAAGCGGAAAAAGGCCGCTGCTGCCGAAGCCGAGGACGATTAAGATCTGTCCACACTTTGAAGCCGGGTGTCGCAAGACCCCCGGCTTTTTTGTGGCCTTGTGTAAACGCGGAAAAATTTGCGCTCGCTCATCTTCCTCTTCCTTCTACTCCTCCTCTTACTCCCGGATGTTTGGAGACACTGGGTGGTTATCCTTCCGGGAGGAGGAGTATGAGTAAGAGAAGGAGGAAGATTGCCGGTCATTTCCCCGCCACCGGCAGAAATTCCACGGCATCGGCAATCACCACTTTGTCCGGCTCAGTGCCTTCATTGGACACGCGCACCCAGCCAGTGCGGCCTGCTTCAAAGCGAAAGGTGCCGAGCGTGCGGAAGAGACGGGCGTGCGGGGGCTCCTGCTGCTGATTGATGACGACTTTCGTTTCACCATCGGCGTGGTGAATGGTGACGGGGGTCTTGGTGGAGCGGCGGATGTTGTAGCAATGGGCGAGGCGGACTTCATACCAGCCTGCTGCGGGCAGCGTGGGGGTGAAGGTGACGGACTTGGTGCCTTTGCCCGCCTTCATGTCGTGCAGGTAGCCGAGGCCGACGTAGGGCGGTGTGTGGGTGGAGTACTGCCAGTCGCCGACGAGCTCGGCGCTGGTTTCGTCCACGACGATGCCGGGCAGTGTGGCCGGATCTACCACGATGTATTGGACCATCTCAGGGCGATCCACCTCTCCGGGAGGGTGGATGTTGGCGAGAGCCTTGGGATGGGGTTTGAGGGCTTCGGCGGCGAGAGCGGCACTGAGGAGTGTCACGCCGATCAAAAGGTATCTCATGGCAGCGGGTGGTGGGTCATTTTGGGGCGGCCTTCTCGTTGATCAGGTAGCCGAGAAGATTGATGAAGCTCTTCTCGTCCAGCGTTTGACCGAAGACGGGGGGCATGAGGGACATGGGGGTGGGGGTGTCTTTGGAGAGGTCGTTTTTGGAGATGCGCTGTTCCTGGCCTGCGGCGTCGGCGAGGATGAGGACCTGGCCGGCTTCGCCTTTGAGGAAGCCGCTGAGGGTGCTGCCGTCTTTGAGGGTAAGGGTGTGCAGGTGAAAGTGGGCGTCCACGTTGCGGTTGGGATCGAGGATGTCCTCGCACAGGCGCTCGGGGCCGCGTGCGCCAATGCCATCGAGCTGCGGGCCGATGAGGCCGCCGGTGCCGCGGATCTGATGACACACGGCGCAGTTGGCGGTGAAGACGGTTTTGCCTGCGGCGATGTCCGGCTTGGCTTTGGCATAGGCGGCAGAGCGGGTGGCGATGAGGGCATCAAGCTGCAGGCGCTGCTCGGGTGAAACGGGCAACGGTGGTGGCGCGGGGCGTGGCGGCAGGTAGGCAGCAAGTTTTTCGCGCAATGCGGCGGGAGCGGTGTGCTGGAGCATCATGGCGAGGGTCTTGAGCGCGCTGCGGGTGCTGTCCTCGCTTTGGAAATCGTTCACGCTGACCACGGCGGGTTCGATGCGTGTGATGCCGAGCCAGGCGTAGGCTTTGCCGTCGTCGCCATCGACGATCTCCAGGCGCACGGATTTGCCGGTGTGTGCGGAGAGGTCGAGCTCCTCGCGCCGGCAGTCGTTGTGCCGGGGTGGAAAAAGGCTGGCGAGCGTGGCACCGCTTTGTGCGTCCACCACACGCACGAGGTTTTTGTCGTGCGCCTTGCTGGTGGGTGGTCCGCGATGGCCGTTGATCCACACGACGAGTTTGGCGGGTGCGGCGAAGTCTTTGGATTTGAGAATGCCTGTGCGCTTTTCCTCATCGCCACCGCCTTTCGCCATGCTCTGCAGCACCTGGGCCTGAATGCCGTCGGTGCATTGGCGTGGCTGCAAAGACCATATGGCATCGCCTGAGGAGCTCCATGCGGGGGTAGGCTGCTGCGGTGCGGAATCGAGGATCTGTGTGGCGAGCTGCTGGGCCCATTGGAGCAACTCGGGATTGGCGGGGGCACCGCGTTCGCTGAGGCCGTTGTGGATGGCCTGAATCATTTCAAGCTGAGCTGAAGATGACTTCGTGGCGCGTTCCTGATGTTCCTTTGAAAGCGCGGATTTCAACAGCCCCGGGTCACCATAACGAGCGACGTGTCCGAGAATCAAAGGCCGCGCCATGGAGCTTTTCGAGTCTAGAGTTTCCATCCGCCACAGCCAGGCGCTGGCTTCGGCATTTGGCGTGGCCAGGACAACCTCGGCGGCACCTGTAGCGTCGGGAGACAGAGCCTTGAAGTTCCCGGGCAGGGAGAGAACTCGCCTCAAGGCGATCTTGGTCGTCAGCGTGATCGTGGGGTCGTTCTCCCTGGCTCCGACAGAAAGCAAAGATTGCAGCTCCTGTGCAGCGCCCGGATCTTCAGAAGCACCGAGGCACTCGATCTTTGCCTTGCGGTTTTCCGCAGAATCTCGGGTTTCAGTCATTTTGCCATTTTTCAATTTGAGTTGCGTTGCCTCACTGATGGCGCTTCCAATTTGTATTGTGATCCCAGCAGAGCTGTTTACTCCTGGAACATTGACATGATCAAACACAGGCCGGACGTGTGCGAAATAACCGGGAACTGCTGTCTGATCCCTGAAGGCACTCAGGACCTTGTAGCAGTGGGCCGAGTTCAGGAGATCGAGCGACTCGATGCGCTTGAACGGGCTTGCTCCCGCTTTGCCAAACCGAGCGCCGATCCAAAGTCCATGGGCCATGCGCAGTGACATTCCTGGAGCCGGCGGAATTCTGGGGCTCGATTGAGGTATGACTGAAACAACCGCTTCGAACGCTGCCTCGCCTCGCTGGCAAATCTGCTCTCCCGCAAGATAGCGGCGTCCGAGGTTGGGGGACTCCAGCTGCTGCGCCAGTTCCTTGTCCGACAATGTTTCCAGCTGACAATCGGTCAGGGATTTGGCGTGGTCATCCTTCACCACCCGCCAAATTCTCCCTCTCTCTTTATCACGCCCGGGATGGTCCAGCGGCACCTCATAGTGGCCGATGATCTTGTTGTAGAAGTCGGCGATGTAGAGAGCGTTGTCGGGGCCGAGTTGGAGATCGACGGGGCGGAACCAGGGGTCGTCGCTGGTGATGAAGTCGGGCTGTTCGTTGGCTTTCGGCGTGGAGCCGGAGAAGGTGACGGTGTCGTGGTTTACGCGGGAGGTGACGCAGTTGCCGACGAGCATGTGGTCGTCCCACTCGGGGCCCCAGACGCCGCCGTCGATGTAAACGATGCCGCAGATGCCGGTGGAGCCGTGGCTGTGCTGGCACATGACGGGGGCGAAGCCGAGGCCGTCGTCCGGTTTGCCAAAGCTGGGGTAGCAGGCGCCGCGAATGAGCTGGTAGATGGGAGAGCTGTGGCAGTCGGCGCTGTAGAGATTGCCAAAGCGGTCCCAGCAGAGGCCGAAGGGGTTGACCTGGCCGTGCGTCCAGATTTCCACGCGTGAGCCGTCGGGGCGGAAGCGGAAGACGTTGCCGCTGTGGAGATCGAGCGAGCTGCCGTCCTTCGCCTTGATGTGGCTGGTGTTGTTGAAGCCGTGGGTGGCGTAGACCCAGCCGTCGAGGCCCATGCGGAAGCTGCTGCACATGCCGTGGGTGTCTTTTTCGTAGCCGAGGGGACCGAAGAGGATTTCGCGGTGGTCGGCTTTGTCGTCACCGTCGGTGTCGGCGAAGTACCAGATGTTGGGGATGCTCCAAGCGATGCATCCGGCCTTGTGCTCGGGCTTGTGCCAGGGGAGCACGCCGGTGGGGATGTTGAGGCCGTCGGCGAAGTCGGTGACTTTGTCGGCCCTGCCGTCGCCATCGGTGTCTTCGAGGATCTTGATGGCATCGCGGCTGTCTTTGACGCGGGTGCCTTCGGGATCGGACCAGCGGCTTTTGTCGGCGGCGTAAGGGTACTCGACGGTGGAGGAAACCCACAAACGGCCGCGTGCGTCGAAGGCCATATTGATGGGCTTGTTGATCATGGGCTCGCCGGCGAAGAGCTGCACGGTGAAGCCCGGCGGCACGTGGAGTCCCGCGCGCTCCTGCTCGGGGGTCAGGGCATCGGTTTCGCGCACGAGGCGCAGTTTGTCCTCGGCGGCGTGGAGGCTGACGGCGAGGGTGCCGAGGATGAGCAGGCTGCGGAGGAATGGCATGAAGGCATTACAGCGCAGACGCAAGGGTTCGTTCAAGAGGGGATTCGAGTGGGGGAAGGATGGCAACGCGAATGGGCGCGAATATCCGCGAATGGATGGGAATGGCGCTGGGGGGGAATAAGCGGTGGGGAGGTGCGCGGTTGGTGGGGTGTGGCGGATCCCGCACAGAGGACTGTGCGGACCACTATGCTGGCGCCTTTCGCAGAGTGCCGTGAATGTGTTTCACCGCTGGGCGGAATGGCTAAAGAGCACATGTCCCGGTGTCGCAGGTGACGTCGGTGACCAGGCGTTTGATGTCGTCGTCGCTGTGCAGGTGGAGGAGGCGCGAGAGGGTGATGCGATTGGTCGAGATCCAGTGCACGACCTTGCGGGCGATGGGCTGCAGGGTGGGACTGGCGAGGCGGAGCGACCACTCGCGGAAGTCGTACAACGCCCACAGGCAGGTGACCCACGCGCCGGCCCCCTGCCAGAGGGAGCCGTCATCGCCCATGACGACGATTTCCTGATCGGCACGCAGGCTGGGAAGAGCCGGGCAGAGGCGCAGCGCCTGGGGCGAGTCGTAGGGCAGAAACTGGAGCCGCACATACGCGGCCTGATCGAGCATCCAGCGGCGGAAGCGCGAGCACAGGCCGCAGCGGGCATCGTAGAAGATGGTGAGGGTGTTCATGGCGTTTGGCTCCGGTTTGGTTTGTCCATTAAAGCCCTGGCCCAGGCTGCCACCGTCACTGCCACACAAGTTGCGATAACAAAGCGCAGCACATCCATGCCCAGGTCCATGCGAATGGTTTTGAGCAGACCTTGTGCTGAAATGCGGTCCTGCGCATTGCACACAAAGATCAACGCCATCAAGACGAGAGGTGCAAGGAATCCGTAGAGGGGTGCCGTGGCAGGTCTTCTCAGTTTCGATGTCTCAGGAATGCTCGCATCCAATGGTAGAAAAATCACAAGCCATGAACCCAGGATCACAAACCAGGAGCTGACTCCCAGAAGGGCTATCTCATACAATGCAACGGGATATGCCCGCTCGCTGTGCCAGAACTCTCCCACCCACCACGCGACATTGCACGCAATCCAGCCGCACAACATCGCGAGGAACGAGAGCTTCAGTTTTCGCAGGAAGGTTTTCATCACAGGGTGTCCAGGATGTCATTGGCTTTGCTGACGCGATGCATCGCGGGAACGGGCGGCGGCAGGTTGGCCAGGGTGGCGCGGCGGCGCATGCGGGTGAAGACGTAGAGATTGAAGAAGTGCATGCCGCCGAGCATGAGGAGCACGACGCCCATCTTGCCGCTAAGCGCCTCAAAGACGCCGCGGGCGGCCTCGATCTCCTCGGTGGTCTTGAGGTAGAGCGAGACGAAGCCAATGTTGATGAGGTAGAAGCCGACGACGAGCAGGTGATTGACGCTGTCTGCGAGGTCGGTGTTTCCGTGGAAGCAG
This sequence comes from Prosthecobacter sp., assembly GCF_044222345.1. Taxonomy (GTDB): domain Bacteria; phylum Verrucomicrobiota; class Verrucomicrobiia; order Verrucomicrobiales; family Verrucomicrobiaceae; genus Prosthecobacter. Next base: position 58,270 of record NZ_JBGANL010000019.1, read on the forward strand.
TCCACGAGGAAGATGCGGCCGCTTTTGTGGAGGGTGCGCGCGACCCAGACCGTCATGCTGACGGCGAGGATGAGGTAGAGGCTGTAGGTGATGACGGTGTGGTTCATGGCGGTGTGTGGTTTGAGTTTGGGTTGAGTGAAACTGTTTATTCTGAATTTTCAGTTATTTGTGAAATATACAGGCATGAAAAAATCAGCCGAGGAGGCGCATGGCCCACTGCAGGGCGGAGGCGTGCTTCATGGAGATCACGGTGTCGGCGACTTTGACGCCGAAGCTGAGGAATTCGTCGAGGTCCTGCATCTGCTGGTGGAAGTCCTTGCCGGGTCCGACGGCTTCGTCCTTGGTGCGGGCGGCGCAGTCGCGGAGGAGGTGGATGGCGGGCTCGATCTCGCGGCGTTTGCGCTCTTTCGAGATGGTGATGAAGATCTTCCAGACGTCTTTTTCGGCCTCGAAGTACTCCTTGCGGTCGCCCTTCTTGGTGATGATGCGAACGAGGTTCCAGCCGACGAGATCCTTCAAATTGGTGTGAGCATTGCCGCGACTGATCTCCAGGCGCTCCATGACATCATCCGTGCACATGGGTTCCGGGGCGGTCATGAGCAGGGCGTGAATCTGGGCCATGGTGCGGGGGATGCCCCACTGGGTGCCGAGCGAACCCCACTGGACCACGAATTCCTCGCGGGCTTTTTCCCATGCTGGTAGTTCGTTGCTCACGGTTTCATTAAAAACTGAAAACAATGAAAGGCAAGGAGCTTTCTCGTTTTTTGCATTCCTGCGGCAAGCGGAAGACTCCAAGCCGCCAACTGCGGCACTTGGCAAGTGCCGCTCCTTGGAGGGGGCCTTACGGACTCAGGCGCACTTTGACCCACACGCCGTTTTCTTTGCGATAGCGGATGCGGTCGTGCAGGCGGCTGACGCGGCCCTGCCAGAACTCGATTTCGTAGGGCAGCAGGGTGTAGCCACCCCAGTGCGGGGGGCAGGGGACCTGGCCCTCGGGGTATTGCGCCTTGAATTCGGTATCGCGCTGCTCCAGCCACTCGCGGCCGGGAATTTCCACGCTCTGGGCCGAGGTCCAGGCACCGATTTGATGCCCGTAGGGACGGCTGGCGAAGTACTTTTCCGCGTCGGCGCGATCCAGCTTGGACATGGTGCCTTTGAGGCAGACTTGATGATGGCGGTCCGTCCAGAGGAAGCAGGCAGAGGCACGTGAATCGGCGGCGATCTCCTGGCCCTTCCGGCTTTCGTAGTTGGTGTAGAAGTGAAAACCGCGCTCGTCGATGCCTTTGAGCAACACGGTGCGCACGGTCGGGGTGCCATCGAGGCCGTTGGTGGCCAGACTCATGGCATTGGGCTCCGGCAGCTTGTGAGCGAGGGCGTCGTTGATCCAGTGGGTGAAGAGCTCCACGGGATCGGCCGGGGCGCTGTGTTCATCGAGTTCGCCCTGATCGTAACTCACGCGCAGGTCAGGCAGGTTCGGTTTGTCAGTCGGGTTCATGCAGGTTACAAGAAACGCGTGCGGCGCGGCCTGCGCTACGTCAGCTTTGGCCTTTACGCATACTTTTGTTTCTATGCCCTCCTCCGTCACCGGCGTCATCCAAGATCTCGAACGCATCCTGCTCACCCCGGCGCAAATCAGCGCCCGGGTGGACGCCATGGCTGCGCGGTTGAATGCGGAACTCACCGGCAAAGTGGTCACCGTGGTGGCGCTGATGGATGGCGGACTTTTCTTTGTGGCCGATCTGCTGCGCAAACTCGAAATGCCCGTGCGACTGTACACCCTGAGCGCCAGCAGCTACCAGGGAGGCACCGCCACCACGGGCGAGGTGAAGGTGAGCTGGCCCGCCAACTTCGACATCCACGGTCAGGACGTGCTCCTGCTTGATGACATCCTCGACACCGGGCTCACGCTCAGCGCCATTTCCGAACGCCTCCTCGCCCAGCAGCCCGCCTCCCTGCGCACCTGCGTGCTGCTGAGCAAGCGGCGGCAGCGCCTGAGCCATGTGGCGCTGGACGATGCAGGCTTTGAGATCGACGACGAATTCGTCGTGGGCTACGGCATGGACTACCAGGGTCGCTTCCGCAATCTGCCCTGCATCGGCATCCTCAACCCGAATCCCGCGTCATGAAGCTGCGCGTGCTCTTTTTCTCCGTCCTGCGTGACATCACCGGCACGGATGAAATCGCTCTCGATGTACCCGCCGGTGCCACGATGGGCGACCTCCTCGCTCAGATCGAAGCCCGCTGGCCGAAGCTGCGCGACTGGCAGAACAGCCTGCTGCTGGCGCTGGACCAGACCTACGTGAAAAGAGATGAGCCGCTGCATGATGGCGGTGAAGTGGCGATCATGCCGCCAGTGCAGGGGGGGTAGGGAGCATCTCGCGCGCTCTGAAACTTAACCGCCAACCCAATATGCGATTGATTTTCGTCGATAGAGGAAAAGAGTTTTGTGACGTGCTGCGCTGGGAATTCCGCACTCATCCCGAAGTCGAGATCGTGAATGGGCGTTTCGAAGATCTGCCTGTGTTTGATTGCGTGATCACTGCGGGCAATTCCTTTGGTTTGATGGACGCAGGAATGGACCTAGCAGTCGTGCGTTATTTTGGCAGGCACGTCATGGAGCGCGTTCAACAGCAGATCCTCGATGACTACCTTGGCGAACAACCGGTTGGCACCTGCATGCTCATTCCGACAGATCATGCAGCACATCCTTTTGTGGCGCACGCACCCACGATGCGAGTCCCTATGAACATCCAAGGCACGGACCATGTTTATCTGGCCCTGTGGGCCTCACTCACCGCGGTGCATCGGCACAATCGTGTTGAGGCAAGGCAGATCAAAACTCTAGCGTGTCCCGGTCTTGGCACGGGGACTGGTGGAGTGAATGAGCTTGAAGCAGCCATACAGCTGCGTCTGGCTTATGAGCACTTTCAGAAGCCGGCAAAATTCATCAATCCAACCATGGCGCAGGAAAGACACGAACGCATCCACTACGGCGGACGATACGGGTTTGCCAATCCACGCTCGTCAGAGCATTAAAATCACGCCAGAATATCCTTCACCACGTGGCCGTGGATGTCGGTGAGGCGGTAGTCGCGGCCTTGGAAGCGGTAGGTGAGGCGTTCGTGATCGAAGCCGAGCAGGTGCATCACGGTGGCCTGGAAGTCGTGCACGTGGACTTTGTTTTCAGCGACGCTGAAACCGAGTTCATCCGTACTGCCGTATTCAAAGCCGCCCTTCACGCCGCCACCGGCCATGAAGAGGGAGAAGCAGTCGGGGTAGTGATCGCGGCCGAGTACTTTGCTGGCGGCGGTGCGGCCTTCGCGGAAGGGGGTGCGGCCGAATTCGCCGCCCCAGATGACGAGGGTGTCGTCCAGCAGACCGCGCTGCTTGAGGTCTTTGATGAGTGCGGCCACAGGCTTGTCAGTGGCGGCCATTTTGGCGGTGAGACCGGTGGTGATGCCGCTGCCTTCGCTGGTGCCGTGGAAGTCCCAGCCCCAGTCGAAGAGGTTCACAAAGCGCACGCCTTTTTCAATGAGGCGGCGTGCGAGCAGGCAGTTGTTGGCGAAGCTGGCCTCGCCGGGTTTGGCGCCGTAGGCTTCAATGACGTGCTGCGGCTCCTTGGAGATGTCCATGACCTCGGGCACGCTGGTCTGCATGCGGAAGGCGAGTTCATACTGGGCCATGCGCGTGACGGTCTCGGGATGGCCGAATTCGGCGACCTGCTGCTGATTGAGATCCTGCAGGGCATCCAGCGTCTTGCGGCGCATGGCGCGGTTCATGCCGGCGGGATCGCTCACAAAGAGGACGGGATCGCCCTTGCTGCGACACTGCACGCCCTGATACACACTGGGGATGAAGCCGCTGCCCCAGCAGCCCTGGCCGCCGCTGGGCTGTGTGCCGCTGGAGATGAGGGCGACGAATCCCGGCAGATCCTGATTCTCTGTACCCAGACCATAGGTGGCCCATGAACCCATGGAGGGGCGGCCCTGGCGCGCATGGCCGGTGAAGAGCAGCAGCTCCGCCGGGGCGTGATTGAACTGATCCGTGTTCATGGAGCGGATCAGGCACATCTCATCGGCGATGGTGTGGAAGTTTGGGCAGGCATCGCTCATCGTGACGCCGCCTTTGCCGTAGCGCGCAAAGGTACGCGGTGTGCCCATGAGCTTGGGCACGCCGGTGGTGAAGGCGAAGCGGCGGCCTTTGAGAATCGAGTCCGGGCAGTCCTGGCCGCTGCGCTTCACGAGCTCCGGTTTGTAATCAAACAGATCGAGATGCGGCGGGGCACCTGACATGTGCAGGTAGATCACGCGCTTGGCCTTCGGCGCATACTGCGACTTCTTGGGTGCCAGCGGATTGTCCGCTGCCGCACTGGCTCCCGCCTTCTGCTGCATCGCATGCATGGCGATGGCTCCCAGGCTGAACTGCCCCGCATTGCCGAGGAACTGGCGGCGCGTTTTGAGCTGGAGGGTGTCGTGAGTGATGGGGTTCATGGGGAAATCAGGTTCAAATTAACGACGCATCAAAAACTCATCGAGGTTCATCACCACATTCGCGATGGTCGTCCATGCGGCGAGTTCGGCGATGTCGGCGTCTTTGGGGGCGGGGCCGAGAGGGTCGGTGGCCATCTTGGTGGCATCCGCTGGGTCAGCGCGGTAGGTGGCGAGGGTTTCGTTGTAAAGCTGCGTCAAAGATGAAGTTTCATGCGCATTCGGAGTGCGTGAGAGGCAGAGTTTGAAGAGGAGGGCGAGACGCTCGGGCTGGGTCTTGGCTTCGGCGACGAGGCGGCGGGCCATGGCTTGATTGGTCTCGATGAAGACGGGGTCATTCAAAGTCACAAACGCCTGCAGCGGGGTGTTGGTGCGGCTGCGGCGAATCATGCAGACTTCGCGGTTGCCAGCATCAAAGGTGGTGAAGCTGGCGTAGGGGCTGTTGCGGCGGACTTCCGTGTAGAGGCTGCGGCGGTGCTTATCCTCGCCGAGGCTGATCGTCCAGTCGTTGCTGCGGCCAAAGGCGGTGGTAAGGCCGAGATTGGGAGTCAGCGGACGCACGGGAGGGCCGTACATTTTGGCGCTGAGCAGGCCGCTGACGGCGAGTGCCTGATCCCGCAGAAGCTCGCCGGTGGGGCGGAAGCGTGGGCCGCGTGCGAGGAGGCGGTTGTCAGGATCGCGTTCGTTGAGTTCCGGAGTGGTCTTGGTGCTCTGCTGGTAGGCCTGGCTGGTAAGCATGAGCTTGAGCATGTGCTTGATGTCCCAGCCGCTGTCCATGAGTTCGGCGGCGAGCCAGTCGAGCAGTTCGGGATGCACGGGCAGATCTCCCTGGCTGCCGAACTCCTCGCTGCTGCGCACGATGCCAGTGCCGAAGATGCTTTCCCACAGGCGGTTCACCGTCACACGTGCGGTGAGCGGATTGTCGCGGCTGACGAGCCATTTGGCCATGGTGAGTCGGTTGCGCGGCGCATTCGCGGGCAGGGGATTGAAGGTGGCGGGCGTGCCTTCGCTGACTTCATCTCCCAGCGCCTGCCAGTTGCCACGGAGCTGGATTTTCGTCACACGGCGCTGCTTGGGATCCAGATCACGCATGATGGGTACGGTGACGGGCTTGAGTGCGGCGAGTTCTTTGTTCGCGGCGGCGAGGCGCGTGCGCTCCGCAGCGGAGGCTTTGGATACATTGCGCACGAAGTACCCCACCACCGTCTGCTGCTGCGCGGCCGTGCGTTTGTCCTTGGCCTGAGCGAGCGCGGCGACCACATTCTGCGGCACTTTGGTGACCTGCTGCACACGGGCGTCTCCTGTGTAGCTGAGGCGGAAGCTGCCGAGGGTGTGCTGCTTGAACTCGCTGTTTTGAGCGAGGGTGATGCGAAGCTTGGAGCCGGAGGGAACGACCACCGGAGATGAGGCCAGCAGGGTGAGTGTGTGCGGCTTGTCGGCGGCACCTGAGACGGCCCAGCCCTGTTGTTTTTTATCCTTCGGCTTCAAGATGGAGGCAGCAGTAAAACCACTCTGCTCATAATCGGCCAGCGCGGTGGTGAAACTCACGGCGACCGGGCCGCTGATGGTGAAGGCTTTGTCTTTCGCAGGTGCAGGAGTGTTTTCGCTCTTCCACAGGATCTGACGTTTGTCATCGAGCACCAAAACGCGGAAGCCATCAAGGCGCGTGCCCACGCCGCCATCGGTGCGGTTCCACACGACGACGCGGTCCACCGGTTTGGCGGCTTTCAAATCGACTTCCCACCAGGGATCGTTGTCGGTGCCGGCGGTGTGAGCCACGCTCCGTTTCGCGTACTCGCCCTCGGTGTTGCCATCGATGGCGCGCTTGGCGGCAGCATCGGTGTAGAGGCTGCTCTGGGTGGCGGTGCCGGCGGGTGCGATATTCTCGCTGCCGCTGAACACCTGCACTTCGGCCAGCTGCAGCATCTTTTTCTCACCGGGCAATTCGATGCGCACATAGCGGGCCTGCGGTGCCTGTTTGGAGTCTGGCGGCACGACTTCCGCTTTCACGTCGGTGAGGACGAAATTGCCGAAACCGGCGACTGGAATGGTTTCGATGCGCAGGGCACTGAGTTTGTCGCCGGTGGCGGGCAATTCGATCGTATAGCTGTCTTTGTCGCTGTTTTTGGGGATCGAAACGGTGCCGCCAGCGGCGATGGTGGCGGTTTGTTTCGATTGTGTCGTCACCTTGGCCGGCTGCGGTGTCTGCCAGCCGAGATCGCGGGCAAAACCCTGGTCCCAGGCATCGAGCCCGGCGAGCCATGCGGGGGCAGGGGAGGTGAACTTCTGCTCCAAAGTGTCGATCTCCTTTTTCAGATTGGTGCGCTGCTGGATCAGCTCGCGGGTGTCGAAGCTGTGCAGGGGCACTTCGTCCTTCTTGTCGCTGTCGGCGCTTTGATTGAGGAAGGCGTAGAACTGGAAGTACTCGTTGATCGTGATGGGATCAAACTTGTGCGTGTGGCACTGGGCGCAGGCCATGGTGGTGCCCATCCAGACGGCGAAGGTGGTGTTGACGCGGTCGATGATGGCGGCGTTGCGGAATTCCTCGTCGTCGGTGCCGCCTTCGTTCTGCGTCATGGTGTTGCGGTGGAAGGCGGTGGCGATGAGCTGGTCGTCCGTCGGATTGGGCAGCAGATCGCCGGCGTTTTGCTCGATGGTGAACTGATCAAACGGCATGTTTGAATTCAGCGCGCGCACCACCCAGTCGCGGTAGGCCCAGATCTCGCGCGGCTGGTCGCTGGGGTAGCCGGAGCTGTCCGCGTAGCGTGCGAGATCGAGCCACTGCCGTGCCCAATGCTCGCCGTAAGCGGGGAGGGAGAGGTAATGATCGACGATCTTGTCGTAGGGCTGCTTGGCCAAGGAATCGAGCTCTGCGAGCGTGGGCGGCAGGCCGGTCAAATCGAGCGCGACGCGGCGGATCAGCGTGGCGGTGTCGGCCTGGGGCGAATACTTGAGGCCTTCCTGAGTCAGGCGCTGCAGGAGGAAGGCGTCCACGGGCTGTTTGGAGCCTGCGTGGACGGCTGGTTTCACCACCTTTTCATAGCTCCAGTGCTTCCCCCAGGGCGCGCCCTGTTTGATCCATTCGGTCAGAAGGGCGATCTGTGCCGGGGAGATGGTTTTGTGCTGCTTGGGCGGCGGCATGACCTCGTCGGCGTCCTTGCTGAGGATGCGCTCCAGCAGGGCGCTTTTTTCAGGATGCCCCGGCACCACCGCTGTGGTGCCTTCGTGGTTCTTTTTGGCGCTGGTTTCGTCATCGAGGCGCAGGCCGGCCTCGCGCTTCTTTTCATCAGGGCCGTGGCAGAAAAAGCAGTTCTCGCTCAGGATGGGGCGGATCTCCTTGGAGAAATGAATGGGGCGCGGTGCAGGCTCCGCCATGGCAGAGGCAACGAGAGGAAGAGTGATGAAAAGACGGATCACGCTCTGTGATACGCCGTAGATGGGCCGATCTTGACTGGGAGCGGCATTCTCCATGCGAGTGGCGGCGCTGAGGCGGAGACGATCTTTTCCCGTCATCCCGTCTTACGGGCCGGTGCTGCCATCCTGGCGGTACTGCAGATCCGTGTCATTCAGCGCCAGAAATCGCATGGCCCCCTGGATCTCCGTGTCGTGCATGTCCGGGATTCTAAAGGTGCGCCCGCGAAAGGCGCCGGTATCCGGTGCGGTGCCATCGCGCAGTTTGTAAATGGTGGCCTCCGGGTCGCCCGGCACGATGAAACTCGCTCCGGCCGCGTTGGCCATGGCCGCCACGCTGGCAATTTCCTGCGCATTGCGCTTGTCCTTCTGATCCTCCGCCCCCTGCCGAGCGCTGCCCATGGTCATCATGGCGATGCTCATGACGATGGAAAGAATGACCATGGTGAGGAGCATCTCTATCAGGCTGAATCCGGAGGCGGAAGGGCCGGTTTTGTGGAATTTGAAGGCGGCGTGGGTCATCTGCAGACTAAATCTTTCTAAATATTACTTTATTTATAGTAATTTTACAAACTTTTTGCTGCCATGCCGTTTGGGCTCTCTCCAGCCCGCATGCAAAGGCTTGATTCCCAGTCGGGTGGCTGCTCCCACGTTTTTTTGCAGGCAAACCGCGCCTTTACCTTCGGCTTCCTCCCGCTAACATCCGCGCTCCCTTTTCCAGCCATGTCCGCCGTCCCCACCGCCGCCCAGATCCGCCAGAGCTTCCTCGACTTCTTCAAGGAGAAGCAGCACACCATCGTCCCCAGTGACAACGTGGGCTACACCAGCCGCGATGGCGCACGCATTTTCACGAACGCGGGCATGAACCAGTTTGTGCCCATCTTCCTCGGTGAGCGCAGTGCCGATGTGGACACCTGGCCCGGCGTGCTGCACAAGGGCCTGCCGACCCGTGCGGCGGACACGCAGAAGTGCATCCGTGCCGGCGGCAAGCACAACGACCTCGAGGACGTGGGCCTGGACACCTACCACCACACGCTTTTCGAAATGCTGGGGAACTGGTCCTTTGGCGACTACTTCAAAAAGGAGGCCATTTCCTGGGCCTGGGAGCTCGTGATCGAGCGCTGGAAGTTCCCGCCGACCCGCGTCTTCGCCACCATCTACCAGCCCGGCCAAGGCGACCCTGCTGAGCGCGACCAGGAAGCCTGGGACATCTGGGCCGAAAAATTCCGCAGCATCGGCCTCGATCCCGACATCCACATCGTCAACGGCAACAAGAAGGACAACTTCTGGATGATGGGCGACACCGGCCCCTGCGGCCCCTGCACCGAGATCCACATCGACCTCACTCCCGGCGCTCCGAACCTCGACGAAGACCGCCAGCGCGCCGGAGCCAAGCTCGTCAACGGCAGCGACGCGAGCTGCATCGAGATCTGGAACAACGTCTTCATTCAATACAACGCCAACCCGGATGGCAGCTTCGTCCCGCTCCCAGCGCAGCACGTGGACACCGGCATGGGCTTTGAGCGCGTCTGCTCCATCATCCAGGGCACCAAGGGCTTCACGGACTTTGAAAACGCCAAGATCAGCAACTACGACACCGACGTCTTCAAGCCGATCTTTGATGAGCTGACCAAGCTCAGCGGCAAAACGTACGCGAGCACGCTGCCGAAGGCGAATGAGCAAGGGCATGTGGTGCCCGTGACCGAGCAGGAGAAGATCGACGTCGCCTTCCGCGTCATTGCCGACCACCTGCGCACGCTTTCGTTTGCCATCGCCGACGGCATCCAGCCCGGCAACAGCGACCGCAACTACACCCTCCGCCGTATTCTCCGCCGCGCCGTGAAATACGGCCGCACGCTGGAGTTTAAGGAGCCGTTCTTCTACAAGCTCGTCGATGTCCTCGCGGCACAGATGGGGGATGTGTTCCCGGAAGTGCGAACGAAGAAGGAGCAGATCAAGAGCGTGCTGAAGCTGGAGGAGGAGAGCTTTAACCGGACTTTGGACAAGGGGATCGCGCTTTTTGAAGAAGCAGTCGCTGGAGCACGTTCGCAGGATACTAATCCATCCAAGGGAAGTGATGGTATGACCTGGTCAAAGGGTAGCAAGGGAGAGTTGGTGGTTTCCAAACGTAACGATGATGGCTCCGTCACAAAGATGCTTTCAGGAGCATTGGCGTTTCGTCTTTATGATCAGGAAGGTTTCCCTTTTGACCTTACTGAACTCATGGCTCGTGAAGTCGGTCTTCCAATTGACGTGGCTACGTTCAATGAACTGATGGAAGAGCAGAAGCAGCGCGCCCGTGAAGCCGGCAAGAAGAACAAGCAGGTGGTCTCCGTCTCCGAAATCGAAACCAAAGCTCCGACGAAGTTCATTGGCTATGACCACCTCGAAGCCGACGTCAAAGTTCTCGAAGTCGTCGAGATGAAGGACAAGACCGCCGTCGTGCTCGATGTCTCCACCTGCTACGCTGAAATGGGCGGGCAGATCGGCGATGCGGGTCAGTTGATTCTTGGTGCCAACACGTATCCGATCAGCGCCACCTCCAAGGTCGGCAACACCTGGCTGCACTTCCTGGAAGGCGACGAAGCGCCTGCGGTGGACGCCACGGTGAAGCTCATCGTGGACGCACCGCGCCGCCATGCCATCGAGCGCCATCACACGGTGACGCACATCCTGCACTGGGCATTGCATGAAGTCGTGAGCAAGGATGCCACGCAGAAGGGCTCCAGCGTGACGCCGGACAAGCTGACCTTTGACTTCAACAGCGCCGCGCTCACCGCGCAGCAGCTCAGCGACATCGAGCGTCTGGTGAACGAGCGTATCGTGGCGAATGATCCGGTTTCCTGGACCGAAGTCCCCTACGTGGAAGCGAAGGCCAACAGCGGCATCATGGCGCTGTTTGGCGAGAAGTATGGCGACCTCGTCCGCGTGGTGCAGATCGGTGGTCAGCGCAACAAGCTGGACGGCTGGAGCATGGAACTCTGCGGCGGCACGCACACGCGTGGCACCGGCGAGATCGGCCTGTTCCGCCTCGTCAGCGAAAGCGCCGTGGCCTCCGGCGTGCGCCGCATCGAAGCCATCGCCGGACTCGAAGCCTACAACGCTGCACGTGCGGATGCGGACCTGCTCAAGCTCCTCGCCGGCAAAGTCAGCGCCCAAGGTGCCGCCGATTTGGAAAAGAAGCTCGATCAACTCCTCACGCAGCAGAAGGAACTCGAAAAGAACCTCAAAGCCGCCCAGCAACGCGAAGCCGCTGTGAAGGCCAAGGACCTCATCGCCACCGCCGCGAACAACACCATCATCACCAACCTCGGTGACGTGGATGCCGACTACGCCGTGGGTGTGGCTGAAGCGCTGAAAGGCACCTTCAATGGCATCGTCGTTCTTGCTGCCACTGGCGGCGGGAGCGTGGCATTGATCGCCAGCGTGGCGAAGGAGCATCAAGCCAAAGTGCAGGCCGGCAAGATCATCCAGAGCATCGCCCCCATCGTGGGTGGCAAAGGCGGCGGCAAGCCGGACTTTGCCCGCGGCGGTGGCAAGGACGTGGCCAAGGTGGATGCGGCACTGGCGGAAGCGCGGAAGGTGATTGGAGCCTGAACCTTCTTTCGCTTCCCGTCGTCATATACCCATCTTCCGTAGTGTCGTCCCGCCTTCATAGGCTGGGTGAAAACTGCTTCTCAGAGTTGCCCGAAGGCATGAGTCACTTTCGAGGGCTCATCGCTTCGAAGTGCAGATGCTGCCGCCATGTCTGGATGACTGGGTCGCCACAGAAGCGCCTCAAGACGTGCTTTCACACAACCTGTGAAAGCGGTTCCGGTTCAGCCCATGCGAAGCATGCAGCTCCTCACCGCCCCACTTCCATCAGCGTCGGCAGCTTGTGCAGCGGGGTAAACTCCCCGCTCGCCCCCGTCGCGGATTTAACCGCCTGCGGATTGCTCGACTTCAAAAAGCGAAACAGCTCGCTCTCGGTCGTGAAGATCATCGTCGTATCCGCCGTGATCAGCTGCTTGTAAGTCTCCATCGTCTTCAGGAATTCAAACAGCTGTGCAGCTTCCGGCGTCTGGTTGTATGCCTTCGCATAAATCTCCGTCGCCTTCGCATCCGCCGTGCCTTCCATCTCCTGCACCTTGCGGTAAGCTTCAGACTCAATCGTCGCCAGATCACGCTCACGCTCACCGTTGATCTTCGCCGCCTCGCCCTCGCCTTCCGCACGGTGCAGCTTTGCGATCTGCTCGCGCTCGGAGATCATCCGCTGGTGGATCGACTGGCTCACCGAAGAATCGTAGTCGATGCGTTTGAAGCGCACATCCAGCAGCCGGATGCCATAGCCCTCAATCTTTGGGACCGCATTCTTCAGTACCTCCGCCTCAAGCTCCACACGACCGTAAGTGATGGGCGGCAGCACGCCGAGGCGTGAATCCGCACTCGATGGTGCGCTGCCCGTTGTGGTCGTGTTGGCCACATCACGGATCGCCTTGCGGTCCTTCGTCGTGCGCACCGCCTCGATGAAGTCATGCTTCGCAATCACGATGCGCGTCTCGCTCGCCAGAATGTCATCCAGCCGCGACAGCGCGCGTCGTTCATCCGTGAGCTGGCGGAAAAACACCAGCGGATCGTTGATCTCCCAGCGCCCAAACACATCCACCACCACGATGACCTTGTCCTTCGTTGTCATGTTCGCCGAAGGGCCGTCCCATTCCAGCACGCGCTTGTCCAGCCGGTTCACCGTTTGGATAAAAGGCGTCTTCCAGTGCAGCCCGGCACTGCGGATGGACTCTCCCACCGGTTTGCCAAACTGGGTGATCACCACCTGCTCGGTCTCGTTCACCGTGTACAAACCGGAGCTTGCCACGATGCCCAGCGCGAGGACAACTATCAAAACAAGGGAGGCTTTCATCGTGTGGCAGGGGCAGGGTTGGTTTGCGGTTCCGCCTGGCGGAGATTCATGAGCGGTAGAAACGAGGAGGCCTTGTCATCCAAAATGATCTTCCCCGGCACCTGGGACAGCACCTCGCCCATCGTTTCCAAATACAGGCGCTTCTTCGTCACCTCCGGCGCCTTCAGGTACTCCGCCAGCACAGCCGTGAACCGCGCTGCATCACCCTCTGCTTCATTCACACGCTTGGCCGCATAGCCCTCCGCGCTCTTGATCTTCTGCTCCGCCTCACCACGCGCCTTGGGGATGATCTGATAATAGTTCCCGCTCGCCGTGTTGATCGCTGACTCCTTCTCCTGCTTCGCGCGGTTCACATCGCTGAAGCTCGCCTGCACATCCGCCGGCGGGTTGATGTTGCCCAGCTGGATCTGGTCAATGCGCACGCCCATGTTCAGCGCCGCCACCAGTTCGCGCAGCCGCTCTGCGCATTTCGCCTCCATCTCCTGACGGCCAATGGTCAGCACCTCATCCACTGTGCGGTCTCCCACCACCTCGCGCATCACCGCCTGGGAAAGGTCTCGCAGCGTCGGCACCGGTTCGCGGAAGTTGAACACATATGCCACCGGATCGCTGATGTGGTACTGCACCACCCACTCCACCAGCGCCGTGTTCAGGTCTCCGGTCACCATCGTCTTTTCGCCTTCCTGGTCACGATAATCCGCATACTGATAAGGGTTAGTCGCTCCCTGCGTGCCAAAGCCAAACTCCAGCTTCTGCTGCCGCAAAATCTCCACCAGCGTGATCTGGTCGATCCCCCACGGCAGCTTGAAGTGCAGCCCTGGAGTCTCCGTCTTCAAGTAGCCGCCAAAACGCTGCACCACCGCCACCGACTCCGCTGGCACCTGATACACACCCGAGAAAATACCGACCGCCAGAAACAGTCCGATCAGTCCCGTGAGTATCAGGCGCGGGTTGAAGCTTATCTGCGGCGCGTTCGCAAAAGGTCGTATCTCACTCATGCTGTGAGGCTACTGCATTCCACGGTCACGGCAAAGCCTACTTCATTCCAAAGTCCGCCACATATTGTTCCACGATCTCCTTCAGCGGCGGCGGCTTGGGCAGACCAATCGCCTCCGCACGCGCGCCATCCACCTGCTGCGGCCAGTTGTCCACGATCCCCTGAATCCGTGCATCAAACGCATCCACAATCGGCCCCAGCTTGATGCCTTTCTCCGCCGCCACTTCCTGGATCACCTTCTCCGCGATGTTCGGCGTCACCCGGTGCGCTGGCAGCACATACGCGCGGTCCTTGCTCAGCTTCTCCTCCGCCACCTCACTCAGGAAGATGAAGGACTCAATCACCGTCCGGTACCCCGTCATCGGGTGCGGCTGATCGCGACGGATCGGCAGCATGCACGGCTCACCGTTCAGCGGCTCACGAAACATCCCGCTCGCCCAGCTCGATGCCGCCGCATTCGGCTTGCCCGGCCGCACGATCACCGTCGGCAGCCGCACGCTGCGCCCGTCAAAGTGACCTTTACGCGTGTGGTCGTTCACCATCATCTCGCACATCGCCTTCGTCATCCCGTAGGTCGTCTGCGGCAGTTGCTTCGTCAGGTCGGACATCATTTGCGACATGTCCAGCCCGCCATAAACCGCCACGCTGCTCGCAAACACCACCCGTGGCCGTCCTTCCGCTGCACGCGCCGCCTCAAACACATTGCGCCCGCCTTCCAGATTCACCCGCATCGCATCGTCAAATCTCTCCTCGCACTCCCCGCTCACCATGGAGGCCAGGTGAAAAATCACATCAAACTTCGGCCCCGTCGCCGCCAGCACCGTCGCACGGTCGCCGATGTCGCCCTTCACATGCTTCACCCGCGCATCCGTCGGTTCGCTGCGGAAAAACGCATCCAGCAACACCATCTCCGTGATCGCCTTGCCGCACCACGTGCCGCGTTCCAGGAGTTTCTGCGCAAGTTGGGAGCCGAGGAAGCCGCCGCCGCCGGTGATGATGATTTTCATGGATAGGTTGGGAAGGAGTTTGCCATCAGGCACCGCCTGATGTGAGTTCGCCGGACATGAGCAAGCCACTCGCAGGACACAAGATCGGATTCGTCGGACTCGGCAACATGGGCCGCGCCAATGCACGCCACCTCCATGAAGCCGGAGCCGACGTCGTCGTCTGGAATCGCAGCCCCGCACCCGCGGAGGCCGCCGTCGCCCTCGGCATGCGCCGCGCCGCCACCCTCCCCGAACTCGCCCGCGAGATCGGCCCCGGCATCATCTGCATCAATCTCACCATGACCGACGTCGTCGAGCAGGTCGTCTTCGGCCCCGGCGGCCTCATCGAGGGCCTGCACAAAGACGCGCTCATCATCGACTTCGGCACCACCGGCGTCCCCGAGACCAAAAAATTCGCCGACCGCGTGAACTGGGTGGACGCCCCCGTCTCCGGCGGCCAGGTCGGTGCCGAGGCCGGTACTCTCACCATCATGGCCGGCGGCAGCGACGCCAATTTCCAGCGCGCCCTCCCCATCTTCCAGGCCGTCGGCAAAAACATCACCCACCTCGGTCCCGTCGGGAGCGGCCAGGTCACCAAGCTCGCCAATCAGCTCATCGTCGCCCAGACCATCGACGCCGTCGCGCAGGCCCTCCGCCTCGCCGAGCTCTCCGGCGTCGATCCCGCTCTAGTCAGAAAAGCCCTCCTCGGCGGCTTCGCCGAAAGCCGCATCCTCGACCTGCACGGCGACCGCATGGTCCGCCGCGACTTCGCCCCCGGCGGCCGCGCCACCCTCCAGCTCAAGGACGTCCGCCTCATGTCCCAGCTCGCCGACTCCGTCGGCCTCGACTCACCCACCCTCAAAAACTCCCTCGCCCAGTGGGAAAAATTCGTCCACGAAAAACACCTCGGCGACCTCGACCACAGCGGACTGTTCCGCCTCTACGAGTAGCGCTCAGCGCATCCAGCCCTCAATCTTAAAGTTGCGTTCCAGCAGCTTGCGTTCACCGCTGTGATCATCGGGTTCAAACCAAACCTCGAATCGTGCTCCATAGTACTGCCCCCAGTCTCCTTCATAGATGGTGAAGTAAGTTTCGGAGAGAAAAAGCTCGGAAGGATCATCCGACCAGCCCACCCATTCATTGGTGGCCGTCTGCAACCGGTCTTCGGAAAGCCGGTCATTGTGAGTGATTTCAAACGCCTTGAGATAAATCCTTCCGGGTGCCCCTGGATTGCAGCGAATCCGGGCATTGTAAATGCCTCCCTGAAAGGATTTCGTCAGCTCGATGGAAGCAGTTCCCTTCAAGATGGATCCCGCAGGCAGAAGATTCCGCGCGTGATTCCAGTCAGGAGAGGCGAGCAGCGCTTTGAATTCTAGCTCGAGTTCTGTCGTTGCTGCCATGCTCAACCGTCTTTCCCTCGCATCGCTTTGTTCAAACAACTCCACCAGCAGATCCTCTACAAGAATGATTACATGACTTTGCCAGAGGTCGTTTCCGCGACTGGTCTCGATAGGCGTCAAGACATCGGGAGTAATACGTTGGGCACCCCGTGCCCACGCCTTCCCTGAAAAGCCCAGGGTGGTGCGTGACTGAAATCGCGGCATGTCTAGGTCAAAACCAGAATAGTAGCCGTGGAGTGTGATTTGCCATTCGCCCCCATCCATCCAGCGCCGCGTGGCAAAACGATTGCCATCCTCTTTGTAAACCCTCCAGCCCGGATGAGTTGCGAGATAGCGATCCAGCAAAGCCGGATGGTCTTTTCTTAAATGGGCCAGCGAAGGCAGATGAAAAATCGCATCTGTCTTGTCATTGCCGGGTCGTTCCAGGGACTTTTTGATCGCGGCTTGAAAAGTATCGGCGGAATTGCTTGGTTGGGAGTCGATGCCGGTTGATTCGTTGTGCGGTTCCGCTAGAGCGACGCCCTCAGGCAGCTTCAAATCGTTGGCGAAGCCATCTTCTGATTCAAACATCGCTCTGGCGACAGTGACGGCGATGGCGCAAACCAGTGCCACTCCCAGCAATAAAAATAGGCCGAGTGCTCCAAGGCCCCTGCTCGTGCGCTTTTGGAAAAAGCTGCGAATCGAAAGACCGAGAAACCACAGCAGCCCTCCCAGATAGAAGTATCCAGAGGCATCGCAAACCCACCGGAAAGATCTGCTGATAGGGTAGGGATAGAAGGCAATGCATAAACTGGCAAGGGCAGCCATGAACGGCAGCCACAGAGTTTTGACATGGGAAGACCGCAACGGAGGAGAATTATGGTCATTCATAGTGGGACGGAGCAAAGCTCGGAAGCCTCACGAATGCATCACCTGCCCCCCATCAATGTTGATCGTCTGCCCGGTGATGTTCTTCGCATGATCTGACGCCAGAAACGTCGCCATCGCCGCATACTCCTCAGGCATCTGCCAGCGGCCCAGGTGAGACACCTTCTGGATCTTCTCTGCCGCCCACGCATCAAAGCTCTGCCGCTTCTCCTCCGGCAGCTTCTTCTGCCCTGCCGCCCAGATGCTCTGATTCAGCTCCGTCTTCACCATCCCTGGAGCCAGCGCATTCACGCGCACGTTGTGCGGCCCCAGATCCTTCGCAGCGCACTGCGTAAAATTAATCAGCCCCGCCTTCGACGCACTGTACGGCGGATCCGTCTGCGATCCCATCTGCCCGGCCACGGAAACCAGAAACAGCATCGATCCACCGCCGCTCTCGATCAGCCTCGGCGCAAACGCATGCGCCACATTCACCGCACCGATGAGGTTCACCTCCAGCACCCGCGCCCAATCGGACGGCTCCAAGTTCCAAAACGGAAACCCAAACTTCCCCGAGCCGATGCCCACGCAAAACACCACATGGTTCACCCTCTCAAACTCCCCCGCAAAAGCCTTCACCGCCTCATAGCTCGCCACATCCCCCGCAGTCACAAACTCCGCCGTCTTTTCCCGGTCAAACCCGCGCACGCTGCACCCCTCCGCCACAAACCCATCCGCAATCGCCCGGCCAATGCCACGCGCAGCTCCAAACACAGCGACCGACTGCCCTTCAAGATTCAAATTCATACCCCCACTATGAAACGCACTCGCGGCTTGTGCAAAGATCAGCTGCAGCCATGACCGCAAACTTCAACTCAGCGTACTTTCTGCCCCGGGCCTGGAAGTCATGGCGGCAGCATCTGTAACTTCACCGCGATGAGTTGCTCGAAGGTGGCTGAGGCCATCCTGATCTGCTGAATCATGCCTCCGGTCCCATCTGAGAAGTCTTTTTCACATATCCTGTGAGGGCGGTTCTGTACGAAAGCCCCGAGATACCCGCCCTCCAGCGCTGGCTAGAGCAGATACTGCCGTGCTTGGAGGTCCCCTCACTTCCCACATGACATCCTGCCTCAAGCAGCGACCCTTCGCCCCACTTCGCCCTCCCCCCACATGCGCCGCCTCGATCAACTGCTCTCCGCCCTCGGTTACTGCTCACGCCGTGAGGCGATGGCCTTTGTCAAAGAGGGCCGGGTGAAGCTGGGCGGTGTGGTGGTGAAGCGTTCGGATCAGCGCGTGGATTCCGCGCTGATCACTGTGGATGACGAACCGCTGGAAGCCCCCGATGGCCTGCTGGCCATGCTGCACAAGCCGGTGGGCTACGCCTGCACGCACAGTGAGGAGGAAGGCCAGAACATCTATGAGCTGCTGCCCTCCCACTGGCCGGACCGCAACCCCGCCGTGACGAGTGTGGGACGTCTCGACAAAGACACGAGCGGGCTGCTGCTCGTCACCGACATCGGCAGTCTCGTGCATCGCTACACCTCGCCGAAATCAGACATCGAGAAGACGTATCTTGTGGAAGTGGATCGCGAGCTCGATGCTTCGCTCATCGACATCTTTGCCAAAGGCGATCTCATGCTCCGCAGCGAGGACAAACCCTGCCTCCCGGCGCAACTCGAAATCGTCTCCCCTCTCACCGCCCGCCTCACCATCACAGAAGGTCGTTACCATCAGGTCCGCCGCATGTTTGCCAGCCAGGGCTGGCATGTGGAAAATCTGCACCGCGAACGCTTCGGCCCGTATGTGCTCGGAGATCTCGCGGAAGGCGAATGGCAGATGCTTTCGCTGGAACAAGTGGTGCACTGAGTTCGTGCACGACTTTCTTTCAATGCCGCACGCTTTTCCAGTGTTGAACTCCGGCACTACGAACGGGCCAGGTGAGTGAATAAAAAACAGCGCCCAAGGTTCCTTGGGCGCTGCGTGAGGGTTCGCCGAAATGGCTTACATCAGATCAATGATGATGGCCGCCCATATGGCCGCCGCTGAAACTGTGGCCACCACCGCCGAAGCTATGGCCGCCACCACCAAAGCTGTGGCCGCCACCCAGGCCGCCAAAGGAGCCGCTATGCATCGAATGGCCGCCGAACGGAGAGCCGCCAATGTTATGGCTGGCAAAGCTGTGTCCGCCGAATGAGGAGCCGCCAAAGCCACGACCCAAGGATGAGAAATTGCCGCCGCCCAAGAACGGAGTGCTGTAGTGACTCCGGTTATAGCCCAGATTCCCGAAGTTGCTGAAGTTACCAAAGGAGCGATAGGGGCTGGAGTAATAGTTGCGGTTATAGCTGCTATAAGTGTAGGGTCTAGAGTAACCGCCATAGTAACCGCCGAAGCCGAGCAGAGGACTCGAGTAGTAGTTATTGTTGTAGTAGCTGCGGCCATAGCCACCGTACCCTCCGTAGCCATAGCCGGGATAGCCGTATATGTCGCATGAGGAGAGTGATAGAGCAGCGAAGACTGCGCCGCACAGGAGGACAAGTTTCGTTTTCATGACAGTGAGTTCGACGCCCCCCAGAGAGATGTATTCAGAAATAAATTCGCATTCCTTGAAAACCAACCCCGACCGGATGTTGAACGCAGCCTGCAGCCGTGGAAGTTAACCGCTTTTCCCAAGCCATTTTCACATGTCCGCCGAATCCGTCACCTCCGCCATCCTCTTCACGCTCACGCCCGAAGCCGCCCGAGTCATGGGCTGCCTGATCGAAAAAGAAATCACGCTGCCGGACTACTATCCGATGACGCTGAATGCACTGGTCACCGCCTGCAATCAGACGACGAACCGTGACCCCATCGTACGCTATGACGAGCGCACGGTGCTGCGGGCGCTGGAGTCGCTGAAATCCCACGGCTATGTTTTTGAAGTCAACATCGTGGGTGGCCGCACCCTGAAGTACCGGCACAACCTGAAGGGCAAGCTGAAAGGCCTGGAACGTCCCCACATGGCACTGCTGTGCATGCTGATGCTGCGCGGATCACAAACGGCAGGCGAGCTGCGCCAGCGCACCGAACGCCTGTTTGAATTCCCGGACATGCCCAGCGTGGAGAACGCGCTGGCCGAGCTGATCGGCTACAACGAAGGCCCGCTGGTGCAGTGCATTCCCGCAGGCCCTGGGCAGCGCGTGGCGCAGTTCATGCACTTGCTCTGCGGTGAGGTGGCAGGCGCAGCGGATGCGACCCTCTCCGCCCATGCACCGGCGGTGCCGATGGTAGAAGACACCTCTGATGCTGACTGGCGTGCGAAGATGGAGGCGGAGATCACCCTGCTGAAGGCGCAGGTGTCACGGCTGCAGACTCTGATCGGTGCGGTGAAGTAGCCATCACTCCAGCCGCATCAGGCTGCCGATGCGATACGCACCGCCGAGCAGGCGTTTGTTGTCGCGTTCAGCATTGGCGGTGTCGAGGTAGAGGATGTGCGGGAAGTCATTGAGCTCGATGACATGCGTGGTGTCCTTGACGCTCTTGAAGGCTTCTGCGAGATCATTGAGATCCTTGATGGCCTTGCCGTTCACCTTGTTGACCACCTGTCCGCCGAGCTTGTCATAGCCCTGGGCGCTGGGAGTGGGCAGCACGAGGCTGAGGAAGACGAGTTTTTTGCGGCCTTCCTCCTCATGCTTGTCAGGATGAGAGGCGACGCGTGAGAGGCGCAGAATGGCACCCCCGCGCTGCTCCTCGCCAAAGGCGTCCAGATACGGATGTGACAGCTCCTGAAACAGCAGGCCGCCCATCAGCACATAGCGCGGGCCTTTGTCGAACAGGTAGGGCCGCACGAGAAAGTCATCCGGCTTGCGGCGGGTGAGCTCTCCCTTGAGCGTGACTTCCTTGCTTTCGCGAATCACCTGGATCTCGACCTTGTCACCCACATAGGCACGACCACGCACCAGATGGCTGGAACTGAGGGCGCCGAACTGCGGGTCCCGGTAGTCTCCGCGTGAATCAATGCCGAAGCCATTGATGGCCACCAGGACATCTCCCTTCTTCATGCCGGCCTTCTCAGCCGAGCCGCCCTTCATGACCATGCTGATGAGCACACCCGGGGCATCGGGCTTGAGCCCGAGGAATTCGCGGAACTGCTCGTCCAGCGTGGTCTGCAGTTCCATGCCGAGGCTGGGGAAGCCTTCATAGCTGCCGTCCGCCACGTCTTTGAGAAAGTGCTCGATGATCGGCGCAGGCAGAATGGTGGTGACCTGGTTCTTGGAATCGTAGCTCAGCAGCAAGCCGACGAGCCTGCCGCTTTTCACCACCGGCAGGGTGAAGCTGTTCGCCTCGCTGCGCACGATGTTGTTGGCTTCATAGACGAGGAAGCCGGAGCCTTCGACATTGTAGCGGCGGGTCATCACCTTGCTGATTCTCAGCTCACTTTTGATCAGCTCACCGACGCGGCCGGTCTGCAGGATGTCCACCTTGTCATCAATGCGCGTGCTGCTGTCCACCGCCATGGGCTTGAGACCGGCAAAGAACGCCTTCTGCTTGTCGGAGGGTGCTGATTCCAGCAGGGCCAGATTGGCTTCGTAATCCACCGCCACGACCTTGGCGGAAATCTTCTGGCCTTTCTCCGGCAGTTCGAGCTCGATGTAAGTGGCGTCTGCCACCATCTGCCCGGTGACGAGCACACGGTTGCCAGCAAGCACGACACCGAGTCCACGCCGGCTGGAAGGCGATTCCTTCTGCCAGGGCAGGTGCAGGCTGTAGGGCTGGGAGGTGGCGTTCACCCGCACCAGCGAGTTGTTTTGCACGACCTGCTGCGGAGCAGAGCCCGCCTCTGCGACCGCAGGGGCACGCTTCTTTTTGGGAGCTTCTGTCTCGGGCGCCTGCGCCGACAAAGTGGTGGCACCGAGTGCGAGAAAAAGGAAAATCGGGGAGAGCTTCATGGATGCGTCGAGGCTGAAAAGTTCAAGGTCGGATCACGCGGCTATTCGTCGCCAAGATAGGAGTCTTCCAGGATGTTGTAGGTCTCCATGATGCGTTTGTGGGCGGCCTCGGCGAGTTCACGCTTGAGCACCAGCGGGCGGTTTTTTTCCAGCAGCACGATCTCGATGAAGGGCTTGTCCTTTTTAGCCAGGGCTGTCTCCACATCCTTGAGTGTCTTGATTTTCACGCCGTTGATCTCATCCACGATGCTGTGGGCGTAAGGCGTGATCCAGGTGTTCACTTCGTCCGGCAGCACGTTCGTCAGCACGACGGGCTCAGGACGCTCCACGTAGAGCTTGTCGGTCAGGAAGTTGTCGAACACGTAGTTCACCGTGTCGTCGCGCATTTGATGGGCGTCCATCAGGTTGCGGTCCAGCGGCTGAAACACGAGGCCCGCATTGACGATGTAGCGCGGGCGCTGGTTGTACTGGGCGCCGAGGCGGACATAGGGATCAAAGCGTTTCAGCGTCACGGTGGACTCCAGCTTTTTGCCAGCGCGCATGTACTTCAGCTTGATGGTGTCGCCGGCGAACTTGCGCTCAACGATTTCATTCATGTCCATCAGCTCGCCTTCGAAGCGCACGAGGCCGTTGTTCATCACCGGGTTGTCATCAATGCTGAGAATGACATCGCCGATTTTCAGCAGATCGCCCACGCTGCCCTGGGGCTCCACATCTCCGACCATCACGCCGACACCATCACTGCCGGTGCCGAGCGCCTTGGCCTGCGCCGGATTTTCAATGGGGAAATCACTGGCGGCGAGATCCACATAGTGATCATACCGACCGTCTTCGATGTCCTTGAGGAAGCGCTTGATCACCGGCACCGGGATCATGTAGCCGACGTTTTGCGCCACGCGGCCGCTGAAGCCCTGGAAGGCCACGCCGACGACTTTGCCCGCCTGCATCACCGGACCGCCGGAGTTGCCGGGATTGATGGCGGCATCCACCTGAATGGCGAGATGGGAGTCCACGCTGGTATGGCTGTAAGGGCGGAAGTCGATGCGTGAAACCACACCGCGTGTCACGGAGATGCGATCACCGCCGATGGGATAACCGATGGCGATCACCTCGGTGTTGAGCTGGGGGATGCCGCCGAAGTCGAGCGGCTTGAGCTTTTCAAAGTGGCTGCTGTCCTCGGCTTCGATCAGGGCAAGATCACAATCATGCGCGATGTGAACGATTTTGGCCGGATGTGGCTCAGGATCGTTGGTGGTGCGGATCAGAATGCGCGTGGCATTGCTGACGACGTGCGCATTGGTCAGAAAGCGGTTTTTGCCGATGAGGAATCCGGTGCCGCTGCCACCGCTGGGCTGGCCGGCGTTCCACGGCTCACGGTAGTCGGGAACCAGCACTGAAACATCGATGTTTACGATGCCTTCCCATGCTCCCGAAGCTGTGTCGATGGCCGGATTCGCCGCGGGAGGGGCCGGCGCGGGTTGCGCGCAAAGGGCTGAAGGAAGCAGAACCAGGGCGAGAAAAGGCAGAAGCGGTCGGATGTTCATGCGGGTGACGTGAAGTCACAAACATACGCGGTCCGCCGCTTCTAACACAAGTTTGCTGAAGAAATAATCTCAGCGTCGACCGGCGCCTATTTTTTACCGGCGTTTTTCTTTGCTTCGATGGCCTTCTGCTGTTCTGCCTGAATTTTTCTGAGCTTCAGGATTTCCTCCCTTTGCCTGGCATTCTGCGCCTCGAGGCTGTTTGGATTGGAAGGGTCAGTGATCATCGGAAAGTCATCCGTGCGGAACGGGGTCACGGGCAGGCCTTCGGCGGAATAGACATTGCAGACCGGATTGTCAGCCCAGGCATAGCGCACGGCCACGGGTTTGGCGATGCCATCGGCAGTCACTTCGATCTGGTTGGTGCCTTTCTTCGAACCGCCGATGATGCTGGCCTTGGCCCAGACCCATTTCTTGTCTTCACCACAGATCATGAAGCCTTTGACCTCATCCGTATCGACCGTGCGCAGTCCCTGCGGAGCGTAGTCAAAAGTCAGCAACGCTTTGCCGCCGTCAAACTTCGCGTCTTTGATCTCAGGGCTGCGGTAGGGCAGCTTCTGGCCGTAATCATTCACCAAAGCCCAGCGGGCAAGACGCTCGGCCACATCACGCTTATTTTTCGGATGGATGTCGTTGGCTTCGCCGAGGTCGGTGATGACGCACTGGCCGGTGTGCGGCAGCTTGCTCATTGTCAGGGTCTGGGCTTCGCGCAGCTCGGCCCAGTCGCTTTCCACCGGCTCCGTCTGGTAGGGCTTGAAGTCGGCCAGCTGCACCCAGTAGAAGGGGAAATCTCCCTGCTGCCATTCTTTGCGCCAATGCTCGATCATGAAGGGAAACAGCTCTCCGTATTCCTTTGCGCGGCTGGCATTGGACTCGCCCTGATACCAGATGACGCCTTTGATGCCGTAGCCAATCGTCGGATGGAGCACGCCCGCATACAGGTTGCCCGGACGATGCTGGCCGGTCATGGGATTCTGCGGTGCACGTGGAGGCTGCGCGGTGAACATTTCGCCGGCTTTGACTGCAGCGGCGCGGGCCTTCGACCAGGCATCCACTTTCGCCTTGTGATCAGCCAGCTGCTTGTCGAAAGCTTCCTTAGTGAAGGTGGATTCGGTCTGCTTCCAGCGGGCGATGATGGAGGCAAAACGCGGATCTTTTTCCAGCACGTCACGTTTCACCCAAGCTTCGCAGGCGCTGCCGCCCCAGGCATTGTCAATCAGGCCGACCGGCACGCCGAGCATCTCATGCAGCACGCGGCCGAAATGGTAACCCACGGCGGTGAACTGGCCGGCATTGGCGGGGCTGCATTCCTCCCACTGGCCTTTGAAGTCGTTCTGGATCTCCTGCGTGCCCACCTGTGGCACGGAGATGAGGCGGATCTGCGGGAATTTCGCCTGCGCGATGTCGAGGTCCGCATCCCAGACGCTGGAGAGATTGAAGCCCATGTTGGACTGGCCGGAGCAGATCCACACCTCGCCCACGAGCACGTTTTTCAGCTCCTTGGTGCTGCTGCCTTTGATGGTGATCGTCGCTGGCTTCGCATTCGCCGGCACTGCATCCAGCTTCACGGTCCATTTGCCATCCGCGCCGGCCTTGGCGGTCTTGGTCTGGCCGGCAAAGGTCACGGTGACCTCGGTGCCGGGGGCATCCCAGCCCCAGACGGGATTCGCCTGCTTCTGCTGCAGCACCATGTTGTCGCCAATGATGGCGGGGAGTTTCAATTCCGCGCGGGCGGAGACGGCAAGGAGGGTGAGAAGGCAGAGGATGCGCATGGGCTGGAAAAAGCTGGGCGTTGGGAACGCTGCGTGCAGGCAAATCATTGCAGCCTGATGCAAGGAATGTGCTGCGGACCGCGCCAACCGTGTGCTAGCTTTTCACGTGATCCGCCTCGCCCTCGCCGCCGCACTTCTGCTTACCCTCGCCGCCTGCGGCAAATCGCGGCCGCGTGCAGACCTCGTCTTTATCAACGGGGCCGAGCCTGAGAGCATTGATCCGCACGTCGTGACCGATCAGGTGGGCATGCGCATTGCCTCAGCCTTGTTTGAGGGGCTTTGCCGCATTGATGAGGCGGGGAAACCGCAGCCTGGAATGGCGGAACGCTGGGAAATGACGCCAGACCGCAAGACCTACACCTTTCACCTGCGCCCGAACACGACCTGGAGCGACGGCGCGCCGCTCACCACGCAGGATTTCCTCTATTCCTGGAAGCGCGTGCTAACGCCTGAGTTCGGGGCCGACTACGCCAGCCAGCTTTACGTCATCAAAAACGCCCGTGCGTACCACGAAGGCACGCTCAAGGACTTCACGCAGGTGGGTGTGACGGCATTGGATGACCGCACGCTGCGCGTCGAGCTCGAAAACCCCACGCCTTACTTCATCGACCTTTGCGCCTTCACCGCGTTCTACCCGGTGCCGCAGCGCATCGTTGAACAGCACGGCACCGCGTGGATCAAACCGGGATCGCTCATCGGCAACGGCTCCTACACGCTGGAAGACTGGCTGCTGGACGACCGCATCGTGCTGCGCCGCAACGAGGGTTATTGGGACGCCGCCAATGTGCCGATGAAGAGCATCGAAATCCTGCCCATCTCGGAGCCGAACACCGCCATCAATTACTTCCTCACCGGCCAGGCCGATCTTATCATGGACAAGGGCATGGTGCCAACCTCCCTCACCGCCAAGCTCAAACAGGAGCCCTACTTCCACACAGGCCCCTTCCTCGGCAGCTACTTCACCCGCTTCAACGTCAACCGCGCGCCTTTTGACAATCCGAAGATCCGGCTGGCTTTCTCGCTGGCGATTGATCGCAAACGCGTGACCGAAAAGATCACCCAGCTCGGCGAGCGCAACGCCTTCAGCCTCACCCCGCCCGGTGCCGGACAAAACTACCAGCCGCCCCCCGGCCCTGAGTTTGATCCTGAGCGCGCGCGCAAGCTCCTCGCGGAAGCGGGGTATCCCGGTGGCAAAGGTTTTCCACGCGTGGAGTACCTCTACTTCCCCAAGCCGGTCGAACGCAACATCGCCGTGGAGCTGCAGGCCATGTGGCAGGAGCACCTGGGTGTCAGCGTGGATCTGGCGAAGCAGGAATGGAAGATCTACCTCGCCTCAATGAAGGAGAAAAACTACCACCTCTGCCGCAGCAGCTGGGTGGGCGACTACAACGACCCCGGCACGTTTTTGGAGATGTTCCTCTCATCCAGTGGCAACAACCGCACCGGCTTCGCCAATGCCTCATACGACGCCCTCATCGCCGCAGCCGCTCGCGAAGCTGATTTGAACCAGCGTAACACGCTGTTTCAGCAGGCCGAAAAGCTTCTCGTCACCGACGAAGCCGTCATCATCCCGATCTACCATTATGTCGGCGTCCAGTTTTTCCACGCCGACCGCCTCACCGGCGTGCAGGCGAACCTGATCGACGACCATCCTTTCCGCTGCATGCGGTGGAAGTGATCACTTCGCCACGCCCGCCACGGCGATGCCGAGTTCCACGGTTGGCTCAGCAGCATCGTTCATCGGCGGTTCCGTGGGTGAGCCGTTGGCGGATTTGAGATCATTGCCCACGGACCAGATCAGACCGCGTGCGAGGCTGTATTGCAGTGGAGCGCCGGTGTAGGGATCGACAGGGACATCGAGCAGGAAGTTGAAAGTGCGCAGTTGTTCGAGGTTGGCGGGCACCGATTTTTTCTCTGCAATGCAGCGTCGTACGGCGAACAAGGTGATGATCAGATTTCCCCGGGCGCGCACCTTCCCAAGCTCAGCAGGCATGGAAGTGTAGGTCTTCATGCGCTCATGGTAGTAGGCAAGCCCGGCGGAATTGGGCTGGTAAGAAGCACCCGAGGCGGCAACCTCTTTCAGCCGCACTTCGGCGGTTTGGGCCAGAGGTGTCTGCACTTCCGTCTTCATCTGCCGGAAAGCCGTGGCGAAATGCTGCAGGGTTTCATAGGGTTTGAAAAACAACCGGCCCGGACGATGCAGCTGAACTCCGCCGGGCATGGTGTCGAGGTTCTCGCCGCTCTTTGGGCCGAGGATGAGTTTTTTCTCATGCACGTAGAAGGCATTCATCGCGCCTTCCAGCACTTCTACGGTGGGCTGGCAGACCTTGAACTGGCGCTGAAACTGCCGCAGCGTGGCTTCTGGCAGCTTGGTCTGCCGCAGAAGATCGGCCAGCGTTTGGGCGGCGAGAGTGTGTGCCTGCAGCGCGCGCTGGTAGCAGGTGGGCCAGGCCCAGATTTGCTCCAGCCGCCAGCCGAGTTCCGCGAGATCAATGGCCGCAGTGAACGCAGCCTCTTCCTGCATGCGGCGGGAGAGATAGGCGGCCTCAGCCTGCTTGAGCACCAGCACCTGATGCCAGCGCGGATTCTCGCAGGGGTCCGCAGCATGCCATGCGGCGTGCGTGGCATGCCAGTCGGCGTCCTCCAGAAGATCACGCAAATTCTCGAGAGTAGTGGCATTGGACTGCACGAAGCGCGAGAGCGTCGGGGTGTCCCACAGCCACGGCGGTTTGCCTGAGAGCTGTGTGTTTTCGAGAGGGACCAACGCATTCAAAAACTTGCGCAGCTTGTCGGGTGTTTGGATCGCAACTGCCTGATCGACCGGCCGGTTCAAGAGCAGGTCTTTATCCAGGCCCGGGGCCTGATCGTCCACATAGAGCCAGGCGATGAAGACCAACGCCAGCAAGCCCATGCTCAGAATGGCCAGCGTGGACCATGAGGCCTCACGCCCAACCGCCACCTTGGGCCGAGGCTTCGTGACCAGCCGGGAAGGGGGTGCCTGGCGCGGTGCGGCGGGTACTTTTTCCACCTCCACTGGCGGCGGCGTTTCCACCGGCGGCTTGGATACGGTCTTGGGCTCTCGTGGCGCAGGCCGCTTTTTCTCCTCGATGTAGCGTCTCTTTTTTCCGGGCGGCGCATCCAGCCACTCCAGATCCAGCTCCCAAGGGGACGACCATGCACCACCCGCTTCTCCGCGGTGCGCTGGCTTGTCTTCGGGCGTTTCTGGCGGCGTATGGGGCCGGATCATGTGCCGCAGTATGAATGCAGTCACGCCCCACGGCAACGGGTGTCATGCCTTCAATGTCCGGCTTCAGCGCCACGCCATGAAACGATAGGCCCCGCACGGATGATGGCTGACGCAGGTCCGCCAGGTGGAATCCAGTGCGAGCGCCTCTCGCAGTTCGTCACCCCGAAATCCCGCACGGATGCTCGCCTGCATGTCATGGCGCTGCACATGATTGAGTTCCGCCAGTCCACAAAACAACCTGCCGGAGAGGCTGTGAATCCAGTAACGGGCTGGCTCAGCTGCGATGATCAGTCGTGTCACGGGTGACAGGCGCGAGCCCAGCAGGCGCAGTTGTCCCGTGGTGAAATGATGCAAAAACAAATTCGCGATCACGATTTCTGTGTCGGGCAGCGCCTGCGCCAGAACATCGCCACGCGTCCAGTGAGCCTGTGCGGGCCAGAGCTCCGGCCTGGGTGCCAGATCAAAAGCATGCAGCGCCGCCACTTTGCAACAGCCTGCTTCCACGAGCCGCAGGGACAGCGCCCCGTCTCCCGCACCCAGCTCCGTAATGCGCCATCCTTCTTCGCGATGTCGGCGAACCATGCGCTCAATCCAGCGATGATTGCCCATGATGCCGTTGACCTGCAGCATTTCCTCGCGCGCGCGGATGGCATCAGGGTCGTTCGGCGGCAGCGTGTCGAGCAGTTCGGGCTGGAAGACGCGCTCTTTCATGGCTTCGGCGCCGGGGTCAAGGCTGCGAGAGAATCAGCGCCACATTCGAACCGCCAAAGCCGCTGGAGTTGCTCATCGCGACACGCGGTGCCTGATCAACCGGGCTGGTGAGGATGTTCACGCCTTCGCAGGCGGGATCGAGATTCTGAATCTTCGCAGAGATCGGCATGAAGCCTTCCTTCAATGCCAGACAGCAGATGCCTGCCTCCAAAGCTCCTGCCAGGCAGAGTCCGTGACCCGTCAGCGCCTTGGTGCTGCTGACCTTCGGCCGGACATCACCGGTGAATACGGTTTTCAGCGCGCTCAGCTCGGCGATGTCGCCCGCATTCGTCGCGGTGCCGTGCGCGTTGATGTAGTCGATCGCCGAAGCCTCCAGCCTGGCGTCCTGCAGTGCATTGGTCATGGCACGCGCCAGTCCGCTGCCGCTTGGGTCCGGTGCCACCACATCGTAGCCATCCGAGCCCTGGCCCCAGCCTGTGACCTCGGCGTAGACCGTGGCCCCGCGTGCGGCGGCGTGTTCAGCCTCTTCGAGCACGAGGGTCACACCGCCGCCGGTGGTGATGAAGCCATCGCGGCCTGCATCAAACGGACGTGGTGCCAAAGCAGGATCGCTTTGAGAACTCAGGGCCCGCAGTGAAGCAAACGGCAAAACGGTGTGCAGAAACTGGGCGTCCTCGGCACCGACAACGAACATGGTTTTCTGCCGGCCCATCCGGATCATGTCACAGGCGTGCCCGAGGGCGTGCGAGGAGGAGGCGCAGGCGCTGTTGAAGGCCAGGGTAGCGCCTTTGATGGCGAACAGGGCTGTGAGATTCAGATGGAGTGAATTCGGCATGCCCGTGATGACCATGGGGGCAGAAGTACGCGCCGGCCCACGTTTGATCACCGAATCCATCGCCAGATAAGTCAACCAAGGTGATCCTGCCGAAGCGCAGTACAAGCCGGTTTGCGGATCTGATACCTGCGCAGGATCGAGTCTGGCATCAGCGATGGCCTCCTGCATGGCTGCATAGGCGAAAACGGCATTGGGAACCATGGTGCGCAGCTGCGCACGGCTCAGTTTCACCTGTTCGGGAAAGGTCCAGTCGAGCGGATCAGATGTTGGGAACTCGAAGCCCTTCACGGTGCCTGCGAGCTTCACACGGTCATTCGCGGCGGCCAGTTCTGGAACCAACTCAATGCCAGACCGGCCTTCACGCAGGCTTTCCGTCACCGCCGCGCGGTTGTTGCCGATGCTGGAGATGAACCCCAGTCCGGTGACGACCACCCGCTTCATGAGAGGCTCGCACCGAATTTGGCCCGGAGGAATTTCTTCAGATCACCCAGCGTGATAATGCCGCTCAGT
Source organism: Prosthecobacter sp. (assembly GCF_044222345.1). Lineage (GTDB taxonomy): Bacteria > Verrucomicrobiota > Verrucomicrobiia > Verrucomicrobiales > Verrucomicrobiaceae > Prosthecobacter. Next base: position 88,835 of record NZ_JBGANL010000019.1, read on the forward strand.
TCTTCCGTGGCGATCGTCAGGCCGAGGACTTCTTCCGCCGTCATCACCACCTCGATCATGCCAAAGGAATCCATGCCGATGTCATCGATCAGCTTCATGTCGTCCGTGACCGATGCGACACCATCAGGCCGCGGATTGGCCGCATCACGTGCCAGCACACCTAGAATGATGGCGTCCAACTCGTCGAGCTTCTTGGTTTCTTCAAAGCGCAGCGCGGCGGCCAGCGTCTCCTCACTGCAACGTTTGAGGGATTTGGTGATTTCCAGTTTTCGGTCTTCGCTCACGGCCATGGCTGTGTTTAGTCAATTATGTTGATGGATCAACGCTTTTCAGCGCGGAAGGCACCTAGGCAGCCGTGGCAGCCAGCGCTATCCCTTATATAGTGGAGCTAAAATAGGGTATGCATGGTATGAATGATGCCCTCTTTCGCCTTTTGTACCACCTGCCCACACACGGGCTGCGCCCAAAGGACTCGGGTTCAGATCTGCCGCGGCTGCAGACTGGTCAAAGGAACCTGTTTGAGGGTGTTGAACGGGATCGTGAGCATCGCATAAAAAGATCCCATGTGTCTGGCGACGGGTTTCTGGCGGAGCAGGAACTTCAAAAGGACATCCCGCAGCAGCGAGGGCGCTTTGCCACGCCGGGTGCCAAGCCACATGCCCCACTCGGCGCGGATGATGGCTGTTTGGGCCGCCTTGCGGCGGAAGTGGTTGTAGGCTGGCAGCCATTTCCGCGGATCGGCCTGGCAAAGAATGGCGGCGAGGAACTCTGCGTCTGCAAAGCCGGTGTTCATGCCCTGGCCGCCGATGGGGCTCATGACGTGCGCGGCGTCACCGCAGAGGATGATGCGCCCTTCGTCGTAGCGGGCACAGTTGAATTTGCGCGGTGTGAAGGCGCTTTCACTGAGCTGATCAGCGGCGGGTATGTCGAGACCGGTGCGCTTTTTGATCAACTCACTGACCAACCCCCGTGGGGGATGATCCAGATGCGTTTCAGTCTGCACAATCCAGCGCCGCTGGCCGCCGGGCAGCGGGAAAGACTCCACCGCACCCGCCTCGGTGAAAAACAAGTGCGCCTCCTCACCAAAACCGCTGCGGTCGGTAAAATCGCCCATGGCAAAGTGGCAGTCATAGACATGGACCGGTGCCCGCATGCCGATGAGCTCACGCAACCGACTGCGGCTGCCATCACACGCGATCACGAAGCGTGCAGTGAGCGCGTGCTCATCCGTTTTGACACAGCAGTGCTGATCAAACTGCCTGACCTCGCGGACTTCGCAGCCAGACTCGACGTGCTCCTGCCCCAGATGCTTCTGCAGGATTGCGATGGTGGTGGCCTGCGGAAGTGACAGAATGAAGCGGTACGCATCTGGAATCTCCCGGAACGAAACACAACCCAGCTGGCCACGCTGGCCATGCACAAGGCAGTCGCGTACCTGCACGCCCCTGGCGACGAACTCGGCGGCGAGACCCAGCTTGTCCAGAATTTGCAATGAGGGTGGCGTGATGCCGATGGCCGCCGAGTACGCGATGGGCTCCGCACGCCGCTCCAGCACGCGGAGGCGCAGTCCCTGCTGCTTCAACAGACAGGCCAGCAACAAACCCACAGGCCCGCCACCCACGATGATCACATCGTAGTCAGTGGTACCCGCCGGACATGCAGTGCTAGGTCTCATGCCACGACGTGTGCCAGCGCGGCAGGCCGGGCTTTCTGGGCTGCCGGGATCGCGGCACCGCAGCGTTCCAGCACCGCCGTTTCCACCGTGAGTCCCGGACCAAAGGCAATGGCGCAAGTCATGGCGCGCTCGGTTTCTGCTTCTTCGAGGAAGCCTTTGAGAACAAACAATACCGTCGGGCTGCTCATGTTGCCGTAGTCACGCAGCACGCTTCGGGACATTTCCAGAGCCGTGGCAGGCAGGGCGAGCTGCTCCTCGATCTGGTCAAGAATCGCACGACCTCCTGGATGCACCGCCCATTCGTCAATGTCCGCCGGCGTGAGACCGCGCTTGTTGAGGATGCCGCCGACCATCGCGCGGATGTTGCTGCCGATGAGATCGGGGACATAAGCCGAGAGCACCATGTTGAAACCATGGTCTCCGATGTCCCAGGCCATGTGCGCTTCGCTGGAAGGCACCAGCGCCGACTGAAATCCATGCACCCGGTAATAGGACCGGTCATGCGCCGGCTCGCGGGCGCTGACGATGGCCGCAGCAGCGCCGTCCGCAAACAGTGCATTGGCCACGATGCTCTCCGGTTTGTCACTGACCTGCAGATGCAGGGAGCAGAGTTCAAGGCACATCACCAGCACCACGGCCTGCGGATTGGCCTCACAAAACTGGGCGGCCATGCGCAGCGCCGGAAAGGCGGCGTAGCAGCCCATGAACCCGACGGTGTAGCGCTCGACGTTTTCATTGAGCCCCACTTCGCGGATGATGTGGTAGTCCGGCCCCGGATTGGCAAAGCCGGTGCAGGAGGCGAACACCACATGTGTGATGTCGCTCTTCGCAAAGTGTGGGTACTCGGCCAGCGTCTTGTGCGCGAGCTTCACCGCGAGTTCACGCGAAGCCTTCGCATAAAGGGCGTTGCGCTGGCCGGTGGTGGGGGAATTGATGGAGCCATCCGGCAATGTGTAAAACAGATCGCCGTTGTCCGTCATGAAGTCGTCGCTGGCGCTGTAACGCGTCTCGATGCCCGTGCGGTCATAGATCATCTCGACCAGACGTTTGGCCCGCGGCTCGGACACCCAGCTCTTCATGCGCTCACGAGAAAACTCACTGCTGTAGATGTGATCTGGCGTCTCGGTGGCGATGTGATGAATGAAAGCGGGCATGATCAGGAAGATTACGTTTCAGGGATACGCGGCATGCCGGAAGGGGGGCTGGGTGTCGCCACTTTTGAGCGGGAGATCGAAATCGAGGATAACGATGGTCTTGTCGCAGTTGCCAGTGTCCACCAGCAGGGAACGAAGAAGGCAGTTCATGTTGTGCCATCATAACCCAGCCTGGGGACTTGGAACGTTAATTCCATCCTGAAATGCAAATTCATCATTCGAATCAGCACGGCAACGGCTTCGTGAATGACATTCCAGGCCATGCTGCTAACGATTTACCATGCCCTCCACCCGCCGCTGGAAATCCCTCGCTCTGCGCCTCTGGCGCGTGGCGCTGCTGGCGCTCGCAGTCATGGCCATCCGGCGCTCCCACCCGCCGGCGGCAGTGCTGGAGCTGACGGTGGACCGGGTGCGGGATTTTTTTCCTGCCGCAGCGGCTTTGATCTCCCAGGGCGGCATGCAGGCGGTGAAGGATGAATCCGGCATCACGATCGGTCATGTCATGCAGACTTCCCCGGAAGCGGATGACATCATCGGCTACTCGGGGCCGACGAACACGCTCATCGCGCTCGACTCACGTGGCAAAGTCCTGGGGCTGCGCATCCTGAGCAGCGGCGATACAACGGATCATCTGGCCGAGGTGGTGCGCGAACGTTCGTTCTTCAAGCAGTTCACGGGCAAGAAGGCTGCGGAGCTGGCGAACATGCAACCGCAGGCTGTTTCAGGCGCAACACTGACGAGCAGCGCGATTGCCGAAGGGGTGCTGCGCCGGCTTGGCAAAAGTGCGACGACTTCGCTGCGCTTCCCTGACGCAATCACGCTGGAGGAAGTCAAAAAGCTCGAACCCCGGGCGGTGAAACTGCGCGAATCCAAACAGCATCCCGGTTCCCAGGAAGTGCTCGATGAGAAGGGCGCGGTGATCGCGCTGGCGGTGCGCACGGCGCCGGTCTCGGATGGAACGGTCGGCTACAAGGGACCGAGTGACACCTTCATGCTGATGGATGCCAGCGGCAAGACGCTGCGTGGCATCGCGCTGCGGCGGAGCTATGACACGGAGCAGTATGTAGGCTACGTCACCGGCGATCCGGCGTTTTTGAAAACGTTTGATGGGATGACGACGGAGAAGATCGCGCACATCGATTTCAATGCCGCCGGAGTCGAAGGTGTTTCCGGAGCGACGCAGACGAGCTACGGCATCGCCGAAGGAGTGCGGGTGCGGGCTGAGTCACTCCTCCACGAAGAGGAAGCTCGAAGCGGCTGGTGGCAGCAGATTCGCTGGCGCTGGCAGGACAGCGGCCATGTGGTGATCCTGCTGGCGGCGTTGGTGATGGCCTTCACCCCGCTGCGGGGCCGGGCATGGTGCCGCCACCTGCATCATGCGCTGCTGGTGATCTATGGCGGGTTCATCGCCGGGGAAATGCTGTCTCAGGGCCTTCTCGCGGGCTGGGCGACACACGGCACCCCTTGGAAAAACGCCCATGGGCTGGTGCTGCTGGCTGCCGTGGCGCTGCTGGGACCGGTGTTCACCAGCAAGCAGCTCTACTGCCACCACATCTGCCCGCATGGGGCGCTGCAGCAGCTCTTGGCGCGGCGGCTGCCGTGGCAGTGGTCGCCCTCGAAAGCGCTCGACAAGCTGCTTTCCAAACTTCCCTTCGTGCTGCTCGCCTTCGTTTTGTTCAGCGTGGCCCTGGCGCTGCCGGTCAATCTGAACGCGCTGGAGCCCTTTGATGCGTATCTGTTTCGCGTGGCGGGCTGGGCCAGCATCGTCATCGCCATCGCAGGCCTGCTGTGGTCGCTCTTCACCCCGCTGGCCTACTGCCGCTACGGCTGCCCGACGGGGGCGTTGTTCAAACTGCTGCGCTTCACCGGAGATGGAGATCGCTTCGGCGCGCACGATTGGCTAGCCGCGCTGTGCGTGGCATTCGTTCTTCTCTTGGCTCCGGGCTGAAACCGGACTACCAACACACCAGACATGCCCCTCATTCCCCAATTAGAGTCCAAATTCGGCCGCTTCGCCATTCCCGGCCTGGTGCAGATCATCGCCGCGTTTCAACTGCTCGTGCTCTTCATGGTCATGGTGATGTCGCCGGAGGGTGCGGCGGCCTATTTGCAGTTTCTTGAACTGAATCCGATCCGGGTGATGCACGGCGAGGTCTGGCGGCTGGTCACGCATGTGTTCATCCCCGGCAATTTTTCCCTCATCTGGGCGTTGATCGGCGCGATGTTCATGATGTGGATTGGCCGCGGTTTGGAATCGGCCTGGGGAGCGTTTCGGGTCAATCTCTACATCATCGGCTGGATGATTGCCGTGACTTTGGGGGCGCTGCTGTTTCACTGGCCTGCCTCAGGCATGTTTCTCTTCCAAACCTTGCTGTTCGCCTTTGCGTCCCTGTTTCCGAATGAGGAAATTTACATCTACTTCATCCTGCCGATCAAAATGAAATGGGTGGCCGCTTTGACGGCGGGTATGACAGCCTTTCTGGTGATGCGTGAGTCCTCGCTGCTGTTTCCGGTGCTGGTGGGGCATCTGAATTTTTTCATCGCGTTCGGCCCCGGATTCCTCAGCGAACGTGCGCGCATGGCCCAGGTGGCCTCACGCCGCAGCCGCTTTGAGTCCGCCCAGATCCCCCAGGACACTTTTTTCCACCAATGCTCGGTCTGCAAGAAGACGGAGCTGGATGATTCGCACCTGGAGTTCCGCGTGCTGGACTCCGGCGATGAAATCTGCAGCGAATGCCGTGCAAAACGGGCCGGAGGCTGAACGCCATGGAGGACAAGCTCGCCGCAGAGTTTCTGGAGTTCATGGAGGTGGAGCGCCGCTCCTCGGAGCGCACGCTGGCGAACTACGAGCTGGCCCTGCGCCAGTTCCGTGAATGGCGCACGCCGTTCAAAGGCTGGAGCGAACTCACCGCCGATGACTTCCGCGCGTTCTTGTTTGACCTGATGAAGCGCGAACGCGGACGGGCGACGATCCGGCTGCAGTTCGCGGCGCTGCGCAGTTTTTTCAAATGGCTGACGCGGCGGCGGGGCTGGAAAGCCAATCCGCTGCTGGAGGTGCAGCTGCCCAAGCGGGAAAAGAAGCTGCCCGTGGTGCTCACGGTGACGCAGGTGGAGGCCATGCTGGCGCTGCCGCTGAGCCTGGAAAAATCCAAGCGTGATGCTGTGTGGGCCCCAGAGCGTGACACGGCGATCCTGGAGCTGTTTTACAGCACCGGCATGCGACTGAGCGAGCTGGTGGCGCTGAACGTGGCGGACATCGACACCTACACCGAATCCGTGCGCGTGTTCGGCAAAGGCAGGAAGGAGCGCATCTGCCCGGTGGGCTCCAAAGCACTGGAGGCGGTGCAGCGCTACCGTGCGAAGGCCGGCGTGCATGACGGGGCGCTGTTTCGCAGCAAACTGGGCACCCGCATCACCGGCCAGGCGGTGGACGATGTGATCATGAAATACTGGCGCGCCTCCGGCCTGCCGGTGCACCTGACACCGCACAAGCTGCGACACAGCTTTGCCACGCACCTGCTGAACAACGGCGCGGACCTGCGCAGCGTGCAGGAGCTGCTGGGGCACGCAAGCCTTTCGACCACGCAGATCTACACGCACGTCTCGACGCAGCGCATGAAGGAAGTCTACGAGGCCGCGCACCCTCGGGCGTGAGTTGAGAGATTGAAAGCAGCCAGGAGTCGGTTTAGAATATCAGTACTCTCATGACCTCTTTGCTTGAAGTCGAATTCCCGGTCACCTTGACATTGCACGCGAAGAGCCGTGCAGACGTGGAACAACGCAGCCGCTTCCTGCTGGCGCTGAAGTACTTCGAACTCGGAGAAGTCAGTTCAGGACAGGCCGCAACCATGTGCGGCATGGGCCGGGTGGCCTTCCTCGCCGAATGCAGCCGCTGTGGAGTTCCAGTAAGCGAACTGGACGGTGATGATCTCGAACGGGAATTCGCCGATGGCTGATTTCTTTGCTCATCCCATTGTCTGCAACACCGGCCCGCTCATTGCGGTGAGCCGTGCCAACCTCGGGCATTACTGTCAAAGCTGTTTCCGCGCGTGATGACCACGCAGGCAGTGGTCGCCGAACTAACCGCCAAAGATGCGGGAGATGCCGCCGAGATCAGGCAAACTCTCGCTCATGTCGAAATCGTGGAGTCATCAACACCCGACCCTCTGCTCGTCACCGAACTGGATGCCGGTGAGGCATCCATCATTCAGGCGGCGCGGGATCATGGCATCACCGGTGTCTTGATTGATGAACGCCGGGCGCGACGTATCGCAGCAGAGGCCTATCATCTGGAAGTACGCGGCACCTGCGCAGTGTTCCTGCGTGCAAAGCGTGAAGGCTTGCTCCCAAGCATCAGACCCGTGCTGGAGAATCTTGTCACCAAAGGCTACTTCATTGGTCCTCAGCTCATGACGGAGTGCCTGCGCCAAGCTGGGGAATAGCGTGCTGGGCGTCACCTTTCTGCCTGCCGCCGTTCTCCGCGCCGGACCTGAAGGCAATCAGAAAACGGCAGCATGCTGCAATGATCACTTCTTCGGCACCCACGTCGCCACAGGGGTGGGCGTATGGGTCGGCGCTTCATCCATGGCAAAGGTGATGCAGAGGCTTTGTGGACCTTTGGCACCATCGACCGAAGCCTTGAGCACGTGGACGTTGGCCTTCACCAGATCACGGGACTGTTCGCTGGCAGGCTCTGGCGGTACGCCTGCACTGAAGGTTGCCGAGGCGGGTGAGACAATCGTGGCGACGAGGGTTTTGCCACCGAGGGTGAGCTTGGCCGAGGTGCCTGAAGGGGTGATCTCCGCCATGGTGTGCATGCTCCAGGTGATGTTGCCGGTGTTTTTCATGATGAGGTCATCCTGCACCACGATGTAGGGCTTGTCCCCGCGCACGACCATGATGCCCCGATGGACGTCCTTCGCGGGTTTGGAATAGGCCTTGGTCATGTCCACCACGGCGAGACCGCGCTCCGGTGTGGAAGCACCGAGCAGCACCGCTGCCTTGGCGTCGAACTCCTGCTGATTGCCATCAATGACGAGGGTGTTCTGACCCAGCGTGTTTTCGAGGTAAAGGGCAAAGCGCTTGGTGCGGTCCGCACCGGGTTTGACTTCAAAGCCGGGGGCTTTGTCCATTTCAGCACCGAGCTCGATGCCCCAGCGCTGACCGCCGGCCTCCATCACAAAGCTGCCGATGTCGAGCTGCGCCGTGGTGTCTTCATTTTCGCCGCCTTTGACCGCGACGAAGTAATCCGTCTTTTCCCACCCGGAGCGCGAGGTGGCCACAAAGCCACCGGGCTGCGCGTAGTCCAAGGAGTCTGCCGTGCCGTCTCCGGCGGCATGCGGGTTGTAGTAGATGAAGTTACCGACCTGGCCGAAGTAGGCGGAGGTCACGGGCTGCTTGCCAGCGGCGGCGACGGCACGGAGGCCAGGATTGCCCGCGATGCCACTGAGCCAGGTGGCGACCCATGGGCGGGAGGAAGCAGCACTTGTGGCATCTCCAAAATTGAAGGTCTGACCGCTGGGACCCATCATGTGCATGCGGGCGGTGTTGAACTGCGGAATGCCTTCCAGCAGGCTGATGTTGAGATCACGCCCGGAAGCAGCCTTGAGGGACTCGGAGAGCATGGCCACGTAATCCATCACGGTTTCACCGGCCTGCAGGCCTTCGGGCCAGACACCTGCCGGAGCAAAACGGACGATGCCCTTGCCAAAGACCTTGGCAGCCGCATCCGCCGCTTTCTTGGCGATGGAGGGGTCCTCATCCACGAGGCAGATGGCGGAGATCAGCAGGGCGGAGGCGGCGGCCATCTGCTTGCTGTCTGGCAGGAGCTTGCCCACATCGGGTTTCGCCTGGGGCTTCGCAGGAGCCTTCGGGGGGGCGGCCTTGGATTTGGTTCCTGTCTGACCACCGGAGGTGCCTTTGGCGCTCTCGGGGATTTCTTCGCCCTCAAGATGTGCAATGAGAGCCCCGATACCTTTCTCCGCGAGATAGGTGCGGATGACAGCAGCCTGCTCAGCGTTCAATCCGGCGCGGAACCAATCATATCCCAGCGAGGTGGCCACCACCAAGTCGGTCAAATTGTCCATCAGATCAGGGTGCCAGTCGCGAAAGGTCACTTTGTCTGTCAGGGCGATGAGTTCACGCGCGCCGCGCTCCTGCCATTTGAGGTCTCCATCGCCGAAATGCAGGGCTCCGAGCAGGCCCATGCGGTAAACGGCCTTGGGACCTTCACCGCCGGTTTCACCGTTGATACGGGTCAGCTCCGGGTCCTTCAACAGATCCTCCCCGGAGGCTTTCATGGCCTCCATGATTTTTGCCAGCACCGGATCCACTGCGACCTGCCCTTTCAGCGCCGCCCAGCCAGCGGCATTGTGAATCAGGCGCGGCCGCACTTTGGCGACGCCACTGAGGTAATCGTTGGCCGAGGGGGCCTTGAATTTTGCCGCAGGCACCACCGTGATGGCTGGCCGCGGAGGCGCAGGCTTTTTCACGACGGCGGCAGTTTTGGCACCTCCCTTGGGCGCGGCAGCGGGCGGAGTGGCGGGGGGTGTCCCCGCTGGAGTCGCGGGCATGGCCACTGCGGGTGCGGCAGCGGGGGCGGCCTGCATGGCGGCATAGCGCCCCTTGGCGTATTCAAAGTCAGCCGGGCTCAAATTGGCAATGGGCACGTCGAACTCCCGCCCGTCCTTCGTCTTGATCTTCAGCGTCTTGGCAACGGCATCGACCGAAATCAGGGTCGCCTCCACCGTCTTGCCCGAGGTGTTCGTCCAGGTGTGGAATTCTTCTGCGAGCTGCGCACTGGCGCTGGCAGCGAACAGGCAGATGGAAGCAAGAGAGAGGAAACGCGAAGCGGTTTTCATGACGGAAGGGTTGAGAGTGACGCTAAAGCAGCGGGTGGGAGCACCTAGGTCAAGCATAAACGCAGCTCGGATGCCCGAGTTTGGCGGAAAGACGTGTATCCCAGCAACTAATTACCGGTCACCAACGCGAGGCGAAAACGCCCATCATACTGGCCGCCAGCATGCAACCGGCAGCAGCGCAGGCAGGCGGTGGGGCGGCGGAACTTGCGCACACGCTGCACGGTGGTCTGGCAGGCGGGGCAGGCGTAGGTCAGCTTGCGTTCGACTTCATTGCGCGGCAGCGGCAGGCGGTGGTGCGCTTTTTCATCAGGGATGCCGAGATCCGCACAGGCCTGACGCCATTCGCGGCCATGCGGCTCGATGCGCTTTCGGCCGCTGCGGTGGTAGGCGATCAAATGCGCCAGCTCATGCTTCAGGGTGCGCTCCACCTGGCCTTCAAATTCGCGCAGCTTCGGGTTCAGCTCAATGGCCCAGCCCGGATAGCGCGCATAGCCTGCCGTGCTGCGCAGGCGCGCATTCCAGGCCACGGTGACGAGTTTGGCTCCGCCCGGCAGATCCAGCGCGAGCAGCATAGCCCGCGTTTGTTCTTCCAGTTCTGCATCGCGGCCATCAGGGATGGCTTCCTCGGCTGAACCCTCCGCCGGTTCTGGCGGGGGCGTCAGGTCACGCACCTTGCGAAACGGCACCCAGTGCGGCAGGGCGGAAAAATCAAAATTCAACTGGGAGAGATCGAGCATGCTCACTTCTTCTTTTTTTCCTGCACCTTGTGCTCCTGCTGACCAAGCGCGTAGAGCATGTCCGGTGCCACGGACTCGAGGATGAATACGTTGGCGCCGATGGTACTGCGCGCACCAATGACCGTGTCGCCGCCGACAATCGTCGCATTGGCATACACGGTGACGTGGTCTTCCAGCGTGGGGTGGCGCTTCTTGCCGCGGAGCGCCTGCCCGGCGGCGAGGGAGCGTGCCACGAGACCGACGCCTTGATAGAGCTTCACATGGTTGCCCAGCGTCGCCGTCTCTCCGATGACCACGCCCGTGCCGTGGTCGATGAAGAAGTGCGTGCCGATCTCCGCGCCGGGGTGAATGTCGATGCCGGTGCGGCTGTGCGCCCACTCCGTCATCATGCGTGGGATCACCGGCACGTTTTTCTGGTAAAGCACATGGGCCGTGCGCTGGATGGCGATGGCTTCAAGTCCGGGATAGGCGAGGATGATTTCCTCAAAGCCGCGCGCTGCCGGATCGCCGGCATAGGCGGCCTCGACATCCATTTTCAGCAGGGCACGCACTTCGGCCAATTTCATCAAGAAACTGCACACCACGTCAGCAGCTTCGGCATCGCGATTTTCATGGCTGCCATTGAGCCGCAGGCTGCGGCGCACCTCCACATTCAGGCGCTCACGGATGCTGGCGACGAGTTCATTGGTCATCAGCTCCAGTTCCTGGGAAGACACGGCTTCATCCGAAAAGAAGCCGGGAAAGAGCAGATGCAGCAGGTCCTCGCAGAGCGTGGCAATGGCGCGCTTGGACGGCAGATTGCCGCAATCGACATGGTTGATCCCGCCGACCTCGTGATACGAGGTCATCAAGCTGGAAATGATTTCATTTTGGCGGCAATCCATGTGTGCACTCAGCGATACCGTGCTGCGATCTGGATTCAAGCGCGGGGGTGAGATGATTGCTGTGAATAACTCAGGGTTTGCAGCTTCGTCTGGCATTTGCAGCCCCGTGTCCCAAATTGTTTCCTCCTCATGATGACTTCGAACGTACGCTTTGAAAACCTTTGGAGACGTCTGAGTTTGTCGGGCGAGGCCTCCGTGTGGCATGCGCGGCTGCTGGAATGCTACGCGGAGCCGCAGCGTGCCTACCACACGCTTCAGCATCTCGAAGAATGCCTGCTCATCTTGGACGACGCCAAGGCGGTCGGTTTGATCGCGAAGCCGGACCTCATCGAGATGGCCCTGTGGTTTCATGATGCGGTGTATGACCCGCAGGGGAACGAGAACGAAGAACTCAGCGCGCAGATGGCCGTGGAGGCCCTTGGAGAAGGGCAGCTGTCGCGTGAGGTCGCTCGGCTCATCCTGCTGACGAAGTCACACCAGCCGGGAGACGGACCGAATGATGCCTGGATCATCGACATCGATCTCGCGATCTTCGCACAGCCCATGGAGCGTGTGCGGGAGTATGAACGGCAGATTCGTGCCGAGTATGCGTGGGTGCCGGAAGCCGTGTATGTGGAGAAGCGGGCAGAAATCCTGAGCGGCTTTGTGAAGCGCGCTCAAATCTACCTCACCGCGTGGGCACGGGAGCGCTATGAATCGCAGGCACGGGAGAATCTGCGGGCGTTGATCGACTCGATTTAAACACCGAGTTTTCTACCGCCAGCATTGCGGGCAGAGCGACGCCGTTCTAGAGACAGGAGTCGTGCTCCCCTCTCTCAACCAGCTCAAACTTCCCGATCCATGGCAGCACCAGGCGGTGAATTTGCTGCGCACTGGAAGCGATGTGGTGGTCAGCGCACCCACGGGGGCAGGGAAGACGTACATCTTTGAGCTGCTGCATCAGGGGCGGCATTTGCAGGGGCCGGCGATCTACACGGTGCCGACACGGGCGCTGGCGAATGACAAGTACGCGGAGTGGAAGGAAGCGAAGTGGAATGTGGGCATCGCCACAGGGGACATCGCGGAGAATGTGGACGCGCCGGTCGTGGTGGCCACGCTGGAGACGCAGATCGAGCGGCTGGTGCGCGGCGAAGGTCCGGCGCTGCTGGTGATCGATGAGTACCAGATGATCTCGGATCACTCACGCGGTGCGAACTACGAGGCGGCTATCGCGCTGGCACCGCAGGACACACGGCTGCTGCTGCTGAGCGGCTCTGTGGCAAACCCGGAAGATGTGGCGGCGTGGCTGGTGAGCCTGGGCCGCAAGGCGGAAGTGGTGATGACGCGTGAACGGCCCGTGCCGCTGGAAGAAGTACCGATGGAGACGCTGCCGCAACGGCAGAAGCAGTTTCAGAACTACTGGCCGCGCTTTGCGGCTGCGGTGATGATGGCCGATCTAGCGCCGCTGCTGATCTTTGCACCGCGCCGCAAGGAGGCGGAGTCGATTGCGAGAAGACTCGCCGCTGATCTCCCGATGGGTGATCCGCTGGAACTCACAGCGGAACAACGTGCGGTGTGCGGCAAGGATCTGGCAACGCTGCTGGAGAAGCGCGTGGCCTTTCATCACAGCGGGCTTTCGTATGGAGCGCGCGCAGGTGTCATCGAACCGCTGGCAAAGGCGGGGCAGCTCCGTGTGGTGGTGGCAACGATGGGCCTGGCGGCGGGGATCAATTTTTCCGTGCGCAGCGTGCACGTGGCGGGCACGACGTTTCATGACGGGAAGAGCGAGCACAAACTCGCGCCGGATGAACTGCTGCAGATGTATGGCCGTGCCGGAAGACGCGGGCTGGATGACATGGGTCATGTGATCACCAGCCGCGACAGTCCTTCCATCTTTGATGCGCGGCCTGCACGGCTGCACCGCAGCACCCTGCTGGCGTGGCCGATCTTTCTGCGGGTGATGAAACATGCGGCGTTGCAGCAGGAGAACCCCTTTGATGCCGCGACGCGCTTTGCCGGAAGGTTGTTTGCCAAAGTGCCGCCGCTGCTCGGGCTGGAGGAACTGGAGCCGAACGTGGTGCCTCCGCAGCACGAGAATGCAAAGGCACTCTTTGGTCTCGAAGCCACGGAGAAGCAGGTCTTGAATTCATATGGCGAATGGGAGCGCAAGCACCGCCATGCGCTGCAGCGCGTGCCGCTGAGCCGCGTGCATGCGGTGCTGACGATCCCGGCCTTTGTGGCAAAGTTTGCGCACGGCATCGGCCGCGTGGGAAAAATACGCCGCGAGAAGGAAGTGACCTACGGAGTCGAGATCAGCCTCGGCACTCCGGTGGGGGAGGATGTGAAGCCGACGAAGTCGATCCGTCGGTTGCTCAAGCTGCCGCGCAACGCGGAGACGGTGCCCCTGGAGGAGATCACCGTGCTGCATGTGGGTGACATCGCGCAGGCCATCCTCGCGCATGGGGAAGACGTCATCCCAGACGTGGCTCCGGAATTCATCGGCACCGTGATGAAGGAGAACCTAGTCTTTGCCTGCTTCGATCTCGCGCCCATCGAGGTGATGGCCTATGAAGATGGTCATGGCAGGCTGCTCTTTGCACCGCAGGAACGCAGCGTGGTGGTGAAGAATGAAACGGGGGTGCACATGGCCGAGACGGCCACCACGGACCGTGAACCGCGCGGCGGATCACCGATTCATGCATGGCGAACGCTGGGGCTGATCGATGCTGCGGGTGTGCCCACAAGGCGTGGAGAGATCTTCAGCTTCTTCCAGCATGGCGAGGGTCTGGCGATCGTCGCGGCACTCGAAGACGAAAGCTATCCTGCGGACGACCTGGTGCATCACATGGCAAACCTGCGCAGCGGCTCCAAGTTTGATCTGCCGCTGAACTGCGGTTCTGAACGCCTCGCGGCGGTGTGTCGTGGGACCTATGGGTTTGTGAATCACCACGGCTATCTCGAAAACGGCCTGCCGGACGACTATGGCGAAGGCGCGGCGGAGTTGCTGGATGCGCTGCTGCATCCGGAGCAGCCCGGTGCGCAGGATTTGAAGGCGGGCATCGCGGAAGGGGACATCTCCCGTGCGTATGTGGAGTGGCTGAGTTTGCTGCGGCACATCACCCATGCGCCGGATCATCCGTGGAGGAGATGGAAGGATTTGAAGGAAGCAGCGAAGCAGACGCTCAAGCATCACACCAAAACCCTGCGCCACTTCTTCCACCTCGACCTGCCACCGCTGACGAACAAGCAGAAGCATGGCAAGACGCGGCATTATCTGATGGTCAAGTAGTGGGTAATCCTGTCCGCGAATGACGCGCTCATCGGCGGGCAGGATGGCCCGCACTACTGATGAGATTTGAAGAATCACGAATGCTTTACACACTGCGCACATGAACCTCGAGCATCCACGCATCGCCATCGTCGGTTCCGGCGCAGTCGGCTGCTACTATGGCGGGCGGCTGGCGCAGCATGGGCATGAGGTGCATTTCCTCATGCGCTCAGACTATGCGCATGTGAAGCAGCATGGGCTCAAAATCCGCAGCGTGCATGGGGACTTCGAGCTGCCGCAGGTGTACTGCCACCGACGCACGGCGGAGATCGGGCAGTGTGATCTGGTGATCATCGCGATGAAGGCCACGGCCAATGCGGCGCTGCTGGAACTGCTGCCGCCGCTGCTGCACAACAAGACGATGATCCTCACGCTGCAAAACGGGCTGGGCAGCGATGATTTTCTGGCGCGGCACTTTGGCTCCACGCATGTGCTGGGCGGGCTGTGCTTTGTGTGCATCAATCGCACCGCAACCGGAGAGATCCATCACATCGCGCAGGGGCAGATCTCGCTGGGCGAGCACAGCGGTGCGCCGCAGGTGCGCACGGAGACACTGGCGACGGAGTTCCGGCGCTGTGGGATCGAGTGCAAAGTGGAGCCGAGTTTGCTCACGGCGCGGTGGAAGAAGCTGGTGTGGAATATTCCCTTTAATGGGCTTTCGATTGCAGCAGGAAACAAGGATACGGCGGCCATTCTGGCGGATGCGGTACTGGAAAAGCGGGTGCGTGATTTGATGCGTGAGATCATCGAGACTGCAGGGAAGCTGGGGCATGCGATTCCGCTGGTGCTGATGGATGACATGATCGAGCGCACGCGCACGATGTCTCCGTACAAGCCAAGCAGCCTCATCGACTTTCTGGCGGGCAGCGAGGTGGAGCTGGAGGCGATCTGGGGCGAGCCGGTACGTCAGGCCAAGGCCGCGGGGATGGAGATGCCGCAGGTGGGCAGGTTGTATGAGGAGTTGAAGGAGCGCATTGCCGCCAGATAGTGGTCCGCACAGTCCTCTGTGCGGGGATCGCCGTCACGAGACGCTCGTCTGACCGCACAGGGGACTGTGCGGACCACTTTGCTCACGCCTATGTCGCTCACTGATATTGAAAACGCCCGTCCTGAAACAGCCATCGTACTCGGCTCCGGTCTCGGAGGTGTGGCGGAGGCTTTTGGCATCGAAAGTGAAGTCGCCTATTCCGATGTGCCCGGCCTCAGCGCCTCCACGGTGCCGGGGCACGCAGGGCGCTTTGTTTTGGCGCAGCATCACGGCAAGCCGATCCTCCTCGCGCAGGGGCGGCGACATTTGTATGAGGGCCTCACGGCGCATGAGGTGACAGCGTGCATCCGCTTCATGCACGAGATCGGCGTGAGGCGCATCGTGCTCACGAATGCGGCGGGCGCGATCAGCGAGGATTTTCATGTGGGCGGACTCATGCTCATCACCGACCACCTCAATCTGCAAGGCACTACCCCGCTGCTCGGCGGCCCGCACTTCCATGACATGAGCGAGGTGTATTCGCGGAAGTGGTGCGAAAAGTTTCATGCGGCGAGTGTGGAGATCGGTTTGAAGCTGCACGCCGGTGTGTATGCCGGTCTGCTGGGCCCGCAGTATGAAACCCCTGCCGAGATCCGCATGCTGCGCACCCTCGGCGCCGATGCCGTGGGCATGTCCACGGTGCCCGAGGCGATTCAAGCGCGCGCGCTAGGGATGGAGGTCGCGGGCATCTCCATGCTCACGAACTGGGCCGCAGGATTGAGAGCGCAGACACTGCACCACGCCGAGGTGGTCGAGGTGGGGAAGACAGCGAGCTTGTACCTGGCGAGGTTGTTGAAGGCGGCGGTGTGAGACTTCACCATTCTTCCATGGCGTTGAAAGCGACGTATCGCACAAAATCCCTCCAAGAGCTTGCGACCTTCTCGCCATCATCAAGCACCGCTGGATAAGCGGAATCTTGATTACAGGAAGCTTTTTCTAACCAATAGACCGGCATTTCTTCAAGGGACTTGGTGTTATGCAGATCGATACAAAAATCGTCCCCGCCTGCATTCGCTGCTATTGGAACCAACCCCAGGCGGTAAAGATACTCCCCTGATGTAGACAGGGTCTCCTTTTCGCTCGTAGCAACATCATTGAAGCAGTTATCCGATCGATTTTTCGCAGGCCATGCAAAGCACAAGAAGCTGATCAAGCCTCTAGGGGTCTTCTGTGTTTGTAGAGCACTGGCTTCAATTTTGCCCATAGCCGAAGATACCAGCACATCTGATTCCAAAGCTGCCAGGTCTTCGGCATACCGTTCCTTGAGAGCTTTCAACTTTGGGGAAAGTTCAGGCCCGCCCGTGACTTTCAAAACGAGAAGATGATTTTCCAAACTTCGGATATCCGCCCCATACTTTATCAGTAGGCGGACAAGTTCCAAATTTTGGGCAACCAGTGCCGCTTTGGCGAGTGCACCTCGCCCAGCAGCATCCTTGACGTTTGGGTCGCCTCCTGACTCAAGATAGCTCCTGCATTCGGCGAGCTTCCCAAGACGACAATGCATCAGGAAGTCCCGCTCTTCTTGCAGAGTCATGGCTGAGAGTGATTAGCAGCACCCGTTCGCCTTCTCCATCTCACACGCGTGCTCCTCGGTGCAGCAGGGCATCAGCGGGCGGCCTTGGGTGGCTTCGGGGGCTTCCATCTCCGGATTCGGGGCCTGGGCGGCGAGGCCGAGGTCGCGGAGGAGTTTCATGTCCTCGTTGGCGCGCGGGTTGGCGGCGGTGAGGAGCTTGTCTCCGTAGAAGATGGAGTTGGCTCCGGCAAAGTAGGCGAGGGCCTGGGCTTCGCGGCTGAGGTTCGTGCGACCGGCGCTGAGGCGCACCTTGGCCTTCGGCACGGCGATGCGGGTGACAGCGATCATGCGGATGAAGGCGAAGGAATCGACGACTTCGTTGTCGCCCATGGGGGTGCCTTTGATGGGCATGAGGGCGTTGATCGGGATGCTCTCGGGCTGGGGGTTGAAGTTCGAGATGACTTCCAGCATTTTCAGACGGTCTTCGATGGTCTCGCCGAGGCCGAGGATGCCGCCGCAGCAGACGGACATGCCGGCATCCTGCGCGTGGCGGATGGTGCGCAGGCGGTCGTCAAAGGTGTGGGTGCTGACGATGTTCGGGTAATGCTCCGGGGAGGTGTCCACGTTGTGGTTGTAGGCGGTGACGCCGGCTTCCTTGAGATCAGTGGCCTCTTCCGCGCCGAGCTGGCCGAGGGTGACGCAGACTTCCATGCCGAGCTTGGAAACATCCCGCACGATGTCGAGCACCTGGTCGAACTTTTGAGTGCCTTTGCGCACGCCCTTCCAGGCGGCGCCCATGCAGAAGCGGGTGGAGCCATTGGCGCGGGCGGCGAGAGCACGCTCCATGACCTGCTCCTTGGGCATGAGATCTTCCTTTTGCAGGCCGGTGCTGTAGCGGGCGCTCTGGGCGCAGTAGCCGCAGTCCTCGCTGCAACCGCCGGTCTTGATGCTGAGGAGGGTGCAGAGCTGGACTTCATTGCCGGTCCAATGCTCGTCATGCACGGCGCGGGCCTGCTTGAGGAGATCGAAAAAGGGCTGGTGGTAGATGCGGTGGAGTTCAGCGAAAGTCATGGCGGATGATGCAGCCCGGATAGTGGCCGAAAAACGGGGAAGATGCACGGGGAAAGTACGGCCCCCTGCTTCGTCCTCGTCCTCCTACTCGAACTCGTCCTCGACCGATTGTATCCACGAGGGGGATGCGGAGTGATCGAGTCATCCCAAGCCGTTCGCCAGCGAGGCATGGAGGTGATCCGCCGGTCCCAGACCCATCGAATTCGATTTGATCGAGGACGAGTTCGAGTAAGAGGACGAGGACGATTCGATGGCGTGCAAGACAGCCCCCTTCGCGGGCGATTTGGTTTCACCATCATGAACCGCCGCACTTTTTTCCACCAAACGTCCGCGCTCGCCGCGGTGTCCGCTCTGCCAAAACTTTACGCGGCGGATGAGGCCGGGAGGAAAGTCAAAGTGGCCGTGGTGGCGCTGGGGCGTGGCATGCAGCATGTGCAGGCCCTGCTCAAAATCCCGGGCGTGGAGATCGCCTACCTGGCGGAGGTGGACCCGAAGCGCTTGGAATTGGGCCTCAAGGTGGTGAATGACACGCAGAAGGTCTCCTGCGTGGGGGTGAAGGATTTCCGCACCATTTTGGATGACAAGACGCTGGACGCCGTCTTCATCGCCACGCCGAATTTCTGGCATACGCCAGCGGCCATCCTGTGCATGCAGGCTGGGAAGCACGTCTATGTGGAAAAGCCCGGCAGCCAGAACGCGCAGGAAGCCGAGATGATCGTGGCGGCTTCGAAGAAGTACGACCGCCTGGTGCAGATGGGCAACCAGCGCCGCACCTGGATGAAGGAGGCGATCGAGGCACTGCACGGCGGCGCCATCGGCCCGGTGCGCTTTGGCCGTGGGTTTTACTACAACACGCGCAAATCCGTGGCGACGAACGAGAAACCCGCCTCGCCGGACATCGACTACAATCTGTGGTAGGGCCCGGTGCCGGATGATGCGAAGCATGATTTCAAATCGCTCGCTCACTACGACTGGCACTGGTTCTGGCATTGGGGCAATGGCGAGCTGGGTAACAATGGCATCCATTCACTGGACATCCTGCGCTGGGGCCTCAAGGGCGATTATCCGCTGCGCACCACCTACAATGGTGGCCGCTATTTTTACGACGATGCGCAGGAGACGCCGGACACCGGCACGGCGGTGTATGATTTCGGCCACGCCGGCTGCGAGTGGGTGCAGAGCAGCTGCCATGCGCGCGCGGCAGAGAAGCCGCTGGGCGAAGTGATCTTCTATGGCGACAACGGCACCATGGCCATCACGCGTGATTCCTGGATCAACTACGACCTGAAGGGCGTGGAAATGAGCAAGGGCAAAGGCGCTGGTGGCGGCGACCCCGCGCACATGGGCAATTTCATCGAGGCCATTCGCGGCAATGCGAAGCTGAACAGCCCCATCGAGGAAGGCCAGAAGAGCACCATGATGTGCCACCTGGGCAACATGGCCTACCGCACGAATACCGTGGTGAAGTGCGATCCGAAGACCGGCAAGGTGCTGAACAACGCGGAGGCGCTGAAGCTC
>NZ_JBGANL010000154.1:0-2694 GCF_044222345.1 Prosthecobacter sp.
TTCAAATCCGCTGCGCACGACCTTCCACGGCGTGTTCAATCCCAAAGCCATTGCAAACAAGTCGTTCTGGTCCATCCCCCAACTTGCAATCTCCTCCACTGCCGCGCCACCCGTTACCCATTCAATTCAGCGACGTGGCTTTCTTTCCTCTCCTTCTTTGGTGTAGAGTTCCTCCAGGTCTTCAGTGGTCAGAGGCAGATCCCGGGGCTGCCCAGCGGGTGGGGGACGCTGTGGGACGGTGCTTTGCGCGGGTTTGGAGGTGGGGGCTTGCTCCCCCGTCTTGCTGCTTTGTGAGATTGTTTGCGGTGCTTTGGCGCTTGATGGAGCCTGCCGTGTGTCGCGGGTGTCGGCCACATTCTGGAAGAAGCCGCTGCGCTGATTTTCCTCATCCTCGGGGCTGCTTCTGGGGTGATATACCAAGTCATGGTAATCAGCCTTGTCAGCCGGATTTTGGAACAGGCCCGTGCCCTGACCTCGGTAGCCGGGAGGCTGGCGTTTTTCAAAGATGCGGCCTCGGGGCAGGGCGAGGGTGCTGTCTTGAGCGGTGGCTTCTCTGGTGGGAGAGTGGAAGTCATCGCGGAGTTTTTGCGGAGAGGGGGAGAAGCTGTTGTCGCGGGTGGTGGATGTGCTGCGTTCAGCTGAATGCGCGTCGTCGAAGCTGGAGTCGCGGACGGGGCGGTTCAGTTGGGAGCCGGTCTCATCCTCATCACGGACCTGCGGAGGCCGGTCCTGGGCGGTGATGCGGGGCTGGTGCCAGGGAGTGTCGTGCGCGTATGCATCATGGGCGCGGGGTGCGTCATTGTCTTCGTGGTCGGAGTCCGGACCTGGGGCGTGATCTGTGTCGCGATCTCCATCAGTCCCGAAGTCTGCCTCGGGATCGACATAGGGGCGTGGGCTGCCGACAGGTGTGGCCGGGCGTGTGGAGAGCGGGCCTGAGGAGTCTGCCTGGGCACGCACGGGCTGGGGCAGATGGCTGAAGGCGCGGACGCCGCCGACGCGGGGCGGTGGCTGCTGCATGACGTCCTCGTCCTCCTCTTCTTCGAGCTGATCAGGGCGGCGGACTCGTGTTTCAGGAAGGTGGGAGGTGGAGAAAATGAAGGCCATGGGGGAAGTCTTGGGCCGTGATTTGGGAATGCAAGGAGGTAATACCACGATACGGTATGAACGATGATAAAGTGGGCTTATGCGGCGGCTTTGGATGGCGCGGGGTGGCGGAGCGCTGAGGGATCAGGATGATCCCTCTCCTGGGGCATGCAGGGTGGCGGTGATGCGATTCAGGGGAAGGGAAGCGTGCGGCGACAGCGTGCTCCCACGATTTCGCGGTTCCTGCGCGCCGTCTTCGCAAAAAAGAGCCGGGGAAAATGCCAGGCAGGAATAGCACTCGGTTAAGGGCTTCCCTCGTGAAATGGACTGCGTTGGACCTTGGGGAGCGATAGACGGGACTTTTACTGGTGACTTGCCCAGTATCCAGTCTTCTGAAGTGGGCGAGTCTCAAACATCTCATTTTCAACCATAATGGGGCTTAACCGAGTGCCGTTCATGCCTGGCATCTTTTCTTGAAAATCTTTTGATGGCTGACCTCGGCGCCTGTCAGCCTATGGATAAGTTATATCCTGCCATTCTAGAATCAGCCCATGCGTCCTGGTGCTGAACAAAGGACGGTCATCCCATTTCCAGATGTCCTCTGCGAGTACTTTTTGTGTGGTGGCCACATCCGGGCCATCCAAATGAACAGCGATGGTTTGTTTGTTTCGACCATGCACACGGCTGTCGATGACAAGTGCCTTGCAATGTGTGGCGTAGGCCACTCTCTGGAAATCGATTTGAGATTGCCACCTGGCTCCAGGCAGGTGGAGCGGTGTCGCATTGGCGTTTGGCAGAGCTTCCGCCGGATCAGGTTTTTTCTCGATCAGTGTTTTTTTAAGGATGTCCGCCTCCGTTGGGTGCACGCTTAAAAAGTCTGTCATCCCCCATCCAAAGACGGTGTTACGAACCGTGGACGGCAGGAGGAGGCAGTACGAAAAAAATCCCATGATCAGCAGCGATGCCAGGGCTTTGACGTCATGACGAAAAAACATGCCGTCGTGAAATGACTTTCTCTTCTTTTTTCGATTGAAAAAAAGGCAGGCACTGAACGAAACAGCAAGCACCAGGTATTTTTGAGGGCCGGTTAAATCAAAGGAGATGCCCATGCCAAACATGCGCCCATTGGAATAATCCACCGAAAAGCCAAGGAGCAAGCCAAGCATCAGCCACAGGCTTGATTTGAAGAACCGGCTGGAAAAAAAACTGGCATTCAATTGAATCATGCTTGGAACCTTAGTTTGAGAGTGACGGAAGGGTCAAACCTTAGTTTAAAACCGGCGACGTTCCTGCGGCCTTGCTGGATGAGAGGCTGGCGGTGGAGTCATCCACCAATAGTTCCCAGGCCTGGTTTCAGGCGTGTGTCTATGAGGGGACCAGCCTCTTTGGCGAGCATTTGCATAATCATAGCCGATCCAAAACCAGGTTTGCCTGTCTAATTGGAGAGATTTCCATTTGGAGGGACTTTTTGGCCACGTCGCTGAATTGAATGGGTAACGGGTGGCGCGGCAGTGGAGGAGATTGCAAGTTGGGGGATGGACCAGAACGACTTGTTTGCAATGGCTTTGGGATTGAACACGCCGTGGAAGGTCGTGCGCAGCGGATTTGAAC
>NZ_JBGANL010000155.1:0-2684 GCF_044222345.1 Prosthecobacter sp.
CGGTAGGTTTGGACTTGCCCAAAATTCTGAGCTTCAAGCAGGGAGAAAAACAGGAGGGTTAAATTAGCCCAAACTCCAATGGGGATAAGGAGTTGGCGAAAATCCCGTGGGACTTTTCGTCCCTTTGTTGGGTTTTACCCTATTTAGCGATGCAAACGACGGTTTCACTTTTCAGTCGGCTGTTCCTCATACACCAGAAAGTTTACGGCATTGTATTCGAGTTTCTCGCGCTGATGATCATAGCGCACCACCATCTCCACGCTCTTGTGTCCACTCATCATCCGCACCTGCCGATAGGACAAACCTTGATCCAACGCGCGTGTAATCGCCGTGCGCCGCAGATCGTGGGGCGACAATTTGCCAATGCCGGTGAACTCCGCCCATTTGCGCACGATCTTCCAAGCCTGCGTCGTCGAGAGCGGCTTGTCGTATTCGAGCGTGCGATAGTTCACTAGGGGTTGGAAGATGGCACTCTCTGGATGGTCGGTATGCTGTAAACCCCGCCGCTTCCGATCCAGCTTCAAATACTCATCAAGGGCGGTTTTCACTTCTTTCGGGATCGGTAGCTTGCGTTCCCTGCCCCCTTTGACGCGAAACCGCAGCAACCACCTGCCGTGACTCCACACCAGCGACGATTGCTGCAAGCCACACGCCTCGCCAATGCGCATGCTCGTGCGCACCAGCAAAAGCAGCAGCGCATAATCCCGCGCCCCTTCCACCTTGCTCCGATCCGGGCCGGCCAGCAACAACCGCACTTCCTCAACAGTCAGTGCGCGACCCCGCAATTCTTCTGATACCACCGGTGGCGGCACCTTATGCACCGTCGCTGGATTCAGCGTCACGAATCCCTCCTCGCGCAGATATTCGTAGAGGGAGCGCACGACGGCCAGCTTGAAGGACACCGTGGCCGGTTTGCGCCGCGCCTTTGTCATTTGGTCGCGCCAGCCCCGAATTTGTTCACTGGTGATCTGATTCGGATGTCGCCATTGGAATTGGCGAAAGAATTCCCGCACCACGCGCTTGTACGCCCGCCGCGTTTGCTGCGAATTCGACCGCTCGTAAAAGGGCAGCAGATGCTTTTCAGGAAATTGTTGGGTGGTGGTTTCCATCATGACTCCTGCACGCGATAGCGCACGCCCCGCCCCTGCCCCAATCGCTCAATTCGCTGCAACTGTAAGAGACGGTTCAGCGCCTGCGTCACCGTCGGGCGCGCAATGCCGGTGGCCGTAGCAATCTCCTGTGGCGTCGCTTCCTGCACCTGCTGCAAATACTGCCAGATTGTCCATTGATGCCGCGACAGGGTTTTCTCCAGGTACTCATTCGTCAACAGTGCCACCGCCTGCCGCGCCTGCACCAACAACACCTGACAGAAAAACGCTAGCCACGGCTGGATGTCCTCGCTCTCCGTCTGAAAGGTTTTCTGACTCGTGCGCAGCGCCAGGTAGTAATCCGGCTTGTTGTCCTCGATCAGCTTTTCGTGCGACACATACGGCGTGTACAGGTACCCGCTTTTCAGCAGTAAAAAATTCGTCAGAATACGTGACAACCGCCCATTACCATCCTGAAACGGATGGATCGCCAGAAACTCCACCAGGAAATGCCCGATCACCAACAACGGATGATATTGCTGCGCCGCCAACGCCCCTTGCGTCCACGTCACCAGTTCGCTCATCGCACTCGGCGTCTGCCAGGCCGGGGTCGTTTCAAACAGCACGCCGATGGACTCCCCGGCAGCATCTACCATCAGCACCCGATTTTCATTGCGCTTGTAATCCCCTCGATGCAGCACATCCTGCTCGACGTACTTCAGCAACTCCTGATGAAAATGGCGGATGGTGCTTTCGGTGAAGGAGAGCGTAGCCCAACTGTCAAAAACATTCCTGAGCAATTCAAAATAGCCATTCACTTCCTGCTGATCCCGTTCCGCGAACTTCTGAATCGAAAGCCCACGCATCATCTTCTCAATTTCTTCATCACTGAGTCGCGCGCCCTCAATGCGTGTCGAAGCTCCCGTCGAAGTAACCAGCACGGAGCGTTTGAGCCGGGCCAGAAGTTGGGGATTCAACTGACCGCCGGCAGCCCAGCGTCCCTTGTGTTCATCAATCTGACCAATGGTGAACAACAAGGCAGGCGAAAGGGTTTGCAGACGAAGATCGTAGCGATGGGCAGCGGACATGAAAAAACCTCATAGCAGAACCATAAGCGATTGTATGGAGTAATATAAGATTATATTCGATTATATTCGATTTCTCCAAATGTGCTGCCATTCCCTGCTCTATTTCCTGGCAGGAATCGTGAAAGCGACCGTCGTGGAACCGCCAATTCTGAACATTCTGCCAGCAAACACAGAGCTTACCCTTACTCCGTTTTCTTGGCAATTAAGGAAAGTGTAATGATCATGATTAACCTATGAAGCCCCCCTGCGCGCTAGGATTTTGCCCCAGCTTTGACTTGGGCTTGCGTTGTCTGTCACTTGCGCTGCTTGTTCGCGCGTATCTCCATAAATGGCAGAATGGGCATTACCTTAAATGCCCGGCAGTAGCCTGGGCACCTCTCTTCGCAGGTCTCTCACTCCGCTCCGCTTAGCGGCGTGGAACAGAAGCGTGGAACGCACAAAACAGCGGCGTAAAAGGTGCCTTTAGAAAGCGTCTCCGGGACAGGGATGACCCCGCAGCAGCCCGGCG
>NZ_JBGANL010000070.1:0-22900 GCF_044222345.1 Prosthecobacter sp.
CCGCAGAATCGGCCCCAGCCCCTGCTCCAGCACCCGCCCCCGTGGTGGCTGTTGTTCAAGCTCCGCCCCCGCCGCCCCCCACGGGCCCGCAGCCCAAACCTTTGCAACCCTTGAACCTGGACGAGGTCCCCAAGGCCACCAAAGGCCAGATCGACATCACCGCTCAAAAAAGCGCGTTCTTTGATGTCAATAACAATTATGGTATCTACACGGGTGACGTGAAGGTGCGGAATTCTCAGATGTACATCGAGTGCGAGGAATTGGAGCTCTTCATGGCCAAGCAAGGCGGCAGCGTCCTCGGCGCTCCCAAGCCCAAAAAAACCGGCCCTGCGGCCAAAGATGCGGACATCCTCGCCGCTCCCAAAAAGCCCGCCAACTCCGCCGCCCTCATCGACAAAGCCGATGCTCGCGGCCCGATGGTCACCATCGAGAAAATTTCAGAAGATGGTTCGCTTCAGATCGGTCATTGCAAACACCTGATTTACGACGGCAAAACCGAGCAGACCACCCTCCTCGAATGGCCGCAGTTGCAGGACGGCAATCAGCTTCACAAAGCTACTGAGGCTGGCTGCATCATGATCATCGACAAGACTGGCAAGCTCACCACCACCGGTGGCCATGAAACCATCATCCTCCAGGGAGATGAGATCGCGCCCCGCAGGAATGGTCCGGCTTCCCCCGCACCCGCACCGCAGTGACCATGGCCCCCCCGCGAAAGAAAAGAACCAAGGACGAGGGCGGCCGGGAATCTACGCCCCCCCGCCAGCTTGATTTCCCGCGCGCCACGGATGATCCCGGTGCGCCGGTGGCCATCGTTCCTGACAGCAACACCCTCCTGCACACCGAAGGACTGAAAAAAGTCTACGACGGCCGCGCCGTGGTCAATGGCGTGGACATCGAAGTCAAAAGCGGCGAAATCGTCGGCCTCCTCGGCCCCAACGGTGCCGGCAAAACCACCACCTTCTACATGATCGTCGGTCTCGTGCAGCCCAACGGCGGCAGGGTGATGTTCGACGGCAAGGACACCACCCATCAGCCGATGTACATGCGCGCCCGGCTCGGCATGGGCTACCTCCCCCAGGAGGAGTCCATCTTCCGCCGCCTCACCGTGCGTGAAAACATCATGGGCGTCATGGAGACTCAGCCCTACACCAAGGCGGAGCGTGAGGAGCAGACCCAGTCCCTCATGGAAAAGTTCGGCATCGACCATGTGGCCGACAATCTTGCCATCACCCTCAGCGGCGGTGAAAAACGCCGCCTCACCATCGCCCGCTCCCTCGTCACCTCGCCCAAGCTCCTCATGCTCGATGAGCCCTTCAGCGGCGTGGATCCCATCGCCGTCAGCGAGATTCAGGAGATCATCCGCATGCTCCGCAGCGCCGGCCTCGCCATTCTCATCACCGACCACAACGTCCGTGAAACCCTCAACATCGTGGACCGCGCCTACCTCATCTTTGAGGGCAAGGTGCGCCGCCACGGCAGCAAAGACTTTCTCGTCAATGACGACGAAGCCCGTCGCCTCTATCTGGGCGAAGGGTTCACCATGTAATTTTTATCCAACCAAAAAAGGAGAACCACCATGCAAAAACACAACGTCAACCTCCCCATCATCGTCACCGCAAGACACATGGAAGTCACCGATGCGATCCGCGATTACGCTCACAAGAAGATCGAAGGACTCCACCTTGATTATCCCCGCATCATTGAGGCCAAGGTCGTGCTCGACGTGCAGAACCATCACCGCCACATCGCTGAAATCATTCTCTTCTGCGCCGATCACATCGTCATCGAAGTCAAGTCCGTCACCGAGGACATCTATGCTTCCATCGACGAAAGCGCCGCCAAGATCGCCCGGCGCATGCGCAAGTACAAGACCCGCCTGCTCAAAAATCATCGCCCGCGCAAGGAAGTCTCCATCCGCCACATCGAGGAGCAGGTCTTCCATCAGGAAGTGCTGCACACCGAGGACGAGCACATCGAGCCAGCCTACGTGCACCAGGAAAAATACAAGATCCGCCCTCTCTATGCCGACGAGGCCATCATGGATCTCGAAATCAGCGAGCGTCCTTTCGTGATCTTCCACAATCAGAAGACCCACAAGCTCGCCCTCCTGTTCCGCCGCAAAGACGGCGACTACGGCCTCATCGAGCCCGAAATGGAAGCCGCCGCCAAATAAGGCGTCAGCAGTCCCTTAACTCACCCACGGAGCGGCCTGATTTCAGGCCGCTTCTTTTTTGCCCCCCTGGGAGCGCGGCACTCCGATGCCGCTCTGGAAACGTTTCGCGAGAGTAAGAGGTAATCAACTCCCCCTGCCAAACAGTTGAAAACGAGCCAGAGCAAACAGACCTGTTTTCATTTGAGCATGGCCTGACTCATTCCACCCCGCTCACGCGGCCTGATTTCAGGCCGCTTCTTTTTTGTGGCTCGCCAGATACTGCCGGCAGTTCTCCTCGCCCATGTACTTGGCCAGCAGACGCGCGTCCGTCTCCGTGAAATCCACCATGATCAGGCCATCCACCACCGACGAGAAATCCTTGTCCACGTTGAAGCTCAGCAGCGTTGCGTTCAGCTTCAGGTAGTGCTTCAGCAAAATCGGGATGCCCTTGCCGTCCGTCTCCAGGCTGGAGATCAGCGCAGAGCAGTCGTCCACGTTCTGCAGATCCGCGCTGATGAACTCACGCATCATCCGGCGCGTGCGCATATACCGGAAAGGATTGCGCGCCTTCACAAAGCTCGAGAGATGCGGGTGCATCCGGTTGTCCTGCAAAAACTCCACGATCATCTTCCGCGACAGGCTGCTGTAGTCCTTGCTGATGCTCACCGGGCCAAACAGCTTTTTGTAATGCGGATTACGCGCGATCCAGTGCGCGATGCCCTTCCACAGCAGCGGCAGCGAGGCCAGGTTGCGCTGGTACGCCTTGATGATGAAGCTGCGCCCCATCTCCACCGCATGCTCCAGATTCGCCAGGAACGGTTTTTCAAACCGAAACAGCGTGCTCGTATACAGGCCTTTGGAACCATACTCGCGCAGGATGATGTCCGCACGCCCGAGGCGGTAGGCCCCTGCCACCTGCTCCTTCTCCTCATCCCACAGAATCAGGTGCTCATAGTACCGGTCATACTTGTCGATGTCCACGTCGTTGCCGCTTCCCTCACCGACTTCACGGAAAGTGACTTCGCGCAAACGCCCGATCTCCGGCAGCAGCACCGGGATCTCATGGGAGTGCGCCTGATAGACCGACAAACCGCCCTGTCCCACCAGACGGCCACCACGGGCGCGGATCCGGTCGATCTCCTCCACCATGTGGGCCTGTGCCGTTTCAGACGGCGGTGTGATCATGACGTTTTCACCCGTGACCGTCAGCTTGGCCGTCTCTTCCTTGCCACGTTGGTGCAGCACAAAGGTGTGAATGCGCAGGTAGCGCGTGAGGGATTCATCATCCTCGAATTTCTTCAGGCGCGAGTAGGGGATGGGCTGCCCCACGTTCATCTGCACCGGAGTGTTCGCGCGGTTGCAAAACTCACGCAGCAGCAGCCCCGTGCGCAGACGCGGGTGGATCATTCCGGCGGCATGAAACAAGGCGCTGTTGGAGCCGGGGAAGTACACCGGCAGCACGGTCGCCTGGGTGCGGCGCACCAGGGATCCCACATGGTTGCTCCATGCAGGCTCATCGAGGCCGCGTCCGGGTTTGTAGGAGGCCACTTCGCCCGCCGGAAAAATGATCAGCGCACCGCCGCCGCGCAGCAGCCGGATCGCCTCTTTCATAGGAGCCAGGTTGCGCTTTGCGGCACCTTCTCCGCCAAAGGGGTCCACCGGAATCACATGATCTGCCAGTTCCTTCATGGCCAGCAGCAGGGAATTCGTCATCACCTTCAGATCAGGCCGGAACTGCCCCGCCCAGCGCGCCAGCATCACAGGATCAATGACCCCAAACGGATGATTGGCCACGATGATCAGCGGCCCCTGTTTGGGGAACTCAAACTCAGCCGGCAGATCCACTTCTTCCTGCAGGCTCAGCGAATGCGCCACAGAATCAAACCACGCAAAGACATTCGGGTGCTGCGGGTGCAGCTTGAACAGCCGCGAAGACTCCTTGTAGCAGGCTTCAAAGCCCGTCAGTCCCAGCGCCTTTTCCAGGGTGGGGCCGATCAGACGGTAGATTCGGCGCTGAAAAGGGGTTTTGAGATGCTCGCTGAGATCGATAACCATGAGAACGGTTCACACATCCTCTCGAATGCGCTTCAATCAAGCGCCATCCGCGTTTCGATGTTGCCATTCTTGACTGTGAAAGAGTCAGTTCAGCGCACTTTTGATTTGCCCCATCCAGAACTCCGCCCGGCCGGCAAACGTCAGCTCATCCTTTTGATAAAGAACGCCTCGGGACACATTCACCAGCAGCGGCGCTTTCCGCCCGCTGCCTTTCAGCGCCGCCAGATCGCCCCCCTGGGCACCCAGTCCCGGAATCAGCAGCGGCACGTCCGGGATGTGATCCAGCACATTCGGGGCCGCATTCGTCAGTCCCACCACCAGCCCCGCCTGCGGATGCCCGGCGGTCATCGCGGCCACCAGTTCATACACCTGGCGGTCGCCAGTTGGCTGCAGTTCAATGTCCTTCGCACCCGGATTCGAGGTCACCCCCAGCAGGTACAGCCCCTTGTCCGTGTATTTCAAAAACGGCTCCAGCGTGTCCCGGCCCATGTAGGCGTTCAGCGTCACCGCATCCACGTTCATCGCTTCAAAACAGGCCTTCGCGTAATAGCCCTGCGTCTCCCCGATGTCCCCGCGCTTCACATCCAGCACCACCGGGATCTCCTTCGGAATTTCCTGCAAAATCTCCTCCAGCATCTTCATCCCGCGCCAGCCCAGCGCCTCAAAGTAGGCCGAATTCGGCTTGAACGCCGCCGCATACGGCGCCGTCTGCTCGATCACCTCCAGAATCCACCGCTTCGTCGATTCCTCCGCATTCTCCGCCCTCACATCTAGCCCCACGCAAAGGTTGGATCCAGTCTTGGCGATACGTTGATTCAGTTTGTCGAGAAAAGTCATGCCAAATGGCTTGGCACAGCCTGAGGCTTCGAGCAAGGGCCTTGGTAAACGATCACTCCAGCGAAAGGGGGCGGTTTTGCGACCTCATCCTTGAGTATTTTCATCCACAACAAACCCGTCCCCATTAGCAGCCCACCCAGCAGAACATAAGCTGGGCGCAGGTTCGAATGACTCATCGTCCCGGTGTAGTGATCCATCACAGAGGCACACGCCGCTCCGGTCTTAAACAACAGGACGCAGTAGAACCATGCCTTCCTCGCCCTCGCCGGTGAATGCTCTTCATCGGCCTGCGGGGCGGAAAAGCCGCCAAGAATGGCAAACCCTCCCAATAAAACCGCCAGCAACAGCAGGCGACGCCATTCAAAATTAAATTCCATCGGAGTTCCTGGCTTTAAAACGAACATTCCCTTTGTGCTGGCTGAAATCGATCTTCTTCATCAAGTTCAGCAGCAACACCTCGCGCTCCTGCCCTGGGTAATCCGCGAGTCCCTGCCATTTGTTCGCCGCGTGCAGAACCGCCAGCAAATCAGCCAGCTTCTGCTCCAGCCCCGCCTCCTCCGGGACACGCGTCCGAATACGATGAAGGTTCTTCAGCAACAGCAGCGGTCCGCTCAGAAACAGCTGGCTCAGCACATAGGCCGTTCCCCTCAGCTCCTGCCCTGGGTTGTCCATCTTACGTGACCACATTCTTTCGTCGCT
Organism: Prosthecobacter sp.; assembly: GCF_044222345.1. Classification (GTDB taxonomy): domain Bacteria; phylum Verrucomicrobiota; class Verrucomicrobiia; order Verrucomicrobiales; family Verrucomicrobiaceae; genus Prosthecobacter. Next base: position 5,747 of record NZ_JBGANL010000070.1, read on the forward strand.
GCCTGTCAGATCAGGGCTAAAGACAGATTCCGCATAGTTCTCAAAGCCCTGGCCGCCTTTCCAAGTGCGCCATCCGCTGAAAGTCATGACGATCACCATCAGCCAGCTTAGCCAAGTGGCATGCGTCGCGGAGATATTGAATGCCCCCAGCAAGGCCGACGCCACCCGGTGCAGGAACACCCACGTCAGAGCATAGCAGAAAGCACTCCCCGCCAGACCGCGTGCTGCCCCAAAGACCTGCCCGCGATTGAATTTCGCAATCATGAGCCCCAACTGTGGCCCGGCCGGTAAATCTCAGCCAGAAAAAATTTGTGCCGCGTCTCCCTCCCGCCATTCTCCCTTTCTTTACCCGATGAGCAACACCGCCGCCAGCCAGCCCCTCGTGGGCATCATCATGGGCTCCAGTTCCGACTGGCCCACCCTCCAAAATGCCGCCCAGGTGCTCACCGACTTCGGCATCCCCTTTGAAAAGAAAGTCGTCAGCGCCCACCGCACCCCCCAGCTCCTCTACGATTACGCCACCACCGCCTCTGGCCGGGGTCTCAAGTGCATCATCGCCGGTGCCGGCGGCGCCGCCCACCTTCCCGGCATGACCGCCAGCATGACCACCATCCCCGTCCTCGGCGTGCCCGTGCAAAGCCGCGCTCTCAGCGGTGTGGACAGCCTCTACTCCATCGTCCAGATGCCCGGCGGCATCCCCGTCGCCACCTTCGCCATCGGCAACGCAGGCGCCCTCAATGCCGGACTCTTCGCCGTCTCCATGCTCGCGAACGACAATCCCGAGCTCGTCGAAAAACTGAAGACCTTCCGCGAGCGCCAGACCCAAAAAGTGCTCGAAAGCCAGCAGGAACTCGAAGCCGCACCCAAGGCATGAAGTTCCCCCCACCCTCCACCATCGGCGTCCTCGGCGGCGGCCAGCTCGGCCGCATGCTCGCCCTGGAGGCCCGTCGCGCCGGACACCGCGTCGCCATCTTCACCGACGAAGCGCAGGGCTGCCCCGCAGGCCAGTTTGCCGACCTCGAAATCAACGCCGCCTACTCCGACACCGAGGCCCTGAATAACTTCCTCCAGCAGGTCGATGTCGTCACCGCCGAGTTCGAAAACATCCCCGCCTCCTGCCTCGCCGCCGTCGAAGCCGTCAAGCCCCTCCGTCCCGGCTCCCGCGCCCTCATCACCACCCAGCACCGCGAGCGCGAAAAAAACTTCCTCCGCGATCAAGGCATCGCCTGCGCCCCCTTCCGCGTCATCGACGACCTCCCCGGCCTCGAAGCCGCCGTCGCCGAACTCGGCCGCCCCTGCGTCATCAAAACCGCCGCCTTCGGTTACGACGGCAAAGGCCAGTGCAAAGTCACCGCCGAGACCAACCTCGCCGAAGCCTGGAGCAGCTTCACCGGCCAGCGCGCCGTCGTCGAACAGTGGGTCACCTTCGACTGCGAAGTCTCCGTCGTCGGCGCCCGCAGCATTGATGGCAGCATGGCCACCCACGGCTGCGTCGAAAACCAGCACACCCACCACATCCTCGACGTCACCATCGCCCCCGCTCGCGTCGATCCCCAGATCACCCAGCAGGCCATCGCCCTCTGGCAGGCCGTCGCCGAAGGCCTCGACTACGTCGGCACCATGGCCGTCGAAATGTTCGTCACCACCGCCGGCAAAGTCATAGTCAACGAGATCGCCCCCCGTCCCCACAACAGCGGCCACTACACCATCGACGCCTGCCGTACCAATCAGTTCCAGCAGCAGCACCGCGCCGTCTGCGGCCTCCCCCTCGGCGATGCCTCCCAGCACACCCCCGCCGTCATGGTCAATCTCCTCGGCGACGTCTGGCCCGCCCCCCTCGTCCACCCCGACTGGTCCCCCGTCCTCAATCATCCCCTCGCCAAGCTCCACCTCTACGGCAAACGCGAAGCCCGCCCCCGCCGCAAAATGGGCCACTTCACCGTGTTAGGAGACACCATCGAGCGTGCCCTCGAAGACGCCCTCAAGATCCGCAACGCCCTGGGGATCGGAGCGGCTTAACGAAGCTTCTTGAGATTCAAACGCTGCGCAAAATGTACCAGCGTGACGATTTCCACTTCATCAAGGAGCACTCGATAGATGATGCGATAAGACGCTACGTGAACCTCCCTGACATCCAAATCCAGTGCTTCATGCACGGGATGTCCCGCTTGTGGATGATGCGCCAGAACGTCCGTTCGCTCGATGATTCGAGTCACCATTCGATCAGCATAGAATGACGAATCTTTGGCGATAAAGGCCCGGATGCTTCGCAAATCTTTCCGCGCCTGGCTGGACCAGAAAACATTCACGCCACGCCAAACTCACGCTTGATGCTGGCCTGCGAATGACGACGCCCTGCGTTCAGGTCCGCGAGTCCGGCCTCAATTTTTTGACGCACATAAATCTGCTGCATCACATCATCCCAAGACGCCGATGCCGGCAGCTTGTCAATCAACCTGCGTGCCTGGGTTTTAGCGCTGACAGCTTTGGCCTTGGTTTTCATGTTCTCAAGATGCCGCCATCCACACATTTCTCAAGACCACACTTGGGTCATCAGGATCGACAAGCAGAAGAGCAGTCCCCACCTCCCGCCTCACCACCGGATGCGCATCCGTAAACGCATCAATCCTCCGATGCCGCGCGATCCCCCTCTGAAACCCCTCCGCCAGCCCCACCATCTCCCACGGCCCCACCCAGTCCGGCAGCAAATTCCCCACCCGAAACTCCACCTCCGGTTCCGACAGATAAAGATGCGCCAGCCAGTTCATTCCACACCACTGCCCTCAATCTCCCAAAAATCGAGCACCTCTTCAAATGCCCCCACGCTCACTAGCGAAGGTAGACAGCCGAAGGCTGCCCGGAGGGTGAGCGGAGCGAATCAATTGGTGGGAAGCGCAGCGCCACACCGCTTTCGAGCCGGTGTAGAATACGTAAAAGCCGCCTAGGGGGTGTCGAATAGAGATCCAGAACTTGAAATCCAATGGCTCGCTATTCCATGCGAGTGATTGGCATCAGACATTCGTTTTGACGCCTCAGACAACGGAAGATGCTCGTAGGTTTTCCGGAGGCCCCCATTTTCTGAAGATGTGACGACGTCATAATCCTTGATGCAAGGAAGCTTATGGTGAACCCAAACCTCACAAGTCGTAAGCCAGGTTGCACTGGCCCCTTCGTGTCTCACTTCAAAGGAGAACGAAATCTCATGTGTGGGAAAGTGATACCCCAAATAAGCTTCGACTCCATCGTCCCACTGTTCCGATGGTGATCCCATGATCGCAATAACCTCTTCAATGGACGCGCCCACATGAAGGCTCGGACCATTGCGAAAAGAGATGCGGACTGGCAGTGTGGTGTCCATGGTTTTGAGATTGTTGCCCAACAAAGCTCCCAACTCCTACACCTTCACCCACGCCCCCTTCTCCGTACTCTCAAGCATCGCTTCGCACAGCTTGATCTCGTGGTGCCCGTCCTCCTCCGTCGCAAACAAAACGGGAGTCTTCTTCCCGCTCGCGATGTGCTCATACACCGCGCGGTAGTGCATCTTGTGCGCATCGCTGAAGCCCTCCGCATGGCCGGGCGGATAGTCCGTGTAGTTCGCCACATCCTCCAGAAATCCCGGGGTCCCGCGGTGCATGATCTGATTCGGCTCATCGCGTCGTCCCACCAGAAGCTCATTCGGCTGATCCAGACTCCACCTCACGCTGCCCTTCGTCCCATACACGCCAAAGCTCAGGCTGCACTTCCACCCCGCCGCCACCTGGGAGATGAAGGCATTCGCATGCACGCCATCTGCAAAACCATGCTTCGCCTTGCCAAATTTGAGCAGCACGCTACCGAAGTCTTCCGTGTCCACCTTGTAGTCCACCATCTTCTTCGGGTCCACCTTGGCAAAGGTCTTCACCTCGCCCTTCGGCCGCTTGCGCGTCTTGTAAAAAGTCTCCACGTGCGCAAACACACTTTGAGCCTTCGCGCCCAGCACAAAGCTCACCGCATCGATCCAGTGCGTGCCCACATCGCCCACGGCGCGCAGCTTCCCGCCTTCGCTTGCCAGGATGCGCCAGTTGTAGTCGGTCTCATGCAGCAGCCAGTCCTGGAAGAAATGCCCCTGCACGTGGATGATTTTGCCCAGGTCCCCGCGAGCCACCATGGCGCGCATTTGCAGGATGGCGGGGAAGAATCGGCACATGTAGTTCACGGCAAAAACCGGGCCCTTCTTGCCGCCCTTGCGCACCGCATCCACCACCAGCTGCGTGTCCTTCGCGTTCATCCCCAGCGGTTTCTCGCAGATCACATGCTTGCCCATCTCCAGCGCCTGCAGGCACTGCTCCACATGCACTTTGTTCGGTGAGGTGATGTGCACCACGTCGATGTTCGGGCTCGCATACATCGCCTCATGGTCATAGTCCCCGTAGATCTCCGGGATCCCCCACAGATTGCCCACCTGCCTGGCGCTTTTGGTGGAGCCGCAGATGCCGTTCACGGTCACGCCGAGCCGCTTAAGGGCCTCAATATGAACGGGGCCGATGAAGCCGGTGCCGATGATGCCGGCGCGAAGTTGGTGGAGAGGAGTCATGCAGCCGCAGTGAAGCGCGAGGAGGGGCTTGGTCAATGCGGCAAAGTACTCGCTGCATGAATTGATGGCTCATCCCACGTTCTTAGGGATACTCAGCCCCGTCCCATGCCTCCTGACTCCACGGATTTCTCAGCCACCCCTCCCGACGATGGGATGGGGCCCCTGGAATGCGGAGAAGAAAAACCCGGCGATCTCCTCGGCCCCTACCGCTTGGTGGAAAAACTCGGCGAAGGCGGCTTCGGCCTCGTCTGGCGCGCCGAGCAGTCCCAGCCCTTGAAGCGCGAGGTCGCCCTCAAGCTCCTCAAGCGCGGCATGGACTCCCGCCAGATCCTCGCCCGTTTCGAGCAGGAGCGCCGCATGCTCGCCGCCATGGAGCACCCCTGCATCGCCACCATGCTCGATGCCGGCATGTCCCCGGATGGCCGCCCGTTTTTTGTGATGGAGCTGCTGCGGGGCAGGCCCATCACCGCCTTTTGTGAAGAGCACCACCTGCCGCTGCGGGAGCGTATTACGCTGTTTCGGGAGGTATGCAGTGGCGTACAGCATGCGCACCAGAAGGGCGTCATCCACCGCGACCTGAAGCCCACCAACATCCTCGTCACCGAGGTGGATGGCCGGCCCGTCCCCAAGATCATCGACTTCGGCATCGCCAAGGCGCTCGCCACCGGTGGCATCGAGGCCATGACCTTTGCCACCCAGGCGAATTTCGTGATGGGCACCCCGCAATACATGTCCCCGGAGCAGATCGAAGACGTGGGCAGCGTGGACACCCGGAGCGACATCTACGCCCTGGGCACGGTGCTGTACGAAATGCTCACCGGCAGCCCGCCGTTTGCCGAATTGACGAAGCAGGGCCAGACCCGGCAGGAGTTCTGGCGCATCGTGCGCGACAAAAACCCGCCGCGTCCTTCCACCAGTTTCACCACCAGGATCCTTCCTGCGTCGTCACCCTCCCCAGAGGTGCGCATGGATGTCTCAAAGCTCCCTGCGGATCTCGACTGGATCGCCCTCCGCGCTTTGGAAAAGGAGCCGCAGCGCCGCTACCAAAGCGCCGCCGAATTCGCCGCCGACTTGCAGTGCTTCCTCGATGGCGCCCCCGTCTCCGCCCATCCCCCCAGCACTGCCTACATCGCCTCCCGCTGGATCAGACGCCACCGCGTGGCTTTTGCAGCGGCTTGCATCAGTGTGCTCGCTTTGGTCACCGGTGCCGGCGTCGCCATCTGGCAGGCCAGGCTCGCCCGCGAGGCCCAGCTCCGCGCCGAGTCCGAGTCCCTCCGCAGCCGCGAGTCCGCCGCCTTCCTCACCAGCCTCCTCACCGAGGTCGCCGAAGAAATCCGCAACGGCCGCAACCCCGAAGCCCTCCGCCTCGCCCTCATCACCAGCCAGCAGCGCATCGAGGACATGCGCCAGGACCCCGATCTCCAGATCGAGCTCATGGGCCGCGTCGCCCGCCTCTTCGATCTCATGAGCGACCGCAAGCTGTCTCTGGGTGCATTAAGACGCACTGCGGAGCTTACTGCTGCACGGCTGGGGCCGGAGAATCCCGCCGCCCGCGAGGCCGCCTTCCAGCACCTCATCATGGCCGTCGATCACGGCTCCCGCATCGAGGCCGTCGATCTCCTCACATCCCTCCGCACCCACATCGAGCAGCATGAGGGGCGCGGCAGCCCGAACTGGTTCCGGGCACAGGGCATGCTGGTGCGCGCATGGACGAAGCTGCGCCGTGGCAAAGAGGCGGCGCTGGCGAGTGCCGAGGCGGTGGCCGAAGCGCGCCAGAAGAACCTCAGTGGCGTGGAACTGCACAAAATTCTCATGTCCCATGCCGAGGCCCTGGAGTCCGCCCGGGAGTTTGATGCGGCGGAGAAGCAGATTCAGGAGTGCATCACTCTGGCGAAACAGAGCGGGGATCTCGCCATGCACCAGTGGGAGTTTGATATTCGGCTGGTGGAGCTCATGATCCATCGTGGCAACCACGCGCGAGCCGCGGAAATGCATGGCAGCGTGGTGCAGCGTCTCAAAAAAGAGCAGCCGGACGCCCCCAATCTGCCCCACCAGCTCATCTGGCTCGCCGAGATCGAAAACCGCGCCCGCCTGCAGGCCCAGGCCATCCAGCACACCCAGGAGGCCATCGACCTCATCCGGCAGCGCACGGCCGCCATCTCCCAGGAAGACGCCCGCGCAGACACCCTGCGGGAAGACCTGCAGGTGGCCTTTGAGACGCAGAGCGCGGCCTATCGTGGCATGAAGCAGCCGGATGCTGCCATCGCCGCCGCCCAGGAGGGGCTGCGCGTGGCCCAGCAGGGCGGCACGGAGACGATGATCACCCGCGCCCTCGCCGCCCTGGCTGGTGCCCAGGAGGGTGCCGGCCATCTGGAGGAGGCCTGGCAGCTTCACCATCAGATCTACGAGAACCACGCCGCGCACAACGCCAGCTACAAAAACCGCCTCGATGACCTCCGCGCCATGGCCCACATCCGCCTCCGGCAGGGCCGCACCACCCAGGCCCTCAAGCACGCCCGGGACGCGTGGCGCCAGACCCTCGCCGAACCCTCCTCCAAACTGGAGCCCGACTACCTCGAATACATCGCCGACTTCGCCCTCAAGACCTGGAAGGCGGTCCAAGCTGCCGATCCGAAGGCACCCGTGCCGGAGGAACTGGGGGCCTGGGAGGCGGCGGTGAAGGGAAAGGGGTGAGGGAGAGGAGGCGGCTGGAGGTCAAGGATCGTCATGCGACGTGAGGTGTTTCTTGCTGGAGAAATGGCGGTTTCTGTGTGTCGGATCTGGCAATCTTGCAGGTTGGTTGCGGTTGGCGATGGGGTCAGGTTTGAACGGGATTTGCAGGAGGGTGGGATTCGCCGGATTTTTTTATAGCCATTCGCAAAACTCATTTCCGGTAAGGATGTCTGGAAATGCCCGATGGCCCCTGGAGGGTCATGATGCCTGAGGGCTGGTAGGGATGCGTTGTGCGCGTCCGTGGAATCCTTCGTCCCAGCGCTGTCTCGCGGCCCCTGAGCACCGCATCTCTCCCAGCGCTCCATCTCCCGCAGCGTTTTTTGCCATCACGCTGTAGAAGGCGGCAAGGACGGCGCACCTTTTGGGGAGCCTGCGGGTGCCACAGACCCGAAAAGAGGGACGCGCACAACGCATCCCTACCAGCCCTGGAGCAGCGCGGCAGGAAGGGGCATTTCGGAAAGCCGTTTTGGGAAACGCTTTATTTGCACACTGACCCCATTTGCGTGCGGCGCGCTTCAATCGTGCGGCGTCCACTTGGTCAAGGACTCCTCAAGGGCCTCGGTGATGGGGCGCATGTGAATGCCGGCGGCGGACAGTTTGCCGGTCTCGAGAATGCAGTTCGAGCGCGGAGCTGAAGCTGCATGAGCATAAAACTCCGCATCACTTTCCCAAAAGATGAACTTCTTTTTGGGGCGCAGGGTTTCCTTGATCCTGTCGATCACTTCTGACGTGGACACGAACCCCGGGTTGGTCATGTGGTAGATGCCAAAGGGTATTTTTGTGTGCCAGCAGTCCAGGCAGGCCCTGGCGAAATCGAGCCGGTGTGACAGGGAGTTCACATTGTAATAGGCCCGTTCATAACGCAGCAGTTTGGACAGATAGTTTTTAGGGTGGTCCCAATGATCAAAGGGGAGGCGAAGCCGCCATAGATAGCCTTTTCCCAGATTCATGAGCGCCTCTTCGGCCAAAGCCTTGGTGCCGCTGTAAAAGCTGCATGAGGGCTGTCTGAAGGTGAAATTGGGAATGTCCGTCTCGCTGAATCCGCGTATCCTTTCGGGTGAGTTCCTGAGCAGTGCCGCCATCGCACTGGTGCTGAGATCGGTCTCCGTTTTCCAATGGGTGGCATGCCTCACATGGGCGCCATTGAAGATGCAGCCTGAGGAGACGTGCCCATAGGGGATCTGCAGCAAGGAGCAGGCATGGGCGAGTACGGAGGGCCACAGGAGATTGCCCTTGAGGGTTTCCGCTTTTAAGATCTCGCAGGCATCCACATTGGGCTTGCCGGTGTATCCAGCGGCATTGATGACAAACGATGGCTGATGGATCCTCAACCAGGTGGTGAGGGATGAAAAGCCTGCGTGGCTGGCCTCGGAGCGGGGCAATGTGGCATACGGCTCACCCCGTTCATCGAGGACCGTTTTGAATGCCTGACCGATGTAGCCACTGCTGCCCAGGAGTAGAATCATTCAGCTTGCCTTGTGCGGGTCATTCACGTGGGTTAACCCACGGTTCTTGAAATGCAACTGTTGGGGAAGCGAACCGGGGCGACGTGTGGACAGCGGAAGGCCACGCAGAGGCGTGGAAGCAGGCCGGAGGGAGCTCATCCTTCGCTCGAGCTTCCTCCTTCGCTCTGCGAGCTACGTAGGACATGACGGAGGACTGGAGCTAGAGGGGCGGCGGGAAGAGGTCGAAGAGGGCTTCGGCGGCGCGGACCCGCAGACGTCGGGGGTGATTCAAGTCGAGGGCGCTGATGGTGGCGCGGCCTGTGGGGGTGAGGCCGATGATGCGGGTGTCCTGCCAGGCGAAGTGTTCTGACCAAAGATGCTGGCGCGGATGGTAAAGCGGCGCGGAAAGATTCGTGCCGGGATCGGTGGCGTGAGAGCGGTCTGATTTGTGGAGATTGCAGCCGGGACAGGCGAGGGCGAGATTTTCCGGTGTGGTGCCGCCACCGCAGGTGCGGGGGACCACATGCTCGAAATGAACTCTGCTTTGCGCGGCAGGAGGCCATCTGAGGTGACTGGTCCATCCGGGGCAGCATCGCAGGCGCTCGCCAGCGCGTGTCTGGACGAGATGGTACAGTTTGAAGCCGGGAGGTTGGCAGTGGTTTGCGTTGGCCGACGACCGAGGAGTTGGAGCCCATCCTTCTGCGGCGCGGGAGGAGCGGAGGGTCTTCGCTGATAGGACGCTCCATGCGGCGAGGGCGGCGAGCTCCTGCGGATGGCGCGGGTTGCAGGATGGCTGTCAGCAGTGGGGGGTGGTCCATGAGGTCCTGCAGATGCCGGTCCGTCTCGGGCGGCAGCCGCAAATCACCGATGGAGCGGATCCATGTCTCGGGTGCGGGAATGGTGGCAGGCATGGGGAGAAAATCGGAGATGGGCTTGGTTTGTCAATGCCGAGGGTGGTTGGCAGTGGTTTGCGGTTGTTGGCGATGGTTTGCAGTGGTTCGGCGGCCAGAGGAGCAGGGAGCCCATCCTTCGCTCTGCGAGCTACGGAGGGTAAAGCGGAGGGTCTTAACCGCTGATAGGACGCTGAGGAGACGCTGATGGAGGCAACTGAGGGGATCGGCCACGGAGGCGAGCGAAGAAGAGATTTTAACCACGGATGACACGACCAGCACGGATGGGGAGGGAACCGGATGGCAGAAGGTTCATTTCACTGCAGATGAGGGGGCGAGTGGGATGCTGGGAGAAGGGTTTTGAACCGCTGATAGCACGCTGAGGAGATGCTGATCAAGGCACCTGAGTGGATCCACCTCGGGCGGCAATGCGCACCCGGACCGGATCAGGCAGGTGAATCTAAGGGCGCGCCAATCAACACTTTGTCGTTGAGCTGCTTCAACGGTGTCCAAGATTGAGCCAGAGCTGGGCAGCTACCCAGCGGATAAAGGGTCACAGTGGACGGCACTGCTTGCTGCCAGGGGATGTTGGTCGGCGCCGCAGCTGCTCCAGCGGATGCACGGCGCGTTTGACGCAGTGCTGCGTGATCTTCTGTGTGAGGCAGCAGTGTCTTGGGCAAGACTGCGCCTGCATGCCTTGGTCGCCAGCGCTCGGCCTGCTCCCGAGCGTGCATGCCGGCGCGTCATCCCAGCGCATGCGGTAGACGTTGCCAGCACGCCGGCGCATCCAGCAGTGCAGGAACTCCATGTTCGAGTTCTGCAGCAGGTTCACGCTGGTGGCGGTGCCCACGAACTGGGCGCCCGCATGCTCTTGGCCGTGGCGCTGGTGGCCCAGGCCTTCTTTCGCCGAGCTTGTTCTTCACCCGCCAGCTCTTCTCGATCTCCCAGCGGAATGCGGTAGAGCAGTCCCAGACGTGGAGCACGCCCGGCGCAGCGCGGCGAGCTGTCGTTTGAGCGCAGCATGTCGTGTTCCTTCTGCGCGCCTGAGGAAAACAAAGCCGCTGCGCGGTCGGCGACCACGTCATGAAAGGTGCGGTTTCTTGGCATCAGCCCGCTGGTGGCGCATGCCCACGAGTTCGTGCGCGCACAGCGCGTTGATCTCCGCGCACCCCGAGCCGCCGCAGGGCAGCAGCGCCATGTTGGCCTTGCAGCGGCTGAGCATGTAGATGCCGCTGCCCAGCTTGGCTGGTGCCACTGCAAACTCCCCTGCCGCGGTCCTGGGGCTGGAGACAGCGTTGAACGCCCAGGCGCAGCGGCGAGTCCCCGCGTCGGCGCACGCATGTCGTGTTCCTTCTTGCGCGCCTGCTGGTCGCAGACGGTGAGGCGGTCGAGCAGCCGCTGCGCAGGTTGCGGCTGTAGAGAACGGCCTGCTTGTCGCCTTTGTCCCCATGGGCGCAGGACATAGGTGGAATGAGGCATCGGCAGCACGGTGCGTGCATGCGCGCAGAGCCGGGCTCAGAATCGCCGGCACTTTTGAGACTTGCGAGGCCATAAAAACAGTCCGCGTCGGCGAGGATCGGGGCAGTCTTTGAGCAGCGGGGTGAAAAAACGCGCAGGAAGAGCAGTGTCAGAAGGGGGTGAGGCCATAAACAAAAATTTCATGACCGTCTGAAGTCAACTCTGAAGGTGCGGTTTCTTGAGCGGTTTGCAGCTGCAGAGCGCTCCCTTCGCAATCCCCGGCACGCAGGTAAATATCGAACCCGCTCAAGGTGTTGCGATGCCCTCGTATTCATCTCCATGAGGGCTCTTTGGCCTCCGAGCTTTGGACACCGTTGAGCTGCTTAAAAAATGCCTGGCATCTTTTTTTGGTGCCGTCGTAAGCTGTTTTTTGGTTTGGGCGGCATTTTGGCACCCAGTTTTACGCCAGTGGATCCGGAGAGAAGATTCCAAGTGGCAGATCGTATTTATTTAAGCTAATCATGGTGGTATTTGTCCTCACAACCCCACAAAGCCAATTCTATATATGAATACAAAACTTTCCAATCTCTACAATGAAGCCATGAAGAAGTCCTTCCAAACTCTCGATGGATTGCCATCGAACGCGGATGGAGGCCCTGCCAATCCCCAGTTGATTCGCGTGCCTGACGACTACGAAACATCGAAACTCAAGGTGGCCTACTTCGGTCAAGAGACCAACGGATGGGAAGGCCCTTTTGCTGAAACAAAGGGCGTGGACCATCTACAGCAGGTCTATCACGATTTTGTTAACATCAAATCCTTCGAATACGGCGGACAGTACTGGAATGGTGTTAAATCATTTCAAAATGCCTTTTTGGAACTAGATTCTTCCAGTCGCTTTACGGCGAACAATCTTGTCAAAATCGGCAAAGCTTGGGATCGTGGATCGCCTCCCGAGTCTGTCATTGATTGGCAGTCCCATTGGTTCGAAGTGATTCGCGAGGAGTTAAAAATATTGAAGCCAGATGTGATAATATTTTTGTCGGGACCAAACTACGACCGCCATATCGAAACAATCTTCGGAAAAGTTACTTTTGAGGCAGTGAATGCAAGGCCAGCGCGCGAATTGTCAAGAGTTGTGGCTGAAGGGCTTCCACGCAATTCTTTCAGAACTTACCATCCGAACTATGGATACAGAAACAACTTCTATCCGACTCAAAGCGATATTTTGGACGAGGTGAAAAGATAAGCGATTTATCCTTAAAAGCGGGACCGGGAAGTATATGAGATCCGCTTGGCATTGCCGACAATTGTTGCTCTTTTTTATAACATGAGAAGCATTTTGAAAGCATTCCGTCTCCCTCCGCGCTGGATTGACATAAGCTTTTACAGTGTCTTGGGAGCGGTGTTTGGCCTTCCACTTGGGGCTGTATTGCGGAGTGCCTTTACAGGTTTCCAGTCTGGTTTAGCCGGAATGTCTGTAGTTTTGCCTTGGCTAGCACCATCGACCTTTCTGATTGGTGCGTTGTGGTTTCTATGGTCATTGATCCGGCCAAGATTTGCTCACTTCGGCCATATGGCTCAGTGGCCACCTACCCTGTCTGGTGTTCCTCTCAGCTTTTGGTTGATCACTATCTGTGTCGTTATTGGCCGCGACACCGACGATCCTGCAAGATGGATTGAAATATTGGCTTGGCTGAATCTTTCGATTTCATCCACTGGATTTTTGTTCTTTGCGATAGCGAAAGCCCAACAGCAGAGGCAAGCAAGCACTGTTATCAATCCGGCATTTGTTGACCGCCCGAGAGCGAGGGAGCTGCTAACGGCACTGCCTTTGCCTCAACTCAACGGGTGGATTGATTCTGAAGCACCTGTCGTTAATTGTGAAAGCGACTGGTTCCAGGCTGCCCCGAGAGCCCGCAGGGTGCTAAAGGCACTACAAACTAGAAGGACCGATGGTGATGCCGATTCATATCAGAGCGTTGTCATTCAGGGCCCTTTCGGATCAGGGAAGACCTCAACAACGCTCATTGTCAAAGACAGCGCGATGGATCAGGTGCCTCACATGCTTTTCGTTTATGTAGATTGTTGGGGATTCTCAACGGTAGCAGGCCAGGAATTTATTCTTGAAAAGGCTGTCACAGTGTTGCAGGAGAATGTGGACTGCCTTTCGCTCAGAAGACTTCCGCACTCTTACGCTGAAGCTTTGAAAGAAGGTAGTGATTGGATGGGCGCTATAGCGCAGCTGGTGGACGCCACTCCTAATCCCGACGCTGTTCTGGAGAGGTTCACGCCAATCCTTAAAGCTATGGATATTCGACTTGTCTTTGTGATCGAGGACACTGACCGGAATGATAGCGACTTTGATCAGCGGAAGCTTCAGGCAATGTTGTATCGACTAAAGAAGATCGAAAGACTATCTTTCATTCTGACGGCAGGCGAGAAATCCGAAATTGATTTCCCAAAAATCGCCGAGGTTGTCGAACCAATTACCGTGCTCGCACCTGAGTTTAGCGCAATCATGCTCGCCAGGACGCTAAACGATTGTACCTGCACTAAGGCGTGGGATTTCATTAATCCCCGGCTATGGTTTTCCGACGAAGGTGAAAATTTGGCAAATATTTCACCTCTTGAGGATGAGTATGAGCCGAGCATGGGCCTTTTAGCAATATCTTCACTCATTAGAACACCGCGCGAACTGAAATATGTACTGCGTGATCTTCGGCATGTTTGGGACTCCTTGAAAGGCGAAGTAGACCTTTATGAGCTTCTTTGCGTTCTTACTGTCCAGCATTGCGCAAGTCCGGCATTCAATTTTATTATTCTGCATTACCGGGAATTCTCGCTAATAAGCTCAGAAGATGAGGAGCAAAGCGATGAGGAAAATAGAGTGAATCTTCTTTCCGGTCAGTTAAGTCTTGCTATCGAAAGATCAACCGCCAATCCGCAACAATTGCGAACTGTCCTTGCGAGGATCCTGCCTGGTTCTCTTCAGCCCGGATTCCCTCACTGGTTCGAATCTCAGGCGAGGCAGGAACGTTGGTTTGAAACCAAACTTCGCTGGCCAATATTCTCAAGCCAAACGGTGTTTTCGAATAGATCTTTAATATACTGGGATCGACTTCTTACCCGAACAACAGGCAGTGATAATTACACGGATCAAGAAATCCTGAAACAAATCAAAGACGCTCTGTTTCACAATGACTTCAAAACATTCACAGAATCATGCCTCGCATCCCCCTTCAACCGTGCCGCTGTTTCATTGTTTATAGATGGAACGCCCGGGTTGAAACAACGTCTTGAGAAAGACTTTGCATGGCATTTTCTTCGATCTGCTCGTCCCTATCGCCTCTCTGAGTTTCATTCTGTAAATGATGCCTTTGTATGGATTCGCGGATGGCTTGGACCTGCTCAGGAGGGCAGCATTGAATCCTCGGAGTTGCGGAAGCAGTTTTTGGTCGAAATTCAGAATGCCATGACTACCGATTTGGATGATGCTATTTGCTTATTTGAATTCGCGAAATCTCATTTTCATAACGCAAAGGAATTCAAACATCTTCGGCAGAAAGCTTTGAAAGCATTTCAGAAAAGTTGGAAGTGTTCCGATGGCAAATTTGTTTCGTTGGTGAGACCTGACTTTTACACGACTCTTAGAGATATCCTCAGGAATGTGGTCTGTTTACCCACTTCCATGCATCGAAAGGGAAAACACTTTAACTGGCTGGTATCTTTAATTCTTCACGAACTCGCTATGGAGCCAACCCGAATGGGTATTCAGCTCTACAGAGCTTTCCAAAAGAAGGATACGGGTGGATTTGACATTTTGCTGCTGAAGGCTTTTTTTAAAAATAATAGTATGACTGTTCTCCGCTTAGTAGCACAGAGCAATGCTCAACAGGAAGGCCTCTCCAAACGCGATAAGGAATTCGGCCAAAGGGTTTGTGAGTATGCGGAAAACGCACTCAAAGTTGCTCAAGCAAAAGACAAGAACGATGCTGTTTCTGATGGCCCCAAGACCTAAGAGTTTTGCAAGTTTATAACATGGTGACGGGGCACCGCACACGGCGTGTACAGACCACTTTGCTGATGCGTCGGCTGATTTCCGTGAAGGAAGCCTGGAGACGCTCGCGGCGGCTTGAGGACAAGCCGCCCTACCCACTGTGTTCAGGGACGTCGACTGTTCGTAGCGCGGGGCTGGGTAGCGGGCGGAGCGCCGCACAGGGGACTGTGCGGACCACTTTGCTGGCGCCTTTTGCCTAGCCCTCCAGGATGTAGCCGCAGGCGAGTTTTTGGAAGCGGTCGATTTCGTGGGAGGTTTTTTCGGGGGGCCAGTGGAGTTCGGTGGCCATGAGGGCGCCGACTTTGGGGGCGGCGGACATGCTGGACTGGGCATCTAATAGTAGGCTGCGGCTGCGGCGGGCGAGGACATCGCCGATGGTGCGGGCCATTTCGTGGCGGGCGTGGAAGATGACTTCGGCGCCGATGAGGTCGAGACGGGGGTGGACTTTGGCGGCCCAGTCGGGGTGCTGGGTGGCGAGGGTGCGGATCTCGGCGGCGTCGCTGCCGTAAACGGCGAGGGGATCGTGCTGATCTAGGACGGTGGCGGAGCCGTGGATCATGAGGGTGTGGGTGGTGCAGTGGCGCATGCCGAAGCCACCGACCATTTCGGCGTGGTCGATGACGTCCTCCGCCATGCGGCGGTAGGTGGTCCATTTGCCGCCGGTGATGGTGATGAGGCCGGATTCTGCGACGAGGATGGTGTGATCGCGCGAGAGGGCGGCGGTGGTGCCGGTGTCGCCGTTTTTTTCCTTCATGGCGACGAGGGGGCGGAGGCCGGCGTAGATGCTGAGGACGTCCGAGGGCTGGGGATCGCGGGTGAGGTAGCGCGCGGCGTGGGTCATGAGGAAGGCGATTTCATCTGGCAGGGCGCGGGGCTCGAGGGTGGCGTGGTGGACGGGGGTGTCTGTGGTGCCGATGATGACGCGGCCGTGCCAGGGGACGGCGAAGAGGACGCGGCCGTCGTCGGTCCGGGGGATCATGATGGCGGAATCTCCGGGGAGGAACTCGCGGGGGAGGACGAGGTGGACGCCCTGGCTGGGGGCGACGATGGTGTCGGCCTTGGGGTCGTCCATGTGGCGGACGGAGTCGACGAAGACGCCGGTGGCGTTGATGACGCAGCGGGCGCGGATTTCGTGCTGGAGGCCGGATTCGACGCACTCGGCCTGGACGCCGATGACGTGGCCGTTTTCCTTGATGAGGCCGACGCAGCGGGTGTGATTGAGGACGATGGCGCCGTGATTGACGGCGGTTTGCGCGAGGTGGATGGCGAGGCGGGCGTCATCGAACTGGCCGTCGTGATAGACGACGCCGCCGGAGAGGCCGTCGGTTTCGAGGGTGGGGAGGAGGTGGATCATTTCCTCGCGGGAGAGGGAGCGTGAGGGCTCCAGGCCGAGCTGCCCTGCGAGGGTGTCGTAGACCTTCATGCCGATGCCGTAGAAGGGGCCCTCCCACCAGTGGTAGCTGGGGATGACGAAGGGGAGGCTGTGGACGAGGTGGGGGGCGTTGCGGACGAGGAGGCCGCGCTCGCGGAGGGCCTCGAGGACGAGGGAGACATTGCCCTGCTTGAGGTAGCGGACGCCGCCGTGGACGAGCTTGGTGGAGCGGGAGGAGGTGCCCTTGGCGAAGTCGGACTGCTCAATGAGGATGACGGAGTGGCCGCGTGAGGCGGCATCGACCGCGGCGCCGAGACCGGTGGCACCGCCGCCGATGATCGCGATGTCGAAGGGGCCGGTGTGGGCGGAGAGCTGGGAGAGGAGGTGCTCGCGGTTCATGGGGGCATTCTAAGGGGGCGAGGGGGTGGAAGGGAAGAGCGGAGTGAGGGCTGCCCGTCCTTCGCACTGCGTGCTACGGAGGGCTCGCTGCGCGAGGAGGAGGTTCGGGTTTGCCGCAGAGGGGCAAAGGGGCAGAGGGGGCGGAGGCTTGGAGATTCGGCCGTGGACAATCGTGAATCGGGTGGGCTGAAGGGGGGCGATGGG
This sequence comes from Prosthecobacter sp., assembly GCF_044222345.1. GTDB lineage: Bacteria > Verrucomicrobiota > Verrucomicrobiia > Verrucomicrobiales > Verrucomicrobiaceae > Prosthecobacter. The sequence continues at coordinate 22,881 of NZ_JBGANL010000070.1, forward strand.
CGGGTGTGATTGACGATTGA
>NZ_JBGANL010000020.1:0-105895 GCF_044222345.1 Prosthecobacter sp.
CGCGCCGCCTGCTGCTCCTGGTCGCACTGGTGGCCGTGTGCGTTCTGGCGCTGCGTGGTGGTTCATTTCATGTTCTTCGTTCCTGGATCAACTACGCCCTGCAAATGGTCACGCGTGAATCTTTGTCTTTGCCCTACCCTGCTCCGCCTTCGCCGGAGGAATGGCGTAGTCTAAAGGCGCTGGAGCGGCTGGCTGATGTGCGTGCGCGGCTGCTGCCGAAGCTGCAGGAGGAACTGGCGGCGCGGAAGTGTGCGCTGGGTCAGCCGGCTTTCATTCGCATTTTCAAGGAGAGCCGTGAGCTGGAGCTGTGGATGCAGGGGAGCGCGGGCGAATGGCGGCTGTTCCGCAGGTATCCCATCGCGTGTTTTTCGGGCACGCTGGGGCCGAAGACGCGTGAGGGGGACCTGCAGGCACCGGAGGGTTTTTACAGCGTGACGCAGCAGCAGATGAATCCGGCGAGCAGTTATCACCTAGCGTTTAACATCGGGTATCCGAATGCGTATGACCTGGCGCAGCAGCGAACGGGCAGCCTGATCATGGTTCACGGGGATGTGTGCAGCGTGGGGTGCTTTGCGATGACGGATGCGGTGATTGAGGAGATATATCTGGTGGTGGAGGCGGCGGTCAGCGGTGGTGGGAGCGTGGCGGTGCATTGTTTTCCGTTTCGGATGACGGCGGAGAGGATGGGGAGCGCGGAGGAGGCGAACCGGGAATTTTGGCGAGGGCTGCAGGGAGGCTATGATGTTTTTGAAAGGGAGAAGCGGGTGCCGGATATTGCGGTTGTGGGTGGGAGGTATGTGGTTAGGTGAAGGAGTGGTGGTGGAGATGCCGGGGCGTTTGTGAGGGGAGCGCGGGGAGGTGGACAGGATTAACAGGATGCAGGATTACAGGATGGACGGAGGTGGAGTGGTGCGGTTTTGGAGAGTCAGCGGACGCGCGGGCCGCACATGGAATGTGCGGACCACTCCGCGGTGGGTGATGGAGAAGCGGGTGCCGGATATTGGGGTAGTGGGTGGGAAGTATTTGGTTAGGTAGAGGAAGTGGTGGTGGAGATGCCGGGGCGTTTGTGAGGGGAGGTGGACAGGATTAACAGGATGCAGGATCACAGGATGAACGGAGGTGGAGTGGTGGGGTTTTGGAGAGTCAGCGGACGCGCGGTCCGCACATGGAATGTGCGGACCACTCCGCAGTGGGTGAAGTGGTACGGTGGGTAGAAAGACGGGGGCTCAATGGGCTGATGGGGGTGGATTTTTTTGAGGGAATTTTATTCGGTGTTCGACCTGACAGGCGAGCCCCCCTATCCTCTGGTGACCCAACAGGCGGGACGCCTGTTCTACGATTTTATGAACTCACTTACGCTTACTGCTGCCAGGACTTTTGAATGGACCACGCTGCCGGAGGCTCTGGCTCCGGGACCGGGAGAGGCGCTGGTGGGGATTCGGGCGATTGGGATCTGTGGGACGGATTTCAGCGGGTATCTGGGGAAGATGCCGTTCATTGAGTTTCCACGGATTCTCGGGCATGAGCTGGGGGTGGAGGTGCTGGCGGTGGGTGATGGGGTGACGCATGTGCAGGCGGGGGATCGGTGCTCGGTGGAGCCGTATCTGAACTGTGGAGAGTGTCATGCGTGCCAGCGGGGCTGCACGAACTGCTGTGAGACGCTGCAGGTGCTGGGGGTGCATTGCGACGGGGGGATGCGGGAGCGGATGGTGCTGCCGGCGCACAAGCTGCATGCGTGCAATGCGCTGGACTTTGAGCAGCTGGCGCTGGTGGAGACGCTGGCGATCGGCTGCCATGCGGTGAACCGGGCGCAGGTGGCTGCGAGTGATGACGTGCTGATTGTTGGCGCGGGGCCGATCGGGCTGACGGTGCTGGAGTTTGCGCGGGCAGCGGGGGCGGCGATCACGGTGCTGGAGCTGAATGCGGCGCGGCGGGAGTTTGTGGCCAAGCACTACGCAGGGGTGAAGGTGGTGGAGACGCTGGCGGATGAGGAGGCGTTTCAGGTGGTGTTTGACGCGACGGGGCATGCGGGGTCGATGGCGGGGACGCTGAGGCATGCGCGGTTTACCGGAAGGATTGTGTATGTGGGGATCACGAAGGAGCCGGTGATGATTGATGATCCGCTGTTTCACCGGAGGGAGCTGACGCTGCTGGCGAGCCGCAATGCGGTGGCAGCGGATTTCCCGAGGATTCTGGGGATGATTCAAAGCGGGCAGATTGATACTAGGCCGTGGATCAGCCACCGGTGCGAGTTTGCGGAGCTGCCGGGGGAGATGGAGGGGTGGCTGAAGCCGGAGGCTCGGGTGATCAAGGCGGTGGTGTCGGTGGGTGGATTAGGGGCTCTTACTGCTTGAGAGGCTGAATCATTGGATCGATCCGTGCTGGTCGTGAGATCCGTGGCTCAAGTCCGGAGTTTTTAACCACGGATTTCACGGATTATCACGGATGACAGAGGCTGAATCATTGGATCGATCCGTGCTGGTCGTGAGATCCGTGGTTCAATGTTGAAATTTACAACCCATGAAAACAGACAAGATGCTTTACCGCCCCCAGTCGGAGTCGATTATCGGCGCGGCGATGCTGGTGCTTAACACGTTGAAACCCGGCCTAAACGAAAAGGCTTATGAAAATGCGATGGTCATCGAGTTGAAGAAGCGGGGGCACCGCATCGAGCAACAACGACGGTTTGATGTTTATTACGACGGTCAGTGGGTGGACACGCTGGTTCCTGACCTGCTGGTGGATGATCTTATCATCATTGACCCCAAGGTTGTCACCGACTTCAATGAGACCCACATCGCCCAGATGATGGGGTACCTCGCCATCACAGGGTTTCGACTAGCCCTCCTGATCAACTTCAAACATGCCGACCTTCGCTGGAAACGCGTCGTTAACTGAATGAGTGGCCGACCTCAATTTTTTCAGAACTCTCAAGCACGGATTGTCACGAATGACGGAGATTGGGAAAATCGGCATTCGTCATTTGGCTGCTCTACTGTACCATCTCTCCCACTACTGTTTAACAACCCTCCCCTTCCCCTCCAGCCATGCCTACTCTTACTGTCCAGCCACGCGCGCGTCTTTTTCACGGTCACCTTTGGGTTTATGCGACGGAGATCCAGAAGCGCTTTGGGGATCCGAAGCCGGGGGATGTGGTGCATTTGCAGGATGTGAGGGGGAAGCCGCTGGGGAGCGCGATTTACAATCCGCAGTCGCAGATTTCGGCGCGGCTGTTTTCGTATCGTCGGCAGGATCTGGACCTGGACTTTTTCACGCGGCGCATCCAGCGGGCGATGAAGGTGCGCGAGGCGGCGGGAGTGGATTTGAACCTGTGCCGCATCGTGTGGAGCGAGTCTGATGGGCTGCCCGGCCTTATTGTGGATCGCTACGGCGACTTCCTGGTGCTGCAGACGCTGACGCTGGCGATGGATCTGCGCAAGGACCTCATCATCCAGGCGCTGAACGATGTGCTGAAGCCACGGGGGATCGTGGAGCGCAACGAAGGGGCAGTGCGCAAGGCCGAGGGCATGGAGCAGATCAAGGGTGTGGTGAGCGGTGAGACGCCGACGCCGTTTGTGGTGCGGTATCAGGGCAGCGCGTTTCATGCGGACCTGCTGGAAGGTCAGAAGACGGGGCTGTACCTGGATCAGCTGGACAACTACCAGCTTGTGTCCGCCCTCGCGAAGGGACGTCGGGTGCTGGACTGCTTTTCGAATCAGGGCGGCTTCGCCCAGGCCTGCGCGCTGGCGGGTGCCAGTGAGGTGACGGCGGTGGACATCAGCGAAAGCGCCACGGAGGTGGCGAAGCAGAATGCGGCGATTGCCGGGGTGCAGATCAACTGCATCGCTGAGAACTGCTTCGACTTCCTCAAGCGCAACGAGGCGGCGGCGGCGCGGTATGATTTGATCATCCTTGATCCGCCGTCGTTCACGAAGACGAAAAGCTCGGTGCGAGATGCGCTGCGTGGGTACAAGGAGATCCACCTGCGGGCGATGAAGATGCTGGAACCGGGCGGAATCTTTGCAACCTTCACGTGCTCCCACCATGTGAGCGCGGAGGAGTTTCACAGCAGCATCACGGATGCGGCGGTGGATGCGAAGAAGACGCTGCGGCGGGTGACGACGTACACGCAGCGTCCGGATCATCCGATCCTGGCGACGATTCCGGAGACGGAGTATCTGCGCGGGTATGCGTATGAGGTGGTGGCGAGCTGGTAGAGGTGAAACAAGCAGCCATCTGGGCTACGCCCTCTCGAAATCAAAAACCATGCATCTTACCATTGCAGCGGCCTCCACAGCACTCTTCTCGACTTGGGTGTTTGTGGAGAACTTTGGCCTGCTCTTTGATGCCGGAGATGGCATCAGTGCATCGTTAGGTCAAAAGGGACGCAAAGTACGGCACGTGTTCGTCACTCATGCGGATCGGGACCACGTATGCGGACTGCTTCAGCTCCATCAACTCAACGCACGTGATGGCATCCCTCATATCTTCTATCCGAAGGATTCCGGTTCATTTCCCGCGCTGAAGGACTTCATGGAAAAATTTGATCCTCAATCCGGCCCGGCCACGTGGAGAGGACTCGCACCGGGAGAAACGGTGCCGCTGGATAAAACGCATTTCATCGAAGCCCGCACCTCGGAGCATGTCACGATGGGAGATCTCACGAAATCTCTCGATTACACGCTGTGCGCGGTGCGCCGGAGTTTGAGGCCGGAACTAACAGGAATGAACGGCGCGGAAATCGGAGCACTGAGAAAGGAGCACGGAGAAGACGCTGTCACCGAACCTCAGATCGAAAAGCTCGTCGGATACTCCGGAGATGCACCGCAGCTGCGTCCTGAACGCTGGTCCGGAGTCAAAATCTTGTTTCACGAAGCCACATTCCTGGCTCCTGAAACCGCACGCAGTTCCCACTCCAACCTTCCCGATGTGATCGCTTCAGCGGCCCAACTTGATCTTGAAGCTCTGGTTCTCCTCCACTTCTCAGCTCGATACAAAGCCGACGAAATCGTGCAGGCCGTCCGTCAGCACGCTGCGGCCGCGAAGGTCGGTTTTCCGGTGTTCGTCATCTTGCCGGGTCAGGTTTATTCGGATCTGCTTTCAACAGAACCTGTTTGGGAGCCGGGTTGCTTTCTTGATCGGGAAGACTGCGAAGAGCGCCAGGAAGGGCTGATTTAAACCGCAGAGAATGGACGGACGCAGAGATTTGTGTTTGAGATGGTGGAGCGGGGTGGCGGTGCTGGGGAATGTGGGGGCCGGGGTGATTGAGGGGGCGCTGATCGACAGGCATGAGTGCTTATCGTACTGATCTGGAGGCGGGATCATGAGGGTGTCTGAACAACACGGTCATCAGGAGAGGCTGCGGAAGCGGCGGCTGCGTGTGTGGTGCTCCGAATTGGCCGGGTGCGCGGGGCGTTTCTCCGGAGTGAGCTGAAGCTCACGAGTGCTTTATTACTCGGTGATAAGCTTGTTGAGCGTGTAGTAGGCCATGCGGTGCCAGAGCGGGGTGCCGTCTTTGGACTTGAGCTGGGGGAGCTGGAATTCGTGGACGTAGCCGGGGCGGAGGGTGGTGGGGCACTGGACTTCGAGGGTGAGGCCGTCGGGGCTGAGCTGGGCGGAGTCGATCTTGAGGGGCTGGGTGTCGAGCTCGTCGCCGCCGTATTTGCTCTGGAAGGGGTAGGTGTAGCTGGTGCCGGTGAGGGTGGTGAGGGAAGCGGGATCTACCGGGAGGGTGAAGGTGAAGCGGAAGCCGGATTGGGTGAGCTGCAGGGTGCGCACTTCGAGCGGGGTCTTCTGCGTCCAGACGATGCGCTGGAGGCCGAAGGGGCGATTGCCTTTGCTGTTCCAGCCGCGGTTTGACTGGCCGACGACGAGGGAGCCGTCCTGGAGGAAATTGAGCCCAAGTGCGGCGCACTGAAGGCCGTCAATAAATGGGAAGCAGGCGCCCTGGTATTCGCCGCCGACTTTTTCGAGGAAGACGCGGTTCACGCCGCTGAGGACGAATTCGCCGAGGAAGAGCTGCTTTTCGAAGGGGCCGAATTTGCCGGGGCTGAGATCGCAGGCGATGCCGGTGCCGCTCTGGCCCATTTTCACATAAGGGAGCCAGACGGCGGGCGGGGTGTAGCCCTGCACGGTCTTCATGGCTTCGGCGACGGTGATGCCGTCGGGCTGCTTGGGCGCGATCTTGACGGGCGATTCGGGACGCATGGCGTCGGGGATGGAGTCGGCGTGGGAGAAGTAGGCGCCTTTGCGTGCGTGCATCAGCGGGGTGGTGGGCATCCAGTTGCCCTGCTGATCGGTGATGAAGATGTCGCCTTCGGCATTCTGGCCGATGCCGCAGGGGCTGCGGAAGCCGGCGCAGAAGGGTTCGAGTTTTCCATGCGGGGTGCTGCGCACGACCCAGCCGCGCCAGAGGGGATGCTTTTCTTCATCGCCTGCGCCTTTCCAGGCTTTGCCCATGCTGCAATTGAGCGAGGTGTAGAGATTGCCTTCTTTGTCGAACACGGGGCCGTAGGCGTACTCGTGGTAGGCGCCGGAGACGCCCCAGCCGGTGGAGGCGCAGAGGTATTCGTCGGCCTTGCCGTCGGCGTCGGTGTCGCGCAGGCGGGTGACTTCGGAGCGCTGGGTGGCATAAAGTGCTCCATCATGCCATGCGAGGCCGAGGATCTCGTGGAGGCCGGTGGCGAAGAGCTTGAAGCCGGGCCTGGCGGTGTCGGTGGGATTTTGGGAGATCCAGACTTCGCCTTTGCGGAGGCCGACGGCGAGTTTGCCATCGGGGAGGATGGCGATGCCGCTGGCTTCGAAGTTGACGCCTTTGGGGAGCTCGTAGGTTTCGGTGCGGTAGTAGGCGGACTGGTCCTGGGCGTTGGCAATTGAAGCGAGGGCCAGGAGACCAAGGATTAGCCGCAGAGGGGCGGAGAGGCCGAGGGAGCAGAGGCGATGGACGGAAGCGTGCGGGCTTCGCTGGCGGGCTGTGGTCTGCGAGGATGGCGCGGACTCACGCTGCGGGCTGAGGACAGCCCGCCCTACCTGAATCAAGTTTACCATGACAGGATCTCCTTTGTTTGCTGGCCGTTGATGGTGATGATGTGCTCGAAGCCGCCTTTGACGGGGCGGAGGGTGTCTTCGATTTGCCGGCCGTTTTCGCGGTAGCGGAAGGTGGGGATGCCGTCTTTGCCGAGGGTATAGCCGCCGTAGGTGCGCGCGCTGGCAGATGCTGGCATTAGCTTGACCTCGGTGCCGAGGGGTTTGATGGGGGGCATGGAGCGGTCCTGCCAGTTGCTCATGGCATCGAGGAAGCGGCCTTTCCAAATGATGGCCCAACGGCTGGTCTTGGCATCGAAGGCGGCATTGAGTCCGCCGGGGAAACCGACACCGATGGCGTGGGTGCCGACGCCTTCGATGAAGCTGCGGAAGATGATGGGGCGCTTGCCGGCATCAGGCTTCAGCTCGAAATCGGCGGAGGACATGAGGCCTTCGGGCAGCGGCTGGCCTTCGATCTCGCGGAGGTAGGTCCAGATGCTTTCGATCTCCTGATCGGCCTTTTTGCGGCCGACGAACATGGGAGGCATGACGGTGCCGGGCTGCGTGACCTGGGGATTGAGGAGGAGTTCTTTGAAGTACTCGGGCTGCAGGCGCTCGGCGGTGTGGGTGAGGCGGATGACGGGCGGGCCGAGTGATTTGCGATCCTTCATGCCATGGCAGGAGACGCAGGCGAGGCCCTTAGCACCGAGGAGCTGACGTCCGGCTTCGGCGCGGTGATGCTTGGCGAGGCCGCTGACATCGATCTGGAAGGGTTTTTCCAAGGCATCGGCTTCATTGAGCCAGGTGATGAGCATTTCGGTTTGTTCGCGGCCAAAGCTGGGCATGCGGGTGTCCATGTAGGGGCGGACGCTGCCGTCTTTGCCCCAGAGGATTTTTTCAAACCAGCCGCGGGTGAGCTTGCGCCCGACTTTGTCGAGATTGGGCGGGAGATTGCCGAGCTGGCCGAGTGACTCTGCGGTGGAGTCGTTGACGCCGAAGTATTGGGCGCGGGGATCTTCGGGGCCGCCCTTGCCATCGCGATCGTGGCAGGCGTAGCAGTTGAGGCGGGTGAGCTGCCAGTCCACTTTCTCCTGCGCGGTGAGTGTGGGGGCGTCTTCTTTTTGGATGAGGGCCAGAGCGAGGGTGATGGCGCGTTTTTCGAGGGCGTTGAGATCGTAGCGAGGAGTGCCGGAGGGTTGTTTTTCGGCGAGGCAGCCGAGGGTGGGAGAGAGGGCTTTGAGGGGTTTTGTGGCGGTGGATTTAGCTGAGCTTTCAGAGGCGGCTAAAGACGGGACTGCATCACTCGTTTTGTGGCAGGCGATGCAGTTCAGCTTTTGGAAGAGTTCGCGGCCTTTTTCGATGGTTTGTTTGGGGAGCTTGAGGGCTGCGCGGGCGGCGGCTTTTTCGGCGACGCGGCCGACGTGGAGGTAGGCGGCGATGTCGGAGGCCTGCTGGGCGGAGAGGCGCATGTCGGGCATGCGGCCTGAGGGGCGGACGGAGAGAGGATCGTGGAGGAAGTGGGAGAGGGCGGTAAAGTCGTAGGCGTCTGCGAGGGCGATGGGCACGGAGGCATTGCCGGGTTTTTCGACTTCGGCATCTGCGGCCACTTTGGGAGGGCGCACGTCCTTGGCGGGCTCATGGCAGGCGACGCAACCGACTTTGTGATAGAGGTCCTTGCCGCGCTCGGCATCGCCAGCGGGGACTTTGGGCAGGTCTTGTTTCAGGCTGCTGAGGTATTCCACGAGGGCTTCCACTTTTTCGTCATCGCCTTCGGCACCTGCGAACAAGCCGGGCATCTGCGTGCCTTTCTTGCGTGACTGCGGGCTGCGGATCATGAGCCAGAGGGTGTCGGGATCAAGGCGGGAGCCCACGGCACTGAGATCGGGGCCGGGCTTTGGCTTGAGGCGCTCCTGCCATGACTTCGGCACGGCATGGCAGGTGGTGCAGTTGAGCTCCGCGAGGAGCAGCAGGCCGCCGTTTACCAGTGATTCGTCCGGGTCTTCGGGAATGTGGAACTGATCGAAGGTGTAGACGAAGGCGTGATTGATGGGCTCGGCCTGGAGAGGATGGGCCTGAACCTGGCCGCAAAAAAACGCAGAGGCCGCAAAAAGGGTCCAGAGTTTTGAGGTATTCATTTTTGCGTGTTCTTGCGTCGCTTTGCGGCCATTCAGATCCGATTTAAATGCCCATCTTGGCACGCTCGGCGTCGAGGGCTTTGATCCAGGGTGCGACGAAGTGGCCGGAGTCGTGGTAGGTGCGGCCGGAGTACATGTGCTGGTCGATGACGCAGGGTTCATTGACATAGATGCCGCCGCAGATTTCGAGGTCGAATTTGCACTTGGCGACGGTGGCCATGCGGAGGCCTTTGACGATGTCTGCACGGGCGGGGATTTCGACGCCGTGGCAGACGCTGGCGCAGGGTTTCTTCTGCTCCCAGAACCACTTGGTGATGCGGAGGAGATCAGCGTCTTCGCGAATGTACTCAGGGGCGCGGCCGCCGCTGAAGAAGATGCCGACGTATTCCTCGGGATTGATGTCTTTGAAGGCGATGTCGGCATCGATGCTGTAGCCTTCCCACTCCTTGGTGATGGTCCAGCCGGGCTTGATTTCGTGCAGCACCATCTGGTATTTCCGCTTTTCCGGCGCGGCGACGACGGGCTTGTAGCCTCCCTCGATGAGGCGGTAGAAGGGGTAGAGGGTGTCAACGGTTTCGGTGGCGTCGCCGACGATGATGAGGACTTTGGCTTCGGACATGGTGTGTGGGTGGAGTGTTGGTGTGTTGATTAAAGATTGGTGACGAGATTGTCGAGATGGTTCTTTGCGCGGACGATTTCCGCGGTGGTCTCTGCGGCGGTGGGGAGGATAGGGATGCCGCGGGGGGTGGGGTGCATGAAGATTTCGGTGGGGCCGGTGAACTTGATGGCTTTGAGGGCTTGCAGCAGGGGTTTCCAGTCGAGTTTGCCGCGACCAGGGAGCTGCTGGAGTTCTTCGTTCTTGGGCATGGGCTTGAAGCAGCCGTGACCAAACTCCCAGGCGTAGAAGAGGGTCATCTTTTGGTCGATGTGGGTGATGAGATCTGAGAGCAGCTTTTCATCCTGCGGGAGATGGTAAGGGGCGAAGGCGATGCCGATGCCGGGGATGCTGCGGATGTCATCGGCGAGCCAGCGGAGGGAGTCGGGGGTGTCGATGAGGTTGTTGACGTGGTTTTCGATGCCGAGGGTGAGGCCGTTTTCCGCAGCGAGCGCGGCGTGGGGTTTCATCTTTTCCACGAAGGCTTTGACGTTCAGCTTGAGCTGCTCGGGGGAGACCTTGTAGTCCCCTGCCCCGCCGGTGACGATGAAGGTGCCACCGAGTTTTTTCACGATGCCAATCTCTTCGGTGAGTCGGAAGGGGCCGAGGTCATAGCGGGTGGTGCCGCCGAAGGTGAGGCCGTGCTGCTGGAGCATGGCGGCGAATTTGTCGTGGCCGATGGCGTCGATCTCCTCGCGCTGGGTGCCGTGTTTTTTGGGCCAGAGTTCGATGCTGGTGGCGCCGGTCTTTTTGACTTCGGGCAGAATTTCCGTCAGGGGAAGGCTGCCATACATGGAGGAGGCGAGCATGTAGTTCAGCTTCCACGGCGGTGCGTCTGCCGCAAAGGCTGGAGCGGCGGAGAGAGCGGAGAGTGTTTGCAGGAAGCGACGGCGGCTGGTCATGGGGGAGTAAACGACGAGGAGGGCGCGTCTTCATTCAGACTTTGATTTGGGTTCTTCAGGTTTTGCGGCGGGGTGGAGGAGGTCGATTTAGCACCTGTACAAGAGCGGGATTCCGACGACCTGGCCGCAGACGCATGCTGGCGAAGGTGATTCGAGCGCCCCTCACCCCGGCCCTCTCCCCGAAGCCGGTCTTAGAGCAGTGTGATCAGGGGCGGGTAGAGGGAGACTGATTTGGCATCGCTGGATTTATAGCGATTGGCAAAACTCGTTTCCTAGGAGGGCGAGTTTGGGGAGGTTCGGTTTGCCGCAGAGAGGCAAAGGAGCAGAGGGAGCGGAGATTTATCTCAAACGTGACTGCATGCCGTGGCCACGCGGTTTTGCTGGAGTCGAATGCCGAAGGGAGGGAGGAATCGAATTTGAACCGCTGATGAGACGCTGACATGACGCTGATTCAGAATCCGGAATCCAGAATCTGAAACCTGGGGACTTATGGCGTGCGTTGTGAAACAACGCAGCTGCGTCGCTCGGACGACCAGAGGCGGCATCGGAGTGCCGCGCTCCCAGGGCAGCAGATTCACTTATCCTGAACGCGTTCGAGCTGGGCACCGAGAGCGGCGAGTTTGTCGTCGAGGTGTTCGTAGCCGCGGTCGATGTGGTAGAGGCGGTTGATCTCGGTTTTGCCTTCGGCGACGAGGCCGGCAAGGACGAGGGCGGCGGAGGCGCGGAGATCGGAGGCCATGACGGGAGCGCCTTTGAGGACGCTGCCGCCGCGAATGCGGGCGGTGGCGCCCTGGAGGTCGATATTGGCCCCCATGCGCTTCATTTCGGCGCAGTGCATGAAGCGCTGCGGGAAGATGGTCTCGGTGATGGTGCTGGTGTCATTGATGACACAGGCGAGGGCGCACATCTGCGCCTGCATGTCGGTGGGGAAACCAGGATAGCAGAGGGTGGTGAGATCGAAGCCTTTGGCGTTTGGATTGGGCTTCACGGTGATGCTGTCCTTGGTGATGTCGATGGGGAAGCCGCATTTGATCATGGCATCGGTGACGGCTTTCATGTGCTCCGGCATGACGCGCTTGAGGGTGACGCCATCACCAAGCATCGCACCGGCGACGAGGAAGGTGCCTGCCTCGATGCGGTCCGGAATGACGACGTGCTCCGCGCCATGCAACTCCTTCACGCCTTCAATGGTGATGCGGTGGGTGCCTGCGCCTTCGATCTTCGCGCCCATCTTGATGAGGAAGTTGGCGAGGTCTTCGACTTCGGGCTCTGCGGCGGCGCCTTCGATGATGGTGGTGCCCTTGGCGAGCACGGCGGCCATCATGACATTGTCTGTGCCGAGGACGGTGGAGCCGTGCTTGCCCATGAGATTCATGGGGCCTCCCTTGAAGCCTTTCTTGGCATTCACGAAGATGTCGCCGCCTTCCACGGTGATCTGCGCGCCGAGGGCTTCGAGGCCTTTGAGATGGAGATCCACGGGGCGGTCCCCGATGACGCAGCCGCCGGGGAGTGAGACCGTGCATTTTTTCAAACGGCCAGTGAGGGGGCCGAGCACGCAGATGGAAGCGCGCATTTTGCGAACGAGATCATAGGGCGCGACGGATTTGATCTTCTCCGCCTTCACAACGACGACGCCGCTGGCGCGCTCGACCTCGGCACCGAGTTCGCCGAGGATGCGGACCATGTAATTGGTGTCGCTGAGATCGGGGACGCGGCGGATGGTGCAGGTGTCCTTGGTGAGGAGGGTGGCAGCGAGAATGGGCAGCGAGGAGTTCTTAGAGCCGCTGATGTTGATGCGGCCCTTCAAAGGTGCGCCGCCTTGAACGATGAGTTTTTCCATGTGTGAGTGCTTTGTGCTGCGGAAAGAGGCAGTGGCAAGCCATTCTTCGAAATCCTCGCACAAGAAAGACTGCTTGAAAAAAAGTTCTTGCCGAGTCGGATTACATGCGTAATCCGTGGATCACATTTGTAATCCAACCATGGCTCGCCGAACTCCCCATCCCCCTGCCCCGAAGATTTCTGACGCCGAATGGACGGTGATGAATGTCTTCTGGCAGCGCGGGACGAGCACGCTGGCGGAGGTGGTGAAGGAGCTGGAAGGGCGGCTGCACTGGAAGCCGCGCACGGTGCAGAGCCTGATCCGCCGACTGGCTGACAAAGGGGCGCTGGCGGTGGAGGCAGTGGGGCGTGAGTTTCGCTACACGCCTGCGGTGGCCCAGGACCAGTGCCAGCATGAAGAGAGCCGGAGTTTTCTGGACCGTGTCTTCAATGGCCGCCTCACGCCCTTCGTGGCCGGGCTCATGGAACGTGAAGATGTGACGCAAGATGACCTGGCCGCGCTGCGTGAAGTGCTCAACCAGGCCGAGAAGAAACTTAAAAAGTAATCCACCCATGAATGCCGATGCCCTCCTCCACTGGCTGCTGCGCACGTCGCTCGAAGCGAGCCTCCTGATACTGGCCGTTCTGGGGCTGCGGCTGATGCTGGGGACGCGGCTGAGCCCGTCATGGCGCATTGGCTTGTGGCTGCTGGTGGGGACGAAGCTGATGCTGCCGGCTTTTATTCCGGCAGGATTTGGGCTGGGGGCGTGGTTCCAGCAGGATGAGGCGGCGCGCATGACTGAGGCGGCAGCGCCAGTCGTTGCAGCGGCGGATGTGCTGAGAACTGCTGACGCGGAGAACGTGCGGATTGTTTCTGAATCCATCGGTGGTGGGGCTGAAACTGCGGGAATGATTTCTGGGTACACGCTGGCGTTGGGAGTGTGGCTGATGGGGGCGCTGTGGGTCTTTGCGGCAGCGTTGTATCGGCAGCGGCGGTTTGAACTGGAACTGCGTAAGCGTCCGCTGGCCACGGCTGCGCTGCTGCGGGCACTGGTGGCGAGTCTTTGCCAGAAGGCGGGCGTTCGCAAGCAAGTGCGCATCGTCCTGATGCCTGCGGGCAGCACTCCGGCGGTGGTGGGCATCATGCAGCCGAGCATCCTACTGCCGGAGGACTGGGAGACGCGCTTTGATGAACGCAGCCTGCGCCATGTGCTGCTGCACGAACTGCTGCATGTGAAGCAGCATGATCTGGCATGGAACTGGGCCGCGACGGCGGTGCAGGCGCTGCATTGGTTCAATCCGCTGGTGTGGTTTGTGGTGTCGCGCTTTCAGGCGGACCGCGAGCTGCGCTGCGATGCAGGGGCGCTGGCGCTGCTGTCACCCACGGAGCGGCTGGACTACGGGCACACGCTGCTGCGCATTCAGGAAAGCTTTTTCGCACCACCGGCCATGGCAGGGTTGGCCCCATGCGTGCGCAACCACCCCACCCTGCGCCAACGCATTCATATGATCGCCCACCCAACCGCCCGCCAGCCCGTGATTCAACTGCTGCTCGTCCTGACGCTCAGCGCTCTTGTTTGCTACTCCTTCACCACGGCGCGTGCGGTGGAAAATGAAGTGCCCGCCAAGGAACGCACACGGGAGGGCTCGCGCGCACCTGCGGCTGAGACGAGAAATGCTGCAGCCACGGGCCGTGAAGCAGGCACCGCCACCCGCACGCGTGAAGCCGAGGGTGGCAGCCAGAGAAGCGGCATGCGCGATGGTGAAAAGCCGCGCTCTACCGAAGGCGATGGCACACGCAAGCCCGGCGCACGCGATGGCGAAACGCCACGCTCGGGAGCGCGCGATGGTGAAAAGCCGCGCTCGGGGGCACGCGATGGTGAAAAGCCACGCTCTGCCGAAGGTGATGGCACACGCAAGTCTGGTACTCGCGAGGGCGACAGCGGCAGGAAGACTGGGGCGCGTGAGGGTGATGGTGGCAGAAAAGAAGGGGCACGTGACGGTGAGGGCAACCGGAAGACGGGAGCGCGTGATGGAGACAAGGCCACCTCTTCAGGCGAGACGATCACGCTCAAGGTGATCAAGAACGGCGAGGCCGTGATGGTGGGAGAGACGGAAGTCTCGATGGGAAGACTGCGCGGGCACCTGAGCACTTTTCTGCCCGAGCATGCCGGAGCCAAGGTCGTGGTGACCGGTGATGACAATGTGCCGCTGGGGGCGCTGCATAACACGGTGGATGCCGTGAGAGATAATGGGAACAGGAATGTGGGGATCAAGGCGGAGTAGCCGGAAACTGGGCTGTCAATTTTCGTGGGGTCATGTCCACGGCGGGTGAAGCAGCGGGTTCAAATGACGAATGAGTCGGTCTGAATGACGAAATAACTCCCGATGTCGAAGCCGGATTCTAACCTCCACTTTATGCCTGGTTCGTCATTGGGACTTCGGCAGTCTTTGGTCATGCTGGCTTGGGCATTCGGCTTGTCTCTGTCCTCCGAGGCTGCGACGCCTCAGGAGATCACGGCGGCGATCACGAAGGCTGTTTCCTTTTATCATGCCAAAGCCGCGGCTCATGGGGGTTACGTGTATCGTTACAGCGCAGACTTCACTCTGAGGGAGGCGGAGGGGATTCCGGGAGCGGACACGATCTGGATTCAGCCGCCGGGGACGCCTGCGGTGGGCATGGCGATGCTGGATGCCTATGAGGTGACGAAGGATGAGAAGTGCCTGGCGGCTGCGGTGGCGGCGGCACATGCGGTGTCGCGCACGCAACTGGCTTCGGGAGGCTGGGATTACTCGGGGCATTTTGATGCGAAAAACCGTGCGGTGCAGCTTTATCGGCATGATGCGGATGGCAGGCTCATCGAGCGGAAAAAAGCACCTGAGGGTGAAGGTGGGTGGGAGGTGTGGAAGCGCCACCAGAACAAGAACAACTACTCCACCTTTGATGATGATGTCTCGCAGGCGGCCACGCGGCTGCTGGTGCGCGTGGACCATGCGCTGGGCGGCAAGGATGCGGAGATCAAGAAGGCGGCGGATTATGCGCTGAGAGCGATCCTGGCGACGCAATATCCGGCGGGTGGATGGAGTGCGAACTGGGACACGTGGCCGACTGCTCCGCCGCCGGTGGCCAAGTATCCGGTCAAGGCGGGGAGTTATCCGGCTGAGTGGCCGCGCAAGTGGCCGAAGGATTTCACGGGATGCTATGTGCTGAATGACAACACGCACGCGATGCTGATGAGCACGCTACTTCTCGCGTGGCAGCTGCGGGGGGATGCGAAATACCTGGAGGCGGCGAAGCGCGGGGGAGATTTTCTCATCGCCGCGCAGATGCCGGAGCCGCAGCCGGCGTGGGCGCAGCAGTATGATGCGGAGATGCACCCGGCGTGGAGCCGGGCGTTTGAGCCGAGTGCGATCTGCGGGCGAGAAAGCCAATCGGCGATGTGGGCGCTGCTGAGGCTGGCGGCGGCGACGGGAGACAAGAAGTATCTGGCACCGCTGCCGCGTGCGCTTGCTTATTTGCGGAAGTCGCTGCTGCCGGATGGGAGGCTCGCGCGCTACTATGAACTGCAGACGAACAAGCCGCTGTACTTTGAGCGTGGTGAAGGCGGCAAGGGATTTGTGCTGACTTATTCTGATGCGAAGGCCTCCTCGAACTATGGCTGGAAATGGGAGAGCGAACTGGAGGCGCTGGAGAGTTTCCGACAGAAGATTGAGCGCGGGGAGGCGGCGGTGTTTCCACGGGTGGAGAAGGAGCGCTGGGCATCGCCGCCGACGGAGGCGGACGTTGCGACGATTTTGAAGGAGCAGCAGGCGGATGGCTCGTGGCCGGTGACGGATGAAGAGCGGGGATGGATGCGCGACGCGGGCGGGAAGAAAACGCGGCCTGCGGGCGGGGTGCTCTACAGCCTGGATTTTGTGCAGAATGTGAGGGCGCTGTGCGTGTGGCTGAAGGCGCAGTAGATGCTTTTATTTGTAAACACTGACTGACACTGACTTTCACTGATGATCCGAACCATGAGAACTTCGTCCGCAGAGCGTTTTCAATTATTCCATGACCTTGCTGCCTTATGCTCTCGGGAGCGGCGGAAAGATTGCCCCCTCACCCCAGCCCTCTCCCCGAAGAGCAATGTTTGTTGCCGTCGTGAATCAGGGGCGGGGAGAGGGAGGGCCGCGTTTGGCGCTCTCTGCGTTCTTTTGATCTCTGGTGCGCTTCTCCCTGCGGCGGAGAAGTATGAGAACGAGACGCCGTGGTCGTATCAGCGGATTCTGAGGCCGGTGGTTCCGGTGGTGAAGGATGGGGCGTGGCCGAGGGATGACATGGACCGGTTTATCCTGGCGAGGCTGGAGAAGGAGAATCTGCGGCCGATTGGCGATGCGGCGCGGCTGACGCTGATACGGCGGGCGTCGTTTGATCTGCGTGGACTGCCACCGACGCAGGAGGAGGTGGAGCATTTTGTGAAGGATGCGGCGGCGGATGATGTGGCGTTTGCGAAGGTGGTGGATGCGTTTTTGCAGTCGGAGCGTTTTGGCGAGCGGTGGGCGCGGCACTGGCTGGATGTGGTGCGGTATGCGGACAGCGTGGGCCGGGTGTGGAATGCGCCGTTTACGTATGCGTGGAAGTATCGCGACTGGGTGATTGATTCGCTGAATGCGGACAAGGCTTACAACCGATTCGTGGCGGAGCAGATTGCGGGGGATCTTTTGCCGGCGACGACGGTGCTGCAAAAGCGGGATCAGATTGTGGGCACGGGCATGCTGGCGCTGGGCAGTGTGAATTTGCAGGAGGGGGACTATGAGCAGTTTGTGCTGGATCAGGTGGATGACCAGATTGATGTGGTGTCGCGGGCGTTCATGGGGCTGACGCTGAGCTGTGCACGCTGCCATGACCACAAAACGGAGCCGGTGAGCCAGAAGGATTATTATGCGCTGGCGGGCATTTTTTACAGCAGCCGCACGCTGCCGGGTCAGGCGAATCGCAGCGACATGAAGGGCTCGGGCTATGTGGATCCGGAGATGCTGGTGGATCTGCCGACGAAGCTGGATGAGGCGGTGGGCCCGCCTGCGAAGCTGCCGGAGGGGATTCATTCGATGGATGACATCCGGGCGCTGGGGAATCCGAAGACGACGATCCGCTACGATGTGGATCCGCACTTTTGCATGGGGGTGATCGAGGGAGAGATCAAGGACTGCGAGCTGGCGGTGGGTGGAGATCCGCATGATCGGCAAGCGGCACCGGAGCGCGGCCAACTGGGACTGCCTGCCCTGCCGCAGCTGCCGAAGATTCCGGCGAAGGCCTCGGGACGGCTGGAACTGGCGCAGTGGATGACGCAGGCGACGCATCCGCTGACTTCGCGCGTGGCGGTGAACCGGATCTGGCAGCATCTGTTTGGTGAAGGGATCGTGCGCACGGTGGATGATTTTGGGATCACGGGGAGTGACCCGACGCATCCGGAGCTGCTGGACCATCTGGCGATCCGGTTTGTGGAAGGCGGGTGGTCGGTGAAGAGGATGATTCGTGCGATGATGCTGAGCCGCACGTACCGGCTGGCGAGCACGGGGAATCCGGAACATCCCGATGCGGGAAACAAGCTGCGGTGGCGCATGAATGCGAAGCGGCTGGAACTGGAACCGCTGCGGGACACGCTGCTGCAACTGGCGGGGAAGCTGACGTTTGACCGGCCTGAAGGCATCCAGGTGGCGGGCACGGGTGGCAAGGGGCGACATGGTTTGACGCGCGGGTTGCTCAGTGTGGAAGACGGGTATCGCACGATCTATTTGCCGGTAGTGCGGGACAATGTGCCGGAACTTTTCAGCACGTTTGATTTCCCCGGACCGACGCAGATCAAGGGACAGCGCGATGTGACGACGGTGGCACCGCAGGCTTTGTTTTTTATGAACAACCCGATGGTGGAGGAACTGGCGGGCGAGATCGCGGCGAAGGCCGGGAAGGATGTGAAAGCGGTCTATCGGCTTGTGCTGGGACGGGAGCCTTCGAGCGAGGAGTCGCGTGATGCGGGTGAGCTGGATCTGCAGACGCTGGTGCAGGCGCTGCTGGGAACAGCGGAGTTTCGATATGTGTTTTAACCTTTCATTTTCTACCATGACCACACGTCGTTCCATCCTCCAATCGACTTCCACCGGCTTTGGCTGGCTGGCTTTTAATGCCTTGCATCAGCAGTGGGCGGGGGCTGCGGCACCGCCGAAGACGATCAATCCGCTGGCACCGAAGGAGCCGCATTTTGCGGCGCGGGCGAATCGGGTGATTTTTATGTTCATGCAGGGCGGGCCGAGCCACCTGGACACGTTTGATCACAAGCCGGAGCTGGCGAAGGCGGAGGCGAACAAGGTGCAGAAGTACATGGGGTCAGTCTTTGAATTCAAGCCGCGAGGGAAGAGCGGGCTCATGATTTCGGAGGCATTTCCGGAGCTGGCGAAGCATGCGGATGAGCTGTGCCTGCTGAACGGGATGCAGACGCGCACGAACGCGCACCAGATGGCGACGGTGGCGCTGCACATCGGGAGTGAGACGTTTGTGCGGCCGTCGATGGGGGCGTGGATTGTGTACGGCCTCGGTACTGAGGCGGAGGATCTGCCGGGTTTTGTGACGATCAATCCGGCGGCGGACAATGGCGGGGCGATGAACTATGGCTCGGCGTTTCTACCGGCAACGTTTCAAGGGACGCGGCTGAGCAGCGGCGGTGGCGGTGTGCCAGACCTGAGCAATGGCAGGCTGAGTGATGCGCAGCAGCGGAAGCAGATTGAGTTTATTCAGAAGGCGAACCGTAAGCTGCTAAGCGGTGATCCGGGGAATCCGGAGATCGAGGGGATTATTCAGAGCTACGAGCTGGCTTACAAGATGCAGACGAGTGTGCCGGAGGTGCTGGATCTGGACAAGGAGCCGCAGAGCATTCGGGAGCTGTATGGGCTGGATGAAAGCGCGACGGAGCGCTTTGGGACGCAGTGCCTGATGGCGCGGCGCATGGCGGAAAAGGGCGTTCGTTTTATACAGCTGACTTCCCCGGGGTGGGATCATCACAACGGGCTGCGGGACAATCTGGCGCGGCAGTGCACGTCGATCGACAAGCCGATCGCGGGATTGATCGCGGACCTGAAGCAGCGGGACATGCTGAAGGACACGCTGATCATCTGGGGTGGTGAGTTTGGGCGTGGCAGCGGGTATGACAATGAGCCGTACAATGGCCGTGGTCACAATGGTGGTGGCTATACCATGTGGATGGCGGGTGGCGGAGTGAAGGGAGGCTTCACCTATGGCAGCACGAATGAGATGGGGGACAAGGCGGAGACGGGAATCATCGGCACGCATGATCTGCATGCCACGGTGCTGCATCTGCTGGGGATCAACCACGAGCGGCTGACATATCGGTATGCGGGAAGAAATTTCCGGCTGACGGATGTGAGCGGCGAGGTAGCGAAGGCGATTTTGGCGTGAGGGGCGTCACTCGACGAACACGGCCTGCCCCTCGCGCCGCAAACACTTTGATCCGTGATGTGGCGAGATTTAAGGGGAAGCTCGGAGTATCGCTCGCTGCGGAGTGCTGCGGAATCAATTCCGTGCCCCACTAAGGGCTACGCACCGAGCGCCCGCTTCAGCAGATTCGCGGTGATGCGTTGGACGCGTGCGTCGGTGCCATGCGGACGTGAGTAGTGGCTCCACACCGGCATGTGGCCGGGTGGTTTGCTCAGGCCCTGCGCCCACCAGATGGTGGAGGCATTGAAGATGAAGTTGCCCTTGGGGCCGTCGAAGATCACGGCCTGCCACTGCTGTGGATTGGTCCCGCCCTGAAAGGCGGTGCCAGCGGCGAGGATTGCGAGGCCGGGCAGATCTTTGGGTGCATCGCCATGATACTCCCAGCCGATCATGCCGGGAAGGGTGTCGCCCTGCTTCATGCCGGTGCCTTCAAACACCCAGTGCCCGGGCTTGGTGCAGATCCAGTCGCCGCCGCCGTTCACGGGATCGATGTTGCGCACGCCCATGAGATAGCCTTCGTCAGGTCCGCGATGCGGATAGGGTCCGTAATCCTTCTCGCGATCCACGGCATACTTGTAGTCACCTCCGTAGGGGCCGCCGCGAAAGATCCGGCGAAGGGGAGCGCCGTCGGCATTGGGGGAAAAAGGCGTGACCCAGCAGACGGAATTGCCGGAAAGGAAGAGCAGATTGACGCCGGCATCGCGCATCTTTGCCACGCTGTCGTGCTGGCGGATGTCCCAGTATTCGTCGTGGCCGATGCTGATGAAGGCCTTGCACTTCAAACCGTGATCCGGGGTGATCATGTCGGCATTGGAGCAGTAGGTCACATCGTAGCCTTCCTTCTCCAGCCAGTAGGCGGCGGGAAACTCAAAGCACAGCCACTCGCCGCTGCCGACGGACTGCGGATTTTCGTAGATCTGCGCATACTTTGCGTACGGACGATCAAAGCTCACATCGGACGACGACCCCTGGTTGCCCTTTGGATCGGTGTAGAGCGAGTAATTGTCCGGCCACCTGTTGTAGGCCTGCCAGGTGTTGTCACTGCACTGAAAGAGAATGTCCGCCTTGCGATCATCGGTGACGATGAAGACGATGTAGCTCTGCCAGTAGGGTTCGTCCTTCGAGGCTGGCAGCGTGGTGAGCCTGCCTAGATAGACGCCGCTGAGCCAGTCCTGAGGAATGGTGATGGAGGTGGTCTTTTCCCAGCGGCATTCGCGGAGGCGCTTCTCGCCAATCTCGGGCACGGGCTGTTCTTTGCCTTCAAAGGGGCCGAGTTCCGTCATCAAGCGCGCGCCGCAGCCGCCGTAGTAGCCGGTGCGGAAGATTTCGAGCTTGAAGCGAGCGGTGGGTTTGGTGCTGACGAAGATGTCAAGGATCTCGCCTGCTTTCACGGATTGACGCGAGCAGTAGCCTTCAATGAAGGAGGAGCGAAAGCCCTCGTTCTTGTCGAGGCGCATGCGGGTGAGCTGCCAGTCGTGCGAGCCGGGTTTGGAGTTTTCAGCGGTGATCAGGGACATTTAAAGAATACGCCGGCTGAATGCGAAAACGATCAGCCGTGTGTCTGTTGACCTCATTGAACTGGACGCGGTTCCTGTGCTGAAAGCTTTCATTGGCCGACAGATCACCCATCAAAAATTCTGATCTGCGAGAAATCATCCCAAAGAGCGCGCTGAATTTTCTAACCATCCGCGTCCATGTCCGGCGTGTGGAACTCCACCCCGTGCACCTTCTCTGTTTCGTTCGGAGTGGTGAGCACTTTATAAATGCACCAGCCAAACAGGAGAGTGACGGTGCCGACAGAAAGCAGCATGACGATGAGGCCGGAAGTAGTCATGAACAGGAGGGGTGCAGGGTTCGTAATCAGTCGTGTTTGTTCAGGCCCTGCTCCGCGCGCTGGAAGGCCTTGGAACGGGAGGAAAGCAGACCGAAGAAGACGGCCACCACGATGACCAAAGCCACGCTGAGCTGCGCAGCCAGATTTGTCTCCCTCACCCGGCCGTCCTTCGCGCCGCCGATGAGATCAGCCACGTAGGATGACACGCTGCCAAAGGTCCGCGAGCTGAGATCAAAGCCGAACACGCTGGTCAGCACCGTCATGGCAAAGATCGCCAGCAGAAACATCGGGCAGATCCATTTCATGATGAGGCCAAAGAAACGTGGGATGCGAATGGACGCCCCTTGATGGGCCTCGCGCAGGCCGCGCTCGATGCCCCAGTGCCAGCCGAAGATGAGGATCTGGATCGTGGCGAGAATGAAGATGAGGAAGGTGCCCACCCAGAAGTCCAGCGTGTCGAGCGCCTTCAAGTCCTTGGTGAAAAAGACCACGAAGCCGGTGCCGAGCGTGGTGAGCAGGCCGAGTATAGTGACGCTGACCTTGCGTCCCACGTTCATCGCTTCCTCCAGAAAGGCGATGCCGGGCTGGAGCATGGAGATCGAACTGGTGATGGCCGCAAGGAAGAGCATGAAGAAGAAGGCTCCGCCAAAGAACGCCCCCAGCGGCATCTTGGCAAACACCAGCGGCAGCACCGTGAAGCCAAGCCCAAAGGTCCCCTGCCCCGCCACCGAGGCCAGCCCCAAAAACGCCACCGCCGCCGGCACCGTGATCAGTCCGCCCAGAGCCACTTCGCAGAATTCATTCGCACTGCTGGCTGTCAGGCCGCTGAGCACCACGTCGTCCTTCTTTTGCAGGTAGCTGGCATAGACAATGATGACGCCAAAGCCCACGGACAGGCTGAAGAAAATCTGCGCCGCCGCCGCCATCCACAGCAGAGGGTTTTGAAGCTGCTGCCATGGGGTAATGGTGACCAGCTTCAAGGCGCCGTTGCTCGCCGCCACCTTCTGCTCCGCCGCCGTGATGGCCGCCGCCCCCACCAGTTCCTCCACCACCTTCGCCTCACCCGGCGCAGGCTGGGTTCGTTCGATCTGCACCTTGCTGGGATTCCACATGTAGCCCAGGCCATTCACCACATTGTCGTGCGGCCTCGCGGGATCAGGGGCACCCAGCGTCATGACACGCGCCAGCACCAGCAGCGCCAGCACAATGAGCAGGGGCATGCCGTAGTTGCACATTTTCTCAATGCCGCCGGAGATGCCGCGATAGATGAGCCAGAAATTGAAGACAAAAACCAGCGCCAGCCATGGCAGCGCCGTATTCCATGAGACTGTCAGCGCCGAGCCATCCGCAAGCTGTCCGCTCATCATTTTAAACATGACCACCGCCTGATCGGGCGATTTCAAATCCACACTGCCCGTCCAGAACTTGACGGCATAGCCGAGGCACCAGGACTCGATGAAGACATAGTACATGTAGATCATCACGGGGACGATGACCCCGATGATGCCGATATATTTGGCCCAGCGCTTGTTCAAGATGACCGCGAAGGCGCCGGGGGCGGAGTTGAAACCCTTGCCGCCCGCATAGCGCCCCATCGCCCACTCCGCCCAACCGATGGGCAGGCCGATGATCAAAAACGAGATGGCATAGGCAAGCATGAAGGCCCCGCCGCCATACTGCGCCGCAAGCCCGGGAAAGCGCAGGAAATTCCCCAGGCCCACCGCGCTGCCCGCGACGGCCATGATGACTCCAAGACGTGATCCCCAGGCTTCTTTCTTTTGCGACATGGGCGTGAAGTTAGGGAGTGCGTGGAGTCACAACAAGGTTGTTGTTCGGAAAAGTGCCGTGCATTTCCACAAAAGCAGAACTCGCGCCAGTGCGTCGATGTGCGAAATTTTTCGGGTTCATGCGCCCCAACCGCCTGCCAGTCCTGTTTTTCGCCACCGCCGTGCTGATCATGGCAGGTTCGATGCTGTGGCTGTTTTGGGTTTCCAATGTCGAGCCTTCCCTCAAAACAGGTGTGACACCGGCAAAACGCAGCCTGAATTCAGGCAACTCACCCGCGCTCACGGCGATGCCACAAACACCGGCTGCGGCCTCCCCTGCCCCCTCCAATCCGACGGCCACGCCAACCATCGCCACGCTCAACGTGCCCGGCTCCATGCCGAACGAAGCGCTCCTCACCTTCCGTACTCCCGAAGCATTGGCCGCATTTCGGGACCGCGCCGCATCCCTCGGGCTCGAAGTTCTGGGATACGACATCAAACTGCGCACCGCCCGAGTCCGTGTTCGGGACACCACGGCGCTTGAACGGGATCTCAATGCGCATGCCGAGGACTACACCCATGTCGGCCCAAATCTCATCACCCGCATTCCCGGCTTGCCGCCTCCTCCTGCGGAATCCGACACATCGAATCCCGGTGGAAAGACCCCATTTCGCAGCCAGGGATTGGATGTCATTGGTGCAAGCGGCGACCGCTCGGCCTGGGGTCAGGGAGTCACCGTGGCCGTCATCGATTCCGGCATCACCAGCCACCCATCACTCGCGAATGCGAAGATCACGCACTACGACCTCGTCAACGACGGCAGCGCCTTCAACGGTCACGGCACCGCGATGGCCTCTCTCATCGCAGGCAACGACCCGAACGTCGGCGGCGTGTCGCCCGCAGTCAAACTGCTGGACATCCGGGTGGCTGACACGAACGGCGAGAGCAACACCGCGCTGGTTTCATCCGCCATTATCAAGGCTGCTGATCTCGGTGCGCGTGTCATCAATATCAGCCTCGGCGCCAATGGCGACTCCCCTGTGCTGGATGAAGCGGTGCGCTATGCACAAAGCCGCAACGTCGTGGTCGTGGCCGCAGCGGGAAATGAAAAGCTGACCGCGCTCTCCATGCCGGCCGGCCTTCCCGGTGTGCTCAGCGTGGGTGCGGTGGATGCCAATGGCACGCAGGCGTATTTCTCCAACTCAGGAGCGGGACTTACCCTCGTCGCTCCTGGGGTCGGCATCGTTTCTGGCTATGCCGACAACCGATTCGTCATTGGCAGCGGCACCTCGCAGGCGACGGCGATCACCAGCGGTGTGGTGGCCTACCTGCTGGGGCGTGGATATTATGGGCCGAACATCATCCCGCTGCTGACGCGGACGGCGGAGCCGCTGCAGGCCCCCGCGACGGCGGTGGGGGCGGGATTGATCCAGGTGCCGAAGTAGGCGTCAACTGCCGCATTCGCAGCTGCATTCAATCCCGACGGCTGTTCCAGACCGAGTATGTGGCTGCGCTAAATAGCACGGCGACCACGCCCGCTTTGATCCAGGCCGACCTCGTATCAGCCATGGGCTCCAGTCCACCGGAGAAAACGAACGTCACCCCTGTATAAAAAAGAGTCTCCACGATGCCGCACAGGAGTCCCAGATCTCCCACCAGAACAATCATCAGCGACAGTCCAAGAATGCCACCGGGGATCGCCAGCCAAGGTGTCAAAACAGCAGCCACCGAGCCACCTGCGATGGCTCCGACGATGACCAAAGGGAACGCCCCCAAAGCCAGCAGCACCTCCCCCCGGCCATTAACGCGGCGATGAATATTCGAACCACCTCCGGACGGTAGTCTGGGAGGATTTAAACGAGTCCAGTCAGGGAGCGGAATCACGGCGGCTTGGGTGAATGAACAGCCGAAAATGTGGATCGGCAACCTGGAATAGGCACGCGGCCTCAGGCAAGATCCTGATTGTCATGCCCCGAGGGACTTGCTTGACGGCGCAGCCAGCTTGACCTCATGGCCCTCCTCCCCTACTTCCAACATGGCCCGGAACTACACGCTGCACACTGCGCACGAACCTAGCAACCGCATCGACTACAAGGCGGAGCTCAATGAGCAGCAGTATGCAGCAGTCACGAGCCCCCCGGGGCAGGCACTGGTCATTGCGGGGGCAGGCAGCGGCAAGACGCGTACCTTGACGTATCGAGTCGCGTGGCTGCTGGACAACGGCATCCAGCCAGAGTCGATCCTGCTGCTGACCTTCACCAACAAGGCCGCACGTGAGATGCAGCAGCGGGTGCAAGAACTCGTCACTCAAGATGCGACCCGCATCTGGGGCGGCACCTTCCATTCCATCGGCAACCGCATTCTGCGCTACAACGCTGAACGCCTGGGTTACCGCAAAGGCTTCTCCATCATGGACCGCGAGGACCAGAAGGACCTCATGGAAACCGTTCTTGGCAGCAGCGGCATCGACACCACCACCTACCGCTTTCCCAAGGCGGAGGTGCTGGGAGACATCTTCTCGCTGGCCGACAACACGCTCTGCGGACTGAAGGAGATCATCCACACGCGCTATCCCTACTTTGAGGAGGTGGCCTCGGGCATCCTCAAGATGCGGACGCTTTACCAGGAGAAGAAACGCGAGACCAACTGCATGGACTTCGATGACCTACTGGCGCTGACGGTGCAGCTGCTGGAGGAAAACGAGGATCTGCTGGAACGCTACCGCCACCAGTTTGAATTCGTCCTCGTCGATGAGTACCAGGACACCAACGGCCTCCAGTGCCGCATGGTGGAGCTGCTGACCGGGCCGCAGGGAAATCTCATGGTCGTGGGAGATGACGCACAGTCCATCTACTCCTGGCGCGGGGCGGACGTTTCCAACATTCTCGAGTTCGACCAGCACTGGCCGAGGGCCCGCGTGCACAAGATCGAGGTGAACTACCGCAGCGTGCCGGAGGTGCTGAACCTGGCCAATGCGGCCATCGCCATGAACCGGGGGCAAATCCCCAAGAACCTCCTGCCCGCGCGCGAGTCCAAGGGCATGCTGCCCGCGCTGGTCTCGCTGGACAGCTCCTCCGCACAGGCAGCCTTCGTGGCGCAACGCATCCTGGAACTGCAGGATGAAGGCACAGAGCTCAATGAGATCGCCGTACTTTATCGTGCCCACTTCCACAGCATGGAAATCCAGATGGAGCTCACCCAGCGTGGCATTCCATTTCAGATCACCAGCGGGCTGCGCTTCTTTGAGCAGGCGCATGTCAAAGATGTGGCTGCGTTCATGAAGTTTGCGGTGAACCGTCAGGATGAGGTCAGCTTCATGCGCATGGTACGCCTCGTGGAAGGCATCGGCAATGTCAGCGCCGCGAAGCTCTGGCAGGAATGGCTGAAGTCCGACGCCGCCAAGGCGGAGACGATGCCCTCCAGTTTCTCCGAAGTGCTCATTCCTCTGAAGGTGCCGAAGAAGGCAAAGACCACCTGGGAGCAGTTTGCCTACACGCTGGATGAACTCATCGACAAAGAGGGCAAGGTCGCGGCCCCGGCGCAGATGATCCGCAGCATCACCGACGGGGTGTATGAGGACTACATGAAGGCCAAGTTCAAGAACTACGAGCAGCGCCAGCAGGACCTGGAACAGCTCAGCAACTTCAGCGACCGCTTCACCGATCCGCTGGAATTTCTCAGCCAGCTTTCCCTGCTCAGCGGTGTGGACACTGACAACAAACCGGCTCAGCAGGAACAGCAGGATCGTGATGCCGTCACCCTGACCACCGGTCATCAGGCCAAGGGCTTGGAATGGAACATCGTCTTCGCCGTGTGGCTGGCGGATGGCATGTTCCCCCATAAACGCGCCATTGATGAAGGCGGTGACGCGGCACTCGAAGAGGAACGCCGCCTGTTTTATGTCACTGTGACCCGGGCGAAGGATGAGCTGTATCTGACTTATCCCGTCATCAATCACCAGGCGCGCGATGGCGACATCATGATGCGGCCCTCACGATTCATCACGGATCTGCCGAAGGATCTGGTGGAGGTGTGGAATGTGAAGAGCGGGTGGTGAGTACCAGCTGTAAAACCCATGTAAAACTTGCAATGCATCCGCCGCTTTCGAAGACTCAGATCGACATGCACAATAGTCTTTATCATTGCGCATTTGCTTTGATTAAAGGCGAAATCTTTCTGGACTATGTTACTGACCCGAACGCGCCAGGCTTCTTCACAAAGCGAAAGCTCAGAAAAGCGATAAAAACTTTTCAAAAAGTCATCTCCATCAATCCGATGAATTGGAATGCAATGTTTGCTATTGCGAAAGTGCATCAGCGATTAGGAGACATACAGGCATCTTTCGAATGGTTGTTAAAAGCGCGAGAGTTTGCGCCGGACAACCCCAGCCTGGCAAAAGAGACAGCACTCACAGCAGCCCATCTTGGAATGTACGACAAGTCGATCGAGGTATCCATCGAAGCTATTTCAGTGAAACCCGACGACCCTGTACTTCACTCCAATCTCGGCATGTCTTTTCTTCTCGCCAACAGACCAGATGAAGCAGTTGATTCCTTCAAAGAGGCCTTGCGACTGGAGCCTCGACATCCAGCAACTCCAAAACTCCTTTCTTACGCGAAATATGTTCAAGATGGACACTTTCCCGTGCCAAAGTCTGAGCGGGAAATCATTCAAAACCTTCCAAGAACCGCCTAATAGGCGAATTAAGCACATCGATGACGAGCATTGCCCTGTCCTTTGTTGTAATCGGAGCAGTCTTCGTCTTCCTAAATTGGTCTTGCCTGATCACATCTTTAGCCACCAAAAAACACCACTCCATGGTGCCTCCTCTTGGTGGCATGCTGATATTGACAGGCTTGCTCTTCGACCCTCAATGGCGACATAAGGCCTGGGTGGGGCTGGTAGTCGATCCTGGATTCTGGGCTATGATTATTGGCCTGCCGTGGATCATTTTTCGGCTCCGCCGTTCTTCGAAATCCCGTTTGGAGTTAAGGTTGTCCGGGCAATCTGAACAATTGGAGGTTCAGCTTCGTTTGTTTCGCCCTGACTATTACGAGATCAAGCTGACGCGAATACCTGCGTCGAACCGATTCGGATGGCAGTCGCTTTGTTCCTTGGGCACCTGGATACAGCACGATGGACGCATCGAACTCGTTTCACACACTAACAAGCCCGATATGCCCTCAAGAGCTGTGTTAGTCCGATCTTTGGACTCGCTCGAATATAGCGTTACAGAATCGACCTTGATTTTGCCTGGTCCAAATGAAGCGCCGGAACTGCCACCCGTTTCATTTCATTTGAAAATCGAATAAGCCATCTCCCCGCCCTCCTCAATCCATCACATCGATCAGCTCCACAAGGAAGTGGAGTGTCGCATTGGGTGGGATTCCGGAGCCTGGCTGGCCCTGCAGGCCGTAGCCGAGGTAACCGGGGATTTCGAGTTCGATCATGCCGCCTTTGCCAATGAGCTGCATGCCTTCGGTCCATCCTTTGATGACTTGATTCAGACCAAAGGTGATGGGCATGCCGCGGAGATAGGAACTGTCAAAGACCCGGCCATTGAAAAGCCAGCCGTGGTAGTTCACCTGAACCCTTTGCTGGGGAGTGGGTTTGGCGCCGGTGCCTGCGCGCAGAATGCGATACTTCAAGCCTGACTCGGTGGCGGTGAAAGTCTTGGCCGCCTTCGGGCTGATCTCTCCCGCTCCTTCGGGAAGCTTGGGGAATGGGACGGCCTCCTCGGCTCCGGCCCATCCTGCGGCCATGAGCAGGCCCCCGAGCAGGGCGGCCCTGAATGCACGACGACGATGGAAAGAATGGAAGGGGCTGGTGGAGAGAACGTTCATCGGCCAGAACTGACTTCATGACCGACTTTCGTCAAGCGTTTAGCCACAAAGTCCTGTGCTCTTCAAGACATCGAGCGTGCAGGACATCTGTTGCCAATTGGACCTGCTTCATGATAAAAATCTGAAGTCTTTTATTTGCTGCAAGACACCGAAAACCAAGCCATGCCCGACTACAACACCATCAGCACCGAGCATTGGCAGATCTTGCTGCCATGCGACTGGGTGCAGAAACCTCAAACGGATGGGCCCAGATCATTCTATTTCGAGGCCAGTGACGGGACCAAGGGGGCCTATATCTCCGTTTTCACCCGGACCAACCCTTGTTCCTCTGCCCTGGCAGATTTGGCGACCTGGCGCGACATGGAAATTCGCAATCTGCATGCGATGACCGACCACCATTGGGAGATTATCGAAGAATGGCAGCATGATGAAAGCGAGACCGCCATTTCGGCAAGCGACTGTCTTGAACGGAACACTCATTACCGCATCGTATGCCTGCGCATGACGCAGTTTCCCTGGATGGTGCGCGTCAGCCTGCATGATTACAACTGCACCGACTACGAGACTTCAAAGCAGGCTTTCCTGCCTTTGATCGATTCGTTTGCGCCGGTGTTTGCGTAGCGGGGGCGAGTTTTTTGCCTTCCAGAACGCACGGAGGCTCGGGAGTACTTTGCTCAGAGTGATGCGGTGGTCATGGCTGCCGCTGCTGCGGCCTCCACTTCGTCCACGTAGGGTTCGCCGGTGATTTTTTCGATCTTTTCCCGGTTTTCCTCTTCGCTGAGCGGGGGCTCTTCCTCACCATCTTTGGAGGCAGGGCCGTGCCAGCTCACATGCCAGGTCATCCGTTTCCAACCGCCTTCCACCCGCTTGAAGGTGTAGTGAAGCTTCGGTTTGCGGAAGCCGAAACCATCATCAATCGGGCCGATGGTCATTTCGACCTTGAGGGGTTTGACATCAGCCATCTGCTTGATTTCGACAGGGGTCTGGGATTCGTCGCCTTTGAGCAGGAAGTGATCCTCCTTTTCTTCGGTCAGCCCATCGCGATGGAAGGCATTGATGGACCAGTCATAGGCGGGAAAGGTCTGGGCGATTTCCCACATGGAGGGTTCCTTTTCTTCAGGCAGTTTGACCACGTCCTCGATGATTTTTTCAGCCATGGCAGGCCGCTTGACGACGAGGAAGCGCTCGTCTTTGGTCCTCTGCGCCCTTTGAGCGGGAGTCTCGCAGCTTGCGAGTGTGAAGATGAAACATAGGGCGGTGAAAAGGGCGATCCGTGAATTCATGTGGAAACCAGCAATACTTCTCTGACACAGAAGGATATAGGCCAATTGGAAAGTTTAAAGCGTGTTTTCTTTGCCGCAGGCAAAGATCTTCCGGGTGAATCTCCAAGGTCCGCCTCCCCCAGCTAAAGGATTCGTAAAAGAACTGAAACTTCTGTGTGGCCTCGTCGTTTAACCGGCCATCGGACCCGGATCTGCGGACGATTCCATCATGAAAACGCGCCTTTGCCTATCCCTTGCCTGTGCACTCTTCGTCACCGGCCTTCAGGCTGACAATGAAGTTTACCGCACCTGGACTGACGCCCAGGGACGAAAGCTGGAGGCGACCTTCCGTGGCATCGAAAACGGGAATGTCTTCCTCCAGGTTCGCAATGGGTACGTCTACCGCCTTTCGCTGGACAAGCTCTCCGCCGCCGATCAGCAGGCCGCCAAAACTCTCAAGCCTGAGGGGCTAGGGATCCCGTCTGACCCCAATCTGGCGCAGGCGGCGGCGCAGATCGACATGCTCGTGGAGGCCGGCCTGAAGAAGTCGGAGCAAAAACCCAACCCGCTGGCCTCCGATGAACAGTTCGTCCGACGCGTCTTTCTGGATCTCGCGGGACGCATCCCCACGCGGGAAGAGGCGCTGGAATTCATCAATGACACCAGCCTGTCCAAGCGAGCGAAGGTGATCGACCGGCTGCTGGAGTCCGAGGGATATCGCAGTCATTTGTTCAACTACTTTGCCGACATGCTGCGCATGGCGGACGTGGCCCAGAAGGCGCGCTTTTACACCTACCAGGACTGGTTGAAGGGGCAGATCGCCGGGAACGTTCCTTGGAACAAGATTGTTTACTCCATGATGACAGCGGATGGCAAACTGCTGGACAATGGGGCCACCGGTTACCTGCTGCGTGATGCGGGCATGCGGCTGGACAATCTGAGCCTCACGCTGAGCACCTTCATCGGCGCGAACGTGTCCTGCGCGCAGTGCCATGACCACCCCTTTGCCGACTGGACGCAGCGTCAGTTTTATGAAATGGCGGCCTTCTTTGGTGCCACGGAAACCTACGGGGCCAAAGGCAATGCGGGCGCAGGCATGCAAGGCATGCGCAAGGTGATCGCCTCTCTGGACAACAAGAAACTGCAGCAGCAGGCGAAGAACCTTCTCCGCGTCAACGCCCTGGCCGTCGAAGACTCCAGCACGAATGATCTGAAGATCCCGGATGATTACAAATACCCGGATGCCAAGCCCGGAGATCTTGTGACCCCCAAGCTGATCACCTGGAGTGACGACAAAAACAAGAAGGCCTATCAGGGCGTGCAGACCACGAAGCATGATGAGCAGCTGCGCGAACAGTTTGCCAAGTGGATGACCTCTCCGGATAATCCGCGCTTTGCCATGACGATTGCCAACCGGATGTGGAAGCACATGTTCGGCATCGGCGTGAAGGAGCCGGTCGCGGATCTGGATGACCCGAATGCGAGCGTGAATCCGGCGCTGCTGCATCACCTGGCCAATGAAATGGTGCGGCTCAAATTCGACCTCAAGCAGTTCCTGCGGGTGCTGTGCAACACCCAGACCTACCAACGCGAGGCCACGAGCCATGAGCTGGCGGACAACAGCGCCTATCTCTTTCCTGGCCCGATTCTCCGCCGCATGACCGCCGAGCAGGCCTGGGACTCCTGCGCAACGCTCGTCGTTGGTGCTGACGTGGACAAATTCAAAGGCCATCGTGGCGAAACCTACGCCAAGGCCATGAGCGTTGACCTGAGCGGCGAGGCTTCGCCAGACGTGGTCAAAGGGCAGATCGAAAACGCTATCGCGAGCATGCGGCAGTTTGGTGGTGGCGGGGGCAATCCGAAGAACAACGCGAAGAAGAGACGCATGATGAATCAAGGTGGCGAAGAAGACCTGACCCTCGCGCCGCCGGTGCGCGACGGACTGGTGCTGGCCCGCGCCTCGGAGCTGCCGCAGCCGGAGAAAGACCAGCATTTCCTGCGCATGTTTGGCCAGAGCGACCGCCAGATCGCCGACAGTGAAAGCGAGGAAGGCAGCATCCCGCAGGTGATGATGCTCATGAATGGCGAGGCCCAGCGCGTCATCGGCCAGAATGATTCGCTGGTGGTGAAAACGGCCAGCGCGCAGAAGACACCTGAGCAGCAGGTGGAAAGCCTCTACCTCAGCTTCTTCAGCCGCAAACCCCGGGCCGAGGAGCAGGCCACCGCCGTGGCCGGACTCAGCAATGGCATGACCATGCGCGATCTGACCTGGGTGCTGTTCAACACCCGGGAATTCATCTTCGTGGAATAACCCCCTTACCCTTTCGCAGCCATGAATCTTCACAACCAGCTTGATCCCCTTTCCCGCCGTGCTTTTTGCGAGCGCTGGGCGAGCGCCGCCCTGGGCGTCACTGTTCTGCACGGCTTGGGAGGCCGGTCGTTTGCGGCAGAGGCAACCGCTGCCGCAGCCCCCTCGGGCCCCGGCTTTGGCAAGGCGAAGAACGTCATCTTCCTGCAGATGGTCGGCGGCATGACGCACATCGACACCCTGGACCCCAAGGAGGGTCCGACGCAGGGACCGAAGGCGCCGATCAAGACCAAGGCGGATTTCCAACTGGGTGGAACGATGGAGAACCTGGCCAAGCAGGCGGACAAGTTCAGCATCATCCGCAGCATGACTTCCAAAACGGGAGTGCATGCCGCCGGGCAGTATGTGATCCGCACCGGCTACGAGGAGCGCGGGACGATCAAGCATCCGAACATCGGCGCATGGGCGCAGCATTTCCTGGGCTCCAGCCACAAGACGCTGCCTTCCAGCGTGTGCGTGAACCGTCAGCCGCAGAATGGCAACGGCTTCTTCCCATCCAGCTTTTCCCCGCTGCCCATCCTCGACCCGGATGTGGGGCTGCAATATGCGAAAAGCGAGGCCACGCCGGAGCAGATGACCAAACGCCTCGCGATGCTGGACCAGCTCGATGCCGGATTCCGTGACCGCTTCAAGACTTCGGAGGTGAAGAGCTACACGCAGTTCTACGACAAGACGATCAGCATCATGTCCAGCACGGACCTGGAGGCCTTTCATCTGGATGACGAGCCGGAGGCGCTGAAAGAAAAATACGGCAAGAACAAGTTTGGCCAGGGCTGCCTGCTGGCGCGGCGCCTGGTGGAAAAAGGCATCCGATACATCGAAGTGGCCAAAGGCGGCTGGGACATGCACAACAACATTGACGATGGTCTTGATGAACACGGTGCCGAGCTCGACGTGGCGCTCTCCGCGCTGCTGGAAGATCTCAAGGAGCGCGGCCTGCTGGAAAGCACGCTGGTGGTGCTTTGCTCGGAGTTTGGCCGTGGTCCCAAGATCAATGGAAACGCCGGGCGCGACCACCATCCCAAGGTTTTCTCCACGCTGCTCGCCGGTGGCGGGATCAAGGGCGGCTTCATTTACGGCTCCAGCGACAAGGAAGGCATGGCGGTGGCCGACAAGCAGACGAGCCCGCAGGATTTCCTTTCCACGATTGGCTGGAGCCTGGGGCTGCCGGTTGATGAAGTCGTGATGTCTCCGAGCAACCGGCCGTTTACGGTCGGGGACAAGGGGAAGCCGGTGATGGAGCTGTTTGCGTAGAGTCGCAGGGAGTAAGGACTGCCGAGCTTTAGCTTGCTCTGGGAGAAGCGGCGCGTTTTTCCAGAGCGAGCTAAAGCTCTCGAGTACTTTGTCTGGCCTGAATTCTCCGCAAAGCCTTCTGTATGGCTGGCGTATTCTGGAGCCGCATGCTTTCATCGTTCCCGTCTATGACCTCCCGCCGCCATTTCATTTCCGCCACTTCCGCCGCGTTTGCGGCCTCCTCGTTTCACATCTTCGGGGCAGATCCGGCGAAGAAGTACCGCACGGCGCTGATCGGCTGCGGCTGGTGGGGCATGAACATCCTCAAGGAGGCGATCGCTTCGGGTCGCGTCAAGGTCTGCGCCCTGTGCGATGTGCATGAAGATGTGGCCTCGAATTCCAGCGATGAAGTCAACGGTCTCTCAGGCGACGAGCCCAAGCTCTACAAAGATTACCGGGAGCTGCTGGACAAGGAAAAGCCGGAGATCGTGATCATCTCCACGCCGGACCACTGGCATGCGCTGCAGAGCATCGCCGCGTGCAAGGCCGGGGCGCATGTGTTTGTGGAAAAGCCGACAGGACACACCATCAATGAGAGCAAGGCGATGGTGAAGGCCGCACGTGAGGCGGGCGTGGTGGTGCAGGTGGGCCTGCATCGGCGAATCGGCCCGCATCATGTGGAGGCGATAAAGTTTCTCAAATCCGGTGCGGTGGGAAAGGTGGGCATGGTGCGCGCCTTTGCCGACAGCAAGGGCGGCCCGGAAGCGCCCAAGCCCAACAGCCAGGTGCCCGAAGGCATGGACTGGGAGATGTGGTGCGGCCCGGCCCCGCTGCGCCCTTTCAACACCAAGCTGCACCCCGGCGGCTGGCGCCACTTTCTCGACTACGCCAATGGCACCATGGGCGACTGGGGCGTGCACTGGCTGGACCAGATCATGCTCTGGAGCGGTGAAAAGGGACCGAAGAAAGTCTTCTGCACTGGCGGGCGTCCCATCGCCGGGCCTGCCGTGGTCAATGACAAGGAGCAGACCACCGATGCGCCGGATCATCAGGTGGCCACGTTTGAATTTGAGCAGTTCACCGCCGTGTGGGAGCACCGCAAGTTTGCCGACAACAACAATGAGAAGCACAAGATCGGCTGCTACTTCTATGGCGAAAAAGGCGTGCTGCACATCGGCTGGCGCGACGGCTGGACCTTCTACCCCGTGGACCCGAAGAGCCCCGAACAGCACGGCAACCACCAGCTTCAGGAGCCGCATGGCCACAACATCGCCCTGCTTTGGAACGACTTCATCGACGCCATCGAAAAGAAAAAGCAACCCGTGGCGGACATCGAGAGCGCCCACCGCTCCTCCTGTCTGCCGCTGCTGGGCATGATCAGCTACAAGGCCGGCCGAAGCATCCAGTGGGACGCGGAGAAGGAGCTGATCATCGGGGATGAGGAGGCGAGCAAGCTCATGAGCCGGGAGTACCGCCAGCCTTGGGCCTACCCGGTTTAAAAGCTGACATTCCGGCGATTGCCGCTTGATCTTGGCTTTTCCATCGGCTTTCGACATGGCTCTGTGAATCAGGCATCCTTCCTGCTTTGATTCGCAAGCTCCCCCCAGCCATGTCCGAATCTCCCCCGCAAAACCTCCGCACCCTCGGCTTTCAACTTCTCGAAGACGATCTGCGCTACCTCATGGAGGCCTTCTCCGCCGTGCTGAAGAAGCTGGGGGAACCCGAACTGGCGGTCAGCCTCCCATGGATCGGCAGCGGGGTGCCGCAGAAGACGAACCGGTCCCTCGGGCAGGCCTATTCGATCGCTTTTCAGCTGCTCAATGTGGTCGAGGAACGGGCGGCATCGCAAATTCGCCGGTTGCGTGAGAAAAAGAGCGGGCCTGAGGCCGAGAAGGGCCTGTGGGCGGATAATTTGAAGCAACTGCAAGCTCTTGGCCTGAAGGAGGCTGACATCCTCGCGGCGCTGAAGGACGTCTGCGTGGAGCCCGTGCTCACGGCGCACCCCACCGAGGCCAAGCGCGAGACCGTGCGCGAGCTGCACCGGGAGATTTACAGTCTCATGAACCGGCATGAGAACCTGGCGTACACGCCGCGTGAGCAGGCCCGGCTGCAGAGCCAGTTGCAGACCCAATTGGAGAATCTGTGGCGCACCGGGGAGATCCATGTGACGCGCCCGAGCATCGAGGCCGAGCTGCAAAACGCGCTGCATTACCTGCGTGATGTCTTTCCCGAGGCGCTGACCCGTGCGCATGTACACCTGCGCGAAGCCTGGCAGGCGGCTGGCTATGATGTGGCTGAGGTGGATACCCTGCCGCCGCTGATCCGCTTTGGCTCCTGGATCGGCGGTGACCGCGACGGGCACCCCTTCGTGACGGCTGATGTCACGCGGCATGCCTTGCAGATGATGCGCAAGAACGCGCTGCGGGTACAGCGCCGTGGGCTCGAAGCGCTCGCTTTCCACCTGCCGCTCAGCTCGCTCTTCCAGATCACGCCGCCGAAGCTTACAGAGCTGATCGCAACCCTCACTGCGCAGCTTAAAACAGAGCCGGGAGTGGATCTTGCCTACATCCTGGAGCGCAACAAGGAAGAGCCGTGGCGTGCCGCCGTTTACCTCGTGCGGGCCAAGGTCGTGCTGGCCATTGAGCATCCCGGCTCCCCCGCCGCCTACGTTCAGCCGGATGAACTGCGTGCAGACATCGAGATCCTGGCGCAAACGCTTCTGGATGTCGGCGCAAAGGCTGTGGTCGAGGAGCAGATTGTTCCTTTCCGCCGCAATCTCACGGCGTTTGGTTTCCACTCCGCCGTGCTGGATGTGCGTCAGAATTCCGCTTTTCATGAGAAGGCGCTGGATCAGCTGCTGCGTGCTGCGGGACTGCTGGACGGCGGCTCCTTCATCGCGTGGAGCATTGAGAAAAAGCGTGAACTGCTGGAGCGCGAGCTTGCCTCACCGCGCCCATTCCTCGCTCCGGGCATTTCCGCAGGGCCGGAGGCGGACACGGTGCTGGACTGCTATCGGGTGCTGGCGGACCACCGCGCCCAGTTTGGCAATGCAGGGCTCGGCTCCCTGATCATCTCGATGACCCGCAATGTCGAAGACATGCTGGTGGTGTTTCTCCTGGCCCGTGAAGCCGGGCTCATGACCTGGAGCGATGAAGGCCTCGTGTGCCCGCTGCCGGTGGTGCCGCTGTTTGAAACGATGGGCGATCTGGAATCCGGACCGGGCATCGTCGAAGCCTTCCTGTCCCACCCGATTGCGAAGCGCAGCCTGCTCGCGCAGAGCAAGGGCGGCACGCCAGTGTTTCAGATGATGGTGGGGTATTCCGACTCCAACAAGGATTGCGGCATCGTGGCCAGCCAGTGTGCGCTGCATCGTGCGCAGAGGGAGCTTTCCAGCACGATCCACCGGCATGGTGTGCGTCCGATCTTTTTCCATGGCCGCGGCGGCACCGTCGGGCGTGGCGCGGGCCCCACGCATTGGTTCATGGAGGCGCTGCCGCATGGCTCGCTGAGCGGCGGCATGCGCATGACCGAGCAGGGCGAAACCATCGCGCAAAAATACGCGCACATTGGCTCCGCCGTGTACAATGCTGAGCTGCTCATGGCCTCCGCCACGGCAGCCACGGCACGCCATCGCTGCACCGAATCCAGCGCACCGCCGGAACTGGAGCCGCTGTTTGAGAAACTGGCCGCAGACAGCCGCGATGCCTACCGCGCATTCCTACATGCGCCGGATTTCATGAAGTTCTACCGGCAGGCCACGCCGATTGATGCGCTGGAAAACTCCCGCATCGGTTCCCGACCCGCCCGCCGCACCGGGCAGGCTTCGCTGGATGATCTGCGCGCCATCCCATGGGTCTTTTCATGGACGCAGTCGCGCTTCTACCTGCCTGGCTGGTTTGGTGCTGGGAGTGCCCTGACCAAGCTCAAGTCCGAAGATCCGAAGAGCTACGCTACACTGGCTGCATCCCTTCCCGGCTCTGCTTTCCTGCGCTACGTGCTGACCAACATCGAGAGCTCGCTGGTCAGCGCCAACACCGACCTCATGCGCGCCTACGCCGCGCTGGTGGAGGACAGCGCCGTGCGTGACCGATTTCTCGGCACGATCCTCAGCGAATACGAAACCACGCGCGCCATCATCGACGATCTTTTCCAAGGCACCTTTGAAGGACGCCGCCCGCGCCTCGCCTACACGCTGAACATCCGTGAAGAACCGCTCAAGGTGCTGCACCATCAGCAGATCGCCCTGCTGCGCGAATGGCGCGGGCTTGTGGCTGCGGAAAAGACGGAGGCCGCAGATGCGATGGTCACGGATCTGCTGATTTCGATCAATGCGATCGCGTCGGGATTGAGGACGACGGGCTAGGACAGGACCGGCTTCGCGGGCTGCGCACGGAGGTCATTTGGAGCTGGTTGCGCCCTTTGGCGTGACCAGTTCCGGGATGTCCAGTGCGTGGAGTTCCCGCCCGAATTGATCGTTGACGGAGGTGACAAGAATCATCCCATTGAGCACGGCGACGATGTCGGTCCCCCTTTCGAGCGATGCCAGCTTGCGGCTCCCGTCTTCTGTTCCGTCAGTGAGCCAAGCGTCCGCACCCGAGTCTGCGTTCTTGCGTTGAAACAACACACGACCATCGGCCATGGGGTGCAATTTGAAAATTTCAACATCCTCATTTCCAAGCACAATGTCGATTACGAGGTGGGTACCCTTCTTGGTGCCGTCTGAGCACCAAAGCTCAACACCATGCTGGCCGTCATCCATGGTAAAAAAGAGCCGGTCCCCGGCGACCACCGGGCGGGGATGAATATCTCCTGAAAATGAGAAGGAGGCTTCTTTATATGGATCACTATCAACAATGGTCTTGGATCCTGCGGGCGTGCCATCACTGCACCATAAGCCGCAGCGCCGGGTGCGATCATAGGCGAGCACCATGCCGACATCACCCACACGACCAAACCAGAGTTGAGATGCAGGATTACCAGGCCACCATGATGCAACTTTAGCGACGGATTTTCCATCGGTATGCCATAACTCCAATGGCGGTTTCAGTTGCCCATTGGGGAGCATCAGTACGCCATTGGGCAGAGAGACGAATTGATTGAGGCCATCATCATTTTTAAAGGCGGGCAGCCCCGACAGCGGCAGGTTTTTCAATCCGGAGCGTGTGCCATCGATGCTCCATAAGGCCTTGCCATCAAGGTCCAGCTTCAGCAACGCTCCGTGAAGCATTGCTCCATCAGTGTAGTCTTCCCAACCTTCGAACGGCACGGCAATGGTCTCCGTCTTGAGTGTGTGGAGATTGAGCGCCACCAATCCATGTCCTTCGTAGTCGCCATGAAGCGAGAGCACCAGACGATCTCCGATCAGAACCGGCTTGTACTCATCACACACATCTTTGCCATCTTCGGAAATGGGCTGTGTGCCGGTCTCCGTGCCATCAGTCACCCAGATCCGACCACCCTTCCCAAGAGCGGCGTTGGGTCCTTGGAAGTACAGACGGTTTTCGAAGACGAAGGGATTGTCAAAAATGGAACTGCGTTCCTGCCATGGAAGATCCTTGATGCGACGCGTACCAGCCGTGGTGCCGTCCGAGCAGTACAAAGACGTTCGTGACTGACCACGCTCGTCGGAGCCAGCCACAAACCAAACAAGATCTTTCCAGATAAAAAAACTCCTCGCACCGGAACCGCCGCCACCGGGATTCAAATCTGCGACCAAGCGCAGCGGAGTGTATTCCGCAGCCATGACTGTCATGGCCAGAATAACGCCACTGCAAAGTAGAAGGCGAAACATAATGCCCAAGATAACGAAAGTGACAGGACTCCGTCAATATTTCAGTCGTCGTCATATTCTCCAACTGGGGCGGCTCATCGTTACATGCCGAAGCGCCGTGAGGCTGCGTGTTCGCAATGCATTGCAAACCGGGACTTGGCAAGTCCCGCTCCTTGAAAGGGATGGCTCACAGGTGCTTCCATGAGGAGCCGACGATCCTTTTTCCCAGCAGGGAGGAATAGGCGAGCGCAAACGGAAGCAGCAGCCAGCCCAGCCACCAGAACTCCACATCGCGGTGGATCAGGCCGAGCAGCAGAGAGCAGATGACCGGGGCCAGCAGGCCCGCCCAGTAGGGGGGCTGCACAAAGAAGACCTCCGCCTGGGCCACCACATGATGCCACCAACCGGGCGGCACCGTCCCGCCGACCGGACGCAGAATGAGCAGGCTGCTGCCTTCTTCCGTCCCCTCTCCGGCTTGGGCCACACGGCACTGGTAGGAGGCATGCGCGCTCAGCGCCGTGGACACCAGCGCCAGGGCAGCCAGCGCAAGGCTGGCGGAGAGCTTCACATTCACCATGGGGATGGTGATCTGCTCGTTTTCATAGGCATAGCGGCAGGCGGCGTAGAGGCTGTCCACCGAATCCGTGGCCTGGGTCCATGCCTGGGCTTTGAGGCGGATGCGGTTTTCAATGTCCGTGGCGCTGAAAGGCTCGTCATGGTGGTCTGCCACCGCACGCACGGCCATGAGCTCCCATGAGGTTTTGCCAGATGCCGGGTGCCTGCTTTTCTCCGCGTTGGTCAGCTTGATGGCGTAGGGAGTCCTGCGGTGCAGATCTGAATTTTCGCCAACGAGGATGGTGATTTCATACAGAGGAACGACACTGCCTGCAGGAGGCGGAGCGAGCTCTTTGAACGAATGATGACTGGCGCGAAACCTGAGCCACCCACCGCTGGGAAGCGCCAGACGATGCACCGGCGGATCATAATCCGCCTTCGTCTTCGACAGAAACACCGCCAGGGAGTCCACCTCCAGCGCCGTGGTGCCCATGGTAAATCCGCGCTCCATGTCCGCCGCCAGCTTGTCGGAAACCGATTCGTCGAACTCGCTGTCGTCATGCCGCACATCGCCCGTCGTGGCGGTCAGCAGCCGATGCGTCACATACAGCTTTTCCAGCTCCACCATGTCGTTTGTCTGCAGATGACGGCTGCTGGAAAAGGAGACGCAGAGCACCACAATGAGAGCCTGGGTGAGGAGATTGCTGCGGATGCTTTCTGCGAGATCGTGTTGCATATCAAAGTCATCAGACTAGGAGCCAAATGTAAAAATGGCAAGCGGCGGGATTCATCACACGCCGCCCCGGTACTCACCCGGCGCCACGCCGACCCAGCGCCTGAAGACACGGGAGAAGATGGCTGCATTGGCGTAGCCGACATTTGAGGCCACGACTTCCAGCTTGTCGTTTCCGGCTTCCAGAAAGCGGCGTGCCTGCTCCATGCGCAGGCAGGTGAGGTGCTGCATGGGGCTGCGGCCGAGTTCCTTCATGCAGAGGCGGCGCAGGTGCTCGGGGCTGCAATGGCTGCGGTGCGCCAGCTCGGCGAGCGTCCAGTCGCGCCTGAGGTCTTTTTCCACATCCGCCCACAGTTTGGCCACGCGGGGCTCACGGCTGCGCCAGGGCTGCGCGATGCGACGGATGGTGCCATGCAGCAGCTCCAGCCAGTGATGCATGAGACGAGGCTCGCGCTCCCCTTCCCATTCGGCACGTATGCCATGGATAATGCGTGCAATTTCATCCGCATGGGCCGTCGGCATGACGGGTGAAGCTGCGCCGACCACGGGAGTGACAAAGCTCGGCTCATCATAGCGAATCCAGGCGAAACACCAACGTTCGCGGCCTTTCGCCTCAAAGGCATTCAGCACGCGTGGCGGAGCCAGGCAGACCATGCCGGGCTTCACGCGCTGCCAGCGGCCATCGAGCAGGATGGAGCCTTCGCCACTTACACAGGCGAGAACAAAACTGCCCGTGGGACTCATGCGTACTCTGCGGTATGGCGGCAGCGCCTCATCCATGCCAAAGCGTGCGATGCGGTGCGTGGTCATCTCCACGCACTCGCGGGACTCCACCACCCAGCGCCGTGTGCGCGGGCCGTCGAGGGTGGTTTCGGTGAGGTCGGGGGGCATGGGGGGAATTACGGCGTGCCAAACAGGGTTGGCAAGGAGCGGCACTTGCCAAGTGCCGAGGTTTGGGTGTCTGGTACCATCTTTCCAAGCCGGGACTTGGCAAGTCCCGCTCCTTGAGGAGTCAGGTGCATTTCAGGCATGACACCGTGCATGCGATCCTGCTAGCCTGCGTTTAACCAACCCGTTATTCGAACTTATGAAGCACTTCCTCTCTTTGCTCTTTCTCACCACCGCGCTGCACGCCGAACCGGTTTCCCTGTTTGATGGCAAGACGCTCGACGGCTGGGACTATGATCCGAAGATCTGGCGGGTGGAGGATGGCGTGATCACAGGCGGCTCCACCACGGAGAAGGTCAAGGAGAACTATTTCATCTGCACGAAGAAGAGCTACCAGAACTTTGAGCTGAAGCTCAAGATCAAGGTCACTGGCGATCCGAAGACCGGCCTGCTGAACAGCGGCATCCAGATTCGCAGCCTGCGGGTGCCGGGTGGTGCGCACATGACGGGGTATCAGGTCGATTGCGGTGCAGGCTGGTTTGGCAAAATTTATGATGAGTTCCGCCGCAACAAGGTCATCTGGTCGCCCACGCCGGAACAGCAGGCCGCGCTGGACAAGGCCGTGGATGTCTTCGGCTGGAATGAGTATCGCATCCGCGCCGAAGGGCCGCGCATCCAGACCTGGATCAACGGTGTGCAGTGCATGGACTACACCGAGGCGGACAAGAACGTCGCGCTGGACGGACTCCTCGGCCCGCAGGTGCATAGCGGCGGCGTGTGCCTCGTGCAGGTGAAGGATGTGACGATTGAAGAACTCCCAGCCACCCCCGGCGCGCCCACGTGGGAATCGCTCGGCGGCATTGATGCCGCGCGCAAACTTGTGGCCCCGCCGCCGAAGCCGCAGGCTGATGCCGCAAAGCCGAAGCGGGACATCAGCTACAATAACGTGCAGGGCACTGCTCTCACGGCACAGGAGGAGTTGAAGAAGTTTCATGTCGCTGATGGTTATGAAATCGAGCTTGTTGTTCAGGAGAGCGACGGCATCGGCAAATTCGTCAGCGTCTATTTTGATCAGCGAGGGCGAATGTGGACGCAGACGGCGCTGGAGTATCCGGTGGATGCGAATGAAAACCCTGCCGCCGCCGAGGCAGTGTATGCGGCGCGGGGCAAGGACAAGGTGCTGGTCTATCCGCGGGAGTCGGTGAATGGGCCGATTCCCGCGGGTGGACTCACCAACCCCACCGTCTATGCCGACGGACTCGCCATCCCGCTGGGCATCCTGCCCTGGGGCAATGGCGACACCTGCTATGCGCTTCACGGACACGACCTGCTGCTGCTCAAGGACACCAATGGCGATGGCAAATCCGACCAGCGCGAGGTGATTCTCACCGGCTTCGGCGTGCAGGACTCGCACCTGTTTCCGCATCAGTTCACCCGTGCGCCCGGCGGCTGGATCTGGATGGCGCAGGGGTTGTTTAACAACAGCAAGGTACACAAGCCCGGCAGTGATGTGGTGGTGGATTACCCGAAATGCGGCATGGCCCGCATGCGCCCGGATGGCAGCGAGTTTGAGATGACGAGCATGGGCCCGAACAACATCTGGGGGCTTGTTTTGACAGGCGAAGGCGAGGCCTTCATCCAGGAGGCGAATGACTACGGCTACCCCGTGATGCCTTTCCACGAGTACGCCTACTACCCCGGCGGCATGGAGGCGCTGAAGAAGAGCTATCAGCCCGACTTCCCACCGACTGCTGAGTTTCGCATGGGCGGCACGGGATTGAGCGGTCTGGCGCTGATTGAAGGGCCTGCAATGCCGGTGTTGGCCGACTCTCCAGAACCGGCTAAAGCCGGTGCGACAATACCCAAACCGGCGCATGTGATGGCGGTGGCCAATCCGATCATCTCGAAGATCCAAACCATCGGCATGCATCGAGATGGTGACTATTGGAAGCTGGAGCAACTCGCTGATCTCCTCACTTGCGACGACCCTTTCTTCCGTCCGGTGGGTCTGACCAATGGGCCCGATGGCTGCATCTATATTGTCGATTGGTACAACAAGATCATCTCACACAATGAAGTGCCACGTGCGCATCCAGACCGGGACAAGACACGGGGAAGAATCTGGCGGATCAAGCCGAAGGGGGCGAAAGCGGAAGTGGCTGATTTTACCAAGCTCAGCAGCGATGAACTCCATGCGGCACTCAAAGAGGGACCCGTCGGCAAAACTCAAATGGCGTGGCAGACTCTTGGCGAAAGAAAGGAGCTTGCCGCGAGCCACTGGGCTGCGTCTGAGTATGCTTATCCCCATAAGAGCAATCAAATCCGATCGCTTGGCCGGAATCTGTCGGATCAAAACATCGGTGAACTGCTCTCCTTTGCAAAACCGTCTCTCCCCGGTCCGCTCGCACAATCCTCCCGCAGTCCCAAGCAGATCCCCGTTCGAGAGGCTTATGATCGTGAGTTTGAGCGCTTTCTTGTGCGCATGTTCCTGGAACGGCACCCTGATGT
This sequence comes from Prosthecobacter sp., assembly GCF_044222345.1. GTDB lineage: Bacteria > Verrucomicrobiota > Verrucomicrobiia > Verrucomicrobiales > Verrucomicrobiaceae > Prosthecobacter. The sequence continues at coordinate 44,783 of NZ_JBGANL010000020.1, forward strand.
GGTGGCAAAGTTCCTCGACTCTGATGCGGCTGCCAAGCTGCCCGTGGAGGCGCGGGTGCTGGCCTCGCTCGCGCTGGAGCCAAAAAGCAGCGCCTCGCGTGTGGCCAAGCTGCTGCCGCAACTGGATCGTGCGCTGAACGATGAAGAGCTTCTGCGTCTGGCGCAGTTCCCCGAGGAGCCCGGAGTGGGAGATGCTCTGAAGGTGCTGCTCACGAATGAAAAGTCCCGCACGGCCGTGGCGGAAAAGCTGCTGGCCCAGCGCACGAAGCTGGATGCCGCCAAGATCGCGCCTCTGCTCACGGAAGCAGCCAAGGAGATGCTTCTTCGTGATGCGGGCAAGAGTGCCCGCATCACCTTGGCCCTCCAACTGATCGGCGGCTTTCAGCTCAGCCTGCTCGAAAACGACCTCGTGGCACTTCTGGAACGGCAGCGCAGCGCCGCCATTCTCAACACCTTGCGAGATCTCCGCAGCGGTGCAGCCGAGCTTTTCGTCTCCATCGCCAAATCCGACTCCGATCCCCTCACCCGCGAGGCCGCACTCGGAGCTCTCGCCGCCTCACGCGCACCTGATGCCGCAGCCAGGCTCCTGACGCTTTATCCCAATCTCCCGCCTGCACAACGCCGTGCGGCGCTGAACACCCTCGCCAGCACCAAGGCGGGAGCACGGACCATCGTCGCCGCCATGCTCGACAAAACTCTGCCGCAGGCGGATCTTGACGGCCCCACGGTGGAACGTCTTGCCACGGTGCTGGGCAATGACCCCGCACTCGAAAAACTCCAGCAGCAGCTCGGCGGCATCTTCCGTGAAGTGTTGTTGCTCGATGGCGAAGACACGGCAGTGGTCGATTCGAAGATCACGCTCGATGGCCCCTTCACCGTCGAAGCCTGGGTGCGTCTTGCCGAGGGCATTAGCAATGCTGACAGCCTTCTCGCCACCATGGGTGGCGTGGACATGAACTTCTTCGCCTCCAAATTTCGTGTCTATGCCGGCAGCGAATTGAAGGATGTCTGCGTGGCGACGAAGCCCATGACCCCCGATCTGTGGACGCATCTCGCCGTCACACGTGATGACAAGGGCATCCTCCGCATCTACCAAAACGGCGAACTGGACGCCACGGGCACGAAGCCCGCGCCCGCGAAGTGGGAGAACTGCAAAATCGGCTGGAGCGGGCCCAAGCAGGGCACGGAGGGTGTCATCACCGAATTTCGCGTCTGGAAAACAACTCGCAGCGCTCAGGAGATCCGAGCGAACTTTGACCGCAGCCTCTCCAATCCCCCCTCCATCATCACAGGGACCTCCAAATTCGGCAAAGGCGCACGTCTTGCCAAAACCATCGACACGCCGCCGCTGCTCACCGAAGAGCAGGCGAAGGCGCTGGATGCCAAGTTCGCGCGCTTCACCGCACTGGCCCCGAAGGGTAACGCTGCGAATGGCAAGGCCCTCAGCGCCCTCTGCATGGCCTGTCATCAGATTGGCAATGCGGGCGGGCAGATTGGTCCGAATCTCAGCGGCGCTGGCGCGATGGGACTGGAGGCGGTGTTGCGTAATATTTTGACCCCGAATGCCGCCATGGAGCCGGGCTACCGGATCTACCGCGTGGAGATGAAAAACGGAGATCTGATTGATGCATTCTTTGTCAGTGAGGACAAGGATGCCACCATCATCCGCATGCCCGGCCTGCCCGACCGTCGTCTCGATAAAAAGAACATCCGTAGCACCAAATTCATTCGACGCAGTCTCATGCCAGAGGGCTTGCTCGATGCGCTGCAGGAGCAGCAGGTGGCGGATCTGCTGGCGTATTTGATGACGCTGAAGGGGTAAGCGCGAGATGCCCCCTTTGCCAAGGAGCGCGTTGCCTTCCTTGACTCGACATACTCCCTGCGATAAGCGCTGCCATGCAGCCCGTTTCAGTTGTCCCCTCCCCCAAGCCAGCCGCTCCGGCGGATCTGGAAATCAAAGATGCCCAGCTTATATTCAATCATGTCTGGAAACAGCTCGAAGAGGACTATGGCCGCGAGAAGCTGCGGTTTCCAAAGGAACTGATCCTGCTGGGCGGAGCACCGGGGGCGGGCAAGGGAACGAACACAGACTTCATCCGTGAAGTGCGAGGCATTACTGCGAAGCCGATCGTGGTCAGCGCGCTGCTCGACAGTCCGGAAGCGCAAAAGCTCAAAGCCCAGGGCGGCATGGTGGGCGACCGCGAGGTGGTGGGCATCCTCATCCGCAAGCTGCTGGAACCCGAGCAGCAGAACGGCGCGATCCTCGACGGCTTCCCCCGCACGAAGGTGCAGGTGGAGTGCTTGAAGATGCTCTTTGATGAGATGATCCGGCTGCGTCGTGACTTTTCAGAAACGCCTGACGCGGCGCATTTCAAGCAGCCCATCTTCCATATCATGGTGCTGTTTGTCGATGAGGCGGAAAGCATCGCCCGTCAGCTCAAGCGCGGTCAGGAAGTGCTGGCGCACAATGCCGAGGTCCGCAGCTCGGGCCTGGGGGAACTGTGGGAGGAACGCGCGACGGACTTTGATCCTGCGCTGGCACGCAACCGCTACCAGGTCTTCAAGGAGAAGACTTACGACGCGCTGGTGTCGCTGAAGGAGATCTTTCACTACCACTTCATCAATGCGCAGGCACCGCTGGAACTGGTGCAGGACAACATCATTCGTGAGCTGGAGTACCAAAGCTCGCTGGAGCTTGATCCGCGCACCTTTGACCAGCTTCGGGACCTGCCGCTCGCCAGTGAGATCGTGCGGCATGCGCGTCAGGATCTGGTGCGCCGCCTCGACAGCTACAAGGCGGACATCAACACCGAGGACAAGCTCTTTCATGATCCTGAGGCGCTGGCGATGCTGATCGACATCTTCTCCGAGCGCGGCTACCACGCCACGGCGGACCTGCACCGCATTGAGATCCCTGAGCGCTTTGATTTGCAGACAGGGCTGATTCAGTGCCGGAAGAAGAAGGTGTTCCGCTTCCGCATCATCTTCAAAGGGTCGGAGATTCGGCGCGGGCAGTTCCTGCCGTGAGGGGCCGAGGTGCGGCACTTGCCAAGTGCCGCTTTTATGAAGTGCTGCGACGACGGAGTGTGAAAGCCAATCCCAAACCGGGACTTGGCAAGTCCCGCTCCTTGGTTCGTGAGTCACTTGCGCTGGCGCATGGCCACCGCTAGTCATGCGGCCACATGTCAACCATCGTAGTTACTCAGAAGAATGGCGTCGCCTGCATCGGCGCTGACACGCTCAGCTGTCTCGGCTCGTTGAGGCAGAAGGCGCAGCATGTCGTCAACAAGACCAAGATCACCAAGATTGCGGACACCTACATCGGCCTCACCGGCACCTCGGCGAGTCTGGTGGTGATGAACAGCTACTTCTCCAACCCAGACCGCCCGCGCGATTTCTCCTCCTGCGAGGCCATCTTTGAAACCTTTCGTCATTCGCACGCCTGGCTGAAGGTGGAATACTTCATGGCCGCCATGCCCGACAAGGGAGAGGAGTTTGAAACCACGCAGTTTTACGGACTGCTGGCCAACCCGCACGGGATCTTCGCGATCTACTCGTACCGATCTGCGCAGCAGTTCCACAAATTCTGGGCCGCAGGCTCGGGCCGCGACTATGCACTGGGGGCGATGCAGACAGCGTATGACCAGTGCAAGACGGCCGAGGAAGTCGCACGCGCCGGGCTCGAAGCGGCGGCTGAGTTTGACAGCGCCACCAGTGCACCCTTTGAAATTCACAACGTGCCGCTGCTCTCGGCAGCAAAACCGAAAACCTCCCGCAAGAAATAGTCTCTTTCGTCTTTCTCTCTTCTCCCACCATGAAGCGTCTTCTCCTCCCCTTCCTCGCGCTCAGCGCCGCCCTTGCCGATGGCCCCAAAGACAACAGCATCGATAATGTACGCCCCGTGCCGCCTCCGGGCGTGGCCGTGCCTGATGCGGATCGCGCACGCCTAACGGAATGCTTGAAAAAACTGCGCACCGCCATTGATGAGGCGGCCAAGGCGCAGGCGAAGAATCCGCAGCTCGCGGATCTGCTGCCCGACATTGAGATTTACCACAAGGCGGTGGACTGGGCGCTGCGCTACAACGAGGTGCACAAGCTGGGCGAGCTGAAAAGCGCGGACGAGATCATCGCGGAAGGCCTGCAGCGTGCCGAGCAGTTCAAAACGGGTCAGGCACCGTGGACGAAGCAGAAGGGCCTGGTGGTGCGTGCCTACCGCTCCAAAATTGACGGCTCAGTACAGCCTTACGGCATGGTCATTCCTGAGAGCTATGTGGGCGCCCCCGTGCGAACGGACATCTGGTGCCATGGACGTGGCGAGACTCTCAGCGAACTCTCGTTCCTTGATCAGCGGCGCAAACAGGTGGGGCAAATCACTCCCAAGGGTGCGCTCGTGCTGCATGCCTACGGTCGTTACTGCTGTGCGAACAAATTTGCCGGTGAGATCGATTTGATCGAAGCCATTGATCATGCGTCCAAGTTTTATGCCATTGATGAAGACCGCATCATCGTGCGCGGCTTCAGCATGGGCGGCGCGGCGGCGTGGCAGTTTGCGGTGAACTACGCGGACAAGTGGTGTGCGGCCAATCCCGGCGCGGGCTTCTCTGAAACGCCTGAGTTCCTCGGCGGATTCCAGAACGAGGACGTCAGCGGTGCGCCCTGGTATCAGCAGAAGCTCTGGCACTGGTACAATGCCACGGACAACGCGCTGAACCTGGAGAACTGCCCCACCGTGGCCTACAGCGGCGAGATCGACAAACAGAAGCAGGCTGCCGACATGATGGAAAAGGCGCTGCGCGGCGAGAACGTGGATCTGCTGCACATCATTGGCCCGCAGACGGCGCATAAGATTCATCCTGATTCGCTTGTCGAAATCGAAAAGCGTCTGGCCAGCATCGCGGCCATTGGTCGCAACCGCATGCCCAAGGAAGTGCATCTTTCCACCTGGTTCCTGCGCTACAACCACATGTTCTGGGTAAAGGTGGATGCGCTGGAAGAGCATTGGGTGCGCGGCCGCATTCATGCGCGCATCACCGGCCCGTCTGAGATCACGATCAAGCTGCAGAACATCAGCGCCTTCACGCTGGACATGCCTTCCGGCCACTGCCCGATGCCGCTGCTCTTCAAGCCGGTGGTCAGCATTGACGGCCAGCTTCTGGAAGTCACCCGCCCGAAACTGGACCGCTCCTGGCTGGTGCATTTCCAGCTGAAGAACGGCAAGTGGACGCAGACGCTCGACAACGAGGGCGACGGCAAACTGGTCAAGAAGCACGGCCTCGAAGGGCCCATCGACGATGCGTTCATGGACAAGTTCCTGTTTGTGAAACCGACGAAGGCTGGAGCCAGCGAGAAGGTGGATGCCTGGGCCAAGGCGGAACTGGAGCGTGCGCAATTTGAGTGGCGCAGGCAGTTCCGTGGTGATGCGCCGACCAAGGACGACACCGCTGTGAGTGATGCCGACATCGCCGCGAACAACCTTGTGCTGTGGGGCGATCCGCAGAGCAATGCTGTGCTGGCGAAGATCGCCGACAAGCTGCCGATCCAGTGGTCCAAGGACAAGCTGGTGGCGAATGGCAAGACCTACGATGCGGCCACAAATGCCCCGGTGCTGATCTACCCGAACCCGCTCAACCCAACGAAGTATGTCGTGATCAACAGCGGCTTCACCTATCGCGAATACGATTACCTCAACAATGCACGCCAGGTGGCCAAGCTGCCAGACTGGGCGGTGATCGACCTCACGAAGCCCAAGACCAGCCAGGCCCCCGGAGGCATCAGCGATGCCGGGTTCTTTGGCGAAAGCTGGGAGTGGAAAGCCGCCCCCGTGAAGAAATAAGCCGCCATGCCGCGCCTGCTCACTGCCTTCGCTCTCCTGCTGCTGGCGCCCTGCGCCAGCGGTCAGTTGACGAAGATCGAAACGACGTTCACGAACAGCTTGGAAATGCCGTTCGTGCGCGTCGCGAGCATTGGTGCGCTGGTATGCCGCTATGAGACGCGGGTGAAGGATTATCAGCCGTTCGCTGCGGCCACGAACGTGGAATGGAAGAAGCCTGAATTTCCGCAGACGGCGGATCATCCTGCCATCAACGTCAGCTTCACCGAGGCACAGGCTTTCTGTGATTGGCTGGGCAAGAAGGAGGGCCGCAAGTACCGCCTGCTGACCGATCAGGAATGGAGCGTGCTGGCGGGTTTGCAGGAGAAGGAGAGCATCGCCCCGAATCAGCAGCCGGCCAGCACGGGAGTGCATCACTGGGGCAAGGGGCCGCTGAGCAAAGAGGTCGGCAACTTTTGCGATGAGGCTTTTGGTAAAAAGTACCGCAACAGCTACGACGCCAAGTGGCTGGAGATGGACGACGGCCATCCAGATACCGCTCCCGTGGGCAGCTACCCTGCCGATGCGAATGGACTCTACGACTTCGCCGGCAACGTGTGGGAATGGGTGGATGGCTGGTATGATCCGCCGCACAACACCCTGCGCATCGTCCGCGGCGGCTCCTTCCGTGCGGGCAGCGAGAAGCGCCTGCTGGCTTCATTTCGCGGACCCGACCCGCACAATGTGCATCTGGACAGCGTGGGGTTTCGGATTGTGTGTATGGAGTAGTCGAGGTTAATGCAAAGCCCTCGCAGGCAAACAGCAATATTTCTCGGCATCAAGCCATTCAATAAAGGCAGGGTGCCTTTTGCGAAGGTGTTGATGCCAAGCCAAAGGACTCATTCTTGATCCAAGGTGTTTCACAAAGATCAATTCTGTTGAATTGCCTTCATATTGGATCATCGCACTCCTGCCATGACAGGCTCCCACCTTTCCAGTCATCTGAATCCTGGCTCCAGGGAAGCCAAGCTGGTTTACTGCAAGGTTAAAACTGTTGGCCGCTTGTATAAAATTATAAAAGGCCGTGTCTTGCCAAAAGCGATCGCGATCAAAGCGATCTGTACTCATTAATAAACGCGGGATATTCTCGTATGTCTTGATCTTGCATTTACGCTTGAGCATAAATTCATCAAAGGCATGCCGGGTGTGCATGGCATCTTCCTTGTGACTTTGCAAAAGCTCGATGTAGCGCTCTTCAGTTACCTCACCAAAATAATGTGATTCACCGACGATCAGCAATCTTTGCAAAGGCTTCCGGCTTGAGAAATTGATTCCAACCCAAGGCAGCCAAGCCAGATTCCCAATTTGCCGGAACCTATCATCAAATTCCAACGAGGAAGTTAGTTCAACCATATGCCCCCCCTCACCCCATCAGAGGCGGATGCATCTCAATCGGCGGGATCTTGGTGCACACGCGCCGTCCATCGGGTGTCGTCCCAAAGAATGAGCCCGTAGCCGTACTTTCCGTTTTAATAACGTGATAGGAATTGTAGCTGAAGGTTTCGCCCGGGGATAGATTGGGGAACTGGCCGACGACGCCGTCGCCTTCGACCACCATGGTGTCGCCGTCGGAATCACGCACGATCCATTTGCGGCCGAAAATGCGCACAATATCGGGCGAGTCGTTGTGTATCGAGAGATGATACACAAACGGATGGGGGCGGTCCGGCGGAGCAGGCCGAGTGGGATCGTAGGCGATGCTGTCCACCGTGACCGTGAGTCCTGGCAACGGATCGAAATTCATAGGATGAGTTTAGTCCATACGCAGGATGCCACAAGCCGGGGTTTGCAAAAAGCAGCCAGACTCGTACCATCCAGCCAACCGCCACCATGCCCTCCTCCCCTCCCGTCGTTCTCACCATTGCAGGTTCAGATTCTTCATGCGGAGCGGGGGTGCAGGCGGATTTAAAGGCGATTTCAGCCCTCGGCGGCTACGGGCTGAATGCGCTGACGAGCGTGGTGTCGGAGACGCCGGGCCTCGTCTCGCAGGTGCGCCTGCTGGATGCAGACTTTATTGCCGATCAGATGCGTGTGCTGTTTGGGGGCTTTCCCATTGCCGCCGCGAAGACCGGCATGCTGGGTGGGCAGTCTCAGGTGCATGCAGTGGCGAAAATGTGGCAGCAGTTTGGCCATGGGCGCATCCCGCTGGTCGTTGATCCGGTCATGATCGCCACCAGCGGAGGCAAATTGCTGGAAGACGATGCTGTGCGGAGCTTGATCGATGAACTGCTGCCGCTTGCTTCGCTCATCACGCCCAATCTGGACGAGGCCCGCGTGCTGTGGGACCGGGAGGTTCCCGATCTCGAGGCCATGGAGGCCTGCGCGCGGGACCTGAGCGAGCGGTTTGATGCCGCTGTGCTGGTGAAAGGCGGGCACCTGAAGGGTGAAGCGGCCGATGTTCTCTGCCTGGATGGCGAAATCTTCTGGCATACGGCACCGCGCACGCCGGGGGTGCGCACGCATGGCACGGGCTGCACGTTTTCCGCCGCCATCGCCACCTGCCTGGCGTATGAAATGGGGCTGAATGAAGCGGTTGCCCAGGCCAAGGAGTTCGTCAGCCGCGCCATCGCCCAGCATTTCATGTGGCAAAGTGCTGGCGCAGGGCCCGTACATGCTCTCAATCATCTGCAGCAGACCGACGACGCATGAGACGACTCGCCATCTTTTTGACCTTCACCGCCTCGGTGTTTGCCGCCAGCGGCCCGGAGCAGCCGAAGGACGTCAGCCAGGCAGGCATCCAGACGGCGTTTCGGATTCTGCAGAAGGAATACATCCGCAGCAGCGAGCTGACCTTTGATGTGCTGAACCGTGCGGCACTTTCCGGCCTGCTGCAGCGTCTTGATTTCGGTGCGGAACTGGTGGCCCGCACCAGCGAGGCCAAATCCGGCGCGCTCTCTGGTGTGCGGGCCGAACTGCTGACGCCACAGACCGGCTACTTGCGGCCGCGTGAGTTCACGCCGCGTGAAACGAAGGAACTGGAGAAGCATCTTCAGGATTTCGTGGTTAAAAAAGTGAGCCATCTCATCCTGGATCTGCGCAGTCCGGCTCCGCCGGGGAATTTCAATGACGCGGCGGACATGCTGAGCCTGTTTGTGCCCAAAGGAGAGGTGCTCTTTAAAATGAAGCAGATGGGGCAGGCGGCCTCCGAAGTCGAAACCAACCTGCGCGAGCCTGTGTGGGCGCAGCCGCTTCTTGTCCTCGTGGATGATGAAACCAACAATCTGGGCGAGACCATGGCTGCGGTGCTGCGCCAGCGGAAGCAGGCGCTCTTGATCGGAGCCCGCACACGCGGCGGAGCCGTGCGCTATGAAACGGTGCCGGTGGATGCGGAGTGGTCCCTGCGCTTTGCGCGTGCCGAGGTGCTGCTGGAGGACGACAGCTCGGTGTTTCAAAAGGGGCTGCAGCCTGATTTCCCGGTCTCCATGCCGACCAGCCTCAAGCGGCAGGTGTTTAGCGCCACCGATGCCAAGGACGTCAAAAGCTCCATCATCGACAAGCCGCGCCCGCGCTTCAACGAAGCCGCGCTGGTGGCCAACACCAATCCCGAACTCGACTCCTACCTCAGACGCTCCGCCGGCAAGCCCCTGCCCGAGGATTCCCCGCGCCCCTCTGACACTGTGCTGCAGCGCGCGGTGGATCTCATTACGACGCGCACCTTGTTTCAATCCGCCAAGATCGACTGGAACCGCAAGACTCCTGTCAGCAACAATGAACCTCCGGCACGCCGTGCCATTCCCGTGACCAAGTGATGGATATTATCACCCGAGTTGAAACCACCGCCACGATTCGCCGCGTGCTCAGTCCGCGCACCTGCCACGCCGTGCTGCCGAATGGCAAAGAGATCTTTGGCACCATCCAGAAAGAACTGCCGGATTTTCCGCTGGCGGAAGGTGCGCTGGTACGCGTGCGGATGCACGTCTGCGACTTCTCGTATGGGGAGATGATGGGCGCAGTGTAAGCGTCCCGCCCCCCGCTCATGGGTGAGCGGAAGGCTGACGTGTTTGCGGAAGCGCTGAGCGACGGACAGGAGAGTCCATCGCACTTATGCATCACACCTCATCCGGCACGACAAACGGCGCGCGATACTTGTCCTTGAGCATGGCATTGGCGGCGTCTTGATCGATGAAGCGTTCGGTCTTGCCGTCCATCTTGAGGACGGGGCCGAGGGTGAGAAGATCTTTGGTGATATCGACCTCGTTTTTTCCCAGGTGCTCCTTCATGCGCCCAAAGCTTTCGGTGGCGAAGGAGTCGCCTTTGATCTTTTCCAGGATCGCTTCAGGCTTCTCTTTCTGGCCGAGGCGATAGCTGATGTTGGCGGTGTGGCAGAGCGCGCTGGAGAGGTGGCCTTCGAGGATGTCGGCATTCAAATCGTCCACCCGGCGGCTGCGGCAGGCATTGATGAAGTTTTTGAAATGATCTTCACTGCCTTCGAACTTCTTCACCTCTTTGCCTTCCTTGTCGAAGACCACGCAGCCGGAGTAGTTCGGCACGACGATGGTGCCGCCTTCGCACTCGATGATGACTCCGACGCCTGCGCCGGTGATGCCTTCCTTGCCATCTTTGCCGGGAAGAGGCTGAAACTTCACGCCTTTGCTGGTTTGCGAGAGCTTGTCCATGTTCTTGCCGTCCTTCGCGTCTGGCAGGCCGCGCACTTCAAAGATGAGCGGGGCCTTTTCATAGCCGTGGTAGATGATCTGCGTGTTGGCGGTTTCACCGTCATCTTCATAGCCGAGACGACCGCCCACACTCCACACGCTGGGGGAGAGTTCCGATTCGCCGAGGAACCAGCGGGCGATGTCCATCTGGTGGATGCCCTGGTTGCCGAGGTCGCCATTGCCGTAGGCCCAGGTCCAGTGCCAGTCGTACTTGAGCTTGGCGCGCATGAGCGGGCCTTTCGGGCCCGGGCCGCACCAGAGATCGTAGTCGATGCCTTCGGGAACCGGTTGCGGGCCTTCGGTCTTGCCGATGCTGGGGCGGCGTTTGTAGCACAGGCCGCGTGCGAGCAGGATCTTTCCGAGATTGCCCTCCTGCACATACTTCACGCCTTCAGCGAGGCCTTTGCGGCTGGAGCGCGACTGCGTGCCGGTCTGCACCATCTTGCCGTACTTGCGCGCGGCCTTGACCATCTGCCGGCCTTCCCACACGCAGTGCGATACGGGTTTTTCGACATACACATCCTTGCCGGCCTGCACGGCCCAGATGGTGGCCAAGGCATGCCAGTGGTTGGGCGTGGCGATGCTCACGGCATCGATGTCCTTGTTCTCCAGAAGTTTGCGGAGATCGTTGTAGCCGGTGACCTTGATTTTCTCCTTGTCGTAAGAGGCAAGCCCTTTGCTGAGCGTGTTGCTGTCCACGTCACACAGGGCGGCGACGCGTACGCCTTCGCCGTCTTTGTTGAGCTTGTTGTAGCCGCTGATGTGCGAGCCACCACGGCCGCCGAAGCCGATGACGGCCATGTTGATGGTGTCCCCCGGACTCTTCTGGGCCCAGGAGGTTTTGGCGATGTAGAACACGCCGGTGGAAGCGGCGGCGGACTGTTTGAGGAAGGAGCGGCGGTTGGTCATGGCGAGAAGGAAAACGCCACACGGCGCGGACGCCTTTCCTTTTTGACAAAGACGACGTGTTCCCTTCGTTGGCAGAGTCCAATCATGATCCGTCTCTACACCCTGCTGCTTTCATCATTCGTCATGCTGCACTCGTCATTCGCGGCGCAGCCGAATGTGCTTTTCATCCTTTGTGATGACCTGCGCCCGGATGCACTCGGCTGCTACGGCTCGAAGCATGTGAAGACGCCCAACATTGACCGCCTGGCCGGCGAAGGGGTGCGCTTTGCCAACACGTTCTGCACCACCTCTCTGTGCTCGCCGAGCCGAGGCTCCATTCTCAGCGGGCTGTATGCGCATGCACACGGAGTAACGAACAACTTCACCGAGTATCCAGCCACGCTACGCAGCTTCCCCTCCGTGCTGCATGATGCGGGCTACGCCACCGCCTACTTTGGCAAATACCACATGGGCGAAGAGAATAATGATCCGCGTCCGGGTTACGACACCTTTGTGACGCACAAAGGCCAGGGCAAATACTATGACACCGAGTGGAACCTCAACGGCAAGAAACGCGAGGTCATCAAAGGCTACTACACCAACGTCGTCACGGATCTGGCCATGGACTGGTTGAAGCAGCAGAGTGCGGACAAACCCTGGTGTGCGTGCATCGGCCACAAGGCCCCGCATAGTTTTTACACGCCCGAGAAGAAGTATGAACATGCCTTTGACGACGTGCGGGTCCCCTACCCGGCCACGGCCTTCATGCTGGATGACAAGCCGGAGTGGATCAAACAGCGCCTCTACACCTGGCATGGCATCTACGGCCCGCTGTTTGAGTGGCGGAAAAAGTTTCCCGATGACAGCCCCGCCGCCGTCAAAGATTTTGAAAACATGGTGCACGGCTACTGGGGCACCGTCCTGAGTGTGGACGACAGTGTGGCACGTGTGCGCGCCTGGCTGGAGGAGACCAAGCAACTCGACAACACGATCATCGTTTTCATGGGGGACAACGGCCTGCTAGAGGGGAAAATGGCATGGTGGACAAACGGACCGCGCATGAGGCCAGCCTGCGCATTCCGCTCATCGTGCGCAGCCCGCAACTCACGAAAGCGGCCAAGGTCATCCCACAGCAGGTGCTCACCGTCGATGTGGCTCCGAGCCTGCTGGCGCTCTGCGGAGCCCCAGCGCTGGAAAACATCCATGGCAAATCTTTCGTGAAGCTGGTGCAAGGCGGCGATCCCGACTGGCGCAAAAGCTGGTTCTACCACTACAATTATGAAAAGCAGTTCCCCTACACGCCGAATGTCCGCGCCGTTCGCACCGACGACTGGAAATTCATTCACTACCCGCATGGCGACGGCACGGCTGACAGGCACATGGCCGAATTGTATAATCTGAAGAACGACCCCGGTGAAACCAAAAACCTCATCGGCAAACCGGAACTGGCCGACAAAGTGAAGGAACTGCAGGCGGAGCTGGCCAAGCTGATGCTCGCCACAGGCCTCGACTCCAAGACTGACAAGATGCCCATCGACGAAGGCGTGAAGAGCGCGCTGCCGGATGCCAAAATTCGATGACTTCGATTTAAACCCTTGTAAAACCATCCAAATGAGACAGCGTCTCATTTCATTTCCAACCGATCTTTCATGCGCCGTTTTCTCGCCTCCTTCCTCTGCTTTGCCGGTCTTGTGACCGCCCAAACTCCCGCGGTCAATCCAACGCCTGCGGTGCCAGAAACTCCGGCTGCTTCTGGAGGTAATCCGGTTCCGGCCGCACCAGCCAGCCCAACGCCTACAGCCACACCCAATGCCGCGCCGGCCACCGCTGCTGCCACACCCACTGAAACACCCCAGCCTGCCCCACTGCCCCCCATCCAGCCGCCGCCGGTGAAGGTGCCTGTGGTGCCGACACTGCCAGCGGGACCACCGCCGAACATCATCGTTGTGCTTGTCGATGACATGGGCTGGACGGATCTGGGCTGCTACGGCTCGAAGTATTATGAGACGCCGCACATCGACAAGCTGGCGCAGGAGGGCATGCGCTTCACGCAGGCGTATTCGGCATGCACCGTGTGCTCGCCCACACGTGCGGCCATGCTGACGGGCAAAACACCTGCCCGCCTGCACATCACTGACTGGATCGCAGGCCATGTGCCGAGCAATGGACGCCTGCTTATTCCGAATTGGACGATGCAACTGCCACTGGAGGAAGAGACCATCGCCGAACGTCTCAAGACGCGTGGGTACGCCACGGCAAGCATCGGCAAATGGCACCTCGGCGAGGAGGCGTTTTATCCCACCAAGCATGGCTTTGATGTGAACATCGGAGGCATGCACATCGGCTCTCCACCGAGCTATTTTTCGCCTTACAAAATCGCCACGCTGCCAGATGGACCCAAGGATGAGTTCCTGAGCGACCGCCTCACCGATGAGGCCGTGAAATTCATCGAGAAGAACAAGGCCAAACCGTTCTTCGTTTACCTTCCGCACTACGGCGTCCACACGCCCATCATGGGCAAGCCGGAAGTCATCGCGAAGTATCAGGCGAAGAAAGCCGTGGGCGGTCACAGCAATCCCGTGTATGCCGCGCTGGTCGAAAGCATTGATGACAGCGTGGGCAAACTGCGCGCCAAATTGGATGAGTTGAAGCTCGCTGAGAACACGATCTTCATCTTCACCAGTGACAACGGCGGCCTCAGCGGAACCGTCAACGCCAACGGCTGGTCACGCGGCCCCACGGACAACAGCCCGGCACGGCTCGGCAAAGGCAGTGCGTATGAAGGCGGTGTGCACATCCCTCTCATCGTCTCCTGGCCCGGGCTGGTGAAACCCGGCAGCACCTGCGATGTGCCGGTGATCACCTATGACCACGTGCCCACGCTGCTGGCCGCCACGCAGACGCCGCTGCAGAAGGATCAGGTCGTCGATGGCGAGTCACTGCTGCCACTGCTCGGCGGCACGGACACGCTGGCCCGCGAGGCCATCTACTGGCACTACCCCCACTACCACCCTGGCAGCGCGACGCCTTACAGCGCCATTCGCGAAGGCGACTGGAAACTCATCTACTTCCATGAGGACAGCCACGTCGAACTTTACAACTTGAAACTCGACGCAGGTGAAGCGGACAACCGCGCGCCGTTTGACTCGGTGCGCGCGATGCAGCTGCGCGACAAGCTCATGGCCTGGCTCAAAGACAGCGGCGCCCAGATCCCAGAACGCAATCCGAAGTACGATCCCGACAAGCCTCTCAATGAGCCGCGGAAGCCGGGGGCGGGGAAAAAGAAGGCGAAGTGATTCAAAGAAGCGCAGCTCTTTGTGCTTCCTGACGTTTCTGCGGAAGCTCCGCCTGCGATGGTGCGTTGTAAGTGTACAACCATGAGTGCCAGCCAACCTGTCTCGTCCCGCCGTCAGTTCCTTGCCCGCAGCGCCACCGCAGCTGCAGCCTTGGGATTTCCCGCCATTGTCAGTTCACGCTCCCCGAACGAGAAGCTGAATCTCGTCTTCATCGGCGTGGGCGGACGCGGTGCATCGAACATCAAGGAGCTTACCGGTGTCGCGCTGTACACGCCACCGCGTGGCAAGAACGCCGCCAAGCCAGACGCGGGTGCGCAGCCGCCTCCTGCCATGGAACCGCGTGAAAACGTCGTCGCCATTTGCGATGTGAATGGCGAGAACCTTGACCGCGCAGGCGTGGCCTTTCCCAAGGCGCAGAAGTTCCGCGATTTCCGCAAGTTGTACGATTCCGTCAGCGCTGGTGAGATTGATGCCGTGGTGGTCAGCACCACGGAGCACACGCATGCCTATGCCACGCTGCCTGCGCTGCTGATGAAGAAGCATGTGTATTGTGAGAAGCCGCTGTCCCACAACGTCGCCGAAGCGCGTTTCATCACCGAAGTTGCTGCCAAAGCCGGTGTCGTCACGCAGATGGGCACGCAGATTGCAGATGGGCACGCAGATTCACGGCATGCCAAACTACCGCCGTGTGGTGGAACTGATTCAAAGTGGTGCGATTGGCAAAGTCACGGAAGCCCATGTGTGTGTCTCGCGCGCCTGGGGCCTGCAGAGCGAGGAAGACGCGAAGAAGAACGGAGACATTGTTTACGTCACGGAGCGCCCCACTGTGGGAGAAACACCACCGCCGTATCTTGACTGGGATCTGTGGATCGGCCCTGCGCCGATGCGTCCTTACAACAGCGTTTATTTCCCAGGACCCAAGTGGTACCGCTGGTGGGACTTCGGCAATGGAACGATGTCCGATCTCGGCAGCCATTGGAACGACCTGCCGTTCTGGGCGCTCAAGCTCGACGCCCCGCTCAGTGTCGAAGCCTTTGGCCCGCCGCCGCACCCCGAGATCGCCCCGGCTTCTATGCACGCCGTGTATGAGTACGGTCCGCGTGGCGACATGCCCGCGTGCAAGATCCACTGGCACCAGGGTGCGGACAAACCCGACGTGTGGAAGAATGATCCTTTCATCAGCAAATGGAGCAGCGGAGTGCTCTTCATTGGCGACAAAGGCATGCTGCTCTCTGACTACGGCAAGCATGTCCTGCTTCCTGAAGCCACGTTCAAAGACTTCCAGGCACCCAAGCCCTTCATCGCTGACTCACCAGGACAGCATGCCGAATTCCTCGCCGCCATCCGCAACGGCACCCCCACCGGCAGCCCCTTCAGCTACGCGGGTCCGCTGACGGAAGCCAATCACCTCGGCAACGTGGCGCACCGCGCGGGTGGCAAGATCGTATGGGATGCGAAGGCCATGCGCATCACGAACAATGAGGCGGCGAATCGTTTCCTCAGTCGTGTGCCGCGTGAGGGATGGAAGCTGGGATGAGCCTAAGTGTTTAGCAAGGAGCGGGACTTGCCAAGTCCCGCTTGGCAAGGTTGATTCGAACCCATAGACGGCACTTGGCAAGTGCCGCTCCTTGGGAGCGCCTTACGCCGCCACCATTTCGTCACGCATCTTCCAGCGCTGCTCGTGATTGAGAAGGGTACGGAAGAAGTCTTCCTCCTTCTTGGGATCCAAGTTGGTTTCGACGGGCAGGCTGAATTCGAGCTCCAGGCCACGCGGCTCCAGATGGCGGGCCTCGGCGGTGCCGCCATGCAGATGCATGGTGACGTAGCAGGCCATCATGTTCACGCCAAAATCATCCGGCTTGCGGCTGCGGGTGTAGAAGGGGTCAAACAGGTTCACTGGTTTGTCTGCACCCTCCCAGACACCGGTGTCGCGCACATACATCACCAGATGCGACCGGCCTCTCGCATCCTGACGCACTTTCGCGCTGATGTGAATGCTGTCTCCAGGACTCAGATGTGTGAGCTCCTCCATGAAGATCAAACGCCACATCTGGCGGAAGCGTGCGCCATGCACCAGGACGGGCGGCAGGCCAGGATCCACCGAGATCTCGAGATGCAAGTTCTTTTCCTTCATCTGCTGTGAGAACAGTTCGAGCATCTCGCTCATCACGCTGCTTAGATGGCATTCATCGTTGCGTTCCAGGCGCTTGGAGTGCGAGGCCTCGGCCAGACGGGCCAGCATGGATTGAATGCGCTCCAGCTGTGACTGAGCCTGATTTTGCACATCAATCCAGAAAGATGGATCACGCGGATGCGCGCCGCCGATTTCCTCCATCAGCTTCATCGGCGCCAGATCAATGAATGCGCGCACAACTGTAAGCGCATTGCGCAGATGATGATTCAGACCTTCCGCTAGGATGCCGAGGCCAGAAACTTTGTCGGCAGAGAGCATGTTGCGCACGGATTCCGCCTTCTCCACCAGCAGACGTTCGCGCTCAATGAGCGCGTGGTAGTAATTCAGCGCGTGCTTGATCACCACACCCAGCTCATCGGGGTCCCAGGGCTTGTGAATATAACGGAAGCAGCGTCCTGAGTTCACCGCATCCACCGCCGCATGATAATCGGTGTAAGCCGTGACGAGAATGCGCACCAAGTTGGGATTGAGCTTGCGGGCGTGCTCCATCAGTTCGACCCCGCTGGGGCCGGGCATGCGCTGATCCGTGAGCAGCAGGCCGATCTGCGGCCCATAATTTTGCAGGATGCGGTAGCCGTCCATCGCGTTGTTGGCGACGTGGATCGTGTACTCATCACCAAAGATCTCCTTGAAGTAATGCAACGCCTTCTCCTCGTCATCGACGTAGAGGATGTGATAGGGCGATAGCAGCGTGCTCGGCATCAGGCTCAGGTGTTCGCAGGTTTTTTCAGGCTCAGTGTAAACTGAGTGTGGCTGCCCTCAACAGTGTCAATCTTCACTTCGCCTTCCATCTGCTGGATCATGCGGAAGCAGATGCTCAGGCCCAGGCCCATGCCCTGCCCAACCTGCTTGGTGGTGAAAAAGGGATCAAAGATCTTGGAGAGGTTCTCTTTCGGAATGCCCGGACCGTTGTCCCGAACAATGAAATCCACACCGTTCGCGGTTTCGCAGGCTTTGAGCCAGATGGTGGGCGATGGACGACCAGCCAGCGCGTCCAGGCTGTTTTGCACCAGATTGAGCAGAATCTGGATGAGGTAGTTCTCGTCTCCCTGCGCGATGACATCCGCCGGGATCTCATCCACCAGCATCACTCCGCGGTCACCGATCTCCTTGGCCAGCAGGCGCAGCGCCTTGCGCGCGGTCTCCTGCAGATTCACCGGTCGGGAGCCACGATGTTCCGGATGCGCAAAGGTGCGCAGATCCGAGACAATGGCAGCCACGCGGTCGATGCCTTCACCAATGTCTTCGGCAATGCTGGTGAAGGTCTCTGCAATGTCAGGCGGCAGCGCCCTGCCCTTTTTCTTCAGCAGATAGACCGCTGACTTCACGTAGTTCAGCGGGTTGTTGATCTCGTGCACGATCCCGGCGCTGAGACGGCCGATGGAGGCGAGCTTTTCACTCTGATCAAGCTGGGCTTCGGTTTCGCGCAGGCGCTTCAGCGTGGCGGTGAGCTCTTCATTGCGTGCGGCCAGTTCTTCACGCTGGTCCTCCACCTTGCAGCGGTTCGCAAACTCCCGCAGGCGGATCGCGTGATGCTGGCGGCTGCCGACATAGAGAACCACGCAATGCAGCAGGAGGAAGCCGGTGTTGTTCACGAAAATCCCCAGAGCCCGGGGATCATTCGTGGTGAAAAGATTGGGAAGCGTGGCCGCAAGGTAGGCGATCACCACCAACCCAAGTGTGATGCCGATCTCACGAAACGTCCAATGGAACACAAACGCCGTGGCCACAATGCAGAGCAGCAGCCCGGCATAATAACCGGAGCCAGGGTCTCCGCTGAGGTAGATCATGAAGCAGATCATCAGCGCCGGCAGCAGCGGCAGAATAATCGGGTAGGCCCGGCAGTATCTGCGGCCTAGCGATCCGTTCAGAGCCAGCAGCAATGGCACGCAGCTGGCCGCACAGGCCAGGCGCAGCACTAAAAACTGCCAGTAACTTGCAGGATAAGCCATCCAATCGAGGAAACTGCACAATGGAACAAGGACCATGACAAACCAAGCCCCCATTCGAGCATTTCGTAAATTAAGCTCCATCTGTTCCCTCTCGAAACGGTTGGGTGGTGGCACGGTTTTTTCTGGACCACGCCTGACGGGGCGGTCGGTACTGGGTGCAATCAGGGGCGTATTGATCTCTGCCAGGGCGGCGCTTGACATAATTACCATAAACTTAATAATATTTACGTCGATAAAGCAAGGTCAATTCAAGGTTTTTTACAATTCCCTGACACCTTAAAGCAGGCACTTCTTGAGATTCAAAACACACACCAGCTTGGCAGTCCACGGCGTCTCGGCATCATGCAGCGCACATGCGCATTCTCATCGCCATCGACAAATTTAAGGGCTCCATCCCGGCCAGCGTAGCGGCTCAGGCCATCGCCTCGGCTATGAATCAGACTTTGCCAGAGGCTGCCTGCGATCTCTGCCCGATTGCTGACGGGGGGGAAGGCACCGCCGAGGCGGTCGTCGCTGCACTGAATGGCGAATGGTGTGAGGCCGCGACATTTGACGCCCAAAACCGCCCGGTCACAGCAAGCTATGGTCTTGCGCGGGAGACCGGAGGTTTGGAAGCCATCATGGAAATGAGCACTGCGTCCGGTCTTGCCATGGTCAGTGACCTTCCGCTGAATCCGGCCACGGCCAGCACGCACGGCACGGGTTTGATGCTGCAGGATGCCATGGCACGTGGCGTGCAGCGCATCGTCATCGGCATCGGCGGCAGTGCCACGAATGACGGCGGCATCGGCATGGCGGCGGCGCTGGGGTTTCGTTTTCTGGACGCGTCAGGTGCACCGCTTGAGGCCATCATCGCCAACATGAACCTGCTGGCCAGGATCGAGCCTCCAGAAGGTGAGTTTCCCGAAATCCTGGTCGCCTGTGATGTGAACAATCCCCTGCTCGGCCTCCATGGTTGCACTCAGGTGTATGGAAAGCAGAAGGGTGTGGCGGATTTTGAGTTCTTTGAAAGTCGTCTGCTGCATCTGGCGGACATCGCGAAACGAGATCTCGGTGTCGATCACCGCGATGTTCCCGGCGCAGGAGCCGCTGGAGGCCTGGGATTTGGCCTTATGGCTTTCTGCGGTGCCAAACTCACCAGCGGCTTCGATTTGATCGCCGATCTCGTCCATCTGCGGGAGCGCATCGCCGCCGCAGACCTCGTCATCACAGGTGAAGGCAGGCTGGACGCCCAGACGCTCCACGGCAAAGGGCCCATGGGCGTCGCTGACCTGGCCCGCGAACTTGGCAAACCCATCGCCGCCTTTGCCGGAGCCATCGAGGCCGAAGACCAGCTCCGCACCCGCTTCGATTTTCTCTGTGCCATCAAACCCAAGGAAATGCCCCTGGCCGAGGCCATGCGGCGCGGCCCAGAACTCCTGATGGAAGCGGTCATTGCCCAAAGCCCGGCTATTCGCGACCTCTTGACCCGCCCCACTGACCGTGCTCAGTGATCCCTTCCACTCATTGAACAACCAGTCTCCCGTATCCAGCATCTCCGAATGAACGCAGTCCTCCTCTTCGCCGGTCAAGGCGCCCAGAAAGTCGGCATGGGCAAAGATCTTGCCGAAAGCTATCCCACCGTCCGCGCCCTCTTTGACCAGGCCGATGCCACCCTCGGCTACTCACTTTCGAACATCATGTTTGAGGGCCCGATGGAGGAGCTGACGAAGACATCGCGCTGCCAGCCTGCGCTTTACGCCCACGGCCTGGCCATCCTCGAAGTGCTGAAGAGCAAAGTGCCCGCGCTCAACATCACCGCCACCGCCGGACTTTCCCTTGGTGAATTCACCGCGCACGCCGCTGCAGGCACCTTTGACTTTGCCACCGGCCTCAATCTCGTCTTCCAGCGCGGCAGCTTCATGGAGGAAGCCTGCGAAAACACGAAGGGGGCCATGCTGGCTTTGCTCGGTGGTGAGGAATCCGCCATCCGTGAACTCGCGAAGGAATGCGATGTGGACGTGGCCAATCTCAACGCGCCAGGACAGATCGTGCTCAGTGGCAGCGCTGAAGGCATTGCCGATGCTGCGGCCAAGTCGAAGGACAAGGGCATCAAGCGCGCCATTCCCTTGCCCGTCGCCGGTGCTTACCACAGCCGCCTGATGAAGTCTGCGCAGGACAAACTCGCCGTGGCGCTTGCTGCGGCATCCATCCAAAGCCCGAAGGTTCCGGTGGTGTGCAACTTTGAGGCCCGCCCTGTTTCCACGCCTGAGGAGATTCGTTCCACGCTCACCAGCCAGGTCACCGGCAGCGTCCGCTGGGTGGAGAGCATGCAGCACCTCATCGCCGCAGGTCACACCACCTTCATCGAACTCGGCCCTGACGCCACCCTCGCCGGACTCATGGGCAAGATCGACAAATCCGTGAAGGTCATCAGCATCAAGGACGCGGCTTCGCTGGATGCAGCGGTGGCTCAACTTCAATAAGGCCATGAAACACCTGCTTGTCGCCCTGCTGCTCTTCACCAGCATCGTCTCCGCACTCGAACTCCCAGCCACGGATGGCAAGAGCTACGATCCTGCGGCTGCGGGCGACAAGAAGGCCATCGTGCTCTTCTTTGTCTCCCCTTTCTGCTCGACCACCAAGTCGTTCATGAAGGAGATCAACCAGATCACGGCCGATTACAGCGACCGGATTGTGGTGTACCTTGTGCATTCGGATCCGGAGATCACGAATGAAGTGGCGATGGAGCATGCCATCCTCTCCGAGGTGAAGGCCACCGTGCTGCTCGACAAGGGGCAGGCGCTCGCCAAGCAGGTGCAGGCCAGGATCACGCCGGAGGCTGTCGTGCTCTCACCCAAGAGCGAAACGCTTTACAAGGGCCGTATCAACGACCTCTACCTGGGCCCCACCAAGCGCCAGCGCAAGGCGACAACGAAGGACCTGCGTGACGCGCTGGACGCCATTCTTGCAGGCAAGCCTGTGGCGTCTCCGCAACCTGAGGCGCAGGGCTGCAAGATCGGCGGCATGAAGTGAGTCACCTCACTCCTCTATCTTTTTCCCTTTGCCCTTCTTCTTGGGCTCTGGCTTGGGGCCCGCCTGTGCGACGTATTCCTTCTCCAGTTTCGCCCAGCGCTCCGTCATCGCCTTCACGCGCTCCGGTTCCTTGGCGGCGAGGTTGTTGGACTCTGCGCGATCCGTGGTCAGATGATAGAGTTCCCACGCATTGCCGTTGTCAGCGGCGCTGACGATTTTCCAGTCGCCTTCACGCAGCGCGCGATTGCCGGAGTGGTTCCAGAACAGGAAGTCGCGGCTGATTGTCTCGTCTTTCGCAAATGCGGGCACCAGACTGCGTCCCGGAAACGGTGGGGCATTTTCGGGGATGGCGGTGACATCACCCCCGGCGAGCGTGAGGATCGTGGGCACGATGTCGATGACATGTCCCGGTGTGTGGCGCAGTTCGCCCTTGGCGCTGATTCCCTGCGGCCAGTGGGCGATGAGCGGCGTGCTGATGCCGCCTTCATGCACCCAGATCTTGTGACGACGGAAGGGTGTGTTCGACACTGTGGAGCCTCCGGGCCCGAGGCAGAGATAGGATGCGGCAGCGCCCATGGGTGCGGCTTTGTCATGTCCGAGTCCGCGCACCATGATCTCTGCGCTCGCGCCGTTGTCTGAGAGGAACAGGATGAGCGTGTCCTCGAAGGCGTTCATGGCTTTCAACTGGGCCAGCACCCGGCCCACTTCCTGATCCAGGCGATCAATCATCGCCGCATGGACCGCCTGTTTTGTGGCTTGGAACTGCTGCTGCTCAGAGGTCAGACTTTCCCAGGGCACTGCATGCCGAGTCTCACCGGGGCCGAGGATTGCCAGATCGCTCTCCTTGCCGCTGGGTGCGGTGATCTGCGGCTCAGGATCGGACAGGGTGGTCGCGATGAGCCCCAGCTGTTTCTGCCGTTCAAAGCGCGCCGCCCGTGTCTTCGGCCAGCCTTGTGTGTAGGTGTCTTTGTATTTCGCAATGTCCTCCGGCAGAGCCTGAATCGGAAAGTGCGGCGCCGTGAAGGCCACGTAGCTGAAGAACGGCGTGCCCGCATGGTGCTGCGCGTGCTCCTTGAGGAAGTCGATCGCATGATCCGCAATGGCGATGCTCGAATACCACGGCCCGTCCGGCTCTGGCAGTGGCTTGTCATCCAGCTCATGCCTCTTCGGATGAAAGTGATTGTCCTGCTGTGCCACGTAATACGAACGGGTGAAGCCGCCGTTCGCCACGACCTTCGGCGCGTTGTTCACATGCCACTTGCCGGAGTGATAGCTGCGATACCCCAATGGCGCGAGGCGCTGCGGCAGCGTGCGCACCCAGGCCGGGAATTTGCCATACTGGGGGTCCATGCCGATCTGCTGCGCATAGTGCCCCGTCATGAGCACGCTGCGTGTGGGCCAGCAGCGTGCGGTGTTGTAAAACTGGGTGAACTTCAAGCCCCCCGCCGCCAGTTTGTCCAGATTCGGCGTCGCGATCTCGCTGCCATAGCAGCCGAGATCCGAGTAGCCGAGGTCATCCGCGAGGATGATGACGAAATTGGGGTTCGGAGACGCAGCGTGCAGCGAAGCGCAGACGAACAGCAGGAAGAAAAGAGGCAGGCGGATCATGCTGCATCCCAACGATCCCACCGCCCTCTTTCTACGTCTATTTCCGCCAGTCAGACATGATCACAAAAAAGAGGCGCAGTTGCCTGCGCCTCTTTGGATTTGCATGCCTGGCTTATTCCGCCGCAGGCGTGTCTTCCACTGGCGTTTCCTGGGTTGGTTCAACTGGAGGAGCTTCCGCGACGACCTCAGCTTCTTCCGCAACCACAGTGGCCACGTCCTGGATGGTTTCGCCTTCCTTGAGACCCATGAGCTTGACGCCCTGGGCATTGCGGCCGGTTTCGCGGATGTCACAAACACGGATGCGTACGCTCTGGCCCTTGGTGGTCATGAGCATGAGCTCGTCTTTGTCATGCACCGCCTT
Source organism: Prosthecobacter sp. (assembly GCF_044222345.1). GTDB lineage: Bacteria > Verrucomicrobiota > Verrucomicrobiia > Verrucomicrobiales > Verrucomicrobiaceae > Prosthecobacter. Next base: position 68,621 of record NZ_JBGANL010000020.1, read on the forward strand.
GGCGGCAACGACCTTGCCGGTTTTCTCCGTGACGTTCATGGTGGTCACGCCTTTGCCGCCACGATTGGCGAGGAGTCGATATTCATCGAAAGCAGTGCGTTTGCCGAGACCGTTTTCAGAGACAACGAGCACCATGGTGTCAGGCTCGTTGGTGATGCAACTGACGATGAAGTCGCCATCGTCCAGCGTGATGCCACGCACACCGGCGGTGGCACGGCCGATCGGACGCAGGTTCGGTGATGCTGGATCATCTCCCGTTTCATGGAAGCGGGCGCACATGCCTTCGTGGGTGACAAGGCAGACCTCCTTGTTGCCGTCCGTGAGCACGACATCGACGAGGTCGTTGCCTTCATCCAGCTTGATGGCGATGATGCCGTCCCTGCGGTAGTTTTTGAATTCTTCGAGGGCGGTCTTCTTCACCGTGCCGTCCTTGGTGGCGAAGAGCACATATTTGTCAGCAGCCCACATGGCCTCGTCTTCGGCACCCTGTGCCTTGAGGATCAGCACGCTGGCGATCTTCTCTTCGGCACGCAGGTTGAGCATGTTCTTGATGCTGCGCCCCTTGCCGGTGCGCGAGGCTTCCGGGATCTGGTACACGCGCTCCACATACATGCGGCCGGTGTTCGTGAAGAAGAGCAGGAAGTCGTGCAGATGCGCGCTGAAGAGACGCTCCACGAAGTCGCTGGCTTCGTCCTCGCCCTGCGCATCGCGGGTTTCCATGCCTTTGAGGCCCTTGCCGCCGCGGCCCTGCAAGCGGTATTCGGCGGTGGCGGTGCGCTTGATGCTGCCCATGTGCGTCATGGTGACGACGGTCGGATCGTTCGGGATGAGGTCGATGTTTTCGATCTCGCCCTCGGCGGCTTCGATGCGGGTGAGGCGCGGGGTGGCATGCTTCAGACGGATGGCCTGGAGCTCGTCCTTGATGATCTGGAGCACGCGGGTTTCACGGGCGAGGATGTCCATGAAATCGCGGATGCTGACGAGCACGTCATCGTAATCGGCTTTGATCTTGTCGCGCTCAAGTCCGACGAGCTGATAGAGGCGGAGTTCCAGGATGTCTTCGACCTGCTTGTCGGTGAAGATGTACTTGTCCCCCACGATGCTGGCCTGGGCACGAATCATGATGCCGAGCTGCTCGGCGGTGCTGATGGCGAAATGGTAGGCCTTGAGGCGCTCGCGGGCTTCATCGCGGTTCTTGCTGTCGCGGATGATCTTGATGAAGTCGTCCAGGTGACCGAGCGCGAGGAGCTGGGCTTCCAGCTTTTCAGCTTTGAACTCGGCCTGCTTCAGCAGGAAACGCGTGCGGCGGATGATGACCTCACGTCGATGCTCGATGTAGCATGCGATCGCGTCCTTCATGCTCAACACACGAGGCTTGCCGCCGTCGATGGCGAGCATGTGGATGGAGAAGCTCGACTCCAGCGCCGTGTGTTTGTACAGATTGTTCAGAACGATCTGGCCGCGCGCATCGCGCTTGAGGTCGATGACGACACGGGTGTTTTCATCCGATTCGTCACGCACACCGCTGATTTCGGTGATGACCTTTTCATTCGCCAGCTCGGCGATGCGCTTCACCAACTCAGCACGGTTCACGTTGAACGGAATCTCGGTGATGATGATCTGCTCGCGGTTGCCATTTTCGACGATCTCCGCCTGCCCACGGGTGCGCACACTGCCATGGCCCGTTTCCATGTATTCGCGAATGCCATTGGTGCCGAGGATGACGCAGCCCGTCGGGAAATCAGGGCCTTTGATGTGAGCCTGCAGCTCCGTGCAGGTGATCGCTGGATTGTCGATCTGGGCACACACCGCATCCACGACCTCGCCGAGATTGTGCGGCGGCATGTTGGTAGCCATGCCCACGGCGATGCCGGTGCCACCATTGACGATGAGATTTGGGAACGCCGCCGGGAAGACGGTGGGCTCAGTGAGACGTTCATCGTAGTTCGGCACGAAATCGACGGTCTCCTTCTCCATGTCCGACATCAGCGTGCCGCCCAGGTGCGTCATGCGGGCTTCCGTATAACGCATGGCTGCCGGAGGATCGCCTTCCACGGAACCGAAGTTCCCCTGGGGATCGATCAGAGGCTCACGAATGGCCCAGGGCTGGCCCATGTGAACGAGTGTGGGGTAAATAACGGCCTCACCGTGCGGATGGTAGTTACCGGAGGTGTCACCGCAGATCTTCGCGCACTTCATGTGCTTCTTTGGCGGATAGAGCGACAGCTCATGCATCGCATAAAGGATGCGGCGCTGGGAGGGCTTCAGGCCATCACGGACATCCGGCAGCGCACGGGCGATGATGACGGACATCGAGTAGTCGAGGAAGGAGTTCTTCACTTCTTCAGCGACAGAGATGGGGCGAATGTTGGGATCTTGCATGGACGGAGGGCGAAAAGGCTAAACGAAAGAACAGAAAGCGGGCATTGCGCCCTGGATTACACGTCGAGGTTGCGAACGTTGAGGGCGTTCTCTTCAATGAAGTGTTTCCGCGGCTCGACCACGTCGCCCATGAGAATGGTGAACATGCGTTCGGCTTCGTGGGAGTTGGTCTCGTCGAGCTTGATCTGAAGCAGCGTGCGCTTGTTCGGGTCCATGGTGGTCTCGAAGAGCTGCTTGGCGTTCATTTCACCCAGACCTTTGAATCGCTTGATCTCCATGCCGCGCTTGCCGATCTCCATGACTTTGTCGAGGATGCCCGGGATGCTGAAGACAGGATGCACCCTGGCGTTTTCGCCATCGCCTTCGATGACTTCAAAGAGCGGCTTGTCCTGGCTGCTGAAGTGATCCACGTGCAGGCCGAGTTCATCGAGCTGCTGGAAGCGCTTCTTCATGCCGTGGGCTTCGTGGATCTCAATGAGACGGGCACGACGGTGTGACTTCGGCAGTGCGACGGCACCGTTACCATTGGCTTCCACGGCGGCGGGATTGCCGAAGAGATGCAGGTCATTGTTCTCACGGGCAAAGGCGGCAAGCTGCTCATTGCTGTGGAAGTAGTTGATGTTGACCTCATTGCCCTCACGGATGACGACGAGGTGATGCGGCAGATTGCCGGTGGCTTCATCGCGGGCCTGAAGGTAGTGCTCGAAGTCAGCCCCATGGCGGCGGATGATGTCGGCAAATTTGGCGACAGGCACGAGCAGGTCCAGAATGGCCTTGAGGCGGTCTGCGGCCAGCTTGCTGCCGTCGGCAATGTTGCGCAGGCTGATTTCACCGGAGCCGAGTTCAAGCAGAATGGCGTCCATCTCGGCGTCGCTCTGCACGTATTCCTCACGCTTTTTACGCGTCACCTGGTAGAGCGGCGGCTGGGCCACATAGATGTGGCCGCGCTTCACCAGTTCCGGCATCTGGCGGAAGAAGAAGGTGAGCAGAAGGGTGCGGATGTGGCTGCCATCCACGTCAGCATCGGTCATGATGACGATCTTGTGGTAGCGGAGCTTTTCGATGTTGAAGGAGCCTTCCACCTCGCTGTCGCCACCGATGCCTGTGCCGATGGCTGTGATCATGGTCTGGACTTCCTTGTTCTGCAGCACCTTCTCGAGGCGGGCTTTCTCGGTATTGATGAGTTTTCCACGCAACGGGAGGATCGCCTGATTGTGGCGGTTCCGGCCCATCTTGGCGGAGCCACCGGCGGAGTCACCTTCGACAATGAACAGCTCGGTCTTGGCAGGATCGCGCTCGGAGCAGTCCGCCAGCTTGCCGGGCAGGCCGCCGCTGCTCATGGCATCCTTGCGAATCGCCTCGCGGGCTTTGCGCGCCGCTTCGCGGGATTTCGCGGCGATGATGATGTTCTTGATGATCTCGATGGCGGTGTCGGGATTCTCGTCAAAGAAGCGCAGCAGGCCTTCATAAACGATGGAGTTCACCACGCCTTCGACTTCGCCGTTCACCAGCTTCACCTTCGTCTGCGAGTTGAAACGAGGGTTGGTGAGCTTGACGCTGAGCACGCAGATCATGCCTTCGCGGCAGTCATCGCCTTCAATGTCAGGCAGCTTGTCTTTGAAGCTTTTCGGATTGGCGTTGATGTATTGCTTCACCGCCTTGGTCAGCGCTGACTTGAGGCCGCTGTAGTGCGTGCCGCCGTCCGGGTTTGGAATGGCATTGGCAAAGCAGAGTGTCTGCTCATTGAGTCCCTTGTTCCACTGGAGGACGCAATCGACGAGAATGAACTTCTTTTTGTCGTCGATCGGCACTTCACGACGGCCAGCAAGCGCGACGGGCTCGGGATGGATCTTGTCCTTGTCCGCACCCATCTCGCGCACGAACTGCTTCACACCTTCCTGATAAAACAACACTTCCTGACGCTGCGGCTCGGTGCGCTCGTCGGTCAGGGTGATGTTGATGCCGGGATTGAGGAAGGCCAGTTCGCGCAGGCGCACCAGCAGACGGTCAAAGTTATAAGTCGTGGTGACGGTGAAGATCGAGGCGTCCGGGAAGAAGGAAATCTTGGTGCCGGTGGTCTTTGGATCATCAAGATCGCCCAGAACCGTCAGCGGCTCCGTGGTTTTGCCACGCTCAAAACCGATGGCGTGGATCTTGCCGTCGCGGAAAACCTCGCACTTGAACCAGTCGGACAGGGCGTTCGTACACTTGGCGCCCACGCCGTGCAGACCACCGGAGAATTCATACGCGCCGTCTCCAAATTTACCACCGGCATGCAGGCTGGTGAGCACGAGCTCAACCGTGGGAATCTTCGCCACCTTGTGCATTTCCACCGGGATGCCTCGGCCATCATCCCGAATGGTGATGGAGCCGTCCATGTGGATGGAGATCCAGACGTTTTTACAATGACCGGCGAGATGTTCGTCGATGGAGTTGTCCACCACTTCAAACACGCAGTGGTGCAGGCCGCGCTCATCGGGGTCGCCGATGTACATTCCGGGTCGAAGCCGGACGGCTTCGAGGCCTTCGAGTTTCTGGATTTGATCGGCACCGTAGGCCTGGTTTTCGGCCACACCGGTATTGAAAGCAGTGTTCTGCTCAGAGGACTGTTCGGACATAAGATTTGAAGGGCTGCCCATCGACTGAATCCGTCCTTGAAACCGCTACCGGAAACGTGCTCGATGATGACCGTTTTAGACTAGCAAGATGAAGAGGCGAGAAAAGGGATTTTTTGCTCCCAAACGAAGTCTTTTTTGGCCCCCAAATCAGCCCTCAAACCACATCCTGCAAACCCAGCCTCTCGATGACCTCCGGCAGCACGCCGGGATAGGGGCCGCCAATGGTGACATTCCCCACGTAACCCAGGCTTTTCCAGGTCTGGCTATGACTGTAATAACCGCCGACACAGAGCTGGCGGAAGCGTTTGAAAAAGACCACCCCGACACGGTGCTCCGGTTTGGCCTTGGCTGCATCGCAGATGTCGTCCACAATTTGGGACTGCTGATCGACGCCCAGCTCCTCAAAACGCTCCGAAAAGCGCTTAAAACTCTCCGTATTGAGCCAGCCGAGGCCGCCACGTACGGTCTCGCGGTCCTCCTGATGCGCGGGATAATCAGCACTGACCCATTCATTGATAAAATCTGGAACGCCCACTTCCGAGGCAGCGGGAGAGGTTTCATCCTTCGGCAGGATCAAATCGGCCAGGGCCTGTGTGGTGGCCAGTTCCTCAGCAGACAGCAGCTTTTCCCACGGAAACTTCACCCCGCCCATGAAGTCCGGATCATGAAAGACAAACCGCGAAGGATGCGCTGGCGGTGCCGGCTCGGTGTGGTTCGGCGCTGCAAGGGCCGGGACGGCTGCTGCACCGGCAGCACCGCCAAGGAGGCCTTTGAGGGCATTGCGACGGGAAATGGGAGAAGATTCTGACATGGTGCAGATCGGTTAAATGTTCCCCCGTTTCATCTCTTCCATCAGCCATTCGCTGGAGCGCCAGGCGAGGGCAAGGATGGTGAGCGTGGGGTTTTTGTCGGGGTTGCTGGGCAGGACGGAGCCGTCCATAAGGAAGAGATTTTTCACGTCCCAGGTCTGGCAGTATTGGTTGGTGACGCTCTCAGCAGCTTTGTCGCCCATGCGAGCGGTGCCAACTTCGTGGATGATCTCGCCGGGCCGCTGAATGGCATCCGCTCCGCTGAGCGGCTTGGCTTTGCCGCCCATGCCCTCGATCATGGCTGCAAAGGTCTGCTGCATGTGCTCGGCCTGCTTGATTTCGTGATCGCTCCACTTCCAGTGAAAGCGCAGCACGGGAATGCCCCATTGATCCACCACGTTGGGGTCCAGTTCGCTGTAGCAGTCCTTGTTCGGCAGCATCTCGCCACGCCCGGAGAAGCCGAACTGCGCGCCGTAGTAGCGGCGGGCTTCCTCCTTGAGTTTGCGGCCATACACGCCTGGCGAAGTCGAGTCCAGATAACCGAAGCTCTTCGCCTCGGGCATCTGCCGGCCACCGCCCATCTCGATGTGGTAGCCTCGGGCAAAGCCGAGCTTGGCGTGGTCATTCACCAGCCACCACGGCACATAGGTGTGAAGTCCGCCCGCGCCGTCCTCATTCATCGGCGGCAGATCCTCCATGGCGGGAATGTGCGCCCCAAGACGTGTGCCGACGCTGTCCATGAGATTGCGCCCCACCTGCCCCGAGGAGTTGGCGAGACCCACCTTGTCGCGAGACTTGGAGTTTAGAAGAATGCGCGAGGTTTCGCAGGTGCTCGCGGCGAGAATGACCACGCGGGCTTTCGCGATCGCATCGCGGCGGGTGACTTTGTCGATGTAATGCACGCCCGTGGCTTTGCCGCTTTCATCCAGCACCACTTCACGCACCATTGCATCTGTGATGATGTCGAGATTTCCCGTGGCCAGCGCGGGTGGCAGCAGCACGGTGGTGCTTTGGAAATTGGCGCGGATGCTGCAGCCGCGGATGCAGTTGGTGGCCCAGAAGCAGGCGGCGCGTGACATCATGTCCTTGCCGATAATCTCCTGCGCCTTGGGGTTGTTTGGGAACAACACCTTCGGCAGATTTTTCCAATCCATCGGCTGGCTGAGCACCGCACGATGCGCGGCAACGACGGGCACGCCGAGTTTCCTCCCGGCCTTCTTCGCCAGCAGTTCGCCCACACGCGGCTTGGGCGGCGGCATCAGCACACCCGGAGATGAGTTTGGCGCATTCGCGATGCCATCATTCTCGCCATAGACACCGATCAACTGCTCTACCCGGTCATACCACGGAGCCATGTCAGCGTAGTTCATCGGCCAGTCCACACCAAGGCCATCACGTGATTTCGGCTTGAAATCGAACTCGCCAAAGCGCAGCGAGATGCGGCCCCAATGGTTCGTGCGTCCGCCGAGCATGCGCGCGCGCCACCACCAGAAGTCGCCTTCAGTCCCCTGCTTATTGGTGTACGGCTCCCCTGCCACCTGCCAGCCGCCGATGTTGGAATCATAAAACCCAAAGGGGCGGTCCGGCGTGGCCGCTCCACGCAGTGGCGCCATCTCCGGCGTGTTGAACATCGGCGTCTCTTTCACCGGCTCATAATTGCGCCCAGCCTCGATCATGAGCACCTTCACGCCATTCAAAGCAAGGATCATCGCTGCCATGCCGCCGCCGGCGCCAGAGCCCACGACAATGACATCATACTGCGGCTGCGTTTTGCGTTCGGTGAGGACAGGCATGGCGCGACTATAGCCAAGAGATGGAAGCGACAAGTCATGTTACGCTTTTTCCATATTGGAGACAGTGAGGGCCTGAATTTGACAGCCGCAATGCGCCGGGATTTCCACAAGGCATAATCGTAACGCCGGGCCTCTCGACAGCCGCAGTCATTGCACGAATAGGCGCGCGCTTGCGAATCTCACCTTGGGTTCCACGCCATCTGGCTTCGCGGGCCAGTTCACCATCGTGACCGATTCGCTCACGCTGCATGTAGATGCCGTGCCGTGTTGGGCGGCCTGGGCCTTGCCGCCTTGAGCTTCCACCGACGACCTTTGGCCAAGGCTTGATCGATCAAAACTCGCCACGGAACACGCAACGGGCGTTGGGTGTTTCATGGATCACGATCTCGCAGAGTCCGGGCAGCTGTGGAGCCAGTTTTTTCCAAAGCCAGGCGGCCATGTATTCAATGGTCGGATTCTCCAAGCCTTCGATCTCATTGAGGTAAGAGTGATCCAGTTGGTCCATGATCGGCTTCATCGCCCGAGAAATTTCCGCGTGGTCATAGACCCAGCCGATTTTCGGATCCACCTCGCCTTCGATGGCAATCTCCAGCTTGAAGGAATGGCCGTGCATCTTGGTGCATTTGTGATCGCCAGGAAGATTAGGCAGCGTCTGGGCGGCCTCGAAACGGAAGTCTTTGATGATGCGTGCGCGCATGTTTTTTGGGTGGAGGGAGTCTTTAACCCACGAATAACCACTCACCAGCACAATTGATGTGCGAAATTTGATAATTGAGTCACTACGGAACCTTGGCAGGGGCCTGAGCTGTGGGAACCATGGGCGCCTTGTGCGGAGGGAGGATGGTCAGTTTCAGGCGATAAACCACACCGTCAAACGGCGTGCTGTTGGGATATTGAGCGAGCTTCAAAATCCCGAAGCTCTGCCCGGCGGCGATGCCCGACTTAGGCTCCTGGGGAAATCCTTGATCAAACGGAGCGACGCCCAGCACTTCGCTGTGTCCGGGGACAGCCAGCGTGATGACACCCCCCGTGTCAATTTGCGCACGCATGTTCACACGGCCTTTATCAAGCGCCGCGCCACTGATGGTCGTGCTCCTGCCGTTGGTAAACACGGTCAATGTGGGCTGGGAGGCCTGCAGATGCAGGGCATAGCCGGACTGCTCGTCACCTTGTGCCAGCAGCGTACTGTCCTGATCCACCAGCGGATCAAAATCAAAGGAGGCGTCGATAAAAACGCCCCTGCCCTGCAGCTTGGGCGCATCCGCAGCACTGAGGACATCGCCGATATTCAGCGCCAGATCGAACGAGCCCGCCGGGCTGGCAGCGCCGATGATTTCAGCCACTGGGCGCACGGCGCTCTTGAATTCCTTTGGGAAAAACCCGGCCAGCGCGGACTTCAATGCCGCGTGTTCCGGCTTCGCCGCGAGATTTGTCCACTCGTTCGGATCGGCTTGATGATCGTAGAGTTCCTCGCTGCCGTCCGCATAGCGAATGTAGCGCCAGCGTTCATCGCGCGCGGCATACCCGGCGTTTTTGCCACCGCTCATGCAGGTGATGGCGGGGTGGTCACGCTTGGTCGTCGGGTCCCGCAGCAGAGGCTTCAAACTGCTGCCATCCAGATGCTCAGGCAGCGGCAATTTGGTGAGGTCACAAAGCGTGGGATACAGATCAATGAGGGCCACTGGCTGCGCCGAGACACTGTCAGGCTGCGTGACTCCCGGAACGTAGATCGAGAGCGGCACGCGCGTCGTCGGCTCCCAGAGCCTGCCCTTGTGCCACATCTGCTTTTCCCCGAGATACCAGCCGTGATCGGAAGTGAAGACGATGATCGTGTTCTTCGCGTTCGGCCCCTTTTCCACAGCTTCCAGAATGCGTCCCAGCATGGCATCGCAGAACGCCACGCTGGCCAGGTAGGCACGCACGGCGTCTTTCCAAAGATTCTTTTCGAGGATCTGTTTGTGCAATCCTTCCTTAAGATGCGTCTTCGCAATGGCAGGCACATCCTCCAGGTCATCCGCCTTCACCTCCGGCAGCTTGATCGAATCCAGGGGCAGCGCATCGAAGTACTTCTGCGGCACATACCATTGTGAATGCGGGCGGTAGAGTCCCAGCGCGAGGAAGAAGGGTTTCTTCTGCTTTTGCGTCAAAAATTCAGCAGCAAACGTCGCGATCTGGCCGTCATCGGTCTTTTCTTCGGCGACAGGAATGCCACCCCAGTCCCAGTGCCAGATGTTGAGTCCGTTGAAGTTCTGCCCGGTGCGCACCGGCAGATCCGGAATCTGCACACCCGCCTGCGGAAAGCGCAGGTCCCAGGCCGAATCCTGTTCGAAGCCGCGCCGCCCTCCGTGCCATCCGGCGAGCCGGCCTTCAGGTCCGCCGTGGTTGGCGTGGAATATTTTGCCTGCTGCCGCCGCCGTGTAGCCCTGGGCCTTGAAATGCTCCGGCAGCGTCGGTTTGCCGGCGATTTGTACGCTGCGCCGCCAGTCCTGCTCATTGCCAAAAACACCGCTCGACGATGGCTGCATGCCCGTGAGCAACGAGGTGCGCGAAGGATTGCACAGCGCGTAGTTGCAGTGCGCATTGGTGAACCGCATGCCCATTTTTGCCAGACGGTCCATGTTGGGTGTCACCGACTGAGGATGGCCGCCCATCCAGCCTGCGTAATCCCGCAGATCATCCGCGATGATGAACAGCACATTTGGCTTTCCTACTGCGGAAACGACCCTCGCCTTCGATTTCACGGCGGCATCAGCCGTCGCAGCGAGCAAACCGAGGGCGAAAAGGATGATACAGGAGTGGAATGACATCATGGAAAAACTCGCACGCGGGGGATGAGATGTCGAGACATTGGCCTGCTTATTCAGGTCCGGATGGGGTGATGGCAAAATCCTGACGTGCGCAACTCCACATCTCATGCTCAACGAGAAGTCCGGGTAACTATAGGCAAATAAGAGAGGCACCAGTTCAGGAAACACTACAGAGCGTACGGCTCGATAGACAGTCCTGACACCAACGCACCAGCCCCTTTGAATCATTCGAAAGAGGCCCCGAAGAACCTCTTTTCAGCTCCAAATGACCCGCAGACAGGCACTCTCAAGGGAGAAATTAGCCTTCACAAAACCCGCCAAGCGGCGACTTTGTGAAATTTTTCACAAATAGATCTTGCTACCCTCCTTTCATGTGGCTAAAAAAACGGCCCGCCATCCCGGCGAGACCCTACACCGACCCTCCCCGGTAGCCCCTACCCTCATGTTGCTTAATTTTCTCCAACCAATCTCCTTCTCGCCGCTGCTCGCGAATGTGCACAGCTATGCGTCGGAGTTTCTCAAAGAGAGCAGCAATCTTGGCTTTTTGACCAATTCCCTGCTTGTCGCGGGTGTTGTGGTCTGCCTGATTCTGTGGTTTGCCACCAAGGCAACGAAGAACATGACGCTGATCCCGCACAAGGCGCAGAACTTCTTCGAACTGGTGGTCGAGTTCCTCTATGGCCAGGTGGAATCCATCGTCGGCGCCAAGATCGCCCCCCGCGTGTTCCCCCTGCTCGCCACCATCTTCATTTACATTCTCGTTTCCAACTGGTTCGGTCTCCTTCCGGGCGTCGGAACCGTCGGCTGGGGCGAAGGCACTGGCTTCATGAGCGTCAAAGAAGTGCATGACCCGCTGCTCCGCGCGCCAACGGCTGACCTGAACATGACCTTTGGTCTTTCCGTCTCGATGTTCCTCGTCTGGCTTTACATCACCATCAAGGAAGTGGGTGTCTGGGGCTTCATCGTCCACACCTTCGGCGCCAAGGGCGGCCTGAAGGGCATCATGGGTGCCATGGTTGCTCTGGTTTTCCTGTTCGTCGGCGTCATCGAAGTCTTCTCCATCGTCTTCCGTCCGGTCACCCTGTCTTTCCGACTGTTCGGCAACGTGCTCGCCGGTGAAAACGTGCTTCACACCATGAGTGGCATGGGTGGCTTCATCGGCAGCGTTCTTGCCCCGTTCCCCTTCTACTTCATGGAACTTCTGGTCGGCCTGCTGCAGGCGATCGTATTCACCCTGCTCAGCGCGGTTTACATCCAGCTTTCCACCACTCATGACGATCACGGTCACGAGGAGGCGCATCACTAATCTCTGACTTTGCCTGCGGGACCATGCGCAACGCGTGGACGTCGGCGACACAACAAACCACATACTCGACACATATTATGACAATGGAACTCCTCTCTATGGCACAAGAAGCCGCCGCCCACGCTCCAGCCGCCGCAGCAGCAGCTGGCGTCACCGGCAGCATCGCCACCGGTATCGGTGCAGGCAGCGCCGCCATCGGCGTGGGCCTCATCGGCTCCAAGGCTGTTGAAGCCGTCGGTCGCAACCCCGGCGCTTTCGGCAACATCCTGACCCTCGGCATTATCGCCATGGCCCTTGCAGAAGGTCTGGGCATTCTGTCCTTCATTCTTGGCAAGTAAGCCCTGAATTTCGCGGCGGGCTGAAGGCAGCCCGCCGCAGTTAACTCTCTCTTCTCTCTTTTTTTACACTGTCATGGACCAGATCAAAGGCATCGCATATCAGATCGCAGGCGACTTCGGACTCGCTTGGGGCAAGTTCTTTGCCCAAGTCATCATTTTCATTCTGGTCTACACCGTCCTCAAGAAGTACGCCTTCGGTCCGATCATGGGCATGCTGGAGCAGCGCCGCCAGCGCATCGCCGATGGCGAAGCCAAGCTCGAAAAAATCACCCGCGACGCCGCCGAGGCCGCAAAGAACTCTCAGGCCATCCTCGACAAAGCAGAGGCTGACGCAGCCCGCCTTGTGAAGGAAGCCGACGACGCGGCCAAGCTCATTCAGGAGCGCCGCCAGCAGGAGGCCGTCTCCTCCGCCAACACCATCATCGCCAAGGCCCGTGAAGCCGCCCAGCTTGAGCAGGAGCAGCTCATGTCCCAGCTCAAGCGTGAGTTCGGCCGCATGGTCTCCGATGCCACCAGCCGCGTCACCGGCAAGGTCCTCAACTCCGAAGACCAGTCCCGCATCAATCAGGAAACCTCCGCCCAGGTCTCCGCTTAATTTTTCCGCCGCTTCGTCACCATGAAGATCACCAAAGAAGCCCGCCGCACCTCCCGCCAGCTTTTCCGCGCCTGTATCGCAGACGGGAAACTTGACGAGTCCCGCGTGCGCACCGTGGTCAACAGTGTGGCCCAAAGCAAGCCCCGTGGCTTCATTGGCATTCTGGATGCCTTCGCCCGCCTCGTGGGCAATGAAGTGGATCGTCAGCGTGCCGCTGTGGAAAGCGCCTCGGCTCTGACCCCAGCAACGCAGTCCGAGCTTCAGGCCAGCCTCTCCAAAAAGTATGGCCGTGCGCTCACCCTCGAATTCAGTGTCAATCCAGAGCTGCTTGGCGGCATCCGCGTGAAAGTCGGTTCCGACGTTTGGGATGGCAGTGTCAAAGCCCGTCTCAAAGCCCTTTCCGACTCCCTTTCCGCTTAATTTTTCCCGCCCTCAGCCCCTCTCTCAGTTTTTTAAACCAGCAATACCATGAGCAACATCCTCCAGGAGATCGAATCCCAAATCGCCGGCCTCAAGACCGCCGTCACGAAGTCCAATGTGGGCATCGTACGTGAAATCGGTGACGGCGCAGCCAAGATTGAAGGCTTGAGCGATGTCATGCTCAACGAAATGATCGAGTTCCCCGGTGGTGTCTTTGGTCTTGCGCTGAACCTCGAAGAAACCGAAGTCGGTTGCGTGCTTCTCGGCTCCGGCGAAAACGTCCGTGCAGGTGATGAAGTCAAGACCACCGGCCGCCTCCTCTCTGTGCCAGTCGGCAAGAGCCTCCTTGGTCGCGTCGTGAACGCCCTCGGTCAGGCCATCGACGGCAAAGGCGACATCAAGGGTGAAACCCAGTATCCTGTCGAAAAGCTTGCTCCTGGCATCATCGCCCGTAAGTCCGTGTCCGTCCCCGTGCAGACCGGCATCATGAGCATCGACGCCATGATCCCGATCGGCCGTGGCCAGCGCGAGCTGATCATCGGTGACCGTTCCACCGGCAAGACCACCATCGCGGTCGACACCATCATTTCCCAGGCGCAGCAGAACAAGGCCGCCGAACAGGGCAAGCTCAAGGGCCACAAGCCTCTCTACTGCATCTACGTCGCCATCGGCCAGAAGCAGTCCAACATTGCCCGTGTCGTCAAGACCCTCGAAGACGCCGGTGCCATGGAATACACCACCATCGTCAGCGCCTCCGCTTCTGACTCTGCGGTGAATCAATACCTCGCTCCCTACTCCGGCTGCGCCATCGGTGAGTGGTTCATGGATCAGGGACAGGACGTCCTCATCGTGTTCGATGACCTTTCCAAGCAGGCCGTCGCTTACCGTCAGGTTTCCCTCATTCTGAAGCGTCCTTCCGGTCGTGAAGCCTATCCGGGTGACGTGTTCTATCTCCACTCCCGTCTGCTTGAGCGTTCCTGCCGCGTCAGCGAAAACTACGGTGGTGGTTCCATGACCGCTCTGCCGATCATCGAGACCCAGGCTGGCGACGTGTCCGCTTACATCCCGACGAACGTGATCTCCATCACCGACGGCCAGATCTTCCTTGAAACCGACTTGTTCTATCAAGGCATCCGCCCTGCTATTTCCGTCGGTCTTTCCGTGTCCCGCGTGGGTTCCGCCGCTCAGACGAAGGCCATCAAGAAGGTCTCCGGCACCACGAAGCTCGATCTCGCCCAGTTCCGCGAACTCGCCGCTTTCGCCCAGTTCGGTTCCGACCTCGACGCCGGCACGAAGGCCAAGCTCGACCGCGGTGCTCGCATCGTGGAACTCTTCAAGCAGCAGCAGTATCAGCCGAAGAGCCTGCCGATCATGGTCAGCACGCTTTACGCGATGCAGAAGGGCTACTTCGACTCCGTTTCCGTGGATCGCGTGAAGGAATTCCAGGCCAAACTGGAAGACTACCTCAGCACCCGCAAGAGCGAGCTCATGGATCAGCTCGCCAACGAAAAGACCCTCGACAATGTCGAAGCCGGCCTCAAATCCGCCCTCGACGACTTCAAAGCCTCCTGGAAGTAACGCTCTCCGGTTTTCTGCTACACGCTCCTAGCTCCCCGCTCACATGCCCTCCACCCGCGACATCCGACGCCGAATCAAATCGGTCAAAAACACGGCCCAGATCACCAAGGCCATGCAGCTCGTCGCGGCTGCGAAGATGAAAAAAGCACAGGATCAGGCCAGTCATGGCCGTGCCTACGCCGAGATGCTCAACAAGGTTCTCGTGAACCTGAAGGCGCATGCCGAAGAAGGCATCCACCCCTTCTTCAGCGAAGGCAAGGGAGACAAGACCCTCGTCCTCCTCATCGCTTCTGACAAAGGTCTCTGCGGCGCCTTGAACACCAACCTGTTCAAGAAGCTCATCACCACGCAGATCGAAGGCGAAGTCGAATACGTCACCATCGGCCGCAAAGCCGTGCAGGCCATCAACCGCCTGCGTCGCACGCTCCTGGCTGATTTCCCGATCAAAGACCCTGCCAAGTTCGCTGAAGTGCGCGCTGTCAGCCGCTTCATCCAGGAAAAGTATCGCACTGGTGAATACAAGAAGGTGCTTGTGATCTTCAACAACTTCATCAACACCGTCACCGTGCTTCCATCGGTCGAGCAGCTGCTGCCCGTGAATCCGGTGACTCTGGGCGGCAAGCGTGACTTTGGCCACGAGCTCGCCCCGGCTGCTGCGGACTCTCTTGAGTATAAATTTGAACCCAGCGCCGCTGTGGTCTTTGAAACGGTTCTGCCTCAATATGTGAACGACACCGTTTACCAGATGGTGCTGGAATCCCGCGCATCCGAGCACTCCAGCCGAATGGTGGCCATGAAGAACGCCACCGACAACGCCAAGCAGATGATCAAGGACCTCAGCCTTGAGTACAACAAGCTCCGTCAGGCCGCGATCACCAACGAACTCCTCGAAATCACCACCGCCAAGATGGCTCTTGAATAAGCCCCCTTCACTTCTCCCTTTTCACTTTTCCCTTCTTTTATGAGCAACATCGGCAAAATCGTTCAAGTCATCGGTCCCGTGGTGGACGTGGATTTCTCCGCCTCCGGCAAACTGCCCGGCATCTACAACGCCCTCGAAATCAACTTCGAACAGGCAGGCAAAAAGGCCCGTCTTACCTGCGAGGTGCAGAGCCATCTCGGTGACGGCTGGGTCCGCTCCATCGCCATGATTTCCACAGAAGGTCTGAAGCGCGGCATGGACGCCCTCGACACCGGCGGCCCGATCACCGTTCCTGTCGGTGAAGAAGTGCTTGGTCGTATCTTCAACGTGACTGGCGATGCTTGCGATGACCAAGCGGCACCTAAGACTGAGAAGCGTTACGCCATTCACCGCGCCGCTCCAGCTCTCGTCGATCAGAATCCTTCCGCTCAGATCCTTGAAACCGGCATCAAGGTCATCGACCTTATCTGCCCTTTCACCAAGGGTGGTAAAGTGGGCGCCTTCGGTGGTGCTGGCGTCGGCAAGACCGTCGTCATCATGGAACTGATCAACAACATCGCCAAAGGCCACGGTGGCTACTCCGTGTTTGCCGGTGTGGGTGAGCGTACCCGTGAAGGGAACGACCTTTACCATGAAATGATCGAGTCCGACGTTATCAAGGTGAAGAAGAACGGCCACGACATCGTGAAGAACGAACAGGGCGGTTACATCAGCGAGCCCGGCTCCAAGGTGGCCCTTGTTTACGGCCAGATGAACGAGCCCCCAGGAGCCCGTCTCCGCGTCGCTCTCTCCGCCCTCTCCATGGCCGAGTACTTCCGCGATGAAAAGAACCAGGACGTGCTCTTCTTCGTGGACAACGTCTTCCGTTTCTCCCAGGCCGGTTCCGAAGTGTCCGCTCTGCTTGGACGTACGCCTTCCGCCGTGGGTTACCAGCCCACCTTGGCTGCTGAAATGGGTCAGATGCAGGAGCGAATCACCTCCACCAAGACCGGTTCCATCACGTCCTTCCAGGCCGTTTACGTCCCTGCTGATGACTTGACCGACCCTGCTCCGGCCAACACCTTCGCCCATCTTGACTCCACCGTCGTGCTTGAGCGTTCCCTCGCCGAGCTGGGCATCTACCCTGCTGTGGATCCTCTCGCCTCCGTGTCCAAGGCCCTCGCTCCCGAAATCGTGGGTGAAGAGCACTACCGTGTGGCCCGTGGCGTGCAGCGCGTCCTTCAGCGCTACAAAGATCTGCAGGACATCATCGCCATTCTCGGCATGGACGAACTCAGCGAAGAAGACAAACTCACCGTCTTCCGCGCTCGTAAGCTCCAGCGCTTCCTCTCCCAGCCCTTCCACGTGGCCGAAATCTTCACCGGCACCAAAGGTGAGTACGTCAAGGTGGCCGACACCATCAAGGGTTTCGCCGAAATTCTCGACGGCAAGCACGACAGCGTCCCTGAAGCCAACTTCTACATGAAGGGCGGCATCGACTCCGTTAAGAAGGACTAATCCACTGCGCCGCTCTTCCTGGGCGGCGCATTCATTCGTCGCTCTGATTTCGACATTCGTCACTAACCGCTCCGTCTAGCCCACATGCCTCTTAAACTGGAAATCGTCACCCCTGAAGCCCGCATCTACTCCGATGAGGTCGATACCGTCGTGCTTCCGGGGTATGAGGGTGAAATGGGCGTCCTGCCTGCGCACAGCAATCTCGTGACCACCTTGGTCCCCGGTGAACTGCGCATCACCAAGGGCGGCAAAACGATCGAACTCGCCGTCGGCGAAGGCTTGGTCGAAGTCACCGGTTCCGTCACCCGCATTCTCACCGATGCCGCTGTGGATGCCGACAAGATCGACGAAGCAGCCGCTGAGGAAGCGATCGCCCGTGCGAAGACGGCCCTCGAAAACCTCAAGCCTGGCGAACATCAGGAAGAAGTGGCAGCCGCCATGGCAGCCATTCAGCGCGCCACCATCCACCTCCACATCAAGCGCAAGCGCAAGACCATTTGATCTGAGGCTCCTAAATTCGCTCCTCCTCGGAGCACAGCAGACCATGAGACTTCCATCTCATGGTCTTTTTTTTGGACTGCGGACGAGTCGTGAGGAACGAATGCAGCTACTGCTTTCCGCAGGCCGGTTCAATTCAAGCACACCACCTGGCGTGCTTACGCAGCAGGCTGCAAGAACCAGTCCCAGACCCAACTACCGTCCGATGGAGAACGAATCCACGATCCGCTGCACCGCCGGTCCACGCGAAATCGGCATGCCATAATAGGCAAACAGAAGGCCGACCATCTTTCCCTTCTCAATGAACGTGTAGTTCAAGAAGGATTGATTGGTCTCCGGCTTGCGGGCTTCGCAGCGCATCGCCTCACGTCCGCCCACTGTCACCAGTTGCGGCTTGCTAAACTTCGTGAATCCCTTCGCACTCCAGGCGCGCTGATAATCTTTGATGAAATAAGGGTCTTTGACTCCCTTGTGGCTGGAATCAGGCGCCGTGATCAGAGCAAACACGATGCCCCCGGGCTGGTCGCCATTGTCATGCGCCGCCCCCAGCAGCCGCCCCTCCCCCTTCGTTTTGGGCATCACCTTCCAGCCGTCTGGCAAAAAGAACGAGATGCGCTGTGCTGGAAAGGAGACCATCTCGCCACCCGCCACAGGCTGGCGCTGGGGCTTGGAGGCCGTGGCGCAGCTCATCAATGACAGGGCGCTCGTGAGCAGGAGAAGCAGGGAAATTTTCTTCATGACGGGTTCATGCAGTTGGCCGCGTACCATGCACGGGGTCAAGCACGAATGATTCACCTGCCTGCTGGAATCCAGCCCCTGCGCGCCTCAGGCGAGCAAGTGTCACCCGATCTCCACCCGCTGCCCCACGGCGCTCTCATAGATCTGGTGCAGCTGGTAGGTCTGCTGCGCGCCGAGTTTCTGGCCGACCTGTGCCATTGCATACAGCCCTGCGGCGATCACCAGCATTGAGCTGAAGATCCACAGTCCCCAGGGCATCATCCCCAGCGTACACTGGCAGCCACCGAGAATTCCGGAAAAAACTCCCAGCGATCCCACGATCAGGTAGGCATAGAGCATGGCGGCCCACATGTTCGCATTCGGCCCATAGATGCCCTCCACACGGGTCTGCTCCGCGCCTTCCGCCTCTAGGCTCAGGTTCAGCCGGGGCGACCAGCAATGCCGCTCTTCCTCTGGAATCCGCAGGCACACGAAGCCTGGAAAACTTTTCACCTCGCAGCGCGCGCCGTCTCGCGCCACCTGACCCACGATTTTTTCTCGTGCCGCATCCACACCGAGATCCAGCATCTGCGTAAACCGGGGGCGAAGTCGAAAGCTGCTCATGTCCCCGAGACTACAAAAATTGACCAAAACCTGTCAATACTCCTCTTTTCCCGGCCACCTGCCGGCCACAGGAGAGCCTGTCTCTGGAATTCCAACTCCCTGCCACCTTTGTAGTTGGCATCCATACTTTTCCCCGAGACTCTTCACACCAGCAACCTCTCCCTCTTATGTCCATCGCCTTTGGCTGTCTTGTTGGATTCCTCGTCTGGTTCCTGATGCGTTACCTGATCGCCGGGTTTTACACGGTCAATCAAAACGAACGCGCGGTCAAAACCAGCTTCGGACGTGCGCAACGCGTCGGCAATCTTCGCACGATTGATGATCCCATTGCGGAGCACCTCACCGCCGATCAGAAACTGCGCTACGACTACCCGCAGGTGCGCGTCATCCAGCCGGGTGGTCCGTACTTCAAATGGCCCTGGGAGAAAGTGCACAAAGTGGACATCGCCACCAGCACGGTGAACATGGCCTGGGATCCCGATGATCCTTCCGCCAACAACTCCGGCAGCATCCTCGATGCCGTCACCAAGGATCAGCTCAATGTCGGGCTCAATGGCCAGATCCGCTTTCGCGTCTCCGAGCGCAATCTCTACGCCTTCGTCTTCGGCGTGAAGAACGCCTACGCCCACGTCATGGGCTACTTCGTCAGCGTCTTGCGCGAGCGCATCGCCACCTTTGAGGCACCGCTGGATCCTGCGGCTAATCCGGAGCACTCGGCTGCTGCCTCCACCATCGGCATCTCGATCAACGACATCCGCAAAAACATGCGCGATCTCAACGAGCACATGGACCACGAATGCCAGAGCTCCTCCGCGCGCTACGGCATCGTGCTGGATGCCTCCCTGATCACCGGCATCGACCCCCCGCACGAAGTTGAGTCCGCCCTCGCCGCCATCAACACCGCCTACAATCAGGTCTCCTCCGACATCAGTCTTGCCCAGGCCAGCGCCGATCAAAAAATCGTGCAGTCCCAGCGTGCGGTCGAAATCGAAACGCTCAAAGCCCAGGCCGAAGTCGAGCCCCTCAAGTGTCTCGCCTCCCAGCTCCTCGATTTGAAAACCCGCGGCAGCGCCGCCCTGCGCTCCTACGTGCGCAATGTCCGTCTCGCCCTCTTCGACAAAGCCAGCCAGGTCTTCGTCGAAACCCGCAGAGACTAAAACCAGGAACAAAGAACCCAGAACTCTTATGGACGCTTTCTCCAACTTCCTTCTCGCCGCTGCTGTCACCTTCATCGGCTGCAGCATTGCGGTGCCGCTCATTCTTTCCATCGGGCGCATCATCGGACTCTATGCCGTCGTGCAGGAGCGCCGCAGCCAGGTGTACCTGCTCTTTGGCAAAGTCGTCGGCACTCTTGACGAACCCGGCCTGCACTTCCTGCCCGCCAAACTCGGCCCCGCTGCATTTCTGGTCAACTGGCTCGGCAAATGCCACATCGTCGATCTGCGACTGGATCAGATGTACCTGCGCAGCCAGCCGGTCAACTCCGAAGAAGGCGCCCCCATGGGCATCGGCATCTGGTATGAGATGTTCGTCAGCGACCCCGTCTCCTTCCTCTTCAAAAACACCGACCCACGCGGCTCCCTTTCCGCCAACGTCAGCAACTCCACAGTGCGCTGTCTCAGCAATCTGCCGCTCGCCAAGATGCTCGTGAACCGTCACGTCATGAGCGACACCGTGCGCAGCGAAGTCACGCCCAAGTCTCACGAATGGGGCTTCAAACTCGGCAGCGTGTACATCCGCAAGGTCCACTTCCGCGATGCCATGATGATCAAGCAGATCGAGAGCAAGGTCGTCAACCGCCTCCGTCAGGTCACTTCCGCCATCAAGCAGGACGGTGTCAATCAGGTCAGCGTGATCACCAGCACTGCGGAGAAAACCGCCGCCATCGAGCTCGCCAAAGCCGCCGCCGTCCGCCCCGAGATCGTCGGCAATGCGCTCCGTGACATTTCCAACGACCCCGACGTCGCCCAGGCCGTCTTCGAAGTCCTCGAAGCCCAAAAGATCATCAACGGCAAAGCCAGCGTGACACTCCTGCCTGCTTCAGGCAGCGGACTCCTCACCGACATCCTCGCCTCCCAGCCCCCACGGCGCGATGTCGGCCCGCCGCCAGTGAAGGCGTGATGCCCGCCAAGGAGAGGCGCGTGCCAAGTGCCATGGTGAGGGAGGATGGAGACTGGGCGGCGGCGTGCGGAGTTCCCTAGCCGGGACTTGGCAAGTCCCGCTCCTTGTTCACCTGCCCATCCTTAGCATTTCCGTCGCTTGCATTCCCCCCATGCCTGCTACACTCGACCTCCCGCCAAATTTGGCATTCCACCTTCCCTTTTCGTCATTCCCCTTTCCCCCTCATGTCCCACAGAGTCCTCATCATCGGAGCCGGCGGCGTTGGCCGCGTTGTCGTTCATAAATGCGCCCAGCTTCCCGACGTGTTCGGTGAGATCATGCTGGCCAGCCGCACGAAATCCAAGTGCGACAGCATCGCTGCGGAGCTGAAGCGCCCGATTCAAACCGCCGCCGTGGATGCGGACAACGTGCCTGAGCTGGTCAAGCTGCTGAAGAGCTACAAGCCCGAAGTCGTCATCAATGTGGCGCTGCCGTATCAGGATCTCACCATCATGGACGCCTGCCTCGAAGCCGGGGTGCATTACATCGACACCGCGAACTACGAGCCGCGCGACGTGGCGAAGTTTGAGTACCACTGGCAGTGGGCCTATCAGGACAAGTTCAAGAAAGCGGGCCTCACCGCGCTGCTGGGCTGCGGCTTCGATCCGGGTGTCACGAATGTGTACACCGCCTACGCGATGAAGCACCACTTCTCGAAGATCAACACGCTGGACATTCTCGACTGCAACGCCGGCGACCATGGCAAGGCCTTCGCCACGAATTTCAACCCTGAGATCAATCTGCGCGAAGTCACCGCCAACGGCCGCTACTGGCAGGATGGCAAGTGGGTGGAAACCAAGCCGCTCGAAATCAAGCGCAGCTTCCCCTTCCCAGCCGGCATCGGTCCGAAGAACATCTACTGCCTCTACCACGAAGAGCTGGAGTCCCTCACCAAGCACTTCGACATCGGCCGCGCACGCTTCTGGATGACCTTTGGCGACGCCTACATCAAGCACATGGAAGTGCTGGTGAACGTCGGCATGACCGGCATCCATCCCGTGAAGCACAAGGGCGTGGACATCATCCCTATCGAGTTCCTCAAGACCCTGCTGCCAGAACCCGGCACCCTCGGAGCAGACACCAAGGGCAAGACCTGCATCGGCAACTGGATCGAAGGCCTGGATAAAAACGGCCAGCCTCTGCGCTACTACGTCTACAACATCTGCGACCACCAGGAGTGCTACGTGGAGACGAACAGCCAGGGCGTCAGCTACACCACCGGCGTGCCCGCCATGATCGCCGCACGTCAGCTTCTCACCAATCCCGCCGAGTACCGTCAGCCCGGCGTCTGGAACGTCGAACAGCTCAATCCAGATCCCTTCATGGCTGACCTGAACGCCTACGGCCTCCCATGGCTGGAGACCTGGCCGACGGAGCCTCTTCCAGGAGAGTGATCCACTTTTTCCTCCCGCTTCTATGAGAACCCGATTTGCAGCAGCGTGCTTCACCTGCTGCGTCGGGTTCTGGATGGTGGGAGAGGTTCAGCCCCAAGCACAGACAGTTCAGGATCGCTGTGTCGATGCCTTGAGAGCCTCTGCGGCGATTGATGCCACGCTCGATTCTGATTTTTTCAGATCGAAGCTGTCATCCTATCCCTGGCACATCATCGAGCATGATGACGGTCATTTGGAAGACACCATCTCCGGAGGTCCGGCAAACCGCAAAACGGTCAGCAAGATCGAGCACACGGCCAGCTGCATCTCCACCCACCAGGGAGAGCACTTCATGTCCTTCTGTGAAGCGACTCAGCGCGGACAAGGAGTGGATCTGGTGATCACGGGTGGCATGCCCGCCTATGCGAGCATACTGACGTTGAAGATCGATGCACTGAAGCAGATCACCTGCGCTTTCGAAGCCTCCTATCCCATGACCATTCCTGGAGAAATGCTGCAGTGGAGCATCACGAAAAAAGCCTTTCGGATGAAAAACGAGGGGTTCAAGCCCGAAGCTCGTTTGCTCGGCTGGCTGTCGGTGGAGTTTGAAGAAATCACCAGCCTCCATGGCAAAGAGACCCGCAGGAGCCACAGGATCGAAGGTTATGTAAAGCCGGTGATTCAACACGCCGCGACACAGCGATAGACAAAGTTGAAGCAGTCAACCTAGTCCAGGCAGCGCACCATGCTGTTTGGACTATTCCTTGACCTCTTGCCCGCCTGCGCTCCGCTCCAGTCCCCCAATGTCTCTCTCCCTCATCCTCACCCATCCCGGCGGCTCACATAAAGACGAACTCCTAGCGTGCTGCCTCCTCGCCGCCGTGCACCGCGTGCCCATCGTGCGCCGCGAACCCACGCCGGAGGATCTGGCGGATCCCACGATTGCCGTCGTCGATGTCGGCGGCGAGCACGCCTCGGAGCGCCACAACTTCGACCACCATCAGTTCCCAGCCGATCATCCGCCTATCTGCGCCCTGAGTCTCGTGCTGCAGCATCTGGGCGTCTATGAAGACGCCCGCGCTTTCTGCGACTGGCTGGAGCCCGCCGAATGGTTCGACACCCGTGGCCCCAACGTCACCGCCAAGTGGCTGGGTGTGGACCGCGGCACCATGAACAAGCTCAATTCCCCCATCGATGTCACTGTGCTGCGTCGCTTCGCCAAAGCGAAGCGCCTGGAGCCCGGCGAGCCTCTGTGGGAAATCCTCAGCTACATCGGCGTCGATCTCCTCGAGTACCTGCGAGAACTGCGCAGCCGCCTCGACTACGTCGCCCAGCACGCCGAATTCTGGACCGTGGACGACCACGAAGTCCTCTTCCTTCCCCGCACCGATCCCCTGCCCGACGAACCCTCCGCAGGCATTGATCGTTATCTCGCCAGCATCGGCAAAGACAAAACCGTCGCCGCCCTCATCTACCCCGACCGCCGAGGCAACGGCTACGGCCTCTCCCGCCACAACGACAACCCGCTCTACGACTTCACCCGCATCGAGAAGGAACCGGATGTCCATTTCGCCCATGCGCGGGGGTTTGTGGCGAAGACTTCTGCTGCCGAGGTTGACAGACTCAAAGAGCTGCTGGGGCAGGCTAAGGTCTGAACGGATGCTTTCCAATCACGTCGCGCAGATGTCGGTTTCCCGGCCGGATTTGATTCAGTTGATGCAGCAGCTTGCGGGTCTGCTTCTCATCTAATTTTTCGCACAGATCAGCCAGAGACATTCCTCCTGGCAGTCCATCGACACTGTCTGCCACCGCCAAAAACTGCTGCTGCTTCAATTGAGTCGAAGTCGGAAAAGAAGGCTCTTCGCCGTAAAGCAACCAAGCAAACTGAACCCCGATCACCAAGAACACAACTCCCACCAAAAGAACAACCCACAAGACCGGATTGGAATAGTCAAAACCATTCCACAGCATGCCAGCCACCAGCATGACGGGAGCCAATACCGCTATCGTGATAAAACGATCTAGGATTCGGCTTTTCCATCTGGAGAAATAATCCTTCGGCATATCTCCGCCACGAATAACAAAAGCGCTCAAGAAGGTCAAGGCTCGAGCCTCGACCTCTTGGACACTCCTCGACCGCCTACAGCCTCCGGTCCTTCACCTCTGCCTGAATCTCCGCGAGGAAATCGGCAATCGGCTTCACGCCGAGATCGCCCTTCTTGCAGTGACGGACGGCGACGCTTTGGGCGGCGGCTTCCTTCTCGCCGAGGACGAGCATGTAGGGGATGCGGTCGAGCTGGGCGAGGCGGATCTTGGCGCCGATCTTGTCGGCGTCGTTGTTGAGGGAAACGCGCAGTCCGGCGTCCTTGAGCTGGACGTAAATTTCATCGGCGAAGGCGTCCACCTTCTCGCTGATGGTGAGGATGCGCACCTGCTCGGGGGCGAGCCAGGTCGGGAAGTGACCGGCGAAGTGCTCGATGAGCACGCCGCAGAAACGCTCCATGCTGCCGAAGGGCGCGCGGTGGATCATCACCGGGCGGTGCGGCTTGTTGTCCGCGCCGTTGTAGGTGAGATCAAAGCGCACGGGCAGGACGTAGTCCACCTGCACGGTGCCGAGCTGCCATTCGCGGCCGATGACGTCCTTGATGACGAAGTCGATCTTCGGGCCGTAGAAGGCGGCTTCGCCGGGCTCTTCGGTGAAGGGCACGCCCAGGGTGGCGGCGGCTTCGCGGCAGGCGGCTTCGGCTTTGTCCCACTGCTCGGGATTGCCGGTGAACTTGCTGCTGTCCGGATCTCGCAGGCCCACGCGGACGCGGTAGTCGTGCATGCCCAGGGTGTTGAGCACAATTTTGACGAGGCTGAGGCAGCCGAGGACTTCCTTGGCCACCTGGTCTTCGGTGCAGAAAAGATGCGCGTCATCCTGCGTAAAGCCACGCACACGGGTCATGCCGTTCAACTCACCGCTCTGCTCCCAGCGGTACACCGTGCCGAATTCGGCGAGGCGCACGGGCAGGTCGCGATAGCTGCGCGGCTGGCTGTCGTAAATCTTGATGTGGTGCGGGCAGTTCATCGGCTTCAGCAGGAAGCCGTCGAGCAGCTTGTCATCTGGCAGCACGCGGTCTTCCGTGATGACTTCCTTGCCCGCGCGCTCGTTGAGCTGCTGGCGCATGCGGGCGGACACGGCACCGAGGCGCTCCATGACCTCGCAGCAGCCGCAGCCTTCCTTGATCACCTTGGCAAGATCGTCGTTCTCAATGACCGGGGCGAACTGGCTGTCCTTGTAATACGGGAAGTGGCCGCTGGTCTTGTACAGGCCCACTTTGCCGATGTGCGGCGTGAAAACCTGGCTGTAACCCTGCTTGCGCAACTCTTCGCTGATGAAGCTCTGCAGCTCCTGACGCAGGATGGCACCATTCGGCGTCCAGAGGATGAGCCCCTGCCCCACTTCTTCGTCGATGTGGAAAAGTTTGAGTTCCTTGCCCAGCTTGCGGTGGTCGCGCTTCCTAGCTTCTTCCAGTTGCACCAGGTGCTGGTCCAGCTCTTCCTTGCTCGGAAATGCCGTGCCGTACAAGCGCTGAAGCTGCGGCTTGGTGTCGTCGCCCATGTAGAAGGCACTGGCGACCGACATGATTTTGACGTGCTTGCACTTGCCGCTGTAGCCCACGTGGGGTCCGGCGCAGAGGTCAATGAAGTCACCGTTCTGGAAGGTCGAGATCTGCTCGCCTTCAGGAATCTTTTCCAGCAGGTCGAGTTTGAAGACGCTGGGATTTCCCGGGCGCTCCGTCAGACCACCGAGGCGGCCCGATTTGGCGAGAGCGATGGCTTCATCCCGGCTCACACCCTTCCATTCAAACTTCTGGTTCTCCTTGGAGATCTTCTTCATCTCCGCCTCGATCTTCTCGAAGTCATCCGGGGTGATGCGGTGATCCGGCAGGTCGAAGTCATAGTAGAAGCCGTTTTCGACCGGAGGGCCGTAGGCAAACTGGGCATTGGGCCACAGGCGCAGGATGGCGGTGGCCATCACGTGGGCACAGGAGTGGCGCAGGCGGTCGATGTCAGACATCTGAGCGCGTTCTTCGAGGGTCTTGCGGGCTTCGGACATGGTTGTAAGTGGGGCCGTGTCCATGCAGCAGAACGCGACGAGATTCAAGGTGATAACGACGAGTAAAGGAGTCAGCCCACCGTTCCCGCCGCTGGCGCACAGAGCCAGTCCGTAGGTGAGCGTTCAAACTGTGGCGGCGGAACAAGAAAAGAATTTCTTCACCGAGGGTCGCTTAACGATGCATGCGTCTCTTGATGTCAAAAAAACGGAGCCCGACTTTTTCAAGACGGGCTCCGCGTGGTGGGGCGTGGTCATGCTTTGAGCAGACGTGGCAGGACGGAGGCGGGAACTACTTCATAGCTTGTGGGGACCATGGAGTAGCTGGCGCGACCGCGTGAGAGGCTGCGAATGGCTCCGGCGTAGCCGAACATTTCGGCGAGGGGGACCTCGGCGAGGATGCCGGATTCGGTGCCGCGATGATCGATGCTGGTGATGCGGGCGCGGCGACGGCTGAGATCGCCCAGGATGTCTCCCTGGTGCTCGTCGCTGACGGTGCATTCGACCTGCATGACGGGCTCCAGCAGCACGGGGGCTGCCAGACGCAGGGCCTCGCGGAGGGCGTCTCCGGCGGCCATGCGGAAAGCCTGGTCGTTGGAGTCTTTGGCGTGGTAGGCACCGTCGATGATGCGGACGCGGACATCGACGAGAGGACTGCCGGACAGGGGGCCTGACACGGCGGCCTCAGTGATGCCACGGCGCACCGCGCCCATGAACTGGGAGGGGATGCTGCCGCCGACGATGGCGTCCTCAATGACGAGGCCTGCGCCGCGCTCCAGAGGCTCGACGGTAAGCTTCACACGGGCATACATGCCGGAGCCGCCGTTTTGCTTTTTGAGCAAGTGGTCGGCCTCTGCGGTTTGCGTGATGGTTTCACGGCAGGCGATCTCGGGTGCGCCGGCGAGGGTTTCGACGCCGTGCTCGCGCAGGAGTTTTTCGCGGATCACTTCGAGGTGGAGCTCGCCCATGCCGGAGATGAGGCACTGGCCGGTCTCCTCTTGGGTGCGGACGCGGAAGGTGGGGTCTTCATCGCTGAGACGTGAGAGGGCGGTGGCCAGACGTGACTGGTCGGCGGATTTTGCGGGCTCGATGGCCATGCTGACGACGGGTTCAGGGAACACCGGCGGCTCAAGCATGATGGCATGATCTACCAGACACAGGGTATCGCCTGTGCTGAAGTTGTTGAGTCCGGTGACGGCGCAGATGTCGCCTGCTTGGACGCTTTCGAGTTCATCGCGGCGGTTGGCGAAGACACGGAGCAGCCTGCCGCAGCGCTCGGATTTGCCGAGGCGCGGATTGAGCAGCGGGGTGCCTTTATGAAGCGTGCCGGAATAGACACGGACATAGACGAGGCGGCCTGCCTGGGGATGACGCACGATTTTGAAGGCGAGCGCGGCGAGGGGGGCTTCGATGGCGTTCACGCGCTGCACCTCTTCAGGCGCGGGCAGGAAGTCCACGATGGCATCCACCAGCGCGGAGACACCGATGTGTTTATACGCGCTGCCGCCGATGACGGGCACGAAGCGGCCTGCGAGGGTCTGACGACGGATCGCGGTGCGGAGGAGGTGCGCGGGCACGGACTGGTCTTCGATCCAGAGTTCGGCGATTTCGTCATCGAGGCTGGCGAGAGCCTGGATGAGATCACGGCGCGCGGATTCGACGGCGGAGAGGCATTCGGTGGGAATGTCTTCGACGGTGTAGCCGATGGGCGAGTCGGCATGGGTGCGCAGGGCGCGCTCTTCGATGACATCGAGCTGACCACAGAGCGCGGACTCCGCGCCCCAGGGCAGCAGGATGGGCCAGGCGCAAGCGTTGAGCTTTGTCTGCAATTCGCCCACGACGCGGGCGAAGTCCGCGCCGAGGCGGTCCATCTTGTTGATGAAGGCCAGGCGCGGTACGCGGTAGCGGTCCATCTGTCGCCAGACGGTTTCGCTTTGCGGCTGCACGCCACCGACGCCGCAGAAGACGGCGACGGCACCATCGAGCACGCGGAGGGAGCGTTCGACTTCGGCGGTGAAATCGACGTGGCCGGGGGTGTCGATGAGGTTGAGGCGATGGGGCTGGCCCGAGAAGAGGCGGGTGAGGCCTGCGACGGGTTGCTGAGTCCACGAGCATGGGGCCGCGGCGGAGGAGATGGTGATCCCCTTCTCGCGTTCTATGTCCGAGAAATCGGTGGTGGTGTTGCCTTCGTGCACATCCCCGCAGGCATGGATGGCGCCTGCGTAGAAGAGAATGCGTTCGGTGAGCGTGGTTTTGCCAGCATCAATGTGGGCGGCGATGCCGATGTTGCGGATGCGGCCCGAGTCAGTCGTATTGAGTTTCATAAGAGTCAGATGTTCGAATGTGGAACGGCTGCTCCCCGGAAGGATATGAAAAGGCCCTGATGCAGACTGACGGCATTCAGGGCTCCCGGGGATAGCAGCAAAATCTGACTTCTGTCCTCTATGACATCGTCATCCCGAACCCTGGCCGTAGCCGGGCAGAATGAAATATGATGATGGAGAGGCGTGGTATCATAAGACGCGGTGACTACATAACATACGACTTGAAAAAGTCAATGGGGGCACCGGGCAGGATAGAGTATCCTGCCTGGGTTGTGCGGGGAGATGCACGAGTCAGCCAATCGAAAGAACAAAAAAGGACGGCAAGGAAAACGGGCCTCTTCGCCCTGGCTTTGTTTTTGAAATCTGCTGATGCGTCAGCGTGTTTTGTGCGATGATGCTGAGTGAAATCCCCCCACCGGACATGAGACCGCAATCTTTTCACATCCGTCCCTTTCAGTCTGCTGACGAAGCGGCGGTCATTGAACTGTGGAAGATTTGCGGGCTGGTGGTGCCGCAGAATGATCCGGTGGCGGACATTGCGCGGAAGCTGCGGGTGAATCCGGAATTGTTTCTGGTGGGCGAGGTGGAGGGGCAGATCGTGGGCTCGTGCATGGTGGGGTATGAGGGGCACCGGGGATGGATCAATTATCTGGCGGTGCATCCAGAGCGGCGGCGGCAGGGGCTGGCGCGGAAGATGATGGAGCATGCGGAGGAGCTGCTGCGGGCGGTGGGGTGCCCGAAGATCAATCTGCAGGTGCGCACGACCAACGCGGCGGTCATTGCTTTCTATGAGGCTCTAGGTTTTGGTGTCGATGAGGTGGTGAGCCTGGGCAAGCGACTGAAGCATGATGCGCCATGAATCTTGCCATTGGCATGAACTATGGTTGGATGCGGGCATGAAGACCTCTTTCGTTCCTCTGCTGGTTTTGGGTTTCAGTCTGGCGGGTGCGGCCGTGCGGATTCACGCGGCGGAGGGGGATTTGAAGAAGGCGGTGTACTGCCATGGGTTCAAAGAGGATCAGTCACCGAAGGATGTGGCGGAGTTTTTCAAGCCGGATGAGACGGTGTTTCTTTCGATCGAGCTGAAGGGGAGGCCGAAGTCGGGGGTGGTGGCGGCGAAGTTCATGTTTCGGGAGGATCTGATGGCAGAGGCGAAGGTGGATGTGGCGACGGTGAACAAGGGGGTGATCTTCTCGTTTGGGGAGGACACGTTTGTGAGCTTTGACATGAAGACGAAGCAACCGATGCCGGTGGGGGCGTGCTACCGGGCGGATGTGACTTTGGATGGAAAGCCGCTGGGACAGTTTCCGTTTCGGGTGGCGCCGCCGAAGGAGGCCATTCCGAGCAAGCTGCTGAAAACCGCACTGGCCAAGGGTGCGGACGAGGACCACAAGCCGGTGAATGAGGCGCGTGAGTTTGACGGCTTGGACAAGGTCTTCCTGACGGGCGTGGGCAATCTGGGCCTGTCATCATGGCTGGAGGCGACGTGGCTGGTGAATGGCAAGGTGGACGATGAGGGGACGCGCAGCTTTACGATGGAGGAGAACAAGGAAAACGTGCCTTTCCATTTCGCCTTCATCCCCGCCGGTGGCTGGCCTGCGGGGACGCATGAGGTCTCACTGCAGCTCGACGGGCAGGAGGTGGCGCATGAGAAGTTCACGGTGAAGGTGGGCGCGCCGATGGCGGGAAAGACGAAGCTGGTGCTGGACTCATCGCAGTTGTTTCGGGATGACGGCAAGGGCGAGGCTGGCAAGGAGGTGAAGGCTTTCACCACGGACGACACGGAGCTGCATGTGCGGTGGAACCTGAAGGAGAAGGCGCTGGCCAAAGGTGTGCAGCTTGTCTGGAGGTTGGTGGAAGTGAAAGGCGAGAAGGCGCAGGTGATCGCGACGGCGGACGTGGAGGCCGGGGTGAGTGATCAGATCGACTCTTCGCTCGAGGTGAAGGACGGCCTGCCGGCTGGGAAGTACTGCGTGGATCTGGTGCAGGATGGGAAGGTGCTGGATACGAAGGCGTTTGAGGTGAAGTGAGGGCCTGCGGCCATGAGAGGCATTTTTCAAGTGCGCTTGCGATGAGCTGTCGCTTTCGAATGTTTCGTGGCAGGCGTGAGGTGACCGGCTGGCGAAAGCGGCAGCTGCGTTTGTTCCTCACTCCGCGACCGCAGTCCATAAGGGTGCTGCTTCGGCTCTCGCAGGAAATGAGTTTTTCGAGGGGGGAGTACAACCCGATTGTTGCTCCTGGTTGCCTGAGGCATAGAAGAGGGGCCTCGGCTTGAAGGGGAGGTTGTGTCGTTAAGAGTCTGGCGCTTCGGCGGAGTGCTGCGGAATAAATTCCGCGCTCCTAGGATCAAGGCTGGATGATGCGTGCGCCGCGCTGCCAGGTGATGTAGGACCAGACCCAGTGGAGGAAGACGATGGCGCGATTGCGCATGCCCATGAGAAATAGGAGATGGACGAAGAGCCACATGAGCCAGGCGAGCATGCCGCGCAGGTGCATGCCGGCAAAGCTGACGACGGCGGCACTGCGGCCGATGGTGGCCATGGTACCTTTGTCGAGATAGGTGAAGGGTTTGCGCGGCACGGACATGCCTTCGTCCAAGATCGTCCGGGTGATGAAGTGACCCATCTGAATGGCGGCGGGACTGACGCCGGGGACGCGGATGCCTTTGGCATCGGTCAGTGCCACGAGATCGCCTGCGGCGAAAACTTCGGGATGGCCGGGGAGGCTCAGGTCTGGCTGGACCTGGATGCGGCCTGCGCGATCCAATGGGATGCCTGCGAGGGTGCGGGTGACGCCGCTGGCCTCCACGCCTGCGGCCCAGATGATGGTGTCTGTCTCGATACGGTGATCTCCGATGATGACATAGCCTGCGCCGACTTCTTTGACGGGTGAATTCAGATGCACCGTCACCCCCAGGTGCTCGAGATGCTGGCAGGCGTAGTTCGGCAGTCCGCCGGGAAAAGTCGCGAGCAGCTTGGGCCCGGCCTCGATGAGATGGATTTTCGCCTGGCTGGGATCAATGCGCCGGAAGTCCTCTTTCAGCACCTGCTGTGCGAGTTCGGCGAGCGAGCCCGCCATCTCCACACCGGTGGGACCGCCGCCCACAATGACCATCGTCAGCAAACGTGCGGTTGTCTGGGGATCATTCGAGCACTCGGCCTGCTCAAAGGCGAGGAGCACCTGCTTGCGGATTTTCATGGCGTCATCCAGGCTTTTCAGACCCAGCGTGTGCGCGGCCCATTCGTCATGGCCAAAGTAGCCGGTCCTGGCACCGAGGGCGATGACGAGGTAGTCGTAATCCAGCACCTGTTCCTTCAGGTGGACCTGCCTGGCATCCAGATCAATGCGGCTCACTTCATCCATCAAGGTGGTGACGTTTTTATAGTCGGAAAGAATGGAGCGCAGCGGCTGTGCGATGTCGGTCATGGCGAGACCGCCGGTGGCGACCTGGTAGAGCAGCGGCTGGAAGAGATGGTGATTCCAGCGGTCCACCAGTGTCACGGCGAAGCGTTCTTCAGGGAATCCTTTGGCACAGGCCAGACCGGCAAATCCACCCCCGAGAATCACGACGCGCTGTTGTTTCATATTTCACTAGAGCATACGCACGCCAGACCGCAAACCGGCGGGTTTCTTTCGCACAGCTTCCGCAGCGGGAAAGCTGGATGAATTGACGATAAGCGCTGCTGCAAGTGGCGTTAGTTACGCACCATGAAATCCGCCATTCTGTTTGCCCTGATACTGACCACCGCTCTTCCTGCCGCCGACAACTTCACGATGCCGGGGCTGAAGCAGGACATTGAATTTGCGAAGGCGGGCGATGTGTCGCTGACGCTGGATGCGTATGTGCCGGAGGGAGAGGGGCCGTTTGCCACGTGCATTCTGGTGCATGGCGGCGGCTTCACAAAGGGGGACAAGCATTCGTTCATCAAGCCGTTGTTTGAGCCGCTGTCGAAGGCAGGCTTCACGTGGTTCACGATCAACTACCGGCTGGCGCCGCAGCATGCGTGGCCGGCATGTGCGGAGGATGTGGCGAGCGCGATCAAGTGGGTGAAGGCGCATGCGGCAGAGTACAAGGTGGATGTGAACCGCATCGCGCTGATTGGCGAATCCGCGGGCGGGCATCTTGTTTCCTGGGCGGGCATGACGGGCAAGGGAGACACACGGGTGGCGGCGGTGGTGCCTTTTTATGCGCCGCATGATCTGGTGGTGCAGGTGGAGCGGCGCAAAGCGCTGGGTGGGCTGGGCGGACTCATTGGGACGGAGGAGCTCAATGATGCGGCCTTGAAGAAGCTGGCGGAGATTTCGCCGATCAATCACATCCAGGGTGGCCTGCCGCCGTTTCTGCAAATCCACGGAGACAAGGATGTGACGGTGCCGCTTTCGCAGAGTGTGAATTTTGAGGCGAAGACGAAGGCGGCGGGGAACCGATGCGAGACCATCGTGGTGCCCGGGGGCATCCATGGCATGGGCGGCTGGGAGAAGCTGGGCTCGGACTATCAAGCGCAGATGATTGCGTGGCTGCGGAAGACGCTGAAGTGAGCAGTGTATTCCGTGGTTGAAGAAATCCGGCCTTCTTCGCATCCCTATCTAAGACACATAATCTGCAAAAAGATATTCGTGTGAGCGTTCCCCTTCTCTCTATTCCTGACCATGATCCGCCCACTTCTCTGCCTGCTGGCTCTCTTTGTCACTGTCTTCGCTGCTGCTGAAGGCACTCCCCTGCCCTCCAAGGATAAATTTCATCTCTTTCTGCTCGTAGGGCAGTCAAACATGGCGGGTCGTGGGGTGGTCGAGACGCAGGATCTGGTGGTCAATCCGAAGGTGCTGATGCTGAGCAAGGATGGCAAGTGGGTGCCTGCGGTGGATCCGATGCATTTCGACAAACCCGCAGCGGGTGTGGGTCTGGGCAAGACGTTTGGCCAGATCATCGCGGAGGCGAATCCGGGGGTGACGATTGGCTTGATCCCCTGCGCGGTGGGTGGATCGCCGATCGACACCTGGAAGCCGGGGGTGTTCTATCCGGCGACGAAGAGCCACCCGTGGGATGACATGGTGAAGCGGGTGGAGCTCGCGCTGCCAGCGGGGACGATGAAAGGCATTCTCTGGCATCAAGGCGAGAGCGATTCACTGCCGGGGCTGGCGGAGACGTATGCGGGCAAGCTGCAGGATCTGGTGAAACGGCTGCGTGAGCTGGTGAAAGCGCCGGAGGTGCCGTTCATCGCGGGACAGATGGGCGTGTTTGATGAAGTGCCGTGGTCGCCGGAGAAGGTGCTGGTGGACAAGGCGCACCGGGATCTGCCCAAGGAGGTGCCGCACACAGCCTTCGTGACGGCGGAGGGATTGCACCACAAGGGTGACAAGGTGCACTTTGATTCAGCGGCGTACCGGGAACTGGGCAAGAGGTATGCGGCGGCGTTTTTGCAAATGACGAAGTGAGGGATGGTGGTGGAGTGCGGTGCTGAGTTCCTGACCGCATTCGGAGAGTGCGGACCACGCCGTGCTGGGTTTGCTGCAGGCTCTTCCAGAGGGGGCGATGATGGGAAGTCACAAAAGGCGGCGTATTGGGCATAATAAGCACCGCCACCGGCGGCGTATTCTCACGCACCATGATGCGTTTTATTCTCCCGCTTTCTGTTCTGCTGTTTGCCACCTCGATTCACGCTGAGTTCAAAGCGGGGGCGGCGGTCGTGGACATCTCGCCGCCGAAGCTGCCAGTGCTGGTGAATGGCGGGATGCTGAGCCGCTACGTGGACAAGATCACCTCACGCGTGCATGCGCGCGCCATCGTGGCAACGGATGGCAAGACGGAGCTGGCCATCGTGGTGGCGGACAGCTGCATGATGAGCCGCGAGGTGCTGGACGATGCGAAGAAGATGGCGGCGGCGAAGACGGGCATCCCGGCGGAGCGCCTGCTGATTTCCGCCACGCATGCGCATTCCGTCCCGGCTTCCATGGGCTGCCTGGGCACGGACCCTGATCCGAGCTATGTGCCTTTTTTGAAGGAGAAACTCGTGGAGGCCATCGCGGCGGCGCAGGCGGCGATGGTGCCTGCGCGCATCGGCTTTGCCAAGGCGAATGCAGCGGAGTTCACCGCGCTGCGGCAGTGGATTCGCAGGCCGGACCGCGTGGTGGAAGATCCCTTTGGCAACAAGTCGGTGCGGGCCAACATGCATGCGGGGCGCAACTGGGATGATGTGACGGGCGAGTCCGGCCCGGAGGATCCGGACCTTTCGCTGATCTCCATCCAAACGAAGGACGGGAAACCGCTGGCGGTGCTAGCGAATTTTTCGATGCACTACTTTGGCGACAAGGACATCGGCGCGGATTACTTCGGCCTGTTTTCGGATGGACTGCAGAAGCGCATCGACCCGGAAGGAAAGATGGTGGGCTTGATGTCGCATGGCTGCAGCGGGGACATCTACCGCACGGATTACACGATCCCGGAGAAGGACCGGCCGAAGCCGACCATGGATGAGTATGCGAACGGGTTGCTGGACATCGCGATGAAGGCCTACGCCGGCATCAAATATGAAGAGAATCCCACCGTGGCGATGACGGAGACACGCATGACTTTGAAATATCGTACGCCGGACAAGCAGCGCCTGGAGTGGGCGCAGCGTGTGATGGCGGAGATGGGCGACCGGCTGGCGAAGACGCAGACGGAGGTGTATGCGCGGGAGCAGATTCTTTTGAATGAGCGGCAGCAGACGGAGATCGTGGTGCAAGGGGTGCGCCTCGGAGACATCGGCATCGCCACGACGCCGAATGAGACGTACGCGATTACGGGGCTGAAGATCAAAGCGGCGAGTCCCCTGCCCCACACGATGGTGATCGAGCTCGCGAATGGTGGCGACGGCTACATCCCGCCGCCGGAGATGCATGCGTGGGGCGGCTACAACACCTGGGCGGCACGCTCCGCCGGGCTGGAGGTGAATGCGGAGCCGAAGATCGCGGGGGCGGCCATCGCCGCGCTGGAGCGAGTGGCGGAGAAGCCGCGCAAGGAATGGAAGCTGGGCAATGGCGCAGCCGCCAAGGCGGTGCTGGCACTGAAACCGGCGGCTTACTGGCGCCTGAACGAATTCACCGGACCGGTGGCGGCGGATGCGAGCCCCCACGGCCATGATGCGGTGTATGAGCGTGATGTGGCCTACTACCTTGAAGGCCCCAAGTCCGCGAGCTTTTGTGCTGACGAAGTGAACCGCGCTCCGCATCTGGTGGGTGCGCGCATTCGCTCACGCCTTGCCGGGCTGGGGAGTCAATATTCTGTCTCGCTGTGGTTTTGGAACGGCATGCCGAATGACGGGCGCGAGACCAGCGGCTGGTTGTTCTCCCGGGGGCAGGACCATGGACTCAGCGTGATGGGCGAGCACCTCGGCATCGGCGGGAAGAGCGGCCACACCGGCAAGCTGATCTTCTTCAGCGGCACGAACGACAAGAACCTCGTGGCAGGCAAGAGCGAGATCCCGCGCTGGCAGTGGCAGCATCTGGTGGTGGTGCGCGACAAGAACCAGGTGCGTGCCTATCTCAATGGCACGCTGGAGCTTGAAACGGAGAGCGTCATGGCAGCGGCCCGAGCCCCGCTGGAGTGCTTCTTCGGCGGACGCAGCGACAATGACTCGAACTGGGAAGGGCGGCTGGATGAGATCGCGGTGTTTGACCGGGCGCTGAAGGCTGAGGAGATCGCGAAGCTGGAAGCGCCGTGATGAAGCCGGGGCTTTGGTCCTGTGTCCACCTTCAGTGTGTTCCGCAACTGACAGCAGCCGTCCTGGCCTTCCGCTGATCTTGTTCCAGCCGTTCCACGATGTAGCCTCCACCAGGTGATCATTTTCAAGTGCTTAGAGCATTTTAAATTATTTTATAGCCTAATAGGGCGGCGGCGGTGACGCGGATTTGATGGGTGTGGCGGAGCGCCGCACAGGGGACTGTGCGGGCCACTTTGCTGTCGCCCTCGCGATAGCTTTGGATTTTTCAACCCAGATGAGGCCACTTTTTTATTTAAAATGCTCTAGCCTTGGGTGCTGTCAAAGCGAGCGCCGCCGAGGTGAAGCTGACGCTCCGCGTGGCATTCCGCGCTTTCTGCCCATGACTGCGAGGCTGCTGCAGGTGAGGCTGCCTGTTTGCCAGCCCTGTTCAAGGTTGTCGGCACCGCAGCGCCCTCCCTCCAGGCTGCCATGGTGCGACGATTTATTGTGAGAGACAGGCGGGGCTTGGATGGTTATTATCCTGCTGTTGCTCTAAAATCTTACTGCTTCGCTTTTTATGAAACTTTCTCTTCTGCTTGTTTGCGCCTTGGTGACGGCTGGTGGGCTTGTCTCTTGCACGGGTGATTTGTACCGCCGCACGGTGCCGGCGCGGACGACTTCGACTTCGGCGAAGGTGGCTCCGCCTGCGTTTGGATCGCCAGCGTATGTGAGC
>NZ_JBGANL010000156.1:0-2634 GCF_044222345.1 Prosthecobacter sp.
AAGAACCAAGAACAAAGAACCAGGAACTGAAGTCTTCCGTCCCGAAGCGGGAAAGTTTCCGCCGTTGGAGAAAGCGCACGCGTATCGCGGCGAACTCACCTTTGTCGATCATGCGAACCGTCGCGGCAGCCTCCGCGTGAGATCACCGGGCATCTTCCGCACTACCGCTCCGAATCCGTTCGCGCTGCTGCCGTATGCCATTGTGCGATATCAAGGTGCGCCGGCGGATCTGCGGGACATTCCGCTGGGAACCATGCTGCATGTCCGCGCGTTCCTGCCGCCCGATCCAAAGACTTCGTCCGTGCCTGTCTTGCCGGTGAACAGCCGCGAAAAAACAAAGGCTGGCAATCTCGGCACCGCGCCCGCAGAGAATCACGTCTTGTTACTCGAAGATGAGCCCAGCCGCTGTCAGCGCGAAGGCCTCGTGTGGAAGTTGAAGGAACTGGAGATCAAGAATCTCGCGGGAACTCTCACCGCGACCTGCAGCGCCAAGAATGAAGCGAACAAAAATGCCAGCGATGAAGCGCTCACCTTCGATG
Source organism: Prosthecobacter sp. (assembly GCF_044222345.1). Taxonomy (GTDB): domain Bacteria; phylum Verrucomicrobiota; class Verrucomicrobiia; order Verrucomicrobiales; family Verrucomicrobiaceae; genus Prosthecobacter. Next base: position 540 of record NZ_JBGANL010000156.1, read on the forward strand.
CCGCCACCCGCGCCTGGCGTGGCCACGAATGTTTGCTCATCAAGAACCTCATCGACGAAGGCGCATGGCCTGCCGACGGAAAGAAGACGCTCAATGGGCAAGTCGTGCAACTCGGCCTCACCTGGAAGCCTACGCCCGGCGGTGTGTTCGGCCGCTTTCACATATCAGATATCTGGCTGGATGACGACGCGGTCCAAAACGCGACGCTTCGCCAGACCGAAACGCACAAGGCCTTCATCCGCGGCCGTTGGATGCCCGCATGGGTCGATGCAGTCGAGTATGGCAAGTTTGGTCGCGCCACCGTGACCGCGACGCTCTTCGGCGGCATGGACGCCTCGCTCTACGCGGACTTCAAACAAGGCGGAAATGCACTGATGAACGCCGTCGAGAACACGCTCAAGCACACCGAAGGCGGCACCGCCGGACCCACGCAGATGGCCGCTCGTGGCAAGCTGCTCGAGGTCACTCAACTGCCCGGCCAAGCGCCGCTCGGCAGCAGCGGCATCCAGATCAAGTTCGAGACCGATCTCATCACCGAAGGCATGCGCCCCACACGCATCGTCAAAGTTCGTCCCAGCGGCTGGCCGGATGTCCACTTGCCGCGCGAAGAGTATCTCGGCAACGGCGCCTCCAACATCGACGAGCGCTTTCCGAGTCCGGCCATCTTTCCGAAATACTGATCCTTATCCGACATCGTCATGGTTTGTGATTTTCAGCAGATTCAGGGAGGCCCGCAGATTATTCTAAATGACCAATCTGCTGGCCTCCTTGAATCTTGTATGTGGAGGAGTCCTGATTCCTGGCTGACAAAAGAGGAGGCTTGGAACTCGGGAGTGTTGGTGACGGCCAACACCCCCGAGAGCGAGTGAGACAGACCGACCTGAATCAAGGCCCTTTGAGGCCGACCCAGCAGCACGTTCGCTCACGCGCCAGGACAAGCTTGAACTCGAACAGTTGACTGAGCCTGCGCCAGGGCGACCCGGCGCGGCAGCTCGCATCACAAGAATGAAGTCCAGCAACTCAAACTCATCCCAACCATGAACACCCATCCTGCCTCCATAGGGGGCGTTGTCCACATCGGCGTGGATGTCTGTGCCAAATGGCTCGACATCCACGGTCTCAAACCCGGCACCGTCCAGCGCATGGCCAACACCAAGGCCGGACATTCCAAGCTCATCAACTCTCTGCCCGCCAACGCCCATGTCGTGCTGGAGGCCAGCGGCGGCTACGAACATGCGCTGTGGCTCGCCCTGCTGCACGCCGACAAGGCCGTCAGCCGCATCAATCCCGCCCGTGTGAGGCATTTTGCCAAGGCCACCATGAAACTCGCCAAGACCGACCAGATCGACGCGGCGGTGCTCAGCCGCTTCGGGCAGACGCTCAAGCCCAAGGCAGACCACCTGCCGGCAGACTGGGAAATGGAACTCGCCGATCTGGTCAGCCGACGTGAGCAACTGGTGGCGGCACGAGCCGTGCAGAAGACGCAATTGCATCAGATCACCCACGCCACGCTCTGCAAACAGGCCACGGCGCTGATCAAAACACTCGGCCAGCAAATCCGTGCACTTGAGAAACTCATCGCCGCCCTGTTGGCCCGGCCGGAGGCCAGCGCCAAGGCAAAACGCCTGCAACAGATGCAAGGCATCGCCTCGGTATCCGCCGCCACCTTGATGGCTGAACTGCCGGAACTCGGCTTGCTCAGCGATGCGTGCATCAGCTCGCTGGCAGGGCTGGCCCCGCATCCTCATGACAGCGGCCCGATGAGAGGAGAGCGGCACATCCAGGGTGGCCGTCACAAAGTGCGAAGAGTGCTCTACATGGCGTCTTTGCGCAGCGTCCGTCTCAACCCCGTGCTCAAAGCCTTCTTCCAGCGCCTCGTGCAACGCGGCAAGCCCTTCAAAGTCGCCATCACCGCCGTCATGCGCAAACTGCTCTGCGTCCTCAACAAATTGATCGCCTGCCCCAACTTCCAGCTTGCTCACTGACACAGTTGCTGCTGGAAGTGATCGCTGGCTTTCACAAGACTTAATGAGCGGAGGTATGACAAGGCTCTGATCAGCCCCTCACCTCACGCCCGCTTCCACGCTGCCACGCT
>NZ_JBGANL010000157.1:0-2607 GCF_044222345.1 Prosthecobacter sp.
TCCATCTCCGATTCGGCGGCCCAACAGCGCCGCGCGTCGCTGGGCTGGCCTTGGTTTGAAGCGCTCTTTGCCCATCTGCTGCGGCCTCTGGCCAAGCTGCGCAGCCAGCCGGAGTGCTTCTATGACGGCATGCGCCTGCTGGCCGTGGATGGTTCGGCGTGGAGCTTGGTCAACACGCCGCAGGTCACCTCGCGGCTGGCCTCGCCCACCAACCAGAAGGGGCAGCCGGGCGCGTTCCCCAAGTTCATGAGCGCGGTGCTCATTGAACTGGGCACGCATCAGCCCCTGGGTGCGCAGTGCGAGCAGGCACTGGCGGAGCACGCCACTGGAGAGATCACCCTGGCCAAGGCTTTGCTGGGACAACTGCCCGCCGGGGAGCCAGCGTTGCTGCTGGCGGACCGGCTCTATGGCGGCGCGGGCTTCATCCACGCCGTGTGCGAGCGCAGCGCGGAGCAATGTCAGGTGCTGGTGCGCGTGATCGAGAACCGCAAGGCACGGGTGCTCGAAGTGCTGCGCGACGGCAGCGCCCTGGTGGACGTGGTGCTGGAGGACAAGTCACGCCGCAAGCAAGAGCGCAAGCCGCTGCGCCTGCGTGAGATCCGGGCCGAAGTGCAGCGCGAAGGTCAGAGCAAGAAGAGCGAGCTGCGCCTGTGGACGACGCTGCTGGATGAGCGCAAGCATCCCGCCGCAGAACTCGCGCGACTCTATGCCCAGCGCTGGGAGGCGGAGCTGTTCTTCCGCGAACTCAAAGCGCATACGCGTCGAGACAATCTGATGCGCGCGGGCAGCATCGAGGGCGCGCAGGCAGAGTTTGGAGCACTCATCCTGGCAGCGAGCCAGCTGGCCACGCAACGCCTGGAACTGGCCGAGGCCGAGGAACTGCCCGCCGTGCGGCTGAGCATTCGCAAGATCGCGCGGCACATGCAGCAGGCCGCCCTGGTGCTCTCGCTGAGCCACGACCTGATGAGCGCCACGCAGCAGCGCACCTTCATCCGGCGTTTTGAGAAGATGATTCGCCGCGAAGCCCGCATCCCGCCACGAAGACAGCGCAGTTGTCCCCGAGGCCTGCGCAAACCCACCACCGATTGGCCGCGTATCCGTCAGCGCCACCAAGCCCTTGGCTCCTGCATTCTATCCATCCTCCACATCCCTTTTACTTGATGGCATTGGGCTAAAGCCTGAACTCCAGCACTCATGCGATAGCCTTCTCCTGGAGGCGCGGGTCTGATCAGCGTTATTCCGTCACGCCCTTGAGGTGCTGCGCGAAGAGCCATTCGTGCAGCTCTTCCTTGGGATAGACGATGCCGGTGATGCCGTGACCCGCACCGGCGAGTTCGCTGTATTTGCTCAGCGTGCCGCCAGCGGCCTTGATGGCTTTCATGACGTTGCGCGTGCGCTCCACGGGCACCATCTCGTCCTTGTCGCCGTGGAAGGCCCAGAGGGGCACCTGCTTGAGCACCTCGGCGTTCTTCGGGTCGCTGCCACCACACAGCGGCACGACGGCGGCGAAGACCTTGGGATACTTCGTCGCGAGACTGAACGAGCCAAAGCCGCCCATGCTGGAGCCGGTGAGATAGAGGCGATGCGTGTCGATGGGCAGCTTGTCGGTGAGGTCGGCGATGAGGGCCATGAGGTGGTCGGCCACCTGCTTGTTCCAGCCGATGTCAGCATCCGGGCACTGCGGGGCGATCATGAAGCACGGGTTCTTCGCCTGGTGCTCGGCATTGGTGAAGACGCCCGTCGCGCCGCCCATCTGCGAGGTGTTATCACTGCCGCTCTGACCGGAGCCATGCAGCCAGATGACCAGCGGGTAGCGCTGCGTGTTGTCCCACTTCGGGTTGCCATAGATCTGGTAGTTGAGCCCCTGCTTCGAGACGGCCTGCACGAAGGCTCCGGTCATCTTCTCGGCGAAGGGTCCCTTCGTGAGGCTCTCATTGATGGCCCGGTCATGCAGCAGGCCAGCGACGAACTCCTGGTCCTCCTTCGAGAACGCCTTGACCGGCACCTTCATGATCTGGAAGTCAGCGCTGCGCTTGATGCGAATCTCGGTGGCGTCGAAGTCCAGCAGCTCGGCTTCCAAGGCGCGTCCATCAGCCGACTTCCAGGTGCGGACGATCTTCGATGCAGTGGCAGCGGGGCGGCTGGGAACGGCAGCGCTGGCCACGGTGGCGAGCGCGAGGAGCAGACAGATGAGTTTCATGTGTTGATGGATGATTAAAGAGCCACTGACTGACACTAACTCACACTGACAATGGACCAGCTTCTCAGGCTCTTGTTAGTGTCAGGTCAGTGTCAGCCAGTGGTTAAAAACTTGCCTCGTGAAGACGCGCGACGCAGCCATCTCTTAGCCCATCGCCTTCACGCTGGCGGCGATGGCGGCTCCGAGGGAGGCGTGACCGTCGGCGTCGAAGTGAATGCCATCCACGGCGCTGACGGTGACGTGCTCCTGCGCATTGAGAAAACTCACGCCCCAGGTCTTGGCGATGGCCTGGTAGTAGCGCGGGAGTTGCAGTGACTTCGCACGACCCTGAGCGATGCGCGCATCGAGATCGGGCAGGGCTGAGAAATCACCAAGCGCGGCCGGGCACACGAGCAGGACGCGCGGTG
>NZ_JBGANL010000071.1:0-21346 GCF_044222345.1 Prosthecobacter sp.
GCATTTCTTTCATCCATGCTGATGGCGTCGGCACCATTCCATCGGATCAGGTTCCTGAAAATTTGAAGGAACAATATGATCTGGGGCCGAATGCTCTTGTCCCCCTGATTGAGCAAGCCCAAACGGCATTGCTGCAAGAGCCAGGAACGGACGGTATCGACAATCCATCAATCCCACCCCTCGAAATTCCTGCCAGTGCGCCTTCCGCCAGCCCCATGGCCAAAACAATCACCGTTGATGATTCCAAGATAAAGAGCATCAAATTACGAATGGCTGAGCTGGATTCACGCATCGCAAACTGCGCTACTTTAGCGGCGCAATATGTATCAGCGGCCAAAAGCCATCAGTCACTGGCAGAGACAGCCAAATTTCGCGGGGTGCCTTCCACCCGGCACACTGAAAATGCGAATAAAAATCTGGCCCAGGCAGCTTTACTGCAGAATCAAAAGGCCAGCCTGATTGAGGAACGTGGAAAACTCGCCGTCGAACTCGACTATGCAATAAGAGGCAAGTAACGCCCTGTCTGCGCCCGCCATCTCCGGATTCAGCCGCGTGAAGTGCGCCATGCCCCCACCCGGGACGGCTCCATTCTGCCATCATTCGAAATGATCTTGTCGCGGCGCAGCGCTGCTTGTCGCGTTGTCAGCTTTCAGCCAAATATCCCGCACATCCTGCAGCATTTTTTCTTGTCACTTTTGATGCCCCATGGTCTGATGCTAAGAATGTTCCATATGAACCACCCATGCATTTTCACTGCTTTGGCAGGCATTTTATTGGCAAGCTCCTGTGATAAAAATGAGCCCCTGACCAAAGAACAGGCCGGTTTGGAAGCAGCATTCCTTCAAGGCAACGAAGAACTGCAACATCTCGACGCTGAACTAGTCCAAGGCACCAATACCATTGACCTGAATCTGCTGGAACAGCAGCATATGGAATGGGTGAAGTACAATGCCTCCATCGAACAGGCTCTGGCCGGGCTGAGCAAAAAATGCACCCAGGGCGATGATCTGCTGAAAAAAGTTCACGCCAAGCTTGATGCCTACAAAGCCCTCAACGCTCAATAATTCCCATCATCATGCTTACCTCACCCAAGTTTTGGCTTCTGGTTTTAATCGGCGGCGGCCTCGGTGGCTATTTTTATCACGATCATACCACCAAGCTCAAGGCAGCGGAGGTGGCGGTGCAGGAAGCCACCACCCGACTTGCCTCCCAGCGCAGTCTCATCGCTCAAAAGAAAGCGTTTCTCCAGCAACGCCGTGACACCATGGAGAAAAACCAGGTGCTCCTGAAGGCCAAGGACATCCTGGACAAGCGACTTGAAAAAATCAACGCCGACCTGGCCCAGAACACCGACTCCTTCAAAACGGCAGTGGAGAACGCACGTTCCGCTGCCGCTGGCAAGGAATTGGGAGATTTCACGCTTACCAATGGCAAGCTGGTCCGGTCTGCCAAAATCCGCAAAGTGGATGAATCAGGCATCTCATTGATTTATGCCGATGGCGTCGGCACTGTTGCGGTGGATCTGCTGCCTGAGAATTTGAAAGAAAAGTATGATCTGGGAGCGAACGCCCTGATACCCAAGCTGATCACTGCGGTTACGGCTTTTAAAACATCGCCTCCAGAAGCAGCGCTCAGATCAAAATCCCCATCCAGTGAGCCTGCGCAGCCGGAAACGGCCAAAGCCCAAGCACCAGCCACGCCCAGCGTGACGACAAACGCACCTGCGCCGGCGGCGACGGGTTCATCCTTTGATGCCGGTTGTCTCATCATCATTAAAACAGACCATGGCAGCGGCTCAGGATTCATCGCCCAGGCGAATGGCAAAACCTACGTTTATACCAACGCGCATGTCATCTGTGGCACGCCCAAAAGTTTCACCTCCAAGATTGAGAGCATCAAAACGGCATCGGGGCGGAATATCCCGATTCCATACGAGATTGAGCTTTCGAATACCTATGATTCCAACTCATCCAATGGCCTTGAAGACGTGGCACGTTTCCCTGTGACGCTCAAAGAGGGCGAGACTGCCTATGCCCTTGTAGACACCAATTTTTCAGTCGCCGTCAATCAAAGGGTGACCGCCTATGGCAACAGTTTGGGGGGTGACGCCGTGACTTCGCTGGAAGGCGCGGTGCTAGGTTTGGGAAGTGACCGGATCGAAGTCAGTTGTCAGATCGTGCCCGGCAACAGCGGCGGACCCGTTGTCCTCACAGACACAAAGCAGGTGCTTGGCATCTCAACCTACCTGGATTCAGGCAAAAGTGACATCTGGACCCGGGGAACCGTGTTCGAAAATGTAAGACGCTTTGCGGTGAGGCCTGACAAGGTGACCCAATGGCGGAAAATGCAATACACCTCGCTGATGAGCTCATTGGCCGAGCTGAAAGCTTTCCACCGTGATACTTTGACTTTGGCTGCCGCATGCTACCTCGATCCCAAGCCCAATCGCGGAGGGTTTGATATTCCCAGCCGGCCCCGAGGTGACTACATTATCCGCCAGGTCATCGTGGATGGCAGCAGATTTACTTTAGGAGCCGCCATCAGCAACGGCATTGCCAGGGTCAATCAACGCCTGGGGGCCGCGAAAGGCACGATGGCAATGACCCAGGTGGTGCCTGTGTTTGCTGAATTCTTCACCTCCGTTGCCCAGACTTCTTCTTCACAAATAAGCATGCTCTCCAACGCGGACAGAGCGCCGTATTTGAAGCAGTTCATCCCCGAATTGTTGGAAATCCGAAAAACAGTTCATGCCAATTTCCTCAATGAAGGCGCGTCGCGCTATCGCTGAGAAAATTCACTTCCTCACGTCGGCGACCTCCTGGTTCAACGGCGTGTAGTGCTCCATGTAGCCAATCATCATCTCGTCGAAGGTCTGCTGCCCCCAGCGCACGGTTTTGGTGGGATCAGGGTTGGCCGGATTGCCGGCGCTGTTGTCATACACGGCGGTGATTTTCACCTTGCTGCCTCGGGGCAGGAAATGTGGTACGGCGTAGTCGTAGCGGAGCTGCCAGTTGAAGTCATATTTGGGGATGTCCAGCAGCGTCTCGGTCTTGCCGCCGGGCAGAGTGACCTCAAATTTGAAGGCCTTGCCACGCACGTGCATGTGGGCCATCCAAGCCATGACATTGACGTCCACGGGCAGCGTACGCTGGGCCACCTCCACATGATCGGACTCTCCCGGAGGGATGCTGAGGCGCGTATTGGACAAGCCGGTGGTGTGAACGACATATTTCGGCGGAGCCTTGGAAAACAACAGCCCCATGCGAATCGTGTCTTCCACCGCCTTGCCGTTCGGCGTGTAGTGTATTTGGAAACTCACCGTCGCACCGGCGGGCAGCCTGCGGGCAAAGCCCTCGGGATAGACCTGCTTCGTGTTGCCGGGGACATAAGCAGCCCAGTAGCCTTCGGCGCCTTCATCGCCGCCACCGCGCACCTTGCTGCCTTTTTCATGCACGCTGACAATGACGTGATGCACCACTTCGCGGGCGCTGGGAAGAATTTCATAGCCGCGCACCCAGCGGTCTTCCGGGAAATCCGTGGTCACCGTCACATGCTGATAAGGCATCGTGCCCTCGGCCTTGACTGAAATCGGCTTCGCACCAGCAACGACCGCATCCGGCTTGCCAATGCTCCATTCGCTTGGGAAAACACGATGCTTCGGCGCATCCGCAATGTCGCCCTTGGTACGGTCTGCACTCAGCCATGCGAGCAAATCGGCACGATCTCTCCCGGATAAAGAACGGTCATTGATCCATGGTGAGTGGGCGCGCCCTTCCAGCGGAGCAGCGAACCAGGGCGGCATGGCCCCACGCTCCACCTGCTTGCGGATCATCCCTGCGTGCTCGATCACCGCCTCATACGAATCCAGTGCGAACGGCCCCACGCCACCCGTGTGATGGCACTCCACGCAGTTTGCCTCCATGATACGAGCGATATCACGGTGATAAGTCACGGGCGTGCTGGCGGTTCCCTGCTGCGGCGGCAAATCCAGCGCGCATCCCGGCGCACTGGTCGCGACCAGCTCTGCCGGCTCTTCACGCAACATCGCAACCACGGCATCACGCAGGTAATGATGCTGCGGCATGTCCTTGGAATAGCCGAGGCCATATTGATCATTCAGCGCGCCGCGGTAGACGAGCGTGCGTGCCGCATCGAGCAGGAACACCTCTGTGGTGGTCGTTGCAGCCAGTTGCTTCGCAAGTTTGCCATCTGCATCTATAGCGACGGGGGAGACCAGCTTGTGGTCTGCGATGAACCGCTCGATCTCCTCGGCTTTTTGTCCCGGCGGAGCGTTCACCAGCAGCATGCCCACCCCCTGTTCCTTCAAGGAAGCTTCCAGCCGGGCGGTCTCGGGAGCCAGCTTGCCGCTGATCGGGCAGCTAGCGCTGAACAAAGCAATCACGAGGCCGTTCTTGCCTGCGGCGCTGCTCAGTTTGATTTCATTTCCCTTCAAGGTCTTCAAAGTGAGATCGGCCACCATGCGACCCACTCCATGATCGCTGCCCTTGAGCAACTCAGGTGCTTCCTTGAAGGATGGATCCTCGGAGGCGGGTTTGATCGGACCTTCAGTGGCTGCGCTTCCCGTGCTGCCACGTTTGCGCAAAGTGGCGATCACCTTCTCCGCCTCCTCCAGAGTCACCGAGCCGTCTTTGTCTGTATCGAGGCCGTTGAACCATTTCTTGCTCGGCAATTCTTCCACGGTAAGCCTGCCGTCGCTGTTTTTGTCCAGCCGCTTGAAGAGGACCGGCGTTGGCTCATCACCGCCCCCTGCGGGTGCGTTGCCCGAGAGCTTGCGCATTTTCTGGACGGCTTCGTGCGCCTCGTCACGCGTCAGCTTGCCATCCTTGTTCAAATCCAGCCGGGGCAGGTAGTTCGCGCCATTCATTTCATCTCCACTGATGATGCCGTCGCTGTTGTGGTCGAAAGCCTTGAATTTTTCGTCAAACTCAGTGAGCTTCGCCTGAGCGCGCAGACCGGCGACGGAGACCACCAGCGCTGCGCTGCCTAGAAGAATGAAGAGAACTCTTTTCATGGGAAGATGCATGGGAACACGCTGTGTGACCTGAAGTTTCCTGCCATATGACAGGATCATCCAGCAAAATCACCGTTGTACGATTGACGCTGCCCCCGCGTTCCGTTTGAATCCGCCTGATGAGCAACCGCATCCTCTCCCTCCTGTCCGTCATGGCCCTCGCCAGCACTGCTGCCGCCGAAGTGGCCTACGAATTCGTCCCGAACTTCATCACCCCGCCTCCTGGCAAGGAAACCATCGGCGACGGCCATGGCGAGATCGCTGTGGATTCTGCCGGCAACATCTATGTGAGCGTGCAGGACAAAGACCCTGCCCCGGCAGGTCTGCAGGTGTACGGCAAGGACGGCAAGTTCATCAAAACGCTTCCCCTCCCCCCTTCCCTGCATGGCTTTGTGATTCGCAAGCTTGGCGGTGGCGAGCACATCTACGCCGCCGTGCTTGGCGAGCAGAAGGTCATCAAGTGCAACCTGGATGGCACCATCGTGATGGAAATCCCCACCAGCGCCTTCCCGGCTGAGCAGCGCGATTTCGTCGCTGTCACCAAGAGCGACGCAGCCGACCCGAAAAAGAAAACACCCATTGCTTCCGGCATCCGCATTGCCGATTCAAAAACAGAGATCACCCTGAAGCTCGCTGACGGCACCGAGAAGAAAATCGCCAAGGAAAAAGGCGTCGCCGCAGCCGGTGGACTCAAGCTCACTAACTGCGACGTGGCTCCCAACGGCGACATCTACGTCGTCGATGGCTACGGCCGCAGCTTCATCTTCGTGTTCAGCGGTGATGGCAAGTTCAAGAGCGTCTTCGGCGGCCCAGACAAGCCTCTCGCGCTGGCCAACGCCCACAAGATCTTCATCGACACACGCTTTGAACCCGCCCGCGTCATGATCTGTGACCGCGGCCACAAGCGCATGCTGCACACCGACCTCGCGGGTAATTTCATCGGCGAGATCGCCACCGAAATGCGGAATCCCAGCTCCGCCAGCTTCCACGGCGACCTGATGTGCGTGGCGGAAATCGCCGGCAATATCAGCGTCTGGGACAAGAACAACAAGCGCGTGGCCGACCTCGGCACCAACCCGCAGATGACCAATACCCCCGGCATTGCCCCGAAGGACTGGCAGCAGGGCATCGTGACCAGCCCGCATGGCATCAGCTTCGACAATGATGGCAACATCCTCGAAACCGAGTGGAACAAGTGGGGCCGCGTGCTGCGCTGGAACGTGAAAAAGTAATGATGCGCATCGCGCGATCCATCCTCATTCTCGCCGCAGGGGGAGCCGTTCTGGCCCCCCTGTATGCTTTGGGTCACGGGGCGGAGTTTTTGAGCGCCAAGCTCACCTTGATGAGCGACGCCGAAGTGCGGCTGGATGTGACCGCCGACTTTGGCAGCAACCCGCTCATAGCGGATGAAGCCGCAGCGCTTGACGCCCTCAGCGATCCTGTGCGGCTGCAAAGCCAGGGAGAACTGATCGAGCTTTCGAAGCTCACGAGGGCTTCGCATTCCATACATCAGAACTGGGCCAAGTTCGCCCCTGCGTCCTACCTGCCATCCGACACCGACGACCAGTCGCATCAACTGATCACCGCCTCATGGCAGTGGCGCAGCCAAACACCGGAGATCGTCTTTGAGATGCCCAAGGGTAAAATGCACGACGTGCTGCTGTGGACGCAAGACGAGTCGAATCCCGATGCACCACCGAAGTGGATGCTCCTGCTTGCGGGCGATCAATCCAAGGCGATCCCGGTTCATCCACGATCGTGGTGGAAAGACTGGAAAGTTTTCGGAGCGGGCGGGCTGGCGGCTGTCCTGGGGCTGCTGGTGGTCCGCAGGCGCAATTGGCGCTCGCCAGCGACCCGACCGGCAGGAGAGGCGGCTTTTTGACCTTTTCTGCCGCATCTTCACCTTTTCAAAAGGTGGTGGAAGGAAGATGCTGGCGGGCCGGAAAGCGGCCTGCCCCCATGAAATCCCCAATTCTTCTGCGTGCTTCATTTTGTCTGCCAGTGCTGGCTGGCACGCTGCTGACGGCCTCCTGCACCTGGACACAACGCCCTCAGAGCGCCATCAAGACTCCCGCAGCATGGCAGCAGGCGCCAGGGGCGTCCTTGAAGCCGCTCGACACCGCTCACCTCGCCCGCTGGTGGACGCGTTTCAACGATCCCGTGCTCGACCGGATCATCGCCGATGCGCTGCAATCCAGCCCTGACGTTCGCACGACGCTGGCCCGCATTGACGAAGCCCGCGCACGACGCGGCGTGACCCGCGCGGCGCTCTTTCCATCGCTCAACGGCGATGTATCGGGCCAGGGGGCACGATCGGAGAACCGACGCACGGGCGTTTCCACCAGCGACAGCTATGGTGCGGATGTGACCATGAGCTGGGAGATCGACCTCTCCGGCAAACTGCGTCAAAACCTCCGCGCCAGTTCCGCAGATCTGGCCCAGGCGGAAGAAAACTATCATGCCGCCCAAGTCACCCTGGCAGCGGCGGTGGCCGAGAGCTATGTGGACCTGCGGGCGGCGGAAGGCCAACTCGCCGTGTATGAGCGAAATTTGGCCGCACGCAGTGACACGGTTCAAATCACGCGTTGGAAGCAGCAGGCGGGAGAGACGAATGTGTTTGAAACCCAGCAGGCCTCCAGTTCGCTGGAACTCGCACGTGCGACAATCCCCACGCTCAAACTCGCGATCACACAGGCGAAGAACAGGCTCACATTGCTGTCCGGCAAAACGCCAGGCTCGTTGGACACCCTGCTGGCGAAGCCGCGTCAGGTGCCAAAGCCGTCGTCGATGCTCGCCATCGGCATTCCGTCCGACACATTGCGTCAACGGCCCGACGTGCGTGCTGCGCAACGTGCGGTGGAAGCCGCCGCCGCGCGGAGGAAGTCGGCCGAACGCCAGCAGCTTCCCACGCTGACTCTTAACGGCGATCTCGGCACCACCGCCACGCGAGTGGCGAGTTTTTTGTCGCCCGAGACGGCCGCCGCCAGCATCGCCGGCAGTCTGGCCGCGCCCATCTTCAACGCAGGCCGCATCCGGCAGACAATCTACGCGCAAAGCGCCGTGGAGAAGCAGGCGCTCATCGCTTACGAAGCCATGGTGCTCACCGCTTTGTCCGAAGTGGAGAACGCGCTCGCCTCGATACGCCGCACCCGGGAGCGGCTGATCACGCTGGGAGATGCCATTGTCTCCGCGCGCGAAGCTGCAACGCTCGCGGCGCAGAGTTTTGAAGCCGGTCAGGCCGATCTTTTGCAGGTGCTCGACACGCAACGCACGCTCCTTAGCCTGGAGGAGCAGCAGACCCTCACGCTCGGAACCAACGCCAGCGCTCACATCCAGCTCTACCGCGCCCTCGGCGGCGGCTGGTCGAAGCAAGGCTCATGATTTTCAAATCCCGCCCTTAACATGGACAAGCTTTCGTCACCTTCCCCCGCTGAACTCGCCAAGATCATCGGTGCCGTACATTCGCGCTCACCATTTCGCTGGTTGCTGTGGCTTCTGGTGATCATTGCGCTGCTCACAGCCGGATGGTTTGCGTGGAACCGCAGCAGTGCTGCCGACAATGCCCCGCCCTCCTACGTCACCGAACCGGTGAAACGCGGCGACATCAGTCTCACCGTCACCGCCACGGGCAATCTGGAACCGACCAATCAGGTCACCATCGGCAGCATACTCTCCGGCAACGCGGGCGAGGTGTATGTGGACATCAACGACCGCGTAAAAAAAGGCCAGGAACTGGCGAAAATCATCATCCGGCGCCTCGATCAGGACACGGACAACAGCCGAGCCGCTCTTGCTGCGGCACAGGCCAGGGTGAAGCAGGTCGAGGCCACCGTGATGGAGACCGAGGCCGCGCTCGCCCGCGTCCAGGAACTGCACAAGCTCAGCGGCGGACGCACGCCCTCGAAGGCCGACATGGTGACCGCCACCGCCGCCGCCGCGCGAGCGAAAGCCGACCTCGGCAGCGCCGTGGCCGCCGTGGGGCAATCCGACGCCTCCCTGCGCGCCAATTTGAGCGACCAGGAACGCGCCATCTTGCGGTCGCCAATCGATGGCGTCGTGCTCACGCGCAGCCTGGAGCCCGGACAAACCGTGGCCGCCAGCTTCAATTCGCCGGAACTGTTCGTCATCGCCGAAAACCTCGAACGCATGAAATTGAAGGTCGCCGTGGCCGAAGCGGACATCGGTCACGTGGCGGTCGGACAGCGCGCGAGTTTCACCGTGGATGCATGGCCCGATCGCACCTACACCGCGAAGGTCACGCGCGTGTCATTTGGCTCCGCCATCACGGACAATGTGGTGACCTACGAAACCGAGCTCGAAGTCGATAATCCTGATCTGAGCCTGCGCCCGGGCATGACCGCCACGGCGGACATTCACGTGGCGGAGAGCAAAGGCGTGCTGCTCGTTCCGACGACAGCGCTGCGCTTTGATCCCAATGCGGGCACCTTTTCACGCGGAGGCCAGTCCGGCGCAGGTGGGGAGAATAAGTCGTTTGTGCAAAGCCTCATCCCCGGTCCCTCGCGTCGTGGCGGCGGTCAGCGTCCCTCGCCGAACGATGACGGCGCATCCCCCAAGGCCAGGGGGCCACGTTCTCAAGTGTGGGTGCTGCGCGATGGCAAACCCGTGGCCGTGCCGGTGAAAACGAGGCTTTCGGACGGACGCTCCACTGAAGTCTCCGGCGAAGGATTGAGCGATGGCACACCTGTCGTCATTCGCGCCAGCAGCAACGAGTCCCGCTTATGAGCACCATCGCACCATCGCTGATCTCGCTGCACCAGCTCACGAAAACCTACGGTCACGGTGATGCTGCGTTCCAGGCGCTGCGCGGCGTGGATCTCACGATCGAGAAAGGCGAGTTCATCTCGGTGATGGGCCCCAGCGGCTCCGGCAAGTCCACGCTCATGAATCTGCTCGGCTGCCTCGACACGCCGACGACAGGCGAATATTTTTACCAGGGCGTTCCCGTGCATTCGCTGAATTCCGAGCAGCGCTCCCTGCTGCGCCGGCACGCGCTGGGGTTTGTCTTCCAAGGTTTCAACCTGCTGGCACGCACCAGTGCATTGGAAAATGTGGAGCTGCCACTGCTCTACCGTGGCATCTCCAAAAGAGAGCGGCGTGAACGTGCGCAGGAAGCCCTCGTGTCCGTCGGTCTTCCCACGAAGATGCGCAACACACCCGCCGAGCTTTCCGGTGGCCAGCAGCAGCGCGTGGCCATCGCCCGCGCCTTCGTCACGCAGCCGAGCACCCTCTTTGCCGACGAGCCCACGGGCAATCTCGACACCGCCACGACGGTCGAAATCATGCATCTGCTCACGAAGCTCAATGAACAACTTGGCATCACGATCGTGATGGTCACGCATGAGGACCACGTGGCCGCCCACGCCCACCGCACCGTTCGTGTGAAGGACGGGCTCATCGAATCCGACCGCCGTCATCCACCCGCCGCTTCTGGAACGCCATGACGATGCTCTGGAACGCCTTCTTCATCGCGCTGCGCGAGATTCGCCGCAATCTGACGCGCGCCTTCCTCACCGTGCTTGGCATCATCATCGGCGTGGCGGCGGTGATCACGATGGTCACGCTCGGGCGAGGAACCACGCAGGCGGTGAAGAACCAGATCTCGAACCTGGGCACCAACCTCATGACACTGCGCCCCGGCGCCGGCTTCGGTCCACGACAAGCAGGCGTCCCCAACTTCACCCAGACCGACGCGGACGTCATTCGCGAGCAGATCAACGGCGTCGCCGCCGTCGCACCGATCATGTCCGCCAGCTTGAGCAGCATCCGCATGCAAAACGCGCGCAACACGCAGGTGACCGGCACCACGCCGGAGTATTTCACGATCAGCAAATGGACCGTCGCGGAAGGACGCTTCTTCAACGAGCAGGACTACCGCACCGGCGCCGCCGTGTGCGTGATCGGCAACACGACGAAGAAAGAGCTGTTTGGCACCGACGAGGCGCTGGGACAAAAGATTCGTCTCGGCAAAGCCTCCTGCACGGTGATCGGCATCCTCGTTTCCAAGGGGCAGTCTTTCGGCGGCGACCAGGACGACACCATCGTGGCTCCACTGACCACGCTGCAACGCCGGCTCGTCGGCAAAAGCTCCGCGCATGACGTGCGTGAAATCATGATGTCCGCCGAAGACGGCGCCAACACGGACGCCATCATCGCCGACATCGGCGTGCTCATGCGCCAGCGTCGTTCATTGCAGAAAAACGAGGCGGACAATTTCTCCGTGCGCGACACACGACAGCTCGCCGAAACGCTCAGTTCATCCACGCAGATGATGACGAGCCTGCTCGCTGCCGTCGCCGGCGTGAGTCTGCTGGTCGGCGGCATTGGCATCATGAACATCATGCTAGTCTCCGTGACCGAGCGCACACACGAGATCGGCATCCGCCTGGCCATCGGAGCTCGTGCACGCGAAGTGCTGCTGCAGTTTCTCGTTGAAGCCGTCACGCTGTCCTCCATCGGCGGTGTGATCGGCATTTCGCTCGCGCTGGGTCTCTGCATCTCGCTCGCAAAGCTCATCGATGTGCCGTTCGAATTCGATCCTCGCATCAATGTGATCGCCTTTTTCTTTTCCACCGCCGTGGGTGTCATCTTCGGCTTCACCCCGGCGCGACGTGCCGCCGCGCTTGATCCCATCGAGGCGCTACGCCACGAATAAACTGCCAACCGCATGAGAATCCTCGTCATGGAAGATGATCCGCACCTGCTGCACAGCCTCACCGCCACGTTGCGCGAGGAAAACCACGCAGTGAACACCGCCGAGGACGGCCTCTACAAGGCGCAAAACGACAGTACGACGCCATCGTGCCCGATGTGATGATGCCTCGCCTCAATGGCTGGCAGGTGCCCGCAGCCCTGCGTCCTTCCAGCAAAACGCCCGTGCTGATGCTGACCACACGCGACACCGTGCAGGATCGCGTCAAAGGCCTGGACACCGCCGCGAAGGCAGTGAAAAACGAGCGCGAATACGCGCTGCATCGTGGCGAGGTCCTCAGCCGCACCACGCTCTACGAGCATCTCTTTGACGAAGAGGAAAGCATGCTCTCGAACCTTCTCGACGTTCACGTTTCCAACCTGCGCAAGAAACTCGGCGCCGAGGCCACGTCTACGGCATCGCATGAAAACCTTGTTTCAATCCCTGCGCTGGCGGCTTCAGGTGTGGCAATCACGGTGGAACCATTCAGGTGACCAGCCCTCCCGGGCAGGGCGCACATTTTGAAATGCGCCTGCCGGTGGCCTGAACTCTGTCAGCTTACTTCGTCTCGCGGAACTTCACATTGCGCCAGCGCACGCTGTAGGGTCCGGTGCCAGCCTTGATGCCGTGCACCTGGAAGCCAATGTAGCCTTCAGGGTCGTTGGGCTGGGTGAAATCGGCGGCAGGCACCCCGTTGACGAAGCTCTGGTAATGATCCCCCTTCACCACAATGCGGTAGTGGTTCCATTCGCCCTTTTTGAAGGCTGCCTTTGCGGCATCCGTCCGCACCGCGTCCGTTTTCGTCAGAATGCTCCACCAGGTGCCGCGACGTGCTTCATCGTAAAAGTCTCCAGCAGTGCCATTGATGGCGATCTCACACTGCGGTCCATAGAGGCGTCCGGCTGGAAGCTTGCCTTTGGCGCCTTCAGGCACCGGATCGCCTTCTTTGGCGATGTGGCTGCGCACCTGCACACCGGAATTGAGCGCATCATCCACATTCACCTCGAACTCGAGTTCGAAATCCTTGAACGGACCGATGGCGAGGAAGGTGTTCGGGCTGCCCTCGGTCGTGGTGCCGGTGAGCACGCCGTTTTCGACCTTGTAGGTGGCTTTGCCACTGATGATCTGGCCGCCTTGCAGCGAGCCATCCGCAAACCAGTTTTGCCAGCCTTCGCCTTGGGTTTCGGCATGGAGATTGAACAAGGCAATGCCGAGCAGGGCAACGGGAAGTGTAACGGTGAAGTATCGTTTCATAAGTGATGGTGGGGGATTTTGAACGCGCCTCGGGACCAATTTCCATCGCCAACCACCAGATACTTAAGAGAACTTAAATAATTCCAGGGTTTTAATGGGGTTAAAACCCCAAATTAATGGAAGCCAACCTTGACCATTGAGCCAGGATGGAATTAAAATGGGGTTATTACCCGGTTATTATTGGATGGCCCGCCCCTCAAACACTTTCGACTCATTGTCACTGACGATCGCGATCACACCGCAGATCAAGCAGTACCTCGAAGACATGACCTTGAAGGGCACGTTTGGCAGCAGCCCCGCCGAGGCGGCGAGGATGCTGTTGAGCAATGGGATTGATGCCATGTTGAACACGGGGGCTTTAGACAGACGCAAATGGACTCTCAAGGACGGACAACTCGTTCTTTTGACGCCGGATCAACCTTCCCTATCATCATGACACTTCAACACGATCCTCAGGCTGACTCCACCGTCTTCTCCACCCTCGTTGAAGTCGAAATGACCGACATGGACCGCAGCAAGAAAGGCAGCTGGAAATCCGAAACCCGGCTCTCGATGCTCTCGCACGAGATCACCCGCTACATGCCTGAGCTCGCCGCCATGCTGGCTGAAGGTGGCAAGCAGAAACTGCTGGCTGCAGCGTGAGTTGGAAGCCGCCTGACGCGGCAGAAGAACATTAAAGTAACGCTGATTAAGTTACAGATCGCCGCTGGGCAGAATCCAAAGCGATGGATCCAGGAGACTGGTGGTGTGTGATGATTTGATTAAAGGCATCGAGACCTCCAACCTGCGCTGCTTGGATCAGGACAAGGTCATTGTCCCCCCACGGTTTTTGGCGTCGGCTGTTGACTCGCCGCCGCGTCTGCATGACCAGAAAACATGCAGATCATCTCTGGAACCGCCGTCGCCGAAAAAGTCATCGAAGAATGCCGTCGCGAAATCGCCGAACTGGCCGCGCAGGGGCGCAAACCCGGCCTCGCAGTCGTACTCGTTGGAGATGATCCAGCCTCACGGGCTTACGTTCGTTCCAAAGATAAAAAGTGCCGTGACCTGGGCCTGCACTCAGTCAAGCTCGAACTCCCCGCCACGACGACGCAGGAGGAACTGCTGGCCCATGTGCATGCCTTGAACAACGATCCGTCAATTCATGGCATTCTGGTGCAAAGCCCGCCGCCCAAGCACATCGACGAGGCCGCCATCGTGCGGGCCATTGATCCCGCGAAGGATGTGGATGGCTTTCACCCGGTCAATGTCGCCAAACTTGCGCTGGAAGACCCCACGGGATTCGTCCCCTGCACCCCACTGGGCTGCCAGCGGCTGCTGATCGAAGCCGGCATCGAAACCAGCGGTGCACACGCCGTGGTAGTCGGCCGCAGCATGATCGTGGGCAAGCCCATGGCGCTGCTGCTCATGGCCAAGGGTAAAGGCGGAGACGCCACCGTGACTGTCACGCATTCACGCACCAAGGATCTCGCTGCCATCACCCGCACGGCGGACATCATCATCGCTGCGATTGGCCGCCCCCATTTTATCAAGGCCGAACACGTCAAAGAGGGTGCGGTCGTGATCGACGTGGGCATCAACCGCGTGGACGACTCCACCACTGAAAAAGGCTACAAGCTCGTCGGCGACGTCGCTTACGATGAAGTCGCCCCGAAATGCCGTGCGATCACCCCCGTCCCCGGCGGAGTCGGTCCGATGACCATCGCCATGCTGATGGCGAACACCATCAAGGCCTGCAAGCAGGCGTGAACGCGGTGGTTTCGTGAGAATTTTGATTCTCAAGGCATGGCGAGCATGCCATGCTTCTGGTCACCATGTGTATCCGACCGACCCTTTTGACCTCCGTACTGGCCCTGGCGATGCCCGTCTGCCTTGCCGCTGAAGAAGACAAGCCGGCCAAACCTGAATCACCGCCTGCAGAGAAAAAACAAGGCGAGAAGCCCGAGGCCGACAAGCCGGTGGTGACGAGTGGCAAGGTGACCATAGGTGGCAAAGAAATCGCCTATGAAGCCAAGGCGGGCACGCTGCCCATCTTGAAGCCAGATGGCAAACCTTCGGCGCAGGTCTTCTACACGGCCTACACGATGAAGGATGTGAAGGACGCGGCCACGCGGCCTGTGACATTCTGCTTCAATGGCGGTCCGGGCAGCAGCTCAGTTTGGCTGCATCTGGGAGCCTTCGGACCCAAGCGTGTGGATTTACCAGCGGATGGACTGACGCCCCCGCTGCCACCGGGCGGGCTGGTGAATAATGAGTTCTCGCTGCTGGATGTCACCGATCTGGTGTTCATCGACCCCGTTAACACCGGCTTCAGCCGTGCCGAAGATCCGAAGAACGTGGGGGAGTTTCTCGGCGTGCAGGAGGACATCGCCAGCGTGGGCGAGTTCATGCGCTTGTGGGTCACGCGCGAGCAGCGCTGGCGTTCGCCCAAGTTCATCGCAGGGGAAAGCTACGGAGGCATTCGCGGCGGCGGGCTGGCAGAGCATCTGCAGCAGCGGCACCGCATGTATTTGAACGGCATCGTGATCGTGTCCGGCCTGCTCGATTACGCGACGCTGATCCCCGGACCGCTGAATGAAACACCGTACCTGGTGGGACTGCCGGCCATGACAGCGACGGCGCATTACCACAAAAAGCTGCCGGCGGATTTGCAGGCGGACTTTAAAAAGGCCGTGGCGGAATCGCGCGCGTTTGCCTTCGGCGAATACGCCTCGGCACTGCTCAAGGGAAGCGACCTGACAGCCGCCGAGCGTGGGGCGGTGGTGCAAAAACTGGCCCGGTTAACCGGCCTGGAACCCAAGCTCATTGAGGAGCAGGAACTGCGGATCGACAGCGGGGTGTTTCGTGAGCGGTTGCTGCGCAAAGAAAAACTGGTGCTCGGCGCCTATGATGCACGGGTAACGGGGCGGGATGGCGACGAGTCGGAAAATCATCCGCAGATCGAGCCTTTCATGCGCGTGGTGGGCAGCATCGCGGCGGCTTCGATGAACGCTTATTTGCGCGAGGAGCTGAAGTATGAAAAAGACCTGCCCTATGAAGTGCTGGCACCGCAGCCGAACTGGAACCACGGCAAAGGCAACAGCTACACCAGCGTGAGCGGACAGCTGGCAGAGGCGATCAAACAAAATCCTCATCTCAAGGTGCTGGCACTGGTGGGCTGGCGTGATCTGGTGACACCTCCCGACAACATGCTGCTGAGCGTGCGCCAGATGCACCTGCCGAATGAACTGCGCGGGAACATCGAGTTCGCCGAATATGAATCCGGTCACATGATGTACACAAACCGCCCCGACATGGAAAAAATGCATGCGGACATCGCCGCATTCATCGCCAAGGCCCTGAAGTAACACCCTGCCCCACTCATCCATGAAAAGCTGCTGGATCGCTCTGATGCTGGTTTCCGTGACCGTGGCCGCGGAAAAACCCAATGTGCTGCTGCTGTACGCAGATGATCTCGGTTATGGCGATGTGTCCTGCTACGGCGCAAAGACCATTTCGACTCCCCACATCGACAAGCTGGCGGCCGATGGGCTGCGTTTCACGGACGGACATTGTGCGGCAGCCACCTGCACGCCTTCAAGATTCGCGATGCTGACAGGCGAATACGCTTTCCGGCAGAAGGGCACGGGTATCTTGCCTGGGGATGCCAAGATGATCATCCCGCCAGGTCGGGCGACTCTGGCCTCTGTCTTTAAAGGGGCAGGCTACCGGACCGGGGTGATAGGCAAATGGCATCTGGGGCTGGGTGACGGCGCTTTGGACTGGAATGGTGCGATCCAACCGGGACCGCTGGAGATCGGCTTCGATCATTGTTTCATCATGGCCGCCACAGGCGACCGGGTGCCCTGTGTCTTTGTGCAAGATCATCAGATTGTGGGGCTGGACCCGGCAGATCCGATCCAGGTGAGCTACAAGCAGCCCTTTCCAGGAGAGCCCACGGGCAAGGCCAACCCCGAACTGCTCCGGATGCGCCCCAGCCATGGTCATGACATGGCCCTGATCAATGGCATCAGCCGCATTGGTTATATGAAGGGCGGAAAATCGGCCCTCTGGAAAGATGAAGACATGGCAGACACTTTTACGGCTCAGGCGGTGAAGTTCATCGAGGCCAGCAAGGACGGGCCCTTCTTCCTCTACTTCGCGGCGCACGACCCGCATGTGCCACGCATTCCCCATCCCCGCTTTGTCGGCAAAAGCGGCATGGGACCGCGTGGAGACGCCATTTTGCAGTTCGACGATAGCGTGGGAACCATCCTGACGGCGCTCGACAAGCTCGGCTTGAAAGACAACACCCTTGTCCTTCTCAGCAGCGACAATGGCCCCGTGGTGGATGATGGGTATCAGGATGAGGCGGTAGAAAAGCTCGGCGATCACAAGCCCGCCGGCCCCCTGCGGGGTGGAAAATACAGCGCGTTCGAGGGGGGCACCCGCGTGCCATTCATTGTTCGCTGGCCCGTGAAGGTGAAGCCGGGAGTGAGCTCCGCCCTGGTCTGTCAGGTCGATTTCCCTGCCAGTTTTGCCGCCTTGACCGGCCAACCAGCTCCAGCCGCCGCTGTGGACAGTCAAAATTTACTGCCCGCGCTTCTCGGAGAGGTTGAGACCGGACGGGCACAACTGGTCGAGCAGGGCGGCCCCCTCAGCCTGCGGGATGGAGACTGGAAATTCATCCCCGCCAGTCCTGGAGCCGCCAAGAATAAAAACACCAACAGCGAGACTGGGAATGCCCCAGTTCCCCAGCTTTTTGACTTGTCCAAGAATATGGGAGAAAGCCAAAACCTGGCTAAAACAGAGGAAGATCGGGTCAAAGCCATGGCATCCGCGCTGGAAAAGGCCCGTTTGGGGCCGGGCAAATAGGGCATTTCCCGCGTCCAACCTTGCCGAAACTCCAAAAAAACAGCTAATTAGCCTAATTGAAGGTGCCTTCGGCACGTTCGACCTCTTGGAATTCCATTCCCTTCATTCCACACCACCATGAAACAAACCACGAAACTGCTCAGCAGCCTGCTTGTTTCCGCGCTTTGTGCGTCTTCCGCCTTGGCGGAGATTCGCACTTGGACGGACACCTCGGGCCGCCAAGTCACCGCCTCATTCATCGGACTCGATGGTGGGGACATCATTCTGAAAACCGCAGACGGCGCCACTCACAAGTTCGCGCTGACCAGATTGTCTGCGGAAGACCAGGCGCTGGCAAAAAGCATGAAGCCTTCAGACCAGCCGGTGATGCTGGCAAACGCCACGGTCGCCCAGGCATCCGCCTCAGTTGACCGCCTCGTGGCGAACGGCCTTGTACGCGCCAATCCTGAGCGCGCCAAGGGTGGCAAGAAGCCGATCACCGGATTCAACCCGCTGGCCAGCGACGAGCAGTTCGTGCGCCGCGTTTACCTCGACATCGTGGGTCGCATTCCGAATTACGCTGAAACCAATCAGTTCGTTTCGGACAGCAATCCGAACAAGCGAGCCAAACTGATCGACATGCTGCTCGACAGCCCCGGTTACAACAGCAACACGTTCAACTACTTTGCAGAAATGCTGCGTGTGAAAGACCGCCTCGAACAGGACAACCTGCGCGGCGTTCCCTACATCAACTGGATGCAGCACGAGATCGAGAAGAACACTCCTTGGGACAAGATGGTGTTTGAGATGCTGACCGCCAAGGGAAAGATGTGGCAGGATGGTGCCGCTGGCTATCTCCTGCGTGACGCAGGCATGCCGCTGGACAATCTGGCCAACACGCTTGCGGTTTTCCTTGGCACCGACGTGGCCTGCGCCCAGTGCCATGACCACCCGTTCTCCGACTGGACTCAGCACCAGTTCTATGAAATGGCCTCTTTCTTCGGTGCCACCACCACAACGATGCGTGCTTATGGCAAAGGCAAGGGCAAAGAAAGCCCAGGCATGGCCATGAACGCCATGAATGATCTGATGCCCAAGATTGAAGAAATGGTCACCCAGAGCGGCCAGGACATCAAGCGCATCCGCAATGGCATCCGCAACTACATGGGAGCCAACCGCTACATCGTCGGAGACATGGATACCAACACCATGAAGCTGCCGCATGACTACAAGTATCCTGATGCCAAGCCGAATGACCCGGTGGAACCCAAGTTCATCACCTGGAACAAAGAAGACAAAAATCTTCCTGCCTACAAACAGAAGATGAAGTCCGCCGAAGAGCTTCGTCCGGCATTCGCCAAATGGGCCACTGATCCAAGCAATCCCCGCTTCGCCATGGCGATCGCCAACCGCATGTGGAAGCGTGCTTTTGGCCAGGCCATCTGTGAGCCAGTGACCAACATTGACGACCCCAAGCAGTCCGTGAATCCTGAACTGCTCATTCATCTGGCTGAAGAAATGAAACGGGTGAAGTTCGACATCAAGAGCTTCATGCGCATCATCTACAACACCCGCGCTTATCAGTCTGAAGCCACCTCAGAAAAGATTGCCATGGGCGAACCCTACTACTTCCAGGGACCTCTGCTCCGCCGCATGAGCGCTGAGCAGGCCTGGGACTCTTACATGACCTTGGTGCTTGGCGAACCCGACAAGTATGCCAAGCCTCTTGAAGATCTCTACAGCCGCTCCATCGACTTGGACCTCAGCAACCCCAAACTGGATGCTCAGACGGTGCTGGTGAAGTATGACGCCTTCCGCAAGATGGCCGAGAAAGAACGCGCCCTCATGGGGGGTGGTCTTGCCGAAGCCGGTGGTGACGACATGATGATGGACAGCGGCAAAGCCAAAGGCAAAGGCAAGGCAGAAGCCAAGCCTGCGAGCGGCACGATGGAAAATGCTTCCCTGACCTACAACGGCATGGTTCTTCGCCGGGCCTCCACTCTCGAGCAGCCTGCTCCGAACGGCCACTTCCTCATCGACTTCGGCCAGTCCCCCCGCTCCCTGATTGACGGCAGCGTCAAGTCCGGCTCGGTCCCTCAGGTGCTGATGATGATGAACGGCAAGGCGCAGCAGATGCTCACCAGCCCGGATTCGCTGATCTTCCGCACGATGGCGCAGGTGAAGTCACCGCCAGAAAAGGTTGAGGCTCTGTTTGTCTCCGTGCTCAACCGCCGCCCAACGCTTGCGGAAAAGGACATCGCCAAGCGCGCGCTCTCCGGAGGTGATGACGGCTATGCCAACATGATCTGGGCGCTCATCAACACTCGCGAGTTCATCTTCATCCAATAATCACAGGCTCAACCACAACCTAACGCGCTAAACTTCACTTATGAAATCAGAATACAACAAGCTCAACCCCATCGCCCGTCGCGACTTCATGATGCGCACGGCTCAGGCCGCTCTCGGCGTGACCGTCATGCCCTCTCTGAATCTTGCGGCTGCCGGCACCACTGGTGCAGGCACCCCCGGCTTCGGCAAGGCCAAAAACGTCATCTTCCTCTGGATGGGTGGCGGCATGACCCACATCGACACTTGGGATCCCAAAGACGGCCCGACCAAAGGCCCGACCGATCCCATCAAAGCCAATGCAGGCTCCGGCAATATGGACCGTCTTGGCGGAACCATGGAGAAGATGGCCAAGGTGGCCAACAAGTTCTCCATCATTCGTTCCATGAGTTCCAAGACTGGTGTGCATGATCAGGGCACCTATGTCATGAAGACCGGTTATGAGCCGCGTGGCACGATTGTTCACCCTTGCATCGGTGCCTGGGCCTCCCATTTCCTGGGTCGCATCAAGGGACCAACCCTTCCAGACAGCGTGGTCGTCAACAGCGGCAATGCTTTCCCTGGCGCAGGCTTCTTCCCAACCACGATGAGTCCCATCCCGATCTCCAATCCTGAGACCGGGCTGCAGAACATCAAGCCGACCACTTCGGAAGATCAGTTCAAGAAGCGTCTGTCCCTGACTGACGAATTCGACACCTCCTTCCGTAAAAAGTTCCAGTCGGACGATGTGAAGTCCTATTCCGAGTTCTATGACGAAACCGTCAAGCTCATGAAGAGCGAAGACCTCAAGGCCTTCGACCTCAGCTCCGAGCCTGCTGCCCTGCGTGAGAAGTACGGCCGCAACCAGTTCGGCTCCGGTGCCCTGCTGGCCCGCCGCCTGGTGCAGAACGGCGTCCGCTACGTGGAAGTCCAGTCCGGGGGCTGGGACATGCACAACAACATCGACACCGCCCTCACCGGCACTGGTGCCACGATGGACAAGGTGTTTGCCGCCCTCATCGAAGACCTTGCCGCCCAGGGCATGCTGGAAAGCACCATGGTCGTCATGGGTTCTGAGTTCGGCCGCACGCCGGACATCAACGAGAACGAAGGTCGTGACCACTACCCGCTCGCCTACTCCACCGTTTTCGCAGGCGGCGGCGTGAAGGGCGGCTTCATCCACGGCGCCACCG
>NZ_JBGANL010000072.1:0-21263 GCF_044222345.1 Prosthecobacter sp.
CGTGCTGTGTGTGGATTTGGCGGAGCGTGCTGTGGACATGGTCAGCACAGCCGGTCTTCAGGCGCATGTGAGCGCGGCCTCACTCAATGCCGCTGACACTGCGGCTGTGGAAGCCTTTGTTCAAGAGCAGATCGCCATGCACGGCGTGCCGCACGGCCTCGTGGTGATGACGTATGCCTCAACGGCCAAGCGCTTTGAGGACCTCTCGGCGGAGGATTTTGACATGGCAAACCACGGCAACCTCACCGCCACCTTCGCCCTCGCGCGTGCCGCGGGCCAGCACATGGCGGAGCAGGGCAGGGGTAGCATGGTTCTTTTTTCAAGCATGTATGGCAGCGTCTCGCCGGATCCTTCAGTGTATGCCGCGCCGATGAATCCGAATCCCATCGAGTATGGTGTGGGGAAGGCGGGCATCCAGCAGATGGCGCGGTATCTGGCTGTGCACTGGGGCAGGCAGGGAGTGCGCTGCAACAGCATCTCGCCCGGGCCGTTTCCGAATCCAACGATCCAGTTTCAGCAGCCGGAGTTCGTCGAGCGTCTCGCGCAAAAAGTGCCGCTGGGGCGTGTGGGGCAGGCGGCCGAGATCGCCGGGGCCGTGACCTTCCTCCTCAGCGATGCCTCCACATTCATCACCGGCCAAAATCTGGCGGTGGATGGAGGCTGGACGGCATGGTGAGCCCATTCACAGCGTCTCACCCCGGATCAGCTTGGGCATGAGGCGGATCGCCTTCGGAGGCAGTGAGCCGGACTCCGCGAGCTGCCGTGCCGCCTTGCACACGCTGCGGGCAAACTGGCCGGTGTTTGCCGCATAGCGCGTGATGAGTGGCACCGTGTGCTGGAGAAAAGTTTCGTCATCGCGTGAAATCACCGCGACGTCCTGCGGCACGCGTTTGCCGCGCTGTGTGAGAAACATCATCACCGTGAGCACATGCATCGCCCGTGCCACCACATAGGCCGTAGGCGGCCGGGGGGAGCGCAGCGCCTTGTCCAGCAGCGCGCAGAGATTGGCCGCAGTGCCATCGTGAGAGATCACCTGCAGCGTCGGTGCATGGCTGCCGCCCAGCGCCTCGCGCAGCCCTTGCTCGCTCTGCACATCGCCACCGTAGTCTCCCAGGGGGCGCACGAAGGCGATGTGCCGGTGACCCTTGCCGCACAGCATGCCGCCCGCATGCCGGCACAGCGCGCGGTAGTCTGTGTCGATGGAAGGCAGGCTGATCTCCGACGCGCAAGACCCCACCACCAGGCAGGGCAGCTGGCGACGCATGAACCAGCTCTGCACCGGCTCCAGCGAGCCAAAGACCAGCCACGCAGCCGCAGGCGATCTCGTCGTCAGCGCCTCCAGCGCACGTGTCGGTTTGGCTGTGAAGCACGCGGTGCTCACGTGAATCTCAAAGCTGAATCCCACGCGGGAAAGCTGGTCGCGTAAATCATCCACCATCACCACCGTGGAAGGAGACATCTCCAGCAGCGGCCGTGGCGAGATGAGCGCAATCACCCTTGGCTGCGCCGTCTTCTTCGGCTTCACCGTCGTCTTGATGCGCCGCCGCTGTCTGTCAGACACTTCTAGAAAGCCATCGCGCTCCAGTTCATGCAGCGCGCCGCGCAGCGTGTGGCGGCTCACCTGCAGGCGTGCGCACAGCTCGCGCTCCCCCGGCAGATGGCCGTGCCAGTGTCCGGCCTGCATGGACTCGCGCAGGCTCTGCGCTGTCAGGCTGACAAGGGAGATTCGCTGGGGCAGTCTCGGGCTGGAGGATGTCGTGGACTTCATCTGGTTTGGACAACAGACCAGAAGCAAGCCGTTGTGACAAATCGTTTCAACAGCCTCTTTTCGTACCATGTCTCACAGCGCGCGCCATCTCTCGCACAGCGACCTGCTTCAGCTCAAACGCTGGAACACCCCCACCATCTACAACGGCTGGGAGCAGATCACCCGGCACAATGCGGGCACAGACGCCTTCAACATCGAGGAAACCCGTGACTTTATGCCGCAGATGGGACCGATGGTCGGCTACGCCGTCACACTGGTGATCGAGCCCTCAAACGCCGCGCACCGCCAGACAAATCCAAATGCCGGGGCGGAGTTTCGCCGCTACATCGCCAGCGTCCCCGGACCCAAAATCATCGTCGTGCAGGATCTCGACAAGCCCCGCGTGCTGGGTTCCGCCTGGGGCGAAGTCAGCGCCAATATGTTCCGCGCACTCGGCTGCGTGGGCACTATCACCGACGGTGCCATCCGCGATCTGGATGAAATGACCAACGCGGGATTCAAGGCGCTCGCCCGTCGTCTTTGCGTCGGCCATGCCTTCGTTCACCCCGTGCGCTGGGGCTGCGAGGTCGAGGTCTTTGGCCGCACCGTGAAGCCGGACGATCTCATCCACGCCGACAAGCACGGCTTCATGGTCATCCCACCGGAAGACCAGCCCAAGCTGCTCGAAGCCGCCCGCTTCATGGATGCGAATGAATGCGCCACCGTCATCCCCGCTGCTCGCAATGCAGCAGGCCTGAGCACGGACGAACTTGTCGGCAATCTCGAAGCCAGCATCACCCAGTTCAGTGCCAACGTGAAAAGCCAGTTCTCCCGCCAGGGCGAGTGGTAACCCCTGCCTGACCCCATGAAACTCATCGCTCTCTGTCTTGCCTTCGCCTGCCTGGCGCACGCCGAAAGCATCATCACTTTCAATCTTGATCCCACCAAGGAAAATCCGCGCAACTCCGAAGGTTCCTTCGCCACGCTGGCCTCAGGCCGCATCATCTTCTGCTACTCGCAGTTCTACGGCGGTGCAGGGGATGAAAGCCCGGCCCGCATCGTGCGCATTCATTCGGATGATCAGGGCCGCACTTGGAGCCAGCCCGTCACCGTGGTGGAAAACACCGGCGGCGACAATGTGATGAGCGTCTCCCTGCTGCGCCTCGCCAGCGGCAAGCTGGCCATGTTTTACTGCATCAAAAACAGCTGGATCGACTGCCGCCCGCACATGCGCATCTCTACCGATGAAGGCGAGACCTGGACCGAGCCCAAGCTCGTGCAGCAGGCACCGGGTTACTTCGTGATGAACAACGACCGCGTCATTCAGACCAGCAAGGGGCGCATCATTATCCCGCTGGCCTTTCACCGCTCACGCGGCTCGGACCCAGAGAGCAGCAAGTCCTGGGACTCACGCGCCATCGCCATGTGGATCTACTCCGATGACGAAGGCGCCACCTGGACTGAAAGCTCAAGCTGGTGGGCCATGCCCGTGCGCAGCGGCAGCGGCCTGCAGGAGCCCGGCGTGGTGGAACTGGCAGACGGCGGTATCTTCTCCTGGTGCCGCACGGATCAGGGTGCGCAGTACGGCTTTTACTCCACGGATGCGGGCAAAACATTCTCACCACCCATGCCCACGGAAATGAAATCTCCGAACGGCCCCGCCAGCATCAAGCGCCTGCCCGGCAGCAGCGACCTGCTGGCCATCTACAACGACCACTCCGGGATGTTCCCGTTCCCGCCCAAGAAGCGCAATCCTTTCGTCGCAGCCATCTCCACAGACGGCGGCAAGACCTGGCCCAAGCGCAAGCTCATCGAGAATGATCCCGACGGACTCTACCACTACACCGCCATCCACTTCGTGGGCGATGCCATGCTCATCGGCTACTGCGCTGGCGACAGCAAAGTGGGCGCACTCAATCGCCTGCGCATCCGCCGCATCACCCTCGACTGGCTGAAGCAACCCTGACACACCCATGCGCACGCTCCTTCTACTTCTCGTCTTCTGCTCACACCTGCTGGAGGCGGCACCGCTGAAAACCGCAGCCTTGCTCGCCGCAGGCAAGGATCCCGTGCGCATCGTCTGCATCGGCGACAGCATCACAGGCGTCTATTATCACAGCGGCGGTCGCCGGGCCTATTCTGAAATGCTTCAGCTCGCGCTTCAGCAGCTTTACCCGCAGACAAAGCTCAGCGTGCATAATGCAGGCATCAGCGGCGACACCACCACAGGCGGACTCAAGCGCCTTGAACGTGATGTGCTCGCCCACAAGCCGCATCTCGTGACGATCATGTTTGGCATGAATGATCTCGTGGGCACGCCGGTGGACGTTTTCAAAAAGAACCTCCGCGAAATGATCACGCGCTGCCAGAAAGCCGGCGCGGAGGTGGTGCTGTGCACGCAGAATTCGATTGTCGAAACCCCTCAGCGGCCCTGCGCCCGGCTCGCCGAATTCACGCAGGCCATCCGTGACGTGGCCAAGGAGCAAACGCTCGTCGTGGCCGATTGCTTTGCCGCGTTCGAGGCCGTGCATGCCGCCGATGCGGCCGAATGGAATCTTCTCCTCAGCGACACCATTCATCCCAACATGGCGGGTCATAAGCTCTTTGCCGAAACGCTCGCGCAGGCCATCACCGGACGGACCGTTTCGCTTCGGGAGGTCGGTCCGCCCACGCCTGCGCTGCCGCACACTTTTGCCAAGCTGAAAGCGGGCCAGCCCATTCAGGTGCTCGCCATGCCGCCGTATGATGCACTCATTGCTCCCGCATTGCAGCGCCTGTATCCCGCAGCCGTCGTCAAGGTCACCCCCTGGACCGTGGCAGGTCAGACACTTGCACAGCTTGAAGTCTTCGCGCGCAAGGTGCGCAGCATGAAGCCGGATCTGGTAATCATCGCCGTGCCCGCTGAACTCCCGCTGCAGGATCAGCTCCAGTTTCACCACGATTATTCATGGATCATGAACTGGTCGCTCAGCTTCGGCGTGCAGCAGTGGGATGTGGCGGTGGCCTTGCCCTCGGTGGCGAAACCCGCGCTCAGCAAAGAAGAGAGCCGCCACGAGGCTCTGGCCCAGCGCCTGATCCAGGCCCAGGACCTTTCCATGATCACGCGCCGCAGCGGCGACACCACGCCGCTGCTCGAAATTCTTTCCACCTGGCTCGCCCAACAACAACCCTGATTCCCTTTTATGAGACGTTCCAAAGTACTCGCCAAAATCCGTGCCGGCCAAGTCGCCCGTATCTGCTGCACCGGTTCGCCCATCGCTTTCTTCCCGGCCATCGCAGCACATTTTAAATACGACGGCATCTGGCTGGATGCCGAGCACCGTGTGTGGGAGCCCCGCGAAGCCGAAACCATGCTGGGCCGCCATCACGCCGCGGACATCGACTGCGTCTGGCGTGCGCAGACCAAGGAGAAAAACAGCCTCTACCGCCTCCTCGAAGACGGTGCCGCAGGGTTGATGATCCCACACGTCGGCAGTGCGGATGAAGCGCGCGCCTTGGTCAATGCCATGAAATTCCCACCGCTCGGAGATCGCGGCTTCTGCGGCGGTGGCCGGGATGCAGACTACTGGGTCGGCAAGCCCGAAGACTACATCGAGCAGGCGAACCGCGAGACCTTCCTCACCGTGCAGATCGAAACACCTGCCGCGCTCGCCAATGTTGAAGAGATCGCCGCCGTGCCCGGTGTCGATGTTCTCTTTCTCGGCCCGGGAGACATGTCCCTGCGCCTAGGCTGCACGCCTGCGGTGAATGATCCCGTGATGCTCGATGTGCAGAAACAGATCGCCGCCGCCTGCCGCAAGCATGGCAAGGCATGGGGCCGTCCCGTGGGCTCCGCTGCGGATGCAAAGACGATCATCGAACTCGGAGCGCAGTTTGTCGTGCTGGGCAGTGAATTTGGCGCGCTGCATGCGCATCTCAGCGCCTGCTCGGCCGATTTTGACAGCGTGCTCAGCGAAATCTCCGGCCAGTCCGCCATTCCTGCGGGCAAGACGTACTGACGAGGAGCGTTCTTTTCATTCCAACCTCATGAAAGCAATCCTCGTTCTCGCGTTTCTTCTTTCACCCATTGGCCTGTGGAATGCGGCGCACGCAGCCGAGGCCGTGCGTATCGCCACCTTTGATGTGGATGCCACACCGCCGCTCGGAGCCGCGATGGCCTATGATCCGGTGAAGCGCGTGGACGATCTCACCCTCCGCTGCCGGGGCATCGTCATCCTTGGTGGCGGACAGCCCATCGTGCTCTGCGCGGTGGACTGGATCGGCATCGCCAATGAAGGGCATGATGCCTTTCGTGCCGCGCTCGCAGAGGCGGCTGGCACGGTGCCGGGCCGAGTTGCTGTGCACACCCTGCACCAGCATGACGCCCCTGGCTGCGACTTCACGGCGGAGAAGCTCATCAAGGAACTCGACATCAAAGGCTACAGCCGCTTTGAAGGCACGTTTCATCGTCAGGTCATCCAACGCGCGGCCGATGCCATCCGCGCCGCTCTGCCCTTGGCACAGCCCGCCACGCATTACGGCTACGGTGAGGCCGTCGTGAAGGAAGTGGCTTCCAACCGTCGTGTGGAGCGCACCCCTGAAGGCAGGATCGGCCGCATGCGCGGCAGTGCCTGTAAAATCGAAGGCCTCATCTCCTTGCCGGAGGGGCTCATCGATCCCGTCGTCTCTCTGCTCAGCTTTTGGAACGGCGACAAGCCCATCGCCGTGCTCAGCGCCTACGCCTGCCATCCGCAGAGCTACTACCGCCTTGGCATTCCCAGTCCGGACTTCCCCGGCATTGCGCGCTTCATTCGCGGGCAGGATGTGAACGCCGCCCTGCATGTCCATTTCAACGGTGCCGGTGGCAACGTCGCCGCAGGCAAGTACAACGACGGCACGCAAAGCAACCGCGTCATACTCGCCACCCGTCTTGCCGCCGGAATGCGCGAGGCCTATGACAAGACCACGAAGCTGCCGCTCACAGCCGCCGATATCGGCTGGGGCAATGTGCCGGTGAAGCTGCCGCTCTCACCCCGGCTGAACGAAGAAGATCTGATCGCGAAACTCAAGGCCACCGAAGCCAAGGGCTACATCTCTTTTGCCGATCAGCTCGCCTTCGTGCGCCGCAGCAAGGCCGGGCAGGCGATTGACATCACGTGCCTCCAGGTGGGCGACTCACGCATGCTGCACCTGCCGGGCGAACTCTTTGTGGAATACCAGCTCGCGGCCAAAGCCATGCGTCCCGATCTTCACGTCATGATGGCTGCCTACGGCAACTACGGCCCCGGCTACATCGGCACCGCCGCAGCCTATCCCGAAGGCGGCTACGAAACCGGCCCCACTTCCTCGAACGTCGCGCCGGAGGTCGAGCAGGTGCTGACTGCAGCGATGCAGCAGTTGCTGGGCAAAAAGCCGTAACGAAGAAGGATTCACTCGCATGACCTCCGAGTGCTTCCAGCCACTCCAAACCGCAGGTTTGATTCACCGCACCGACATCCGTCGGGGCGGCATTCATCACAAATGAAAACCAGCCCCCAACTCCTCACCGATTATGAGCGCGATGGCGTCGTGCTCATTCCTCAGTTTCTCACCACCGAGGAGGTGTCCGCCGTGCGTGCCGAACTGGAGCGCTACATCCGCGATGATCTCAGCGCGCAGCCCGCCGATGCCCGCACGTTCGAGAAGGATGAAAAGACCGTGCGTAATCTCTGGCGTCTCGAAAAATACAACGAGTGGTTTCGCCATCTTGGTGAACGCGAAGACATCCGTGCGCTCGTTGCTCCGCTGGTGCATGGCGATCCCGTGCTCGTCGGTGTTGAAACTTTCAACAAGCCTGCGCGCATCGGCTCCGGCGTGCCCTATCACCAGGACAACGCCTACTTCTGCCAGTCTCCGCCGGACATGCTCACCGTGTGGATTGCCATTGATGAAGTCACGGAAGCCAATGGTCCGGTCTTCTTCGTCAAAGGCTCGCACAAAGACGGCATGCAGCCCACCCGGCCCAGCGGCGTGCGCGGCAACAGCATCGGCATGGCAGCTCCGTCTCCTGTGCCATTGAGCGAACAATTCTGCGGCCTGCTGGCTCCTGGAGATGCCACCATTCATCAGTGCGAGACGATCCACCACTCCGCGCCAAACACCACGGACCACTCCCGCCTTGGACTGCTGCTCGTTTATCGCGGCAGCCACACACAGACCGATCCGACACTCAAAGCCGCTTACGCCGCCGCTGTGGCCATGACCCCTCCTGCATGAAAACCGGTTTCCTCGTCCTGCTTTTCGTTGCCACCTGGGCTTCTGCGCGTGACATCCACGTCGGCAAAGACGCGCCTACCATCGCTTATGCCATCAAGGCCGCGCTGCCAGGAGACGTCATTCATCTCGAACCCAAGGTGTATCGCAACTATGCAGGCTTCTACGGCAAGAAAGGCGAACCCGGCAAGCCCATCACGCTTGATGGCCATGGCGCAACGTTGGAAGGCAGCGATCCCCTTGATCCTGCGCAGTGGACTGAAGTGTCACCCGGACTCTTTGCCAATGACCACCTCCTCGCGCGCAATGATGACGCCATCATTGGTCGCTGGTTTTTTCTGTGGAGCGGGCAGATGCAGCACATGGGCCGCACGTCCAAAGGCCGCAGCGCGTCTCTGAAAAAGCCGGAGGAACTTCAGCCCGGCGAATGGACTTTTGTCAAAGACCCTTCGCGTGAGAAGCCACCGTCCAAGCAGATCTACGGCAGCTTCTATCTCAAGCTCCCGGCGGGCCAGAAGCTCGCCGATGCTCATATTTTTGCTCCCGTGCGCAGCGCAAGCGTGCAGTTCAGCGGCGACAATGCCCACCTCGTCATCAAGAATCTCACCGCCACGCATCCTTACAACGACGGCTTCAACATCCACGGCGACTGCCGCGACGTGGTCTTTGAAAACATCGCCGCCATCGAGTGTGGTGATGACGGCATCAGCGCACACGAGTCTGCGCAGTATCGCGTGGATGGTTTTGTGAGCATCGGCAACAGCACCGGCATCACCGACACCGGCACGGCACAGACCAGTTATAAAAACGTCTTCTTGGCAAAAAACATCGGCTTCGATCTTTTTTTCCTCGATGAAGGCCGCTACACCCTCACGAACGCCCTCGTGCTTTCGTCGGCGCAAAATCCGCTGTCGATCACAGGCCGTGCAAACGGCGACTGCCGGATGCAGATGAAAAACGTCTTCATCCGCCGCCTTGCAGAGCCCCGCATGGGCAGCGTCGCTCTGCGCGCAGTGCTGGAGGCCAGGCACTGCACCTTTGAAAACATGGAGGTCAAAGTCGCCGGTGCAGCCACCTGGGAAAACTGCCTCATCAACGGCAAATCCTTCCCCGAAGGCAGCGGCGCATTGGGCGCTGATCTCCATGAGCTGATGAAACTCGTGCCAAAAGATTTCAAACCATGAAAGCGGCCCTGCTCATCTTCATCCTCCTCTCAGTGCTGACACCTCTCAGTGCGCAGGAGACCTATCCTCCCATGCACCGCCTCACCTGGGAAGAGTATGTCGGCACGCTGACGCACTGGCGGCAAAAGTTCCCCAAGGCCATGTCGCTCGAATCTCGCGGCATGAGCGGCCAGAACATGCCCGTTTATCTGCTGAAAATCACCGACTCCACGGTGCCTGCCGCTGACAAGCAAATCTGCCTCATCACCACCCTGCACAGCGGCCCGGAGCGCACAGGCACCACGGGCGCGCTGGCCTTTGCCGAGTGGTGTCTCAGCGATGATCCTCTGGCGGTGGAGACACGGAAAAAGCAGATCGTGCTCGTGATGCCCTGCGTGAATCCGCTGGCCATGTTTTACACAGACCGCTTTCGCAATGAGCACGGTGTGGATCCCTACACCGGCCTCGGCCGTCTCGGCAAGCTGTGGGATGTGAAAACGCTCACCCTCACCAAGCCGGAGGATGCCCCCGAACTCACCGCCGTGCTCTCCGTGATCGACGACTACCAGCCCGAAGTTCACGCCGACCTGCACGGCACAGGCCTGCAGGAATACGCCCCCGCACAACTCGGCGCACGCCGCATGTATCACGGCCAGATCATGACCGAAGTTACTGGCGGCGCGTATTCAAACTACGCCCTGCGCCCCTGGGACTGGCGCGTGACGGAGGCCATGATCGATGCCGGACGCACAGCGGGATTCCCCTCGGATCGTTTCGAGGCAGACGCCCAGCGCACCTTCTGGGGCCCGGAGCTCGCTCCGCTGGGGCGGAAGCTCTGGCACGGGATGCCCATGTTTTATTCCGCGCACTATGGCTACGCCAAACACCACACCATGCTGCTCACTCAGGAGGTCGCCTGGGAGCAAAGCCTTGTGGCCCGCATGCAGGGGCTCATGCGCATCGGCAATGGTGTCTGGCTGGATGAAAGGGCCCCCGGCTATCCCGTGAACCGCATGCGCCACTTCGTCGGCCATTACGTCACGGCCTATGGTGCCACGGCCTCCGCACGCCGCAGCAGCCGCGTGGAACTGTGGAATCAGCAGAGCGACTTCGCGCTCGGCTTTCTCTATCCGCAAACCGTGGGCCGCGAGACCTTCGTCGTCGCCACAACGGCAGCGGCGAAACATGCCGTGGCCAGCAACGACTTCCGCTCTCTCCTTGGCGACTCCGCCAGCGAGGCGGAGCGCTTCATCAAAGCAGGACCCGAACTCAAAGTCGCCATGGAGCAAACTCCAGAGCAGCTCCTTGCAGCCAAGACCGACGCCAAATTCAGCCATGGCATCGGCTTTCGCCTGCGTCTGCCCTATCGTGCCCCCAAACAACTCGAAGTGCGCCTGAATGGCTCCGTGTTAAAGACAGATGCCGCCGATGGCTATGAAAGCTGGTTCGCCGACGGCTTCACGCAGGTGCAGGTGAATGTGCCGCCGCAAAGACTTCAGCCCCACGGACTCTACTTCATCACCTGCGCCTATACGCCCGACGAGCAGCGCCCCAC
The DNA here is from genome assembly GCF_044222345.1 of Prosthecobacter sp. Classification (GTDB taxonomy): domain Bacteria; phylum Verrucomicrobiota; class Verrucomicrobiia; order Verrucomicrobiales; family Verrucomicrobiaceae; genus Prosthecobacter. Next base: position 10,697 of record NZ_JBGANL010000072.1, read on the forward strand.
CGGCTGGATGCCCCCTGCGGAGGTGCAGAAAAAGTACGCCACGGAGAAACTCGATGCCACTCCAGCCGCCTTCACCGATGTGGCCTACGGCTCCCACTTCCGCCAGACGATGGACGTGTGGCTCGCGAAATCAGCGCAGCCCACACCGGTCGTATTTTATATCCATGGCGGCGGCTGGAATGCGCAGGACAAGACGGACATCCATCAGCATCTCGATGTGCCTGCGTTCCTCAGTGCCGGCATTTCCGTCGCATCGATCAATTACCGCTTCCTCGTGGATGCGAACGCCGCCAAGGTCACACCGCCGCTGCAATGGCCTTTGCAGGATGCCGCGCGTGCCTTGCAATACCTCCGCTCGAAAGCAGAGGAATGGCATCTCGATAAAACACGCATCGCCGCCAGCGGTGTCAGCGCCGGTGGCTGCTCCTCCCTCTGGCTCGCCATGCACGATGACATGGCCGATCCGCAGAGTGCCGATCCCATCGCCCGCGAATCAACCCGCCTCCTATTTACAGCGACGAAAGCGCCCCAAGCTTCGTTTGATCCGCAGCAGCTCGTTGAATGGATTCCCAACAGTGAATACGGCGCCCACGCCTTCGGCTACCCGCTCAGCAAGTCGCGCAAGGAAACCTTCCCGCTCTTCCTCGCGAACCGTGCGCAGCACCTTGCCGACATCCGCCTCTGGTCACCCATTGCCTACGCCAGCGCTGATGATCCGCCTGCATTCATCCTGTATACCAAAGAGGACAAGCCCCCGGTCAAAGGTGAAGTGCAGACCGATCCCAGCCACAGCGTGCTGCACGCGCTGATGCTGCAGGAAGTACTGCGGCCTCTGGGTGTGCCCTGCGCGGTGCATCATCCGCAGGATGGCAAACCAGCCACCACTTTGCAGGAAATTCTCACACAGCACCTCAAACCATCTCAACCATGAAACCATTCTCTTTACTCACCGTCCTGCTGCTTGCCAGTCCCTTGGTCGCAGCCGATGCGCCAATCAACATCGGCAGCCGCCGCGAACTGTTTGCGGATTCCTTTTTGATCGAGAGTTTCAGCGGTACGCAGCTGCAACTCCAGACCCCGCGTGATGAAGGTGTGGCCTTCAAGTTTGACCAGCCATGGGAGGGACTCTTCAGCGGCTATGCCACCCTCGTCACACTCGAAGACGGCCGCCTGCGCGCCTACTACCGCGGCAAGGCCGTGGCCAACAAGGACGGCAGCGAAGAGGAGCTGACCTGCGTCGCGGATTCCACTGATGGTCGGCAATGGACCAAGCCCGAACTGGGGCTTTATGAAGTGATGGGCACCCGCAAAAACAACGTGGTGCTTATGAAGGCGCACACGGCCACGCATAACTTCAGTCCCTTCCGTGATGAGCGCCCCGGCGTGCCCGAGGATGAGCGCTTCAAAGCCTTCGGCGGCACGATGGAAGGTGGCGGCCTCACCGCCTGGAAATCTCCCGATGGCCTGCGCTGGGAAAAGATCAGCCCCGAGCCGGTTATTACTAAGGCCATGGTGCCCTACAAATACATGTTCGATTCGCAGAACGTGCCGTTTTGGTCTGCAGCAGAGGGGAAATATGTGGCCTATTACCGCGTGTTTGAGGGGGGCATCCGGCGCATCGTCCGTAGTGAAAGCAAGGACTTCCGCGCGTGGTCGGCTCCTGTGCTCATGGAGTATCGCAATCCCTCCGTGCAGGCCCCCATCGAGCATTTGTACACGAATCAAACGCATCCCTACTTCCGCGCGCCACACCTGTATGTGGCCATCGCCGCGCGCTTCATGCCGGGCCGCCGTGTGCTCACTGACGAGCAGGCCGCCGCCATTCATGTGAACCCCGGCTACTTCAAAGACACCTCCGATGCCATCTTCATGACCACGCGCCCCGTGGAGGGCGGCGCGAATGCCGCTGCGTATGACCGCACCTTTCTCGAAGGCTTCATCCGTGGTGGCATCGGCGCGCAGAACTGGGTCTCCCGCACCAATTACCCCGCGCTCAATGTGGTGCCCACCGGGCCGCATGAGATGTCCGTCTTTGTGAATCAGGACTACGCGCAGCCCACCGCGCACATGCGTCGCTACTCGCTGCGCACGGATGGCTTTGCCTCGCTGCATTGCGGTTACGCGGGCGGCCACGCCATCACCAAGCCCGTGGTCTTTGCTGGACGCGAACTCTCCCTGAATTTCTCTCCACCTCCGCCGCCGGTGGCGTGAAGGTCGGCTTTGAAGACGTGGATGGCAAACCCGTCCCCGGCTTCGGCCTGGAAGAGTGCGTGATGCAGATCGGCAATGAACTGGACCGCAAAGTCACTTGGAAATCGGGCGCGGATGTCAGCACGCTCGCCGGGAAAATACTGCGCCTGCGTTTCTCCATGAAGGACGCAGACATCTTCTCATTCAAGTTCACACCGTGAAACGTCGCTTCACGCTCTTCGCACTGGTCGGATGTCTCGGCGTGGCCTGCGCCGCAGACTCCACGCCGACGATCTCCGGCATCTGGATGATGGGCCAGTCCTTGTGCGATGGCTCGGAGTCCCTGCCGGTCGTCACTGGTGAAGACAGCGGTTGGGGCAATCTCACCTTCCAGCGCGGGGTCCGCACCTGGCTGCCCAAGGACAATTCCGCTACGCCGGAACTGCGTCCCGCAGAATTGTTCAAGCTCGTGCCACTCCGCGCGCAAACCAACGGCGGTCTCGGTGAAACCGTGGCCAATGGCATGGCCGATCACTGGCAGTCGGAGCGATTTGGAAATGACAAGGCGCGTGCCGCTCAGGCAGCCTCACGCTTTCTCGTCGCCTGCGCAGGGCAGGGGGGGCGGCAGATTCAGGAACTCTCCAGTGCGGATCTTTCCACCGATGTCCGCACCCCGGAATCACGCAGGCATGGCGGCGGCTACTACCGCACCAGCCTGGATGATGCACGCCGTGCCGTGACACATGCCAAAGAAATGGGCGCGGCCTTCCGCATCGCCGCCCTCTACTGGATGCAGGGAGAAGGCAATGGCGGCCCCACAGGCAGCCTCGTGCCTACACGCTGGGATGCCGAACTGCCGCGCCCTGAAGGACTCGCTTGGTACCGCGATCAACTCATCGCCTATCGCAAGCAGTGGTCGGCAGATCTGTGCGCTATCACCGGGCAGGGCGGCGAGCTTCCCATGTTCACCTATCAGACGCTCGGCCCTGCAGGAGAGGCTCAGCTCATGGCGGCGGATGCTGATCGAAACATCTGGCTCGTAGGTCCTCACTACGCCGTGCCCAGCGCCATCAACAGCCGTACCAAGCCCGGTCGCCATGGCGATCCCATCCACCTCTCTGCCGATGGCGAACGCTGGTGGGGCGAGCAAGTGGGCAAGGTCATGCACCGCGTGCTGGATCGCGGCGAAGACTGGCAGCCGCTGCGTCCACGCTCTGCAAAAATCGGCTCAGGTCGCGACAGCATCCTCCTCGACTTCACCGTGCCACGTCCACCCCTTGTGCTCGACACCGCTTTCCTCGCGCGGCAGGAGATCGCCACAAAAGGTGGCTTTGCTTCGCTCGCAGGCTTTCGCGTGCATGACAGCGCAGGCAAACCGCTCACGCTCACCTCAGTCGAAGTCGTTGCCCCCAAGCAGGTGCGCCTCCGGCTTTCTCAATCTCTGCCCGCAGACAAAACCTGCCGCGTGAGTTACGGACATCCCTATGCCGCAGCCCTCGGCACCATCGCATCTTTACGCACAGGCTCGGAGCAAAAGGCGGAGATCATCCTCACCGCCAGCGTTTCCGCACAACTCAAGCCGCTGCTTGCGGAAGGTGCCTTCTTTATCGCCAGTCTCACCGGCCCGCCGACCCGCGTGGCCATCCGTGCCGTGAGCGAAGTCAATGGCGTCACAGTCCTGCAATACGATCCCGCCGAGCTTCGCAATGGCGTGCCCTTCGAGGCCGGTCAGTCTCTCGTCGCCCAGCGCTCCTTCAGCTACGGCAATCTGCGTGACTCCGATCCCGAGGCATCGGTCCACACCTTTGCCGATGCCGCCTACGGCACCCGCGCAGGTCAGCCCTACCCCTTGTGGAACTGGTGCGTGATCTTCTCGGATCTCGCCGCCGATTAATGTACTCACGAGCTTTAGCTCGTTCTGGGAGTCTCGCGCGCCGACCATGGCAAATTAAAGATCGCGGTTCCTTTGGACCATCCCTGGTATGCACACCGGACCAACGTTTTGCGCTCGCAACGCCTTCGCAGGGCACCACAATTCCGCCCATGAAGCTCACCCTTTGCATCCTCAGTGTTCTGACTCTCCATCTTCAGGCGGCTGAACAGGTCTTCTTCGCTTTCGACGATCACAACATCGCCTGGCAGCACAATCTGAAACTCACTCTGGAGACAGCGCAAAAACATCCGGGCAATCCGGTGCTGCGCAACGGTCCTCCAGGATCGCCCGATCACGGTCACGCCGTTCTCTATGGCACCGTGCTGAAGCAGGGCGACACCTTCCGCATGTGGTACCTCGGCATGCATGAGCCGAAGATTGAGAAAGGCCAGGCCCCCGGCTGGTGGCGGCCCATGTGCTACGCGGAAAGCAAGGATGGCATCACCTGGACGAAGCCTGATCTCGGCCTCGTGGAGTTCAATGGCAGCACCAAGAACAACATCTGCCAGATTGAAGGCGAGCCCCACTCCATGACCCGCGTGAATGATTTTCTTTCCGTGCTGTATGAACCCGATGAGCCGGACGCCACGAAGCGCTACAAGTGCGCCTACATCGCCCACATGCCGTTCGATGAAGTCAAAGGCGGTCGCAGCAAGATCGGGCCCAATGAGAAACGCTGGGGTTCGTTTGTCACCGCCACCAGTGCAGACGGTTTGAAGTGGAAGTGCGTCGGCGACCGCCCAGCGAATGCTGGAGGCGAACGCTTTGAAGTCAGCGGCCTCTATCGCTTCGGAGACATCTACTACGCCACGGGCCAGCTTCTCAGCCCCTGGTCATGGCGCGCGGATGGCAGAGACATCGGCCGTGACATGCTCGCCTATCGCTCATCGGATTTCGTCACCTGGTCCAAGGCCAAAGCCTTCTCCTACGCGCGCCCAGGCCAGCTCTCTGATCCGCCGGTCAAAGGCCAGCAGATGCACATGGGCGCGGGTCTGTGGAACCGCGGCAATGTCATGGTCGGTCTGCACGGCATGTGGCAGGACGCGGACCAGCCACCACCCAAGGGCAAGAGCTGGAACTACGGCGTGCGGGTGGATCTCGGCCTCATGATCAGCAACGACGGCGTGCACTATCGCGAGCCAGTGCCGGGTTTTAAAGTTATCCCGCGCGGCAAAGAAGGCGAATGGGACGATGTCGCCATCCTTCAGGGGCATGCTTTCGTGAATGAAGGAGATAAGACCATGATCTGGTATTCTCACTGGAACACCGGCGGTGATCTGGAAAACATGGACATCGGACTCGCCACCCTGCGCCGCGATGGCTTTGGATCGCTCTCCCGCAAAGTCGCGGATGAGGAAGGCCATTTCATCACCAGCCCGTTCGAGGCGAAGGAGATCGCCCTGAATGTGGACGGTGCCACGCCAGAGAACCCTCTCATCGTGCAGCTCCTTGATCCTCTCGACCACCCGCTTGACGGCTACGAAGTCAAACTCACCACCAGCGGTGTCCGCGTCCCTCTCACCTGGTCCAAGCCCTTGCCAGCCGGCAAAAAGCTCGCCCTGCGCGTGAATTTCCCGGCCGGCAGCACTGCCAAGGTCTATGCCATTTACCTCAACGACTGATCCCCATGCCACTCTCTCTCGTCACCGAACTCAACGACACAGATCGCAGACTGCTGCATCGCGCCATCGACGGCTTCGTGCCTGAAAAAATCTTCGATGTTCACACCCATCTCTTCCACTCCCGCCATTTCGCGGAGGGGAAACGTCCGGTGTTTCTGGATGAAAACCGTGGCTACGGCATGCAGGACTTCCAGGCCGCCATGCGCCTCTGGCTGCCTGGGCGTGAGGTGGAGGGGCTGTTCTTTGGCTATCCCAGCGCAGGCAATGACCGGGCAGGGGAGAATGCATGGCTGCAGTCGCAGGTGGATGGTACGGGCAATTCACGCGCCCTCGTCCTCGCCGCGCCGACCGATGACCCTGCGGAGGTGCGCCGGCTTCTCAGCACCGGTGTGTTCGTCGGCATCAAGCCCTATCGCATCTACGCTGACGTGCCTGATACGAAGGAAGCTGAGATCGAATCCTTCGCCCCGGAGTGGATGTGGGAGCTCTGCCATGAGCACGGCGGCATCATGATGCTGCACATCATGCTCGCAGACGGCATCACCGATCCGCGCAATGTGGCCTCAATCCGCCGCCTCTGCCGTCGCTACCCGCGCTGCAAGCTGGTGCTGGCCCATGTGGCACGCTCGTTCAATTACCGTCACGCTCGTGAAGGCCTGCATCATCTAGTCGATTTGGACAACGTCGTCGTGGACACCTCCGCCGTCACCCAGGCCGGAGCCTTCCGTGCCGCACTGGAGATCCTCGGCCCGCGCCGCGTTCTCTGGGGCAGCGACTACATGGTCAGCGAGCTGCGCGGCTCCTGCATCACGCAGGGCGATGGTTTCACCTGGATTCATCCTGAGATCACCGGAGACAAGCTGACCATCTTTGGCCAGTACACCACCGTGGGCATCGAGTCGCTTCTCTGCCTGCGCGAAGCCTGCGAAGATACCGGCATGACGCAGGGAGATCTGGAGGACATCTTCCGCGAGAATGCGCTGCGCCTGCTCAAGCCCGCCCGTGAAAATCACTCCGGCCAGCATCTCTGGGAAGAGGCCAAGACCAAAATCTCCTGCGGCACCGGTCTGCTCTCCAAGCGCGCGCATCTCTTCGATCCCCAATCCTGGCCCTCCTATTTCTCACGTGCCAAGGGTGCGTCCATCTGGGATCTCGATGACAACCGCTACATCGACTTCACCGGCGGCGTCGGGGCCATCCTGCTCGGCCATGCCGATGACGAAGTGAATGCTGCGGTGAAACGCCGTGTGAATCTCGGCAGCTACGCCACGCTGGCTTCACCTGATGAAGTGAAACTGGCAGACGTGCTGCTGGATCTGCATCCCTGGGCAGGCAAGGTGCGTTACGCACGCGGCGGCGGCGAGGCCCTCGGGCTTGCCGTGCGCATTGCCCGCGCGGCCACCGGCAAAAGCGGCATCGCCTTCTGCGGCTACCATGGCTGGAGCGACTGGTATCTCGCGGCCAATCTCGGCGATGACGCCGCTCTCGACGGCCACCTTCTGCCCGGCCTGCAGCCTCTCGGTGTACCACGCGAACTCGCAGGCACCGCCGTGCCCTTCCGTTACAATGATCCCGATTCCTTCCTCGCCGCCATGCAAAAGCTGGATGGCAAACTGGCCGCCGTGGTCATGGAGCCCATGCGCTCCGAACTCCCGCGCGATGGCTTCATGCAGCAGGTCATCGATGCCTGCCACGCCGCCGGAGCCGTCTATGTGCTGGACGAAGTGACCAGTGGCTGGCGCTTTGGCTTTCCCGGTGCCGCCCCCGGGCTCGGCATCGAGCCGGACATCGCCGTGTATGCCAAGGCCATGAGCAACGGCTATCCTGCCGGAGCCATCATTGGCAAGAGCGCCGTCATGGATGCAGCGAACAGCAGCTTCATCTCCAGCAGCTACTGGACAGATGGCGTGGGCACTGCGGCCTCGCTGGCCTGCATCGGCAAAATGCAGCGCGAGGGTGTTCAGGAAAAAGTGTGGCAGATGGGCGGGCGCCTGCAGTCTGGTCTGCGGGAAGTCGCCGCGCGGCATCCGGACCTTCAGCTCAAAATCGGTGGCATGCCCTGCGCGCCGTCTCTAGGTTTTGCCAATCCCGCCGCCAAACAGCATATGATCCGCCACATGCTCCAGCGCGGCTTCTTGATGTCCAGCCAGCTCTATGTCACATGGCCCCACACCGAGACCATGGTTGCAGACATGCTCGCCGCGCTGGATGAATCCCTCGCCATTGTTTCTAAAACTCCCCTGGAGGCCGCACAAGGCCCGCAACAAGGTTTTGCAAGGCTGGTGTGACTGATCAGTGGAGATTTTGCTGGTAAATGAATGCCTGCACCGGAGAATATAGCTGAGTTTTTCACCTAAATTTGATCATGCGTCCTTTGGATTGTCCCCTCATTTTTCTTCGGTTCATCGCATTATCAGGTGCCTTGTTGTCGGCAAATGTTTTGGAGGCGGCGGTCTATGAAGTCGGTCCAAATCAAGCATGCAGCGACATCGCATCAGTACGGTGGGAGGCGTTGGTGCCCGGGGATACGGTGCATATTCACTGGCGGCCGCAACCGTACAAAGAGAAGTGGGTTTTGAGCTGTCGTGGCACCGAAACGAAGCCGATCACAATCAGCGGCGTGCCTGGTCCCGAGGGCCAGCTGCCAGTGATTGACGGCCAGGACGCGACGACGCGTGCAAATTTGAATTACTGGGGCCAGGAGCGCGGGGTTGTGAAGATCGGGGGTTCAAACACCTCGGGGAAATCTGTTCCCGGGTACATTGTATTGGAAAATCTGGACATCAGGGGCGGCAGGGCTCCGTTCACCTTCAAAGGTCGGCGGGGTGTCACTGCTTACAGCAAAGATGCGGCGAGTGTGAATGTGGAGATCGTTGAGCATCTGGTGCTCCGAAACCTCGTTCTTCATGACAGCGGCAATGGCCTCATGGTCAGCCCGCAATCAAAAGATGTGCGTGTGGAACGCTGTCACATTTACGACAACGGTAATCCTGGCAGCATTACCGAGCACAACGCTTACACGGAGTGTAACGGAATTGTGTTTGAAGGGAATCACTTTGGGCCACTGCGCGAAGGATGTGCTGGTAACAACCTCAAAGACCGCTCCGCAGGCCTGGTGGTGTCCAATAACTGGATCGAGGGTGGCAATCGGCAGCTTGATCTGGTGGATGCCACAGGAAATGCCGCGCTCAACGCTTCACCAGCTTATCGCAAAACCCATGTCTATGGGAATGTGATCATCGAGCGTGAGGGGGATGGGAATAACCAGTTTGTTCATTATGGTGGCGACAGTGGCAAGACCGCGGGGTATCGCAAAGGAGTGCTGTATTTCTACCACAACACGGTCATCTCCACACGTTCACGGTCAGTCGCCCTGTTCCGTCTGTCATCAGAAGAGGAGACGGTGGAGTGTTTTGGAAACATCCTGCATGTCACCTCAAAAGGAAAAAACCTGTCGCTCATGTGCAAGCTGGGGCTGCTCAAGCTCGGAAGGAACTGGCTCACGGAGGGCTGGGTGCCCAGTGTGGACGATTTCACTGGAAAAATCGAAACACTGGCGGCCTCGGAACAAGGAGCTGATCCAGGATTTGTGTCATTGAAGGACCAGGATTTCACCCTTGCTTCGGCTTCTCCTTGCATCGGCGCAGCGCCTGATCTGCCCGCCGGACTGCCTCCCTTCCTGCGTCGTTACATTCGCCATCAGCAGGTGGAGGATCTTCCCGCAAATGGACGACGCAATCTGGGAGCCCAGTGACATCTTTGCCCCCTTGAGTCTCATGAGTTTCCGCTTTGCCATGCTGTATCATCTGGTCCTCAGCGGGATCTGTCTCAGCGCACAGGGGGCTCTGCCACTGCAGGACCCTTGGGCGGAGAGCTATGCCAATCAGGATGCCACCGGGCCGCATGTTCTCGGCTGCTGGAAGTTTGACGAGATGCCGCTTACAGACGCCTCCGGTCGAGGAGCGCAACTGGTGCTGAACAGCGGCAATCTGGTGCCGGATGGGCGTTTCGGCGGCGGCCTCAAGTGCGCTGCCCTCGCCAAGGTGGCTGTGGCTCTGCCTGGTCACTCGCCTCAGGGAGCCTTCTCTGCTGAAATGTGGGTGAAGCTTTCAATCAATGCACAGCCTCAGCAAATAGCCTGTCTTTTGGACAAGCAGGGGGCGGGAAAGGAGGACTTTAGCTGGAGCCTGAGCCCGGCGAATGAGCGTGGTCTTCGGCAGCTGGTGGTCAGGCTTGGTTTTGGTTCGTATGTTAAAGAGTTTGTTTCCGCACCTGCACTGCTGCCTGGCGACGACTGGAAGCATCTGGCCTTCACCTATGATGGAGCTGGCAGGGTTGCTTTTTTCGCCGATTCCCAACTTCTGGGTGAGGTGTTTGAAGAGCGCTGCGGCTCATTGCAGCCTGGCGGACAGCCGCTCTGCTTTGGCAGCACTCTCTCAGGGACGGCGGTTTTCCCAGGCCTCATCGACGAGGTGCGCTTATGTTCTGGCGTTCGTGGTTTTGCTGCTTTTGCGCTGGAAATCAACAGCACCTCTCATGCCTGGGAACGGATGGATCGCCCCTGGCCGATGAAGATCACCTGCACAAACTTGCGCACTCAGTCCTTGAGCGGTGCCAACATGACGTTCATTGCCGACGGGGTGGCTCAAACGTTCATTTTTCCCGATCTGGCTCCTGGTGCCTCCAACGTGAATGAGTTCGGGCCAGACACTTCGCTCAAGCCTGGAACCTACACATTGGAAGTGGTCATGGGCAAGGGGGTCAACCGCGTCAGCCGTTCTCAGGAGTATCAAATCATTGGCAGACGCAGGCAGATGCTGCC
>NZ_JBGANL010000158.1:0-2592 GCF_044222345.1 Prosthecobacter sp.
TCCCGTCCCCCGCCCACCACCGCGCCCAAGAGCCCCGAGCAGTCACAGCGGCTCATCAACAACGTCATGAACCGCCCGCCCGAACAGCGCGGACACCCTCAGGTCCAGTCAGACGTCGCCCAGGCCCAGGACGTCTTGAAGAACCACGTCCAGAAGCTCGAAAACCAAACAGAGCCCCTGAGCGACGCCCAGAAAAAAGAACTCACCGATGCCAAGGCCACCCTCTCACGCCTGCCCGCTGAGAAGCCTGTAACCACACCGGAGAGCACCCTGCGTCCAGAATCGGCCAATCGCCCCCAGCCAGAGCCCCCAGACAGCGCCACCCGCCCGCACAGCGAAGCCGATCCCGACGCCCCACCTTCCACGGTTGATCCCACTCGCACACCCCACGCAGACACGGCTGCTGAAGCTCCGCGCAGCCGTGGTGACTCCGACGGACGGACACCGTATGCAGACACTCAGTCAAACGATACGCGTCCCACAGACAGCTCCCGTCCGCCCTCGCCCAACGCCCAAGACACCCCGCCCGCAGCCACCGCAAACGGCAGCCAGCCCTCGTCCCCATCCCCCGCCTCTCTCCCCCCGCCCAGAACCCCGCCGCTCAGCGTTCCCCAGTCGCAGCGACTCATCAATAATGTCGCGAACATGTCCCCCGAGGCCCGCCAGCACCCCCAGGTGCAGGCAGACGCTGCCCAGGCGCGGAGCGTGGTTGCTGGAACGACATCATCGGAGCCGAGACCCGTCATCCATCGACCGCAGTTCAAGCAGAAAGCATCTTTCAGCGGAGCAGCCGGTTCGCAACTAGATGGCGCGTCAAAAACACCGCAAGCAGCGCTCTTCGATAGCGTGCCGGGGGTGGAAAAGACCAGGGAGATGAGGGCAGCAGAAAATGCCTACCTGCGCAAGCATGCCACGCCGCGCCGCTCCCCGCCATCTAAGCATGTGACCACTGCTTCCATGGATGTGCATGATCTTGCCATGCAGAAAGCAGCCTTGCTGCAGGATGATGTGCATGATGGTTTCGGCATGCGGCCCGTCATGATGGGTCAGCATCTGTCCAGTTGGAGAAATGCTGGAGAGTACCATTCAGCCTCCTCGGTACAGCCCGCGCGCATAGCCGTCAGTCCGGACACGGGCACACCGCTGCTCACCTCCCTGCATGAACTGGGGCATCATGTAGATTTGCATCTGGATCCTCAAGATGTGGCAGCTGTAGTCAAAGCAGCCCTAGCATCTAGTAGCGCCGACTGGATTGAAAACTATGTCAGCAAAAACAAGGAATACTATCTTGACCCTAAAGAAATTTTTGCGCGTGCGTATGCTCAATATGTCACACTAAAAAGCGGTGATCATGAAGTACTGCAAGAACTTCAAAATGTGCTGGATGATGATGAAATTCATTGGAAACAATGGGGAAAATCTGATTGGATTCCTATCGAAGAAGCGATTACCAAAGCATTGAAAAGGAGAACATGGCTATGAACATGGATTTTTTTGAAAAAGAGAGAACACCTGAGGATATTGAAAGAAGAAAGAAAGCCGCCGCTTTTTTGAATGAACTTTCGGAGGCTGTGGAGAGTGGCCGGATCTCACTTGATGAGGGGGCTAGGCAACTTGCCTTAAGGCCCACCTGGTCCGGAACTTTTGCAGATGCCCGTCGATTCTTAGCCCCAGGCCCAAGGAAATCCGTTTTTCCCTGATGCCAGAATGATGTGTCTGGAACCATAAGCAGGCGCTGAACCCAGCAGAGATAGAAAATGAAAAGATGCCAGGCATGAATGGCATGGACATGCTTCCGCGCAATCTGGTAAAATACTTGGGACCGGTGAAGCTGTCTGTGAAAGCATCCTTGGATGAAGGCGCTTCCGGAGAGTACGACTACATGACCGACACCATGACCCTGTCTCACGAGAAGATTAAGACATACACTCCCCAGCAACTTCGCGCCATTATGTGGCATGAAATAGCTCACTGGCTGTATTACAGCGCCCAACTCAATCCCAAGGCCAGCCCTGCACTGAAAGCATGGCGTGCAAAAATAGACGCCCATTGGGCAAGCCGTACGAAAGGCGAAATCATCGGCAAGCATCAAAGTGAATGGAAATATATTCGCGACGGCTGGATTAGCGACTATGCCGGAAGGCTGTATCCTGGACAAGATGGAGGAATTGAAATTCCGTCGGTGTATTTAGAAAAAGCTGCGTTGGGTCCAGATCAGTTAGCGCTATGGTGCGAGCAATTTCCGAACGAAAAAGAAACTTTCGACATTGCTTTGTCACTTTTTGAAAAATAACGCACATGATAATTCAACTTCTCAAAAACAATATACCAGTTCTAACGGCGAGAAGTGCCCATCGCCAAGGAAACGCCTATGACATTCTTCCCATCACTTATGAAGGGGAGGCCAGTCTTATTACACCATCCTTGAAAATGGCCTCGGTCGACTTGCTTGAAAGTGTCTTCTCCCTTCTCGCTCGGAAACATGGTTTAGAATTGTCAGGAGATTATGACGCCATGATGATAAAGCATAACCTCAAGCCGTAAATTCTTTTTCACACTGAGTATTTTGCTCAATTTTTTTAACAGTATCCA
>NZ_JBGANL010000159.1:0-2562 GCF_044222345.1 Prosthecobacter sp.
ATCTGCCTGCCACCCAACAAGCAGGCTCAGCCGCGAGAGTCGCCACCGACGGAGGTTGATGCTTTCGCTGACGCCGTGAATCGCGCCGAGGGACTCGAACCTTATGCAGACATTCAGGGAAAGCTGGGTAGATCGTGACCCCTGTGGTGAGGGGAAGGCAAGTAGAGATGGTGACGTTGAGTGAGGTTGAGGGGACGCCAGTTTAAGACCGCTCCAATCAGGGCCGGCGCCGTGGTTTTCAAAATCTGCAGCGGGCTCTGCCATTCCTTGCCGCGATTGGGACGCACGAGGTTGAAGTAATGCCAGTAGGTCGTCACCTTGGCCCAGAAGTCGGCCGGGCCGCTGAAGTCCTCACGATCAAAGAACTCATCCTCCACCAGGCGGTGCACCGTCTCCACGTCGCTCTGCCAGGTGTAACGTTTGGGCGGGATGTAGCGATGCGCGGACCCCAAGGCGCGGACGGTGGCGGGCAGGCCTTGCTCGTCCTGATTTTCCAGAAACTCGCAGCCGTTGTCGGTCTGCCAGACCAGCTGGGCGAGATCCACCCCGTGACCAGCCAGATGCACCGAGAGCTGTTCGGCCAGGAACGTCGCATAGCTTTTGGACAACTCGTCGGCGTAGCCGGTGAAGCAGGCGCCGGAAACCGGTTCCCGCGCGGTGTATTGGAAGCGGGGCAGATTGAGGCGCGTCATCTGCAGCCAGTAATGCGGGATGTCCTGCAAATACTTGGTGTCCGTGGAGAGCTGGCCAAAGAGCCGCCAGTGGCGCTTGAGCGAGCGCAGTTGTTTCTTGGTCGCGGGCTTCTTCTTGCGCGGGCGCACCAGCTGATGCTGGCGGAGGATGCGGGCGATGGCGTTGTGGCTGCACGGCAGGGTGAACTCGTGCTGGAGACGCTCGGCGCCGAAGCCGGTTTGCTTGCGGAGTCTGACGATCTGACCTTCGAGGCCGCGCGCGGTTTGGTGCGGGCAGTGTTTGGGACGGCGGGAGAGTTCGGCCAGGGACGAAGGCTTGCCGGGCTGATGGCGGCGGAGCCATTTACGGACGGTGTTGCGGGAGCAGCCGAACTCACGGGCGGCGGCTTTGAGTCCGTGCCTGCGAGCGAAGGTGACGAGCTTTTGATGGAGCCAGTGGCGGTCAGTGCGCATGCGATAGAGTTCAAAGTAAGAGCTGTGCACCGGCCGAGGGTGGCAGGAATTTGGCGCCGCTGCTGCGCCTGCTCCGGAGCAGGCGCAGCAGCTCCAACATCCGTCGGGTGCTCAACACGTTGATCTTCACCACAGGGGGGTCACGATCTACCCAGCCTTTCCCAATGACGCCCATTTCCTTCTTGCGCGGCCCGGATGCGATCCACATTCTCCGCCGCGAACAAATTAACTGCTGATCACATGTTTTCGCACGTCGTCATCTTCTGGACCCATCCTGACAAACCGAACGCCGTCGCCGATCTCCTCGCCGGCGCCGAAAAATATCTCAAGCCGATCCCCGGCGTGCTGCATTTTCACATCGGCAAGATGGTCGGCAGCCACCGTCCCGTGGTCGATCAATCCTACCAGGTCGCGCTGAACCTCGTGTTCCCGGACAAGAAGGCGCAGGACGATTACCAGGTGCATCCGCTGCACATCGAGTTCGTCGAGAAAGCCTTCAAGCCAAACTGCGCGAAGGTCGTGGTCTACGACTTCGAGTAAACCTCCTCACTCCATTCGCGCCCGCGGATGAAACTGGCGGTGGACGTCCCGCAGCCGGTTCCCCGCCACATGTGTGTAGATCTCCGTGGTGCTGATGCTCGCGTGGCCGAGCAATTCCTGGATCACGCGCAGGTCCGCCCCGTGCTCCAGCAGATGCGTCGCAAAGCTGTGCCGCAGCATGTGCGGCGTGATGTTTCGCCCGATGCCCGCATGGCGCACGCGGTCCTTGATGCGCTTCCACAACGTCACCCGCGAGAAGGCCGTGCCGCGCTTCGTGATGAACACATTTGACGGCGTCTTGCGTCCGACGAGCTTTGGCCGGCCCACGCTCAAATAGCGTTGCAACGCCTCGTTCGCCGCGCGCCCCAGCGGCACCACGCGCTCCTTGTTGCCCTTGCCGATGACGTTGATGAATCCCGCTTCGAGCTGCAGTTGTTCGAGGCGAATCGTGCGCAGCTCGGAGATGCGCAGTCCCGAAGCGTAGGCCAGCTCGAGAATCGCCTGATCGCAAAGCGACGCCGGAGTCTCCGGCACCAGCGGCGTCAGCAGCCGCACAATCTCTTCATTGGTCAGCGCCTTGGGCAGCCGTTTCCAGCGGCGTGGCAACGAGAGGTTCTCCGCCGCGTTCACTGGAAGAAATTTCTCCGTCTCGGCCCAGCGATAGAACGCGCGCAGCGCCGCGATTTCGAGGTAAACACTCTCCGAACTCAATCGCCGCGCGCTTTCCTCCGGCTGATTTTCCAGCGCCCGCTCGCGCTCGTGCTGCAGGAAGCGCATGAGGTGATTCAGTTCCACCTCGCGCCAGCTGTTCAATTCCTCGGCGGCTGCCCACGCAAGAAACTTATTCATCAGCGCGAAGTAGGTCTTCTGGGTATTC
>NZ_JBGANL010000021.1:0-104255 GCF_044222345.1 Prosthecobacter sp.
TGAAGCCGCTCGCCTGCACCCATTGGGCGGGCATCAGCAATGATGATGCCCCCTATTTGGGCACTGCCAACAAATCCCGGCCTCTGGTGGTAAGGCCAAAACTCGAAACAGGACTTCTCTCGGGGCTTCGTTCTGTGGCAGCTCTTGATTATGCCCCGTCAATGCTGAGCCGGGGATTCCGCAAAGTGGGGCGTGATGGAAAAGAGTATTCTCCAAATGAGATCAATGCCGCCCATCCCGATGCGGCCAATTATATGGCGGCGTGTGGGAATATGTTCACACTATACTATAGAAACTGCAATTCTTGGACCGGGGTCTTGCTGGGGGCGTCCTCTATCAGCAAGGCTCGCCCTGGATTCAGCGTGCCGGAGGCGGAGGCCTACCGCAAATTCAGCGGTCAGGAAATACCCGCCGAGATTCAGGGCGATGCGGTGAACTGGCAAAAGCTGCCAGGATTTCCCAATGACCGCATGATTCCGGACGACCATCCTGTTCTCAAATACTATCGGTGGTTCTGGTCTGAGGGAAGTGGCTGGAAATCTGTGAATGAGGCCTGGCATCGAGCCTACGAGAGGCGCAAGCAGGATCGCTCTGACACCTGGATCATGCACCATCCGTCGGTGCATCAGCCTTCAAAGGCGGGTGCCTACACCCAGGTCATGAACATCGGAGATCAGAGCATGGACTCGCGTGATCCGCTCATGGCAGGGCTTTGCATGGACCAGCAGTTCGCCATGAGTGCCGCTCATGGTCGTGAAATGGGTGTCTTTGGCATTCTGCCGCTTAGCTGGGAGCGCGGACTGGTGGCTCCCTTCGGTGCTGAAGGCACATCGGAATTCATTCTGCAGCAGGATCGCCTCTCGCCGATGCAGCGGATCACCATGGCTCCGGCCATTCTGAAAGAAAATCTCTGGATGATGCTGTCGAGACCTGTGAAGGGGCTTGTGCTTTCTGACTGGTTCGCTTTGCGTGCTGCGAATGCGCAGCAACGCAGCGTGTTCAGCACCACACATCCGCAAAGTTACATGGCCTTTGGTGATGTCGCGAACCGGCTCCTGTTTCCACTTGGACCGATGCTCGCCAGGCGTCATCCGTGGCGTTCACCCGTGGCTCTGCTGGAGAGCTTCACTTCACAGGTGATGGCGGGCCGCGGATTGTATCGTGGTGGTTCATCAAGGACGCTGGAGGTGTGGCAGGCGTTGCAGCGTGCCCACATTCAAACGGACATTGTCTATGAAGAAAGTCTTGGTGAGGGCGGTCTGGATGGACGGCAGATTTTGATCATGCCCGATTGCGATGTGCTGCCGGTCAGCGTGGTCGAAAAGATCAGAAAGTGGCAGGAAATGGGTGGGAAAGTGGTGGCTGACGAGAACCTTTGTCCGGCGCTCAAAGCCAATGCGTCATGGTTGGAGCAAGTGGCGAGCAACGTTGTGACGCGTGTTCCAGAAGCGCCTGGTTCCGTGGCAGACGCTTCACCCGTGGACCCGTCCGCTCCGCCCGCTCGTCCTTTGCCCTTGCCGGAGAGAATTACGCAACTGTGCAAAGACCTGGGCTGGCAGCCGAAGGTGAGTTGTGACAGTCCCGATGTCATTCTTCACGCCAGCCTGAGTGGCGAGGCGACCTGTCTGTTTGTCATCAATGACCGCCGGCAGTCCGGTACCTACGTCGGCCAGCATGGTCTGGTGCGGGAGTCCGGGATGCCTGTTACAACCAGTTTGAATCTGGGACAGGATAAAGTGAACGTCTATGACCTCACGCGTGCCACTTTCCTGCTGCCGAAACGTGAAGACAACGGGCTCATCATCCCATTGAAACTGGGCCCCTCCGAGGGGCGTGTGCTGCTGCTCACGCCTTCGCCCCTGCTCGAAATGCAGCTCGAGGTGCCAGAGACCGCGACTTGTGGGAATGTGGCCGAGGTGCGCGTCATGCTCACGACTTCCGGTGGCAAGCCCATGCCTGCGGCGGTTCCGGTGGCTGTCAGTATTCGTGATGCGGATGGAGTGCCTGCCGAGTTTGACGGTTATCACGTCGTGGAAAATGGTGAACTGATCCTGCGGCTGGATCTTGCCAGAAACGAAACTCCTGGAACCTGGGAAGTGCATGTGCGCGAGCTTGCTTCGGGTATGGAGTCTGTGAAGTGGATGCAGGTGAATCCATGAAATGGCATTCTCTGCATGTGTATCCCCAACTCAAAGCCTAACACCCATGATCATTGACTGCCACAACCACGTCGGCTCAGACCTTCTCTTCTACCTCCATGGCGATTTCCCCTACGCCCAGCACCTCGTGGCCATGCACGATGAGGGGCGCGCTCTTGGCGTGGATCGCTGGATCGTGTTCCCCTTTGTCAGCCATCTCGCGCTGGATGTCACTGCCTTCATGGACAACGAGATCAAAGACGAAAAGGGCCGCCTGCAGGACATCCCCTATGCCTTCGAGAACCGCCGCCTCATGAGGGAATGCTACGAGCTCTTTCCCGAAGAAGGGAAGCGCATGCTGCCCTTTGTCATGGCCGATCCCATGCGCAACACCGCCGCGCAAGCCGTGGAACTGCGCAAGCTGCGTGGCGAGTACCGCTTCTACGGCATCAAGATGCAGACCACGATTCTCCAGGCCGACATCAAGCACCTGCGGGATCGTGGCAAGGTCTTTGTGGATCTCGCCGAGGAATGGGACGTGCCGTTTTTGATTCACTCCAGCGTGGCCGAGAGCGACCTCTGGGCCCAGGCCCATGACATCCTCGACATCGCGGAGGAAAACCCCGGCGTGCGCTTCTGCCTCGCGCACTCCTGCCGCTATGACAAAGAGTGCCTGGACCGCGTGCAGGCGCTGCCCAACACCTGGTTCGACAACTCCGCCCACTGCATCCACTGCGTGGGCGCGGTGCAGGATCTGCCGTACATCGCGCCCAAGGCCCGGCGTTTTGACTCCGATTACACCAATCCGGCGCGGGTCATCGCCGATCTCGCGGCGGCCTACCCGAAAAAGTTCATGTGGGGCAGCGATTCCCCCTTTTACAGCTACGCCGCCGAGATCAATGGCCAGATCGTCCGCCTCATCAGCACCTACAAGGCCGAGGTGGAGGCCCTGACCGCAGGTGGCACAGAAATGGTGGAGCGCATTGCGCACACCAATATCCGCGATTATTTGAAGCTGCATGATGAAAGCATTCTCTCTTGAAGGTCGGGCCGCATTGGTGACAGGGTCATCCCAGGGCATTGGATACGCGATGGCAAACGGCCTCCATGAGGCTGGCGCGAGAGTGGTGTGTCATGGGCTCACCGCACGTCCGGCGGATTTTCCAGCCTGGGCCTCCTACCTTTCATGCGATCTATCTCCCCCGGAGGCTCCTGAGCAACTGGTGCAGCGGGCCTTTGAAGCTGAGCCCGGTCTGGACACTCTCCTCTGCAATGCGGGCAGTTTTTTCGATGTGCCCTTTCTGGAGATGACACGCGAGCGCTGGGACAAAACCGTGAATCTCAACATGGCGTCCGCGTTTTTCGCCGCGCAGGCTTTTGCCAGACGCCTTGTGGCAGAGAAACGCGGCGGATGCATCGTCATTACTTCCTCCACCAACGGCTTTCAGGCCGAGCTGGATTCCGCTGCGTATGATGCCAGCAAAGGCGCACTGGTGATGCTGACAAAATCTCTCGCCGTGTCCCTCGCGGATCATGGCATCCGTGTGAACGGCGTGGCTCCCGGTTTGATCAAGACGCCGCTCACGGCGGGCCTCCACCATTCCAGCGATGGCGGCATGGTGCAGCACTATGAGAAGAAGATCCTTCTCCAGCGCCTGGGCACACCGGAAGATGTGGCGGGCGCAGCCGTCTTTCTCTGCTCCAGCGCCGCCAGCTACATCACCGGCGAGACCATCATCATTGATGGCGGTCTGACGACGGGGCAGATCGGCCGGAGGTGAGCAGCCCCACGGTCATCGTGATGATCGTGCCGAGCAGGCTGAACCAGATAAAGGACACGAGCATCGGTGGTTTCACAGCGGTGAAGGCACCGTTTTGATACATGAAGATGCCCAGCAGGGTGACGAATCCCGCCAGGCAGCCCAGCAGCGCGCCACGCGTGGTGGCATGCTGTGTGAACATGCCCAGGAAGAACAGCCCCAGCAACGGTCCGCCGATCAGTCCGATCACGGTGTTCACCGACTCCACCAGATTTCCCGGCATGAATGACACCCCAAAGGCGAGCCCCATGACGATGAGGCCGTAAGTCAAAGTGATCCAGCGCGCGTTGCCGACCTGCTGCGCCTGGGTGCCGGCCGGTGCCGTGGAGAGGCGCTGCTTGAAATCGACCACCGTCGCAGAGGCCAGAGAATTGAGTCCCGCTGAAATCGTGGACATGCTGGCCGCGTAGATCGCCGCAATGAGCAGTCCGGGCAGTCCGGCAGGAAGCTGCGTGACCACGAAATACGGCAGGATTTGATCCTCCTTGGCGATCAAGCCTGCAGCCATGGGATCTCCATGCGTTTTGTAAAACGCGTAGAGCACCAGCCCGGTGCCGTAAAAGAGCACCAGCACCGGGAGAATGAGCCAGAGCTTGATCCACAGCGAGCGCTTCGCCTCCTGCAAACTTCCTGCGGTGAGATAGCGCTGCACAGAGACCTGGTCCGTGGCCATTTGCACCAGATGCAGGAAGGCCCCGGCCACCAGCACCGCCCAGATATTCACGCGCTCTGACAGGCTGAAGGAGAGGCTCAGATCCATGCGGCCATCCGCCATCGCGGTGTCCCATACACCCCCGAGGCCTCCGGGGATTTTGCCAGCCGCCACGAACACAATGATCATCTGCCCGCCGAAGAGCACGATCAACTGCATCACATCCGTCCAGATGACCGCGCGCATGCCGCCCAGCGCGGTGTAGAGCGTGGTCAGCGTGCCCGTCGCTAGAATCGTGATCCACAGCGGCATGCCGGTGACTTTTTCCAGCGCCAGTGCTGGCGCATACGTGGCCGCAGCCAGCCAGAGCGCAACGCGGAAGATGAACAGTCCGGAAGCAAGCAGCCGCACGGACAACGAAAAACGCTCTTCAAGAAACTGATACGCGGTGAAGAACCGCGACTGATAAAACTTCGGCAGCATATAAATGGCCGTGAAGGGCGTGGCGATGAAGAACGCCAGCACGATGTAGGCAAAGGCAAAGCCGTTCTTGTACACATCCGCCGGACCCGCCAGATAGCTGATGCCTGAAAACAACGCCGCCAGAATCGACATCGCCACCAGGATGCTGTTCATCCCGCGTCCGGCCAGAAAGTAGTCTCCGAGGGATTTGGACCCGCGGGCCGAGAACAGGCCTACGCCGACCGATGCCGCGAGGTAGCCGCCAAAGATGGTGTAATCGAGCCAGGAGAAATGCGTCATGAGAAAGCGATGATCGTGCAATCAACGATTTGCGAGGTCATTGTTTGCTGGTTTGTTTTGTGAACCAGCCGATTCAACAAGAAACTGGACCACTCCCATCGTATGAATGAAGCCTGCCAGTCTACCCTCATGTCAGACGCCGAGACGCCTTCACCGCTGCCCTACACCGACACCAAGCCGGTGGGACATGCAGATTTCTACTTTGCCACCAATGCCACCTTCCGCTTCATTCAGCGGCACCATGGTGAAGAGGCTTTGAGAAAATACTGGCGCGATATCGGCACCAGCTACTATCGTCCCGTGGCGTTGAAATGGGCGGAGCAGGGGATGCGCGGCGTGGCAGACTACTGGCGCGCCTTCTTTCAGGCAGAGCCGGGGGCAGATGTCGAGGTGATCGAATCCGCCGATGAAGTCCGGCTCGAAGTCAAACGCTGCCCCGCCATCCATCATCTGCGCGATCATGGCCGCGCCATCGCCCCCAGTTTCTGCCAGCATTGCTTTTATGTAAACGAGGCCATCGCAGCGCCTGCCGGACTGACCGTTCGTATTTGCGGCGGCAACGGCACCTGCACCCAGCGCTTCATCCAACGAACCGCAGATGCCGCCCCGCAAAACCTGGAGGACATCGCCACAGCATCATGATCGGTTGTTACGATTTCTGCGGGCACTACGAGTGGACCTTTGAATGGCTGCGCGCGCAGGGCGGTCATGATCTGGTGCGTGCCTACTGGGACGAGGCCATTCATCAGGACTCCCAGCTCCACGCCTCAAAGCTCATCGGGGCAAAAGGATTCGAAGGCATGAAGGAGTACTGGGGCCCCACGCTCGCGGACGAAGGCGCGGTTTACGAGCGCACCGTCACCGATGACGTCTTTCGCATCGACATGCACGAATGCCCCTCCAAGGGCTTTCTGCTGCGCAACGGTCTGAACCAGTACACCGACTACTGCGACCACTGCATGGGCTGGATCGGACCCCTGATGCAGAAGGCCGGTTTCGTCATCGACCACGAGCACAACCACTGCGGCCAGTGCTGGTGGGAGATGCGCAGAGCAGCAGACGCCACGCCCACAAGCCTGCCCGGTGAACTCGCCGGCAAAGGCGATGTGCGCATGCGTCCCGACTGGAAATCACCCCACACCGACCACTATGAACGCTCAACCGATCCCGATGACAAAACGACTGTTTAGCGTGGTGGCCTTGCTGGCATGCAATGCCTGCGCCGCCGACTGGCAGCCGCTGCCCCCTTTGCCTGAGCCCAACGGTGGCTTCCTGTCCGGCGTGAAAAATGACAGGATCGTGATCATCGGCGGCACCCACTGGGAAGGCGGCAAGAAGAACTGGCTGAGCGCCATTCATGAATTTGACCCGTCCGCAGGAAAGTGGACAAAGCTCCGTGAATTGAGCAGTCCCGTGGCCTATGGAACCAGCTTTCAAAGTGACACTGCATTCGCATATCTCGGTGGAACGGACGGCAGGCAATCACTGAAAGCGCTTTCCGTCATTGCAGGTGAAAAGACCAGCGTGCAGCTGTCTGCGCTGCCCTCTTCGGTGATCCTTGCTGCAGGGGGCACTGTGAATGGCAAACATGTTCTTGTCGGTGGCACCGATGACGCGGCGAATATTGCGGGTGTTCAGCGCTCTGTGCATGCCGTGGAATGGAGCAATGGCAGCTGGCAGGTCGCCAAGTTGGCCGACTACCCCGGCAAACCCTTCGCCGTCGCCGCCTCCGCTGTGGTGGGAGAGGAACTCTTCATCTTCGGCGGCATGAACTACGACGCTGCCACCAAAGCTCCACTAAACTCCACGGAAGCTTATGCATTCTCACCCGCAAAAAACTCCTGGCGAAAACTGCAGCCCCTCGCCGTGCCCAATCGCGGACTGACCGCCATCGCGCTTGATGATCAGCACATCTACCTCGCCGGTGGTTACACCGACGACTTCACCGCCGATGCATTCATCTACGACGTCAAGTCCAACACCTACAGCAAGTCCAAAGCGCTGCCCTACGCCGCCATGGTCAGTCTGGTGAAGCTGGACGGCTTCGTCTACTGCCTCGGCGGAGAAGACAAGAAACAGTCCCGTACGGACAAATTCTTCCGCATTCCGGTGGTAGAACTCTTGAAGTAACTACTTCGCTGTATACCCGCCATCCACCGGCAGGTTCACCCCGGTGATGTACCTTGACGCATCGCTCAGCAGAAAGATCACCGCGCCACCCAGATCCGTCTCATCCGCCATACGCCCGAGCATCGTGTGCTCGCAGTAGCGCTGCAAAAACGGCTCAGGCTGATTGTTGAAAAAGCCGCCCGGCGCGAGGTTGTTCACGCGCACACTCTGCGGACCATAAAGCGCTGCATAGAAGCGTGTCAGATTCTCCATTCCTCCCTTGTGGAAGAAATAATCCGGCGGCATGTCGCCCATGTTGGTGCCGGTGTAGAGCTCGTAGCTCGGGCCGATCATCCCCTGAATGCTCCCGATGTTCACGATGCTGCCGCGCCCGGCCTCCGCCATCGTCTTGCCAAAGTGGCGGTGCATCAGCATCACGCCCGTGGCATTCACGCGCATGGATTCCGCAAACTGCTCCGCCGCGCCATTCGCCCCCTTCATCGGCCGCAGCACCGCGTTGTTCACCAGACCATGCAGCGCACCATGCTGCGCGGTCACGCGCTTGTGCAGCGCAATGACGGACGCCTCATCCCCCTGGTCCAGCGACTCCGCAAACACGCGGTGCCCCTTCGCCGTCTCCTCCTCCGCCACCACCTGCAGCTTGGAAACATCACGCGAGGCCAGGATCAGCGTCGCACCCGTCTCCGCCAGCATGGCCGCCAGACCACGGCCATAAAGACCGGCGCCGCCGGTGAGAAGAATCGTTTTGCCTTGAAGAGAAAAGAGATCGGAGGACATGGCGCTTACTTGGATTGGTAAATGGAATCACTGCCCGTCGCGGAGCCCGCCCCGCCAAAATCACCGACCAGTTTTTTGAAGGCATTGCCCAGCTCCAGCACATCCGCACCCAGGGTGAAGACCCGCGTTCCTTCCGCGATCACCTCCTCCTTCTGCCCATACAGCGAAGCCACCGCAGGATATTTCCCGTATTTCAGCGCTGCAGCTGCCACCCGCTTGCGCGCAGCCACCACTTCCGGATGCGTGGCCTGCCCAAGCTTGCCGATGCGGTGGCTGAAATCTCCTGCGCCAAACAGCAGCATGTCAAAGCCCGGCACCGCCGCGATTTCCTCCACCACCTCCAGTGCCTCGGGGCTTTCGATTTGCAGGATGACAAACTTCTCCGTGTTGCAGTGCTGCGCATACTCGGCCAGCGGCACCTGGCAGAAAAGACCGTCCATGTTGCCGGCATCCAGCGCCTTGCTGCCCAGCGGGCGGCAGCGCACCATGTCCACAACGTTGCGCGCCTCGTCCGCGCTCGTCACATGCGGCACCATGATGCCCGTGGCATCGCACTCAAAAGGCTTCACGTACTCGCTGTAGCCGCCTTTGTTCACACGCACGATGGTGTCCATGTCATGCAGCTTTGCGGCGCGCACCTGATGCTCCAGATTGAGCCAGTCATTCGGCACATGCTCGTTGCACAGCCACACCGCACTGGCTCCGGCAAGTCCGGCCAGCTCCACGATGCGGGGATCACCCATGTTCAGTTTGATGACCGTGCTGTTTTGACCGGCGCGAATTTCGCGGAGGATGCGGGAGGGGCGGAGTTTCATGTGTCGGATTCGGCAAGAATGTCTGAGATTTGAATAAGCGCACCGTTTTGTTCGCGGCTGCGACGACCGGCGATGATGACCGCCATCAGTTCCACGGTTTCGTCAAAGGGCAGGGGACGCGCGCCCGTTTGCAGCATGTCGATGAAGGCCACCAGCTGCCCGCGAAAAGCGTTATAAGTATCCGTGAGCCGCAGCGGCAGCTGCCCCTGTGTGCCGTAGAGATGCACCGCACCAAAGCTGCCATACGCATCATGCAGCGCACCAATGGTCACACGCACACCGCTGCGGTGAGTCAGGTGCATCACATCACCTCCCGCATCACTCAGTGCCTGCACCGTCAGGAAACCCGGCCCCAGCAGCGGCTCCACCGCCTCCAGCGCATGGATGCCATAGCGTTCCCACGTCTTGCAGGTGAAGCTCGTGATCCAGCGCAGATCGCCCAGCTGCGTGCGCTGCTCATCGCTCAGCCGCATCTCCGGCGCATAGCGCATGCCGCTCGTGGAAAGAATCACAGAGCCCGCCTTGTGCCACTGCACAAACTGCCGCAGGTCAGCGATGTTCGTCGCCATCGGCTTGTCCACAAACACCGGGAGTCCTGCCTCAATGAAAGGCTTCACGCGGCGGATGTGATCATCCCCGTCATCCGTCGAAATGATCACCGCATCCACCTGGCCGATCACATCCTCCGGCTTCGCGACCACATTCGGGATCAGGCTCGCCGCCGCAACCTTGGGCGCATCCGCAGGATCATCCGTCCACAGATGCGTCACCCGCGCTCCGGGAATGCGCACCTCCTCCACGCGTTGCTTGCCCAGATAGCTCAGAATGGCGGGGTAGGGGCACTGCGCCATCGCCGCAGGATCAAACCCATTCACGATCGCGCTCCACGAATAGGGGTGACCGTTTCCTTCGATCATGCCCAGCATCGCCAGGCGGAGTTCTTTGCGTCCGTCGTTCATGAAATGGTGATGGGCAGGCCGGTGGCGGCAGAGTCCAGAGCGGCCCGGTTAAAGCGCAGCGTCTGCACCGCTTCTTCAAAGGTGCTCAGCGCGCAGGCCCCGCCCTCTAGGCCATTCAGGAAAGCGTTTGCCTGCGCAATAAAAAGATCATCGCGCTCAAGCGGCGCAGTGGTGTTCCAGTTCCATGCCGTCTCTCCGCGCTTTATGCTGCCCCAGCGCTGAGCGTGAGATTCGATCTTGAGGCTGCCCTGTTCGCAGTGGATCTCAAACACCGTCTCATTCGACGCCTGAAACTGCGTCATCGCATAGCTGGCCAGCACATCGCCATGTCGCGCCGTCACGTTCACCGTATCCTCGACGCTCACGCCTTCCAGGTGCTGATGCGCAGCATCACAAAAGACGCGTGTCATCGGTCCGATCATCCACTCCATGGCGTTCACGATGTGCGTCAGCGCATCCTGGATCGCGCCGCCTCCTGTCTCGTGGCGTGCATAATAAATGTCGCGATATGCCGGGCGGAATGTGGGGAAATGCTGCCCCGCCACCACGCTCGCATGCAGCGGCCTGCCCAGCGCGCCGCTCTGCAAAAATTCACGCGCCGCCACCACCCACGGGAAGCAGTGGTACACATACGCCACCGCCACAAACCGCCCGCTGTGGGAAATGGCCTCACGCGTTTCCTCCAGTCCGTCCAGCGTCACGGACAGCGGCTTCTCGATCAGCAGTGCCGCACCCTGGGCCGATCCTTCACGCGCAATCGCCAGATGCGTATGCGCAGGCGTGCAGATCACCCAGGCATCAAAGCGCCGCACCTGCACCGCTTCCGCCAGGCTGCCAAACGCCGGCACTCCATAGCGCTGGCTCACCTCGCCCAGCAGCTTCGCATTCGCATCACAGACACTGACCTCGCAGCGGCCTGTCTTTTGAAAACAGCGCAGGTGGCGTTCGCCGATGCTGCCGCAGCCGATGATGAGGATGGAATGCATGTCTTTAAGTAAACGTCGCCGTGAGGCTGCTCATAGAAAAATGATCTGGTCCGATCATTGGACCAGTGTGCTCCGGGGTTATTTCACCGCGCCGCTTCGTTTTGCCGCACGGTATTCTTCGATGCGTCGTTGGGAGTCGCCGGTGAGTTTCTCCAATGGCAGATCAAAGGTCTGGCCGTCCTCCCGGCGAATCAGCACCGTCGTCTTCGTGAGCGCCAGCACCCGGGCCTGGACGGTTCGGCCGTCGGTACTCTCCAGTGGAATCAGATCGCCGGCCGCCGTTCGCTCAGGCTGTGGTGGCTGGGCTTCCTGTTTGACTGCGACGGCGGGGGGCACAGTGGCAGGCGCATGGCCTGGGGCCACTTCGCCAGAAGCGGCGCTGTTCTTGTGCTCATGATACTTGCCCACGGCATAATAGATCACGGCCACCACGATCACTGCTTTGATCACACGGCCAAGCAGGGAGGGAGACTGTGGGCGCGGAGCTTCCTTTTCAGGTTTGGGCGGGTACAGGTCCGGATGCAGTTCGTACTTGGACGCATTCCACAAATTCTGATGGGCATTGCCAGCGGGGCTTTCAAAGACCGCCTTGATCAAGTTGCTCGCGCCACCCCGGGTCGGCGGCACCGGCATCTTCAGGAATTCCAGCACGGCCTTCTGCTTCGGCTGGATGGGTTCTTCGCGCCAGCTTTCGTCGGAAGGTTTTTTGGCTGCAGTGGAGGGGGCCATGAAGGGGCGGCAGGTATTTTCTCATTCTGCCATGGCTTGGAGCGGAAGGGAAGAGCCTTCAGGGCGTCGCCCGCATCTTCTGAAACGGCACGCTCTCGCACACCGCCAGGATCAGGTCCTGCATCTTGTTGCCGGACGCCTTGGCTTTGCGCAGGATCTCCTCCGTCGTGGGCTTGTCGGAGTATTCCAGTCCACGCCCCAGCGCGTAGATGAGAAGATTGTCCGCCACGTTTTTCACAAACTGGTCGCTCATGTCCCGCACCAGGATGCTGCGCAGTTCGGCCAGGTTCGCAAAGGTCTGCCCGCGCACCAGTGAACCGGAGGCATCGATCGGTTGCTTCTTCTCCTCGTCGCGCCAGCGACCGATGGCGTCGTAGTTTTCAAAGGCAAATCCCATCGGGTCCAGGAAGGCGTGGCATCCGGCGCAGGCGGCATTGCTGCGGTGCTCGGAGAACTGCTGCCGCAGCGTCAGCTTGCCAAACTGCTGCTTCCTCTCATCCAGCGGCGCCACACCTCCGGGGGCGGGCGGAGGAGGAGTTCCCAGAATATTTTCCAGCAGATACTTGCCACGCTTCACAGGAGAGGTGCGCGTCGGCGTGGAGGTCAGCGTGAGGATGCTGCCCTGCGTGAGGATGCCGCCACGCGGCGTGCCCTGCAGGGACACCTTTTGGTACTTGTCTCCTTTGATCCCCTGGATGCCGTAGTATTGCGCCAGCTTCTCATTGATGAATGTATAATCAGCGTTCAGGAATTCGATCACGCTGAGGTTGTTTCGCAGAATGTTGTCAAAGAAGGTCTGCGATTCCTTTTTCAATCCGTAGGCAATGCCACCCTTCCATTCCGGAAAGCGTTTCTCGTCCACATTCACGATGTCCATGTCACGCAGTTGCAGCCACTGACCCGCAAAGTCCTCCGTAAGACTCCACGCGCGGTAGTCGGCAATCATCCGCTTCACTTCGGCGGCCAGGTTTTTGCGCAGTTCACCCTTGGCCGCCAGTTGCAGCAGCTTGTCATCCGGCGGCGCGGACCACAGGAAATACGAAAGGCGTGAAGCAAGGCTGTATTCATCGATCAAAGCCACGCCGTTTTGCACCGCTCCGGTCGGTGTGGGAGAGCCACGATACAGAAACCCCGGAGACATCAGCATGCCGCGCAGTACATAGCTCATGGCCTCCAGCGGCGGCAGGTTTTCTTTCAGGCCCAGATCCGCGATGCCATGCCACTTGGCCTTTTCAGCATCACGCAGCGGGCGGCGGAAGAGGCACTGCCCCAGCTTGTCCACCAGGCCGTGCACGTCTGCGGCCGCAATGCCACCCGGCTGACCGAGCGGGCCTTCCACCGTGAGCTGATGCAGCCAGAAGTTGCGGTCTTCATGCTTTTTCTCGTCGTAGTAATCATTGAGGAACCACACCTGGATCTCATGCTTGCCCGCAGGGAGTTCGACTTCCGTCTTGAACCACTGCGGCGTCTGGTCCTTGGCCGTGATGGAGAAGGACCCCGCATTCTTGCCACCGATGCGCACATCAAATTTCGCCGGCTCGCCACCCGCCTGCTGCGCACCTGCCTTGATGACGAGGCGGTACTTTCCAGCCACGGTGAGATCCAGATGGTGCTTCACATAGCCGTTCGATGGCAGCTCGATGGTGCCTGTGTCCCGAGACGCAGTGCCCTGGCCATTTTCAAAATCTTCACCACTGAGGTTGATGGCAGGCAGCCCCGCAGGCTTGCCATCCAGCAGCCATTGCACCAAGCGGCTGCCGCGCGGCGGCAGCAGCCCGTCCGGCCCTTCCACCTCGACCTTGTCCAGCGCGAGGTTCCGGTCACGCTTGTCAGGATCAGGATTCTGCGGGTCCGAAAAATCATTCAAGAACCGCACCACGATCTTATGCTCGCCGCTTTTCAGCGGGACCATCAGCTTGATCGTCTGCCACGGGCCTTTGTCGCCGTGATAGGGAGCCGTCACATCAAAGGTGCCCAGTTCCTTGTCATCCACGCGCAGCGCCACCTTCGCGGCATCCGGTCCCGCCTGAGTGGCGGAAAGGTGGAATTTCAGCAGGTAGTTGCCATACGCAGGCGCGGTGAATTTCGTGGCCGCATCGGCGTTGCTGTGAAACCACCGCACGCCCTCCCACTCCTTCGTTTCACCCTTCTGGTTCCAGAATTTCTTCGCACCCAGTTCCATGTCCAGCCGCGGCACATCCGAGGTGTCCAGCGCCTTCACCGCCACCGCATTGGCGGCACGGATGTACTTTTCCATCAGCATCGGCGAGATGCTCAGCACGTCGCCGATGTTGTCGAAGCCGTAGCCCGTGTCATCCGGCGGGAAGTCGTTCGCGGGCTTCATGTCCACCAGCAGCAAATCGCGGATGGTGTTGTTGTATTCCGTGCGGTTCAGGCGGCGGTAGGTGATGTGGCCGGGGTCAATCTTCTGCGGATCAAACCAAAACACCGTGTTGTCGATCCACGCCACGATCTCATCCCGCTCTGGCAGCGATGGCTTGTCCTTCTTTTCCGGCGGCATCACATGCGTGACCAGCTGCTGCCTCGCATGATCCCACAGCACCTTGTCGCCGATGAGCTTGGAATACTCCGGGTACTCATCCAGCGCGAAGTCGCCCTTGTCCGTGCCGTCGCCATGGCAGTCGTAGCAAAATTTTTGCAGCAGAGGCAGGATGCGCTGATTGTAGGCATCCTGACCGCGTTCAGCGGCGGACAGCAGGGAGGGAATCGCGAAGGAGACGAAGATGATGCGACGAAGCATGAAAAAGGGGGAATGGGGTATCTAAGATACGGAGGCAAGGTGGCAGGGATTTCGCCAAAACCAACGCCACATTACGCATCATTTGCGGTTGCATGCGCCCTGGCTTGCGGTGATGAAGCTCGCCCATTTTCCCATGTCTCAATCTGCTCTCGAAACCGGCAAAGCCTTCCTCGCCGCAAACGCCACGAAGGAAGGCATCACCACCACCGCCAGTGGCCTGCAGTATGAGGTGCTCACCCCCGGCACCGGCAAAAGCCCCAGGGCCAAAGACACCGTCGTGGTGAACTACCGCGGCACGCTGCTCAATGGCGTGGAGTTCGACAGTTCCTACCTCGCTGGACGCGAGCCGGCGGAGTTCCCGCTCAAGCGCGTGATCAAAGGCTGGACGGAAGGCCTGCAGCTCATGCAGGAGGGGGCCAAGTTCCGCTTCTTCATCCCCTCCGAGCTCGCTTATGGCAAACGCGGGGCCGGAATCGACATCGGACCGAATGAAACTCTGATCTTTGAAGTGGAACTGCTGAAAGTCTGGGAGGACTGAGTGCGATTGCTCTGCCCATGAATCAAATCGACCTCAAGGATAGAGTTGCCATCGTCACCGGTGGCGCACGCGGAATCGGCCACGCCATTGCAGAGCGCATGCTGCGCTCAGGTGCAGGCGTCTGCCTCTGGGATATTGACGCAGCGGCGCTCGAAGCGGCCAAAGCGGAACTCTCCGCCCTCGGCAAAGTGCACACCGCCACCGTGGATCTCACCAGCATCACCTCCGTGGAAGCTGCCGCCGCATCCACCATCGGCGCCTTCGGCAAGATCGACATCCTCGTGAACAACGCAGGCATCGCCGGAACGAACGCCAAGACCTGGGAAACCGACCCCGCCGAATGGCAGCGCGTCATGGCCATCAATCTGAACGGCCCCTTCCACTGCTGCCACGCCGTCGTTCCGCACATGCTCAAAAACGGCTACGGCCGCATCGTGAACATCGCCTCCATCGCCGGTAAAGAAGGCAATCCCAACGCCGCCCACTACAGCGCCTCCAAGGCCGGTGTCGTTGCGTTGACCAAATCCCTCGGCAAGGAGCTCGCCACCAGCAACATCATTGTCAATGCCGTCACCCCTGCGGTGATCGAGACGGACATCCTCAAGCAGCTCACGCAGCAGCACATCGACTACATGCTGTCCAAGATCCCGATGAACCGTTTCGGTAAAAAAGAAGAAGCCGCCGCCCTCGTCGCCTGGCTCTCCTCCGAAGACTGCTCCTTCACCACCGGAGCCGTCTTCGATCTCTCCGGCGGACGCGCGACCTACTGACCGCTTCGCGATCGACTGGAGACTCTCTCTGAATCAATCTCTCGAAGAGCCCATTTGACTCGTGCCTGGTGATCCTGATTGCATCAGGGGCACCAGGCTGTGTTTGAACAGCTGATGAGTGGTCCAAGCCCGGGTGACGGGGCGATTGCCCCCATCACAATCCGCCACCATGACCTCAGACCGGAATGGCTCTGGCTCGTTCGTATTCCTCATTGATGAGGCAGAGGTCACCAAGGGCGTCTTTGAGGGGATCAATTTCTTTGGCACTGAAGCCGAGGTGGAGGTGCCTGCGCCAGCCTTCGGCGTATTCGAACCGGCCGGAGAGCCTGCCGATGGCGCGGGAGGACTCGTCCATGCTGATGAGGTAGGAGTCCATGCCCTGGCTGACATCGAGCCAGTGCTTCTGGCTTTCGTGGGCGGCCAGGGATTCGCGCTTGAGTTCGTGAACGCTGGTGGTGTCCACATACTGCCCGGCCTGGAGTTTCTGGCGCAGGGGATCGCACTGGCCGTGCGGCATGGCGTGATAGACGGTCACGTCATGCGAGTAGGAAGGCAGGTGGGGATCGGTCTGGAAGTTGGGAATGCAGTGTGAGAACGCAGCCGTGACAGCGAGGCGGCATGCCTGCATGTGGTCCTCCATGTAGTCCGCGGGTCCATGCGTGAGGACGATGCTGGGCTGGGCCATGCGCACAACGGCGGCGACTTTGCGCAGGTTGGGCACGGAGTAGGTCAGCTCCAGGTCATCACAGATGGGTGGATAGAAAGTGGCGCCGAGGATGCGTGCGGCCTCTTTTCCTTCTTCAAGACGTTTCAGGGTCGTGGTGGGTCCGTCCATCTGCACGGAGCCGCCGTTTCCGGTGCAAAGGTTGATGTAATGGATGTCCCAGCCGCGCTCTTTGAGCAGCAGCAGGGTTCCGGCGGCGACGAATTCGATGTCGTCAGGATGGGCGAAGATGGCGAGGGCGGAGGGCATTTGGGGGAAATGACGAAATCAGAACCGAACGAAGTGAGATAGACGACTAAAAGGAGCCCCTCGAAGGGGGGAGCGAAGCGAAATTAATGACGAATGTCGAATGACGGATTTACATCGCGAAGATTTTGTCCATGCGTTCGGTGAGCATCTTGAGGCCGTTGGGGTTGATGCCGCCGCGCTGTTCGCTGATGGCCCAGCCGGTGTAGCCGACGTCATCGAGGGCTTTCATGATGGCTGGCCAGTTGTTGTCGCCTTCGGTGAGGTCGCAGTCGAAGCCTTTGTAGATGCCTTCCTCCTTCATCTTCTTGGTGCTGTATTCTTTGACGTGAATGCGGTTGATGCGCTTGCCCAGTACCTTGATCCACTGCTCCGGCCAGCCGAAGCGGAGCACGTTGCCGATGTCAAAATGCCAGCCGACGATGGGATCGCCGACTTCATCGAGATAGCGCACGGCTTCGAGGGGGCTGAGGATGAAGTTGTTCCAGACGTTTTCGATGGAGATCTTCACGCCGAGTTCCTTGGCCAGCGGCACGGCCTTTTTGATTTCGGCGATGGAGCGCGTCCAGGCCACGTCATAGGGCACCGTCTCGCTCACCACGCCGGGCACGACTAGGATGGAATCAGCGCCGTAGGCCTTGGCATCGCGCAGAGTGGTGAGCACGCCCTGCAAACCTTCCTCGCGGATTTTGGGATCGTCATGGGTGAGAGTCTGCTTCCAATGCGTGTGGCAGCACACGCTCGCGGCCT
Source organism: Prosthecobacter sp. (assembly GCF_044222345.1). Classification (GTDB taxonomy): domain Bacteria; phylum Verrucomicrobiota; class Verrucomicrobiia; order Verrucomicrobiales; family Verrucomicrobiaceae; genus Prosthecobacter. Next base: position 17,558 of record NZ_JBGANL010000021.1, read on the forward strand.
GCAGGCCGGACTGGCCGAGGGCGTCGATGACTTCCTGCTGATTCATGCCGCCTGCAGGCTCGACACCTTCGTAGCCTGCCTCTTTGGCGGCTTTGTAATTCTCCATCAGTGTGGCCCCCTTGAGGCGCAGCGTGCCGCCCATGATGGCCTTGCGCAGTTTGCGGGCGGGTTTGGCGGCTTCCTGAGCGGTGATGCCACCAGAGGCGGCGAGGAGAGCGGTGGTGGAGAGAGACTGGATGAAGTGACGGCGTGAAGTCATGGTGTGAGAATACGCACATCCATGGCGTGAGTTGTCACAAACCGTCAATACAAAGTTCAGGCATTAGGCGATGCCTAATGCCTGAGATGAGAGAGCTTTTTTTGGAGGAACTGGCAGCCATGGCCGGCACCTGGCTCAGCCATTCTTCGCGAGCAGCGCCTTGGCCGCTTTTTCGATCTTCGGCAGCAGATTCGCTGGAAGTTCGGTGAGCAGAGGAAGCACGGGGCCGGTCTGAGCCACGCCCGCGAGTTCGACGGCGTGATGCAGCACGAGGATAGGGCTGTGGGCATTGCGCAGGTCTTCGAGGGCGACGAATTCCTCGCGGATCTTTTCAGCGGTGTCCCAGTCTTTCTTCAAGATGGCCTGAAGCAGGGCGGTGGAGCGGGAAGGGGCGATGCAGACGCAGCCTGCGGTGAAACCGGTGACGCCGAAGTCACGCAGATGGATGATGGATGGCTGCTCGCCGATGCCGCTGACGATGAGCTTGGTGTCCACCAGCTTGATGAGCTTCTTGAGATAAGGGTCCTTCTTTGGATCGGGCTCGACGATGGCGTATTTGATCCAGGAGATCAGGCCGTCATTGACGAGTTCGGCGGCGAGTTCGGGAGTGATGTAGGAACCGTCCTTGATGTAAAGCACGGCCTTGATGCCGGACTTCTCCACGAAATGACGGATGGCCGTGGCCACACCGGCGGGCTTGGAAGGGAACAGTGTAGGAAGAAGCATCGCCGTGGGGAAGGCGAACTCGCTCAAAATTTTGGCCTGATCCATGGCGGTGCCGTACATGGGTCCGACAGAGGGGACGACCCACATGTCATCCGGAGAAATGTCCACCAGCATCTTCAGCAGGGAATGGTACTCACTGGGGGCGATGTTGTAGAGATTGGCATTGCCTCCGTAAAGCAGCGTGCGGATGCCGCCTTTGTGCATGTGCTTGATCAGGCGGCTGTTCTGCGACTTGGCCAGAGACAGATCCTTGTTCCGGCACAGCGGCGGCACGGCGATGACGGAGGATTGCAGATCTTCAAAGGTAACGGGGGTGGTCTTCATGGATGCACTCACAGGAGCGCGGACAGCGGCGGCTGCAAAGAAAAACCGGTTCAGTTTTGGGGGAGGTTTACTGTCCCTCGATGAAGCTAAGAAGATCAGCCATGTCTGCAACGCTCATGCCGGTCTCCAGTCCTTCCGGCATCAGACTCTGGCCGGTGGAGCTGCTGCCTTTAATCTCCGAACGCTGCAGGGTCTTTTCGATGCCGCCCATCATCTTGAGCGTCATGCTTGATGCGGTATCATTCGTAATAATACCCGCCAGTGTCTGGCCGTCCTTCGTATTGACCGTATAAGCAATGAACTGAGAGGCAATCTCCTTGTGGGGCTCCAAAATGGCCGTAAGCAGGGTCTCACGCCCCTTAGTCTTTACTGTGACAAAGTCCGGCCCCACCTGCAATCCCAGCGTTCCGGCGCGATGGCAGGCCATGCAACGCGCCATGTATTGCATCTGGCCTTTTTTGGCATCGCCTTGGGCGGTGATGGCGGGTTTGAACTTCGCCGTCACTTCCTCGCGTGATGGCGGAATGACGGAAGCGAGGGCTGTTTTGGCAGCAGCAGCGACCTTGGGGGACTTGTGCTTGAGAAGCGCCTGCACTTGGGAGGCGGAGAACTCGGTGGGCTTCACCATGCCGGATTCCAGCAGGGCCAGGGCGCGGTCTTCGCGGGAGAGAAGAGCGTCCAGGGCGGCCTCTTTGGCTTTGGGGCCATAGGCGGGCCAGGTGGCGAGCAGGGACTTTGTCACCACAGGAGAGCTGCCCTGCGCGAGTGTGCGGATGGCTGCAGTTTGTATGGCATCGGGCTGACCTTGCGCGAGGCATTGAGTCAGGGCATCGGTGGCTTCTTTGGAGGAGGTGAGACCAAGGAGTTCGATGGCTTCAAGGCGGGAGGCGGAAGATGCTTTGCCATTGAGCGCGGCGGCAGCCGCTTTGTTGAATACCGCAGCAAATTGGTCTTTGGGATCGACATCGGAGATTTTGAGGCCGGCCCGGCGAACACCTGCCAGATAAGACTGAATGAGGCTGGTTTCCTGCCAGTCGGTGGTCAAATGCTTCACCCATTGATTGTCGCTGCGGTTTGCGGGATCTTTGGCAACGGTCTCCAGAAGCTGCCCCACGAATTTGAGCAGCTCAGGTGACCTGTCAGTCTCGGATTTCATGATGTGAAACAAAAGCAGAGCATCGCATTTGTCCGGCGCAGAGACGATGGCGCTGATCTCCCGAGGGCTGGACAGGTTCTTCTTCAAGCCTGCCCAGATGTCTCCAATGCGCATCTCCCACGGGCTGCCCATTCCTTCTCCTGCGGTGAGTTTGGGCGGGAACAGTGCAGGCAGCGACAGAGTGGCCTGAAAGCGCAGTCTTTCTGATTCATCCCCCAGCATGGTCAGCAGTTTATCCGTCAGCTGCGGAGTCCGCTTGTGAGAGCGTTCAAGCGCTACAATTGCGCGTTCTCTGACATGAGCATCTTGATCATTCAGGCTCCGGAGGAGGATTTCTTCTGAGATTGTGGCAAAGCCCTCCAGTGCCCCCAGCGCATGCAGCTTGGCCAGCGCATTGTTTCCACCGAGCACCTTCTCCAGCAGCGGCACCGCCGACTTGTCCTGTCGCTCATACAGCAATCGCTGGGCCGTGTCGCGATGCCAGCCGTTGGGATGGCCGAGGGTTTGCACGAGTTCTTCGGTGCTGGCTTTGCCAAGGGCCACCTTCTGGCCGATGCGCTGGGCGCCTTTCTCCGGGACGATGCGGTAGATGCGTCCGCGGTCGTTGCCGCTGTTGAGGTCGATGTGCTTTTTGATCTCGTCGGGGATGCTCCAGGGGTGCTCGATGACCTCACGGTACATGTCGCAGATGTGCAGGCAGCCGTCGGGGGCGTTGGCGAAGTTCACCACGCGCACCCAGGTGTCCTTGCTGGCGGCGAATTCAAAGCCGTGTTCGTCGGCGGGGCGTTCGCCGATGAGGCTGATGCCGTCGGCGCTGGGTTTGATGATCTTACGATGCACGAGCTGGCCGCCCGCATCTCCGGTGAAGCTGTTGTTCACGAAGTCGGAGCCGTAGGCATCTCCGCGATAGATGGTGGTGCCGGTGGCGCCGGTGAAGTAGCCGCTGACGCGTCCGCCGCCTTCCACCGCACCTTTCACCACACCGGCGATGCGCCAGCGCGTACGGATGATGCGCCAGGGCTCGTCGGGGCTGAGGCGAAAGACCTCCGCTGCACCGCCATCTACCGCGATGCTTTGCCGTGCAGGTGGCATGGGGTAGTAAGGATTGCGGCTGGCGTATTTGTCGTCGTAAACCCAGTACTGCAGGTGGTCGGAGTTTGAGCAGCCGAATTTACGGCCGTAGTTATCAAAGCTCATGCCATACTGCGCGCCGCCGCCTTCGAGTCCGAACTCCAGCGTGCGCGGATCAAACCAGAAGTCCTTGCCGCCGAGTTCGATGCCGGGCAGTTCCGGACGTTTTAGGCAGGTCATCACGCCGCGATTGCCGCCGCCTGCGAGGATGTGGATGCGATTGTCCTGGCCCCACATGGGGCTGTTGGCGAGGCCCTGCACATTGAGGAGTTTCAAGCCGGTGCCGAAGCCGGTGAAGACTTTTTCGCGCACGTCGGCCTTGCCATCCCCATCGGTGTCTTTGAAAAACCACAGGTCGGGCGTGGCGATGACGAACACGCCGCCGTTGGCGCAGATCAGACCGGTGGGCCAGGCGAGGTCATCAGCGAAGACCTGGCTCGTCTCAAAGTGGCCATCGCCATCTTTGTCCTCCAGCATCGAGACACGGCCCAGGTGCGGTGTGACATCGCGCATCTCGCTGTAGTCGATCATCTCGCAGGCAAACATGCGGCCATTTTCATCGAAGCTGACCGCGATGGGCGAACGCACCTGCGGTTCATTGGCGGTGAGTTGGAGCTTGAAGCCTTTTTTCACCTGCCAGGTGGCGATGGCGTCTTTCGGCGCTACAGCGGGATAACGTGGCAGGTCCTTGGCGGGATCCACGGCGACGGGATTCTTCGTTTCGCCGTAGGCCTTGGCGTAAGTTGTCTTCGACTTGATGCCATCCGCTTGCGCGAGAAGCGTGGTGTTTAAGGCGAGCAGCAACAGGAGGGAGCAGGCGGCGGTCGAAGTCATGGCAAGATCATACGGAATCCTGCGGCAGCATGAACAGCCGAAAGTCGCTCAAGGTGGTATTCTTGTGCTGATACCCTAGGGCGGCTGTCTCACAGCACGGAGTCATTCACCACTTCGTTGCGCTCGTTGAGCAGCAGACGCTTGGGAACGATGGGGTGCTCGCTCTGGCCCCAGGCCATGATGGTGACGCGGTGGCCGGTGTTGATGAGGTGGGCGGCGGCACCGTTGACGATGATCTGCCCGGAGCCGGCAGGGGCGGGGATGACGTAGGTTTCCAAGCGCGCACCGTTGGTGATCGAGGTCACCAGTACTTTTTCGCCCACCCAGAGGTCGGCTTTTTCCATGAGATCGGTCGGAATGGTGATGCTGCCTTCATAGGCGATGTTGGCATCGGTAATGGCGGCACGGTGGAGTTTGGATTTGAGGCAGGTTCTAAGCACCCTCCAGAGTGCTTCATTCATGCCGGGGGTCAAGTATTGGCTGCCTGAATGGATTGGTTTGATGGAAGCGCAGAACGGTGGAAGATGCGGTAATGAGATACCGCGATCAACGCCGCTCCGAAGCCCCGCCGCCCCGCCCGCACTTCACCCCCCGCAAGAGCATGGGGCAGAACTTCCTGCAGGACGAGGAGATTGCCCGGTGGATTGGCGATCAGGTGCAGCCGGATGGCGCTGATATTGTGGTGGAAATCGGACCCGGCATGGGTGCTTTGACGAAGCATTTGGTGGGCAGGCCGAAGAAACTTATTTTGATTGAGAAAGATTCCCAGCTCGCGCCGGAGCTGCAGAGCCAGTTTGAAGGGCGCAGTGATGTGGAGGTCATCCACAATGACGCCACGCGCATCAATCTGCGTTCCTGGTTCAAGCATGGTCCGCTGCGCATCGTGGGGAATCTGCCGTATTCGGTCGGCGGCGAGATTTTGAAACACTGGCTCACGCCGCCGTCGCCAGTCGGGTGTGCGGTGTTCATGTTGCAAAAAGAGGTGTGCGACCGCCTCGCCGCCACCTGCGAAGACGATGCCTACGGTGCGCTGAGCCTGCTGGTGCAGAAGGACTGGAATGTGGAGATGCTGCGGGTGGTGCCGCCGGAGGTTTTTGTGCCGAAGCCGAGGGTGGACTCCGCCATCATCCGCCTCACGCCGCGAGATCCCGCCACGCTGCCGGTGTTTGATCACATGCTGTTTGACCGGTTGGTGCGCATGGGTTTCTCGCAACGCCGCAAGCAGTTGAAGAACCTGCTGCCTGAGGCCCCCGGTGGCTGGGAGGCATTGATCGAGGCGCTGGGGGTGACTGCGATGGTGCGTGCGGAGGCGTTGTCTTTGGCACAGTGGATTCAGATCGCCCGTTATTATGAACAGCGCCACGAGGCCGATGCGGGCCAGAAGGCGAGCGAGATGTTTGATGTGGTCAATGAGCGCAATGAGGTCATCGAGCAGCTCACGCGCGGGGAGGTGCACAAGCGCGGCCTGCTGCACCGTGCGGTGCATGTCTTTGTGATCAACAAACGCGGATTCATCTACCTGCAGCAGCGGTCACATCTCAAGGATGTGTCACCGCTCAAGTGGGACAGCAGTGCCGCAGGGCATCTGGATGCCGGGGAAGGCTACGCCAGCGCTGCGGTGCGGGAACTGGGAGAGGAAGTGGGCATTCACGTGGAAGCCACGGAGCTGGCGGCGCAGATTCCAGCGGGAGACAATACGGACCACGAATTCGTGGAGCTACGCATCGCGCGGCATGACGGGCCGATGCGCTGCCTGCCGGAGGAGATCGCCACGGGGGATTGGTTCAAGCCTGAGGATATCAGCGCATGGGTGGAGGCCAGGCCGCAGGATTTTGCGAAAGGGTTTGTGACGTGCTGGAAGGCGTGGATGCAGAAGTAGCTGAGGGCAATTTTACCCAATGCGAGCACGTCTGAGGCGGGCAAGATTGCCCGCACTACTTACCGCATTGTCCGCGGAATAAACAGCGACTGCATCCCCGCTGCGTTCGCGGCCTGGATGCCGCTGTTGCCGTCTTCGAGGACGAGGCATTCACTGGGGGCGATGCCCATCTGCTCGGCGGCGAGGAGGAACATGTCGGGGGCGGGCTTGCCGTGTTTGACCCTCTTGGGAGTGATGATGATGGGGAAGAGGTCGATCAAGCCGGTGGCGGTCAGGCAGCCGCGCACGGTGGACTCTTCGCTGCCGGAGGCCACGGCGATGGGGAAACGACCAAAGAGCGATCGGGCGAACTCGGCCACGGGGCCGACGGCCTGCACTTCAGGGATGCGTTGGGCGAAGATCTCCATCTTCAGTTCGTCCACGCTGACGGGGTCGACATAGGCTCCGTGCTTTGCATTGAGCAGCTTCACCACATCCTGCTCCTTCATGCCTGCGTGCGCATAAAACTCCTCTTCGGTGAACTCGTAGGGCGCATCGTGCTGCCTCAGGGCCTCCACCCAGGCGACGTAGTGCAGCGGCATGGAATCGACGAGGGTGCCGTCGCAGTCGAAGATGTAGGCTTGAAAGGGGTAGTCGGGAATTTCGAGGGGCATGTGAGGCTGTCATAAACCTCACGGGCCTGCAGGGGGCAACCAAAAGTCGTACTGAGCTTCAGCTCGTTCTGGGGAGGCTCCGCTAGTCCCCCAGAATCCAGACCGAGCTAAAGCTCTCGACTACTTCACGCCGCACGATTCACCGCGCTGAGCACCGCCTTGATGGATGCCAGCTCGATGTTCGTGTCCACACCTGCGCCCCAGATGGTTTTGCCGCTGGCGGTTTTGATCTGGATGAAGGCGAGGGCGCTGGCTTCAGTGCCGGAGCTGAGGCTTTGTTCGCGGTAGGTGGCCACTTCAAAGGCGGGTGCGCCAGCGTCCTCGATCAACGCCTCGGCAAAGGCGGCGATGGGGCCGTTGCCCTTGCCGGTGATGCCGCGCTCCTGGCCGTTGATGACGAGGCTGCTGCGGCAGGTGAAAACGCCGTCCACACCGTCGGCATGGAAGTGGTGCAGGGCGTAGGGTGTTTCGCGCTCGATGTATTCCTTCCAGAACATGTCCTTCAATTCGGCAGCGGTGACTTCGCGGCCCAGCTTGTCCACGATGTCGTTGGCCAGCGGGCCGAACTCGCGCTGCATGTCCTTGGGCAGTTCGATGCCGAATTCGCTCTCCAGCAGGTAGGCGACACCGCCCTTGCCGCTCTGCGAATTCACGCGAATGACCTCGCGGTACTCGCGGCCGATGTCGTTCGGATCGATGGTGAGGTAGGGCACGTCCCAGATGGATTTGTGTTCCTCGTAGCCAGAAAGCCCCTTCTTGATGGCATCCTGATGGCTGCCGCTGAAGGCGGTGAAGACGAGCTCGCCTGCGTAGGGCTGGCGCGGTGGCACGGTCATGCCGGTGGTGCGCTCATACATGTGGATGAGGCCGCTCATGTCGCTGAAGTCCAAGCCGGGAGAGATGCCATGCATGTAGAGGTTCATGGCCACCTGAACGATGTCCAGATTGCCGGTGCGCTCGCCATTGCCAAACAGGGTGCCTTCCACGCGGTCGGCACCTGCCAGCAGGCCGAGCTCCGTGGCGGCGGTGCCGGTGCCGCGATCGTTGTGCGTGTGCAGGCTGATGATGAGGCTTTCGCGGTTTTTGATGTTCGTGCAGATCCATTCGATCTGGTCGGCATACACATTGGGCATGGCCACCTCGACGGTGTCGGGCAGATTGAGGATCATTTTGTGCTCGGGGGTCGGTTGCCAGACGTCCATGACGGCTTCGCTGATCTCCTTGGCAAATTCGACTTCCGTGGCGCTGAAGCTTTCGGGCGAGTACTGCAAGGTGACCTGAGTGCCGCCTGCGGTGAGGCGATGCAGGCGGTCCTTGATCATCTGCGCGCCTTTGATGGCCACGGTGACGATCTCCTCCTTGGTCTTGCCAAACACGTACTTCCGCTGCGCGGGAGACGTGCTGTTGTACATGTGGATGACGACTTTCCTGGCACCGATGAGGGACTCTACGGTTTTCTCGATCAAGTCCTCGCGCGCCTGCACCAGGCACTGGATGGTGACATCATCGGGGATGCGCTTTTCCTCGATGAGGCGGCGGTTGAACTGGAACTCGGTGTTGGAGGCGGAGGGGAAGCCGACTTCGATTTCCTTGAAGCCGCATTTCACCAGCGCATCAAACATCTCCAGCTTTTGGGAGACATTCATCGGCACGGCGAGCGCCTGGTTGCCATCGCGCAGATCGACGCTGCACCAGATGGGCGCGTGGGTCAGATGGCGGGAGGGCCATTGACGGTTGGGGATGGAGACCAGCGGAAAGGGCTGATACTTGGAGGACGGATTTTTCAACATGACAAAAACAGAATGGAAAGGATTAGCGAGATTTCAGGCGTGCGCAGGATGGATTTTCCTGACCTGAGAGAAACAGCCGCGACGTGACGGCAAAGGGCATGACGAGGAAACACGGGCCGCCTACCCTAGCGTAAGTCGCAGGGAGAGAAGAAGAAGTGCCTTGGCGGGCGTGGTCATGGTATGAGTATCAAAGCAGGGAAGGGAGAGTAGTCAAGAGAGTCAAAAGAAGACGGCAAGACCTGTCTGTCGTGAATGGCAAGATCCTGCCTTGAAGGGAGGAAGAGTCGGAGTAGGAGGAAGAGGAAGATTTCACCGACTTTTTATGACCCGATTCCGCCCCTGCATTGACCTTCACGATGGCCGCGTAAAGCAGATTGTGGGCTCGTCGCTGCGGGATGATGGGACGGGGCTGAAGACGAACTTTGTGAGCGATCGCGATGCGGCGTGGTATGGCGAGCTTTACAAGCGCGACGGGCTGACGGGCGGGCATGTGATCCTGCTGGGGAAGGGCAATGAGGAGGCGGCGAAAGCGGCCACGGGCGCGTTTCCGGGCGGCTTGCAGGTGGGCGGAGGGATTCGCCCGTGCAATGCGGCGGAGTATCTGGAAGCGGGAGCGAGCCATGTGATCGTGACGAGCTACCTGTTTGAGACGGATGGCACCTTCAATCAGACGCGGCTGGACAAGATGGCGGCTGCGGCTGGCAAGGAGCGGCTGGTGATTGATCTGAGCTGCAAGGCGACGGCGAAGGGCTGGACGGTGGCGATGAACCGCTGGCAGACGCTGACGACGCTGGAGGTGACGCCGGAGTCGCTGCGATTTTTGGCGGGGCATTGCGCCGAATTTTTGATCCATGCCGTGGATGTGGAAGGCAAGTGTGAGGGGATTGATGAAGCTCTGGTGAGTTTCCTGGGTGAGCATTCGCCCATCCCGATGACGTACGCGGGCGGCATCCGGCACCTGGATGACCTGAAGCGCATTGATGCGCTGAGCCAAGGGCGCGTGGATGGCACAGTGGGCAGCGCGCTGGATTTGTTCGGTGGCACCGGGGCGAGGTATGAGGAGCTGGTGGCGTGGAATCGCAGGCAGGGGTAGCACGGGCAATCTTGCCCGTTGAGAAAGCTCTGTTCGCGGGCAGGATTGCCCGCACTACCTCAAGCATGGAATGGCCGATGGCAGAGGTTAGGCGTGCGTTTCTGCCTGCCAAGAAAACGGTTGTGGCGGGCAGGAGTGCCCGCTTCACTTCAAGCTCATGAAAATCATCCGCTACTCCGACTTGCAGGGAAACACCGCATACGCCGCGCAGCAGGCCGATGGCTCGGCGCTGGTCATTGAAGGTGACATCTTTGGAGAGCACCACGTGACGGAGCGCAAGGCGGAGGTGGCGAAGCTGCTCGCGCCGGTGCAGCCGTTTGCCATTGTGTGCATCGGGCTCAATTACAAGAAGCATGCGGAGGAGACGAAGGCGGAGCTTCCGAAGCATCCGGTGGTGTTCATGAAACTGCCGAATGTGGTGCAGCATCCGGGAGAGCCGATCCTGCTGCCGACGAAGCTGAAGAGCGACAAGGTCGATTACGAGGCGGAGCTGGCGGTGGTCATTGGCAAGAAGGCGAAGAACGTGAGCCGGGCCGATGCACTGAATTATGTGCTGGGCTACACCTGTGGGAATGATGTGAGCGCGCGCGACTGGCAGAAGCATGGCGGCGGCGGGCAGTGGTGCCGTGGCAAGTCGTTTGATACGTTTTGCCCGCTGGGGCCGGTGCTGGTGACGGCGGATGAGATTCCCAATCCGAACAGCCTCGCGATCAAGACGGTGCTCAATGGCGAGACGATGCAGGACTGGAACACGAGCGACATGATCTTTGATGTGCCGACGCTGATCGAGTTTCTCAGCGGCAGCACGACACTGATGCCGGGCACGGTGATCCTCACCGGCACGCCTCATGGCGTGGGGGCGGCGCGCACTCCGCCTGTTTTTATGAGAGATGGGGATGTGGTGAGCGTGGAGATCGCGCAGATCGGGACGCTGACGAATCCGGTGAAGGATGAGGTGTGAGCAGCGCCACTGGAGCGCGGAATTTATTCCGCAGCACTCCGCTTGCACACCCGGTTCCAAAGTCTTCCCGCGACGTTTTCGAAGCAACCGCCTCTTCTGATTGCGGCATTCGTTGTAGGATACCCACGTCTTGCATGAGCGAATTGCTGCGGAATAAATTCCGCGCTCCAAAAACACCAGTCACTCCTCAGCATTCCTGCGCTTTTTCGAGCTCGCTGATGAGCTTTTCGTAGCGGCGCTGGGGGCAGCATTCTTCGAGCAGGGCGCGCAGGGCGGCTTTCTTTCGCACGAAGTGGAAGGCGATGATGTCGCAGACGGCTTCGGCTTCGTCCATTTCTTCCAGTTCGTGGCGCATCTGCTGCATGCTTTCACAGCTGTCATCCGTGGGCGGTGGCAGGAGATCCAGCGCGCGTGATTTCAGCTGGCGCAAGATTTTGGTGGGAGCGTGCTGGGTGAGCACGGGCTCCACACGGGCGATGCGGAAGGGCTTCATCTGATCCCAGCCGGTGATGCGTACGCGGCAGACGCCGTAGAGCATGACCTGCGAGGTGCCGTCGGGGTTTTTGACCGAGCAGCGGATCAAGCCCGCAGTGGTGACAGGGAGGACGTCATTGGCACCGTCTGAGACACCGACGCAGAACATGCGGTCGGTTTGCAGCGCATGGTCCAGCATGCGGCGGTAGCGGTCTTCAAAGATGAACAGCGGCAGATGACAGCCGGGGAAGTGGTAGCAGTCGTCCAGCACAATCACCGGAAGACTGTGCGGAAGCACGAAGCCTTTGGCAGAGAATGTTTTTGACGAGATATCCATGAATGAGGTTACACGCGGGGATACGCGTGCATGGCTGCGATGGTTCCTTGTTTCGTTTGCAAACGCCAGTGAATCATTTGAAAGGGGCGGGAAAGCACAGGATACGCAGGCTTTCGAGGTCCGGGTGCGACGAATCTTTCCACCAGAGGCGAAGCTCCTGCGTGCTTGTTCCAGTCATTCAAAGCGGAAGGAGTAGACGTCGGCGTCTTTGAGCACCCAGCGCAGGCGTATGGGCTTTCCGGCAAGTGCTGAGACATCGCTGCCAGCCTTCCAGGCGATGACCCGGTCGATGTCGTCGTAAGAGATCGGCTTGCAGTCTTCCAAAGCAAAACCGGGGAGGGGTTTATGGTCGGCATCCTGGATTTCGACCGCCACGGAACCCGCCGCGCCGGTGGAGAGATTCAGATGCAGCGCTTTGCCGGCGAAGATGAAGGGCTTGGTGGTCATCTCACCGCCTGCGTAATCGGCGTGCAGCGAGGCAAAACCATCGAGGCGCAGGGTGCAGCGCTGCAGCAGCGCGGTGCTTTGCCCGTAGTGGCGCTCCACGTAGAGGGACATCTCTGATTTGCCGGTCTGCACGACACCACAGGCGGGGTAGTTGCTGCGGCTGGTCCAGTTGCGGAAGTGCAGGCCGGGACGGACGAAGCCATCCATGAAGCTGCGGTTGTAGGCGGTGGAGCCTGCGCGGCTGGTCATGAGCACGGCTTCGGAGCAATCTTTGATCAGGGCAGGGTAGGCTTTCGTGTCTTCGACGAGATATTTTTTGGCCTGCTCATCGAGCACATCTTTGCCGGGCATGAAGCGTGCAGCGGTGGAGATGTAGAGATGGGGCGCATTGAAATAGGGGTTCGTCTGGCTCACGTAGATGTGGTCCGCCAGCGGCTGGTCTGAGGTCATCTGCACGGCATCGGTCCAGGTGAGGAAGTCCTTGCTGGTGGCGCGGCTGACCCAACGAACGCCCTTGGGTTTCCAAGTTTTTTCATCGATCACGCCTGCGGTGAAGACGCGGAAATAGGCCACGTAGCACTGCTCCACTTCAGACCAGAACGACACGTTCTGGGAATCAAACGCACCTTTGGTGATGACGGCCGCCTCCTGCATTTTCTGCCAGTGCAGACCATCGGCGGAGACAAAGGCGCTGAGGCCGCCGGACTTGCCGCCGAGGCCTGCGAGCGCCTTGTAGCGCTGCTCTTTCGGCACGCCGGGGCGGCGGTCGATGAACGGCGCGAAGTTGTGCGTGTAGGGTGCCAGATTGGCCAGCATGACGTTGTTGTCCTTGCTGCCATTGATCTCATGCAGGCCGAGTTTGGGCTTCACCCATGTTTTGCCGTCGGCAGATTCGGCGTAGCAGGTCACCTCACCGCTGGTGCCGTCTTTGAAGCCCGCATTGCCCCGGTAGTACATCTGGAATTTCTGCGCCTCGTCATTGTGAATGACGGTGATGTAGGCGCTGAAGCGGCCCTCCCAGGGCTGGTCAAATTTCACTGCAACGCCCGCCTCTTCGGGATGGTGCAGTCGCAGCGTGGTGCCCTGCATTTGGTCGATGAGGAGCTTGTCCACGAAGAGCTCACGACGTGAGCCGATGTTGGTGACTTCAGCCGAGGCGAGACCGGTGCAGAGGAGGAAGGGCAGGAGAGAGCGGCGCATGCTCTCTCATACAGGCGGCGGGGCTGGGATGTTGCAAAGCAGTCATGAGGTTCGCTTCGCAGCAGCTCGTTCTGGAAGATCGCGGAGCTTTCCAGAACGAACTAAAGTTTGGGACTACTTTAAAGACTCTTCAAATAGGCCACGATGTCGCTGATGGACTGCGGGGTGAGTCCGAGTTGCTGGGGCTGATACATGAGGGAGCGATCCATCTTTTTCACGCTGGCGATGCGTGCCTTTGGCACGGTCTGCACGAGGCCGCCCATGCATTTGATCATGACGGGATCTCCGCTGGAGAGAATCATACCGCTGATGGTGAGGCCGTCCTTCGTTTTGATCTCGCTGCCTTCGTAGCCGTGGGAGATGTCGGCGGAGGGATGGGCGATGGCCTGCGCGATGACCTCGCTCGGCTGTTGTTTACCGAAGGTGCTGAGATCGGGGCCGAACTCGACGCCCATCTTGCCGACCTTGTGGCAGGTGAAGCAGACGGCGATGGCGGCCTGGCCGCGCTTGGCATCGCCAGGGAGCTGGGCGATCTCGGCACCGGTGGGGAGCTTGGGTGCGTCTTTCATTTCAGGCGGCATCTCGACAGCGACGAGCTTGACCTTGGCAGGATCATACAGGCCCAGGGCCTTCATGCCGCTTTCCACATCATAGGACTGCCAGTCGTTGCCTTTGCGATTGAGCAGCCACCACTTGGCAAGGTCCTTCAAGGGGAAGTCCTTGGTGTTGGCGAGTTCGATCATCGCGCCTGCGGCTTCGCGGCTTTTCACAAAGGCGAGGCCGGTGAGCATGAGCTCGCGCTGGTCTTCGCTGAGCTTGGTATCAAGAGCGCGGGTCTTGAAAGCTTCCACTGCAGCAGGGGGGTGCAAACGCCAGGCGATCCAGGCCTGGGCATCAGTCCAGGCAGCGGGCTTGTCCTTGCAGATGGCGGCGTAGAGTTCGGCTTCCTTGCCTTCAGCACCAAGGCCGAGCGCTTCGAGATAGGCGCGGTCCTTGCCGTCAAACTGCTGCGCGAGCTTCACCAGCAGTGGCAGGCTCTGTGCGGCGGGCACTTCACGCAAAGTAAGAGCGACTTCACGGCGCACCGCAGCGGAGGAATCGGTGACCATCTTGGCGGCCATGGCCAGCACGTCCACACCTGCACGGCGCAGGGCACGGTAGGCGACGAGGCGCTGATCTTCGGATTTGGATTCAAGCCATGGGGTGACCTGAGCCACGCCTTCGGAGCCCATCTGCGCGAGCAGCCATGCGGCGCGTGCGGCGATGAAGGCGTTGTCATCCTTGAGCAAGGCGGCGACGGCAGGAACGGCTTTCGCACCTTGGGCCTTCAGCGCGGTGAAGCCGCTGTAGCGCACATTCGGCGCAGGGCTTTTCAGTGCGGCGATCTGACCTTCCATGGTGTCCAGCTTCAGCTCAGGCACCTTGGAAACAAAGCCCTTCGGCGCGATGCGGTAGATGGTGCCGGTGTAGCGCTCGTCCAGCGTGCCGTGGCCGCCCACGCGGGCGTCGAACCAGTCGGCGACGTAGATCGCGCCATCGGGGCCCACCGTCACATCGCTGGGGCGGAAGCGGGTTTTGAGTTCGCCCGTTGGCTTGCCGCCGAGGAAGTCGGAGCCGGCAAATTCCTTCTCCTTGTTGGAAGTCATGAAATCAAAGCGCTCCATTTTCCAGCCAGCGCCATCGAGCTTAGGGAGGTAGCCAAAGACCACGTTCTTGCCCGCTTCACAGGCCAGCAGCAGGCCGTTCCACTTCTTGTCGAGCGCGCCGTTTTCATAAAAGCCCACGCCGGTGGGAGAGCCGCCGCCATAGACATCGCCAGCGGGCATGGTGCCGGGATCTTCCTGACGCCATTCGGCGGTGGGGGTGTCCTGGCCGGGGCGTTTGTCCGCACCCCATGAGCGCAGACCGTCGGCGGACGCAAAGCCCGCGTTGCCGCCTTCCATCACGGGGGACACGCGACAGGCAGGCGGGTCGTCGTTGTCGCTTTGAAAGACATCGCCAAAGGAGGTGATGGTCTGCTCGTAGCTGTTGCGATAGTTGTGACCGATGATGGTGACGTTTGTGCCATCGGGGTTCATGCGAGCGGTGAAGCCGCCGATCCACACATGGCCGTCGTCGCTCTTCTGCCCGGCGATGTCCTGCATCATGTACGGGCTGCCCATGCGGAAGGTCTTGCCGGAGTGATCGGTGAATTTTGCGCCGGTGTTGCCCTGATTCCAGTACCACTGGCCGTCAGGCCCGGCTGTGACGCTGTGCAGGCTGTGATCGTGCTGACGTCCGCCGAAGCCGGTGAGCAGCACATCGCGCTTGTCCACGGCGGGGTCGAATTTGCCATCGCCATTCACGTCGGTGTACACGAGCAGGTCCGGCGGCTGGGAGACGATGATCTTGTTGCCAAGGGCGGCGACGCCGAGTGGCGCGGCGAGTGCGGACTCCTGCACGAAGACGGTGCTCTTGTCGGCACGGCCTGAACCGGTGGTGTCTTCGAGCACGACGATGCGATCACCCTCCGGCCTGCGGCTGCCTTTGCTGCGGTAGTTCACGCCTTCCGCCACCCAGAGGCGGCCCTGGGCATCGAAGTCGATGTTGGTAGGATTGAACAAGGCGGGCGAGGTGGCCCACACGGTCACTTCCAGACCTTCGGGCACGGTGAAGAGATCCGCAGGCACGGTGGTCTTGCCGTCATCCACGATGGGAGGCGCGGGCTTGGGGGCATTCGGCGGTGTTTCCGTATAGACCTGAAATTTCACGGATGCATTGCTGGTCTTGCCGCCGCGCTCCATGCCGCCGTCATCAATGGCCGCCTGGGCGGTGAAGCCCGCCACGCCCTTTGGCAGATCATAGACGATCACCGAGCGCGCATGCGTGCCGATGCCGTTTTCAAACTTCTGGCCTTTCACGAGCAGCGCATCGCCCATGGCGGATTTGCCGACGCGTGTGCCACCGGAGCCCTGGCTGGCGGCTTTCCATGGCAGCTTGGTCAGGTCTTTGATGGAGCCATCCTGCATGACGAGCTTCGGCTCCAGCCAGTCCGCCCAGTCACAACTGATGCCGTCTTCATCCGAGACGACGAGGTAGAGTTCCTTGGCTCCTTTCAGCGGCACGTCCACCTTGACCAGCCGCGGCGAGTTCGCGGCGGTAGTGAGCTTGGGGCTTTCGAAAACTGGGGCGGCAGCGACGGCGCAGGAGGCGGAGGCGAGCAGCGCGAGGAGAGTCAGATGGCGGGACGTCATGGATGGAAGGACTGGGAAGGAATCGAAGCCTTATCCCAGGGCGGAGCGTGGGAGGGATAAGACCTTTCCAGAGAGAGTCCCAGCTCTCAACTAGTTTGGCTTGTGGCGTGGAAAACATTCTCCACATTCGGCGCATGAAGTCCTTCCTGCTTTTTCTGACGGCTGCACTGCTTTCTTCCTGCCAGACCACCACCGAGGAGTATCACGTGGGGAGCGTGGCCGAGGCGAAAGCGTTTGCGCGGAGAGCGGTGGAGGTGGGCTACATTCACGCAGGGGGCGAGGCGGCGCTGGCCGCGGAGAAGTCCGTGGGCAGGCCGCCTGAGGGCAAATGGAGCCCGCAAAAGATCGACAACTTTCTGAACCAGTATGCGGCGGAACATCCGCGCCTGATGGAGATCAACAAGGCGGCAAGCACGGGGAAGATTAGCGAGAAGGAGAGGGTGATCTTGGTGAATGTGCTGCGCGGGCAGGAGGAGCGGCTGGCCGAAGCCCAGCTCGCCGAGCGGCAGGCCGCTACGGACGTTCTCAATGAATCAGCGATGATCAACAGCCAGAGCTCGTCGTATCGGCAGAATTCGGCACTCATGCAGGCGACGCCGCAGTCCGGATATTCTGGGTATGGGACGGGGTTTGGTGGCAGAAGTTTTTGATCTAGGGCGCTGAATTGAATCCTCAGCAGGTCGTTCGCGTGGAACGAAAGCGTTCAGCGCTCGAAGAGCATCAGTTGCGGATCGGGATCCTCTACCATTTGGACGGGGTCGTCTCCTGCCTGAGCCACGGGCGGCGCTATCGCACGCAGGGCCTGTTCACTTTTGTTGCGGGCAAGATTAGCGGTGGTGGAGACGCGGTAGGCTTCCAGCAAATCGCTCTCATAGGGGCGGAAAAGGGCGCGCAATCCGTCCGCCTTCATACCCGGCTGCATCCACGCAAGGGCGGATTCGCCCTCAAGAATGAGAGGGCTGCGGTCGTGGAACTTCGCCATGTAGCGTCCCGGCGGCGTGGTGACAACGCTCATGGAAGTGATGGCAGCCCCGCTTTCGAAATCCTCCGGGCTGCGGCTTTGCCATACATCCCAGATGCCGGCCAGCAAGACAGGCGCATCGTCCGTGCGGTGGATGAAGTAGGGCGTGGTGCGGTCAGGCCACTCAAGCCAGCCCTGCACGGGGATGAGGCAGCGCTGGCGTAGGATGGGGCCGCGGTAGGAGGCCAGGTCAAAGATGCTCTCGCACCGCGCATTGAAGGTGAGTCCGAACTTCTTTGCGACCTCCCTTTTGCCGCCTTTGGCCCATGATGGAACCAGTCCAAAGCGCATGCGCTCGATGCCGATCTCGTCAGCCTGCATGGTCAGCACGTCCGCGTAGTCCGTGGGGCAGATGTTGTGGATCACCGGCACCTCGGACTTCAGGTCCTCGTCCTTTTTCCGGGGTCGTCGTTCAATCCGCAGTTTCTTCCCCGCGAGCGAAAGCGCGGGGATCTTCGCGAACTGGTTCAGACGGCTGCACATGGAGCGGGCAGGAAAGCGCACTCATGCGCAGAGGCAAATCAGAACTCGTGTGGCAAGCCGCTCAAGGATGTCCGTCAGACACCCCCTACGAAACCAAGTTCCAGCCATTGATCAAGCTGGTGCGCCCGCCAGGAATCGAACCTGGATATGCGGCTTCGGAGACCACCATTCTATCCGTTGAACTACGGGCGCGTTGTTCGGGGAGCGATGCTTCGCATGGGCACCGGAGTGCGGCAAGTCGTTTTCAAGGTGGAGGGGCCACCTTTTTTTACAACAACTCGTGCTTGTGGGTGCCTGCTTTGGCGGAGGACTGAAATTTGTGCCAGCGGAAGGGCTCCACCACCTGGCCCCAGAAGCTGCGGGGCATGGCGGACTTGATGCCGATCTCCACCGGGGGGCGGCGGTTGGTGTCGTCGTAAAACGTGCCGAAGATGATGTCCCACAGCATGAGGTTTTCGCCGTAATTTTTATTGCCTTCACGCAGGTCCATGGAGTGGTGCCAGCGGTGCAGGGCAGGGGTGTTGAAGATGTAGTTCAGCCAGCCGAAGCGCATCTGGATGTTGGCATGCGTGAGAAATCCGATGTAGGCCGTGATGGCCCCGAACCACAGCACCACGCTCTGCGGCGCACCAGCCAGCGCCAGCAGCGGTGCGGAGAAGAGGGCGCTCTTGAGGGTGTCGATGATGTGAAAGCGTCCGGTGTTGAAGAACCACAGCTTTTTGGAGCTGTGATGCACCGCGTGAAACCACCACAGCGGCATCCATTCATGGGCAATGCGGTGCGCCCAGTACAGGCCAAACTCCGCGATCACCAACCCCAGCACCACCTGGAAGAACATGGGCCAGTGATTCGGCCAGTATCCTGTGCCGAGATCCCCGCCCACCACGGAGGCAAGGCCGAGCCAGGTGGCTGAAATGATGAGGAGCTGCACGAAGGATTTGGTGAAAGCCGTGTGCGCCAGATCTGGAAACTCCTGCCCGTCCGACTGCAGCCAGGCCTTCTCATGCGGATACACGCGCTCCAGCACGTAGAGCAGGGCGGCGAGGCTGAAGTAGGTGATGTTGAAGGCCAGCGGCCCTTGCTTGTGCGCGATGCCGATCCCGGTGGGGATCAGTGCTGCGATGAGGATCAGGGGCCAGAGCAGGTATTCGAATATCTTGCGGAGCATGGGGTTGTTTTACAAAGCAGGAATTGTGCGGATTTCCAGTGCGGATGTGGGGAGATGATGCGCGGGGATTGCGGGGACGTGGGGAGAAAGGGGAAGGGAAAGAGCGGGTGAACTGGCCCCACATTCGATTTGCTTTGGCTTACCCCATGGCACTAGGATGGAGTCCTAAACATCAAGCTTGGACATCACCATGAAATCACCCCTCGCCCTTCAGTCACTGTCAGTTTTCTGGGCCTTGTCCATCCTGACTCTATTCATGGGCCACACTACCAGCGCAGAAGAGCCTGCGTTCAAATCTCCCACCGCCGCCAGAGCCCAGATCCGCTACCAGCAGAGTACCGCTGCCGCCTCAAAGCGTTTGGTGGATGAACTGGATCGCACCCTGACTTATGCGGTGAAGGCAGGCGCGCTGGAAGAGGCCAACCAGATCAATGAAGCAAAAAAACAGGCGGCCACTGGCGCTGCCATCACGGTCGATTTCAAACGGCAAAACCTCATCACCGCACGAAACATGTACCGAGACGCCCTCGTGGCAGCCAAGGGCCAGTACTTCCGCGATCTGGAGCCGGCGCTTCGGGAGACCACCAAGGCGGGAGACCTCCCGGAGGCAAACGCCATCGACGCTGTGCGCAAGACCTTGGAAAGCGAAGTGGCCGATGGAAAGATTACCGGCAAGATCGAAAACGGCCTTCTTCTAACTTTAGGGGGCAAGCGCTCCGTGTGGGACAACAAATCCATCACCCTGCCATCCAAGCAAACCGCCGTCACCTTGGAAGGTGTCCTGCTGCTGACCGGAAAAGTGCGCAGTGTGAAGCTCCGCTCCGCCAAGGCCAGCGGCAGCGAGCGCCTGAAATTCACAGTGGACGGGAAGCTGTGCGAATTCCAAACGGAAGGCAGCAACCGCCACAGCTATGTTGTCGTCACACCCCAGCCGGGATCAGACAAACTGCGCCTGCGGCTGGGCGACTCCATCGCTGCAAACGAATGGGTGTTTGGCCCGCTGGAGTGGTCCATCAATGACGGCCAGTGGCGCGAGGTCCCACGACGTAGCATGATCGCGGTGGAGTGAAGACCTTTCATGGAGGCCCCGGGGTCTTGAGTGTGATCTACCGGCGTGAAAAGAAGGGCTGTCGTAGGCCGGAGCCGACCGGGGTGTCCTGTCGTCCTCGTGTTCCTGCATTCACGATGTGCCTTACCTTGACTCTCCTCACACGCCATGACAGGAAAAGCCCATGAGTCGATTGTTCAACATTCTCCGCGCACGCCGGGCCGTGAAGGAAGCCCACTTCATGAGCCGTGCGGACCTGCTGAAGCTGCAGGAGCGCCGCTGGCGTGCCATGGCGCGCTATGCGCTGGAGGTGAGCCCCTTCTACCGGAGGCACCTCGCGGGCATCGATGTGGAGCGCTGCCAGATCACGGACATCCCGCCCATGACGAAGGAGCTGATGGTGGAGAACTGGGATGAGATCGTCCCAGACAAGCGCTTGCGGCTCGCCGAGTTGGAGAAGTTTCTTCAGAATCCAAAAAACTGGGGAACGCTGCTGCATGGCCGCTGGATGGTCAGCACCACTTCCGGCACCACCGGCCCGGGCTTTGCGGTTCCGCATGACATCGCTTCCGTGGACTGGGGCCATGCCTGCCAGAACCTGCGCAATTCCACCTCTCCGCACAGCGCCAGCCAGCCGCCGCTGCCGTTGTTTCGCCGGCGTCTCAAGGTCCTGGCCTTTGTCACGGCCACGGCTCCTTCCGTGTCTGCGGCCCTCTATGCGACGCGGCCCTGGGTTGGCTCCCTGTTTTGCACCTACCACAGCATCAACATCACCGCGCCGTGGAATGAAATCCTGGCCGAGGTGCAGCGCATTCAACCGGACGCGATGATGGGCTATGCCTCCTTGTTTGGCCGCCTGGCGCAGGCCCAGCTCAATGGCGAACTGAATCTCCGCATGCCCAAGGACAAGGGCTACATCTGGGCCGGAGGAGATGCCGTGACGCCCGGCATCCGCGACCTCTGCCGCAGGGCTTTCGGCATCGAGCCTTTCAACATGTATGGCTGCGGCGAGACGCTCGGCATCGCCCGGCAGTGGCGGGGCATGGAGCACCTGCACTGCCATGATGACATGCTGGTGTTTGAGGCGGTGGACGCTGCCGACCAGCCGGTGCCCGATGGCGTTCTCTCCGACCACGCGCTGGTGACGCCGCTCATCAACAAGGCGCTGCCGCTGCTGCGCTACCGCGTCCATGACCGTGTCAAACTCGGCCCGGTGGACGCCCATTGGCCGTTCAAGCGCATCGAGCAGATCATTGGCCGCAGCACCATGTGCTATGTGTTCAAGACTCCGGAGCGGCGCGTGTTCATCGGCACCAACTTTCTGTTCTTCATGGATGAGCAGCACGATGTGGCCATCTACCAATTTCGCCAGACGGGGCCGGATGCCGTGGAGTTTCTGTTTGTCCCGCAGCCGGGTGTCGATGTCCCGGCGCTGCAGCAGCAACTAGAAGCCCTGATGCGCCGCAGCCTGGATGACGGCGGCTGCACGAGTGTGAAATGTTCGGCACGCAGGGTCGCGCAGCTCAGCCCGGACTCGCGTACTGGCAAGGTGGAGCAAAACGTGCCGCTGCCGGATGAGACGGCTTGAAGAAGTGAAAAGGGCCTGACTCGGGGATTCCACTTTTCACGTCTTCATCCCTTTTTACTCTCAGTGCCTCATGAAGTCCGTCATCGCCATCGCCCCGGGAGAACTCACCATCCTCGACACGCCGCAGCCTAAGCCCGGACCGTATCAGGCGCTGGTGCGCACGGAATGCGCCTGCCTGTGCAATCGCACGGATTCCGAACTGCTGGCCGGCAAGTTTCCCGGCATGGAGGACAAGTTCCCCTTTGCCCTCGGCCATGAGAGTGTGGGCATTGTGGTCGCGGTGGGAGACAAGGTGAAAAATTTCAAGGTGGGAGATCGTGCGGTTGGCGGGCTTGTTTTCGATCTGCAAAAGGAGGGCGTTGATTCCGGCTGGGGTGGCTTTGGGGAGTTCACGCTGGCGAATGACCATGACGCCATGGTGGCAGACGGCGTGGCCGATGAGGCCCATGGCTGGGTGGAGGTGTTTGAAATTCAGACACGTGTGGATGCCGACATCCCGCCTGAAGAAGCCGTGCTGCTGTGCACCTGGCGCGAGGTGCTGGGGGCCTTTCGCGATTTCCATCTCCAGCCTGGGGATGATGTGCTGATTTATGGCGCAGGGCCTGTGGGCCTCAGCTTTGTGAAGCTCGGCCGCTTGTTTGGCCTCGGCTGGATCGGCATCGTGGACCGGCATGCGGACAAGCAGGCCAAGGCGCTGGCTTTGGGTGCGGATGCAGCCTTTGCGCCGGGCGACCTGGAGATCGGGGAGCTTTCTAAAATTCGCGGCAAAAAGCTCGATGCCGTCATCGACGCCGTGGGGCATCCAGACATCGTGCAGCAGGGGCTGCCGCTGCTGCGCCGAGGCGGCTCCCACTGCATCTACGGCGTGCTTACGCATGGCGTGCTGCACATCGACAAAGCGAAGGCCGACTTCAACTTCAACCTCTTCGTCCATCAGTGGCCCACGCGCCGCTATGAGAAGGAGTCCCAGGCCGCTCTCTGCCAGTGGATTCGGGAGGGCAGGCTCAGCTCGGCGGATTTCATCACACACCGCTTCCCGCTGGATGAGATCACCGCCGCATTCAAGGCCGTGGCCGAGCGCAAGGTCATCAAGGCGCTGCTGGAATACGCATGAGGCGGCTCTTCACATGAAGCTGCAAACCTTGCTGCGCTGGTGCATGCGAATCGTTCTGCCGTTCGTCCGCTGGCGTGTGCCGGTGGCGCTGCTGCGCGGGCCTGCGCGGGCTTCTGGCCGTGAAGTGGTGCTGCTCAGCGCCGGCCCCCCATCCTCCTTCATCACCGGACACTTCTTTGCGCAGAAGCCCATCGTGGTGCGCCGCACACGGGTGCCAGTCTGGCGGCTGCAGCGTCTGCTGAATGAATGGCGCAGCGCCGCAGACCTGGTGGACGTTGAGATCGACCGCACATCCGCCCGCCTGTTTCTAAACGCGACGTACCTCGCGCTGCCGCGGTGGATCACCAGTTGGATGAATGTGCCGGAGGATCTGCGAGAATTTGGGCGCACGCACCGCAACGCCCAGACTGACCTTCGCCGCATCCGCACGAAAAACTTTGAGTGCTGCCTCAGCCGGGAGATGAAGGACTTTGAGCTCTTTTGTGACAAGTTTCACCGCCCTCATGTCACGACACGGCATGGTGACATGACGAAGGTGTCTCCCCGCTGGATGCTACGGTATGTGTTTCTCCAGGGAATGATCCAGTGGGTGACCCGCAAGGGAGAGAAGCTGGCCGGCGGGATTCTCACCATCAAAGGCAAGGTGCTGACCAAGCGTGTCAACGGCGTGCTGGATGGACGGGCGGATCTGCTCAAAGAGGGGGGGCTGAGTGCGCTCTATGTCCACGCGATGCAGGTCGCCAGACAGCTTGGCTGCACCGAGCTCAACATGGGTGGCAGCATGCCTTCGCTGCATGACGGAGTCTTTCGCTACAAAAGCAAATGGGCCACAGGTCTCCGCACCCATGAGGGATTCCTCTCCTCCAACTGCGTCACGCTGCTGGACTGGAATCGCCTGGCGGGTCCGGTGGCTGAGTTTCTGAGCCAGACCTCCCTCATTCATCATGATCACGACGGCTACTCGGCCCTCTGGGTCTTTCCCCATGACCATCCCCTGACGGCAGAGACTCTGCAGCAGCACTATGACAGGCTCGATACTGCCGGCCTTCGCCGGTTTGCCATCCTGCTGCCAGGAGAGCCCCCTGCGGGATTCGTCTGCCCAGCCAATGTGAGGCTCATCCCCCTGACTGCGGTGCATGAGGGAGGGCCGGAACAGTTGAAGCTTTGCGAACTTGCAGCGCCTGATTTGCCCCGTGAAACCATCCTGCCCGCTGTGAAGTTACCACGCCAAAGCCACTCCCTGTCCTCATGATTGCCTTTCTACATGCGTTGCTGCGCTGGTGGGTGGGGCTGCGCCTGCCATTCACCAGCTGGCGTGTCTCCGTGCAGGAGCTTTGCGGCGCCTCGCGTGTGTCTGGTCAGGAAGTCCGCCTGCTCGCAGCAGGCCTGCCACGCTGGGCCGCGCAGGTCGGCCCCTATTTCTTCGCCGGAGAGCCGGTGGTGGAAAATACCACCATGGTGCCAGTGTGGTCCCTGCGGCGACATTTAGATGAGCGGAAGGCCGCTGCGGACCTGACCCTTGTGGGGATCGACCGCATTTCAGCCCGGCTGTTTTTGGGGAAGGGCTATCTGGCGATGCCGCCCTTGATCTCCACCTGGCAGTCAGTCCCCGAGAATCTGACGGGATACTTCCGTCAGCGCAGCAGTGTGGCCTCCGATGTCCGGCGCGTTAAAAAACACGACTTTGCGAGCCAGCTTTCCAAGACAGCCGATGATTTTGATTTGTTTTACGATCACTTTTTCAAGCCGTACATTTTGGGCAGGCACACGACGAACGCACGCCTGACACCCCGCTGGATGCTGCGGCTGGCCTTTCGCTTCGGCGCCATCCAGTGGCTGACACTGAATGGCGAAAGGGTGGCCGCAGACCTGGTGATGAAGCAGGGCAGGAACTACAATCTGGTGGTGACAGGGGTGCGCGATGGGAGGCAGGACCTCCTGCG
Source organism: Prosthecobacter sp. (assembly GCF_044222345.1). Taxonomy (GTDB): domain Bacteria; phylum Verrucomicrobiota; class Verrucomicrobiia; order Verrucomicrobiales; family Verrucomicrobiaceae; genus Prosthecobacter. The sequence goes on from NZ_JBGANL010000021.1 coordinate 42,420, forward strand.
TCAAGGTGCGCTGGCAGCCCTTTACGTTCATTCACTGGACCATGCCCGGCAGCTGGGCTGCACCCGCATCCTTCTCGGCAGCAGCAGGGCTTTTTTGCAGGATGGCCTGACGCGCTACAAGGGCAAGTGGATGGACGGCTTCAATCAGGATGATGGACACATCACCGCCAACCATGTCCTGCTGCTGCGGTGGAACCGGCTGGCTGGGCCCGTGGTGGAGTTTTTGAGCAGCGCAGGTCTCATTCACCACGAGCAGGCCGGCTATTCTGCACTTTGGGCATTTCCGAGTCATCTGCCCCTCAGTGCCGAAAACCTGCGAAAGCAGTACGAGGCATTGAAATTGAAAGAGCTATACCGTTTCCGCATCCTGCTGCCGGACAAGGCACCGCCCGGCTTTGAGTGCCCGTCGGAGGTGCGTTTGATCGAACTGGCGGCAGCGGATAAGGCCGGGGCCGCTGGCATCCAAGATCTCGGTTAAACCCGCCCCTCCCCAGCCAACCCAAATTTAACCTTTATTCAGACGCATTTAATTTTGCTTCAGGCACCCTCTTGAGCATAGAGAGTGGGCAGCTTATCAAGCCATGGTCCAGGAGATTCCTTTTCACGAACATCGATCCATCATCGCGCAGATCCGGCGTGAAGTTTACACGACAGGCCTGCTGCATGAGATCGATGAATTTGATGAATTGGCCCATCATTTTGCCCTCTTCAGTGCCGCCGGAGACATCACCGGAGTCATCCGCATTTTGCGCAGTGATGAAGTGCCGAAACTGGAACTACAAAGTGAATCTGATGCGCAGGACCTGGTGTTCCCCCAGGATGGGCTCATCATGGAAGTCTCACGCGGCTGTGCCCGGAAAAGCTTCAGTGGCATGCCGATGATGAAGCTTGCCTCGGCCATGCAGGATTATGCCCGGAAGCAGAAGGCCGCGCATGTCGTCACCAAATCCGGCAACCGCCTGCTGCCCCTATACCAGGCCATGGGCTTTCGTGTCTTCGGCAAGCCCTTCTACTCCGACTGGTTCGATGACCGCAAAACCGGTCTGCTGAGCATCCCGATCATCTACGATTTCGTCAAACCCACCCCAGCCGTCTTGGCCGAACCTCAGATCGAGGAAGAAGTGCTGGTTTGGTAAAATTGCCGAGTGCGGTTATGGCACCGGCAGTGCTGGCACTGAGGTCTTATCGTACCATGGCGCAAGGCTGGCACAAAATACGCGTGATGCCGCAGCGCCACGCCAGAGAGGAACCAACTCAGCGGCAGGCCGAACTGCTGGGGGCAATCGCCAGCATCCAAAACCTGCGGCTACCTTGGATGACGAGATCCGCGGGCAACAAAACGCCCTCCGAAAAAATGCCAATGATACCTGCCTAAATACTGATTAAGTGAATCGTCGACAATTTAACAAAATTGTCACAGGAAAGATGCGGCAAAAGATTAGGAAATCAGGCAGTCGTGAGATGCGACTTGGTGATGATACCTGATCTGCTCCTCGTGCCCATGAATTCTCTCCTGCGTTCCTTGCCATTGTTCTTGTTTCTCCTGCCCGCTGCCATCCATGCCAGCACCACCGCGCCCATGTTTGCCGACAATCCAGGGACGACTCTGACGATTCAGAGTGAGACCTACACCTGGACCAGCGCCACCGAGGATGCCACCTGGCACATTGATACGTACACGAACACCACCAGCCAGACGGTCACGGTGACCGGAATGATCGGCTTCCCCAATCTGGCCACGGTGAGTGGCAGCAGTTCCACCGGCACGGTGGACGGGCACCTGAGCGCAGGTGTGTATGGCGACAGCCAGACGACTTTCACCGGCGATGGTTCCTGGCAGATCAATGGTGTGACCTACACCCACCGCAACAGGCAGGACAACTACACCGTGGACCTGACCTACGGGGAGTTGCTCACGTCGGGCTTTGATGACTACAGCGGCTTGGACGGGAACCTCCAGACTTGGTGGATTGATCAGGCAGGCGAAGGCACCGAGACGCATTCCGTTTTTTCCGGGGGCAAGACGCCCTTCAGTGGTCAGACAGAGTTCACTGTCTTTGGCACGCTTTACAACTCACCTGAGTCCTCCAGTTATACGAATCACTATTATGATGGTCAGGATGGCGGCTGGACCGATAAATACACCAGTCTGGATGGCGGAATCCTGGAGGTCATAGCCAGCAACTCCTCCAGCTACTATCTCCAGATATGGGATCCCCATCTGGGAAGTATCCGTTCCAATTACGTCACCGCTGTGCCCAACAGCAGCCTGACGGGCATCACCTGGCACGTACGCTCGGCTCCGACTTTTGCCAAGTCGCAGTTGTGGCTCGATGGCAAGCTGCTGAACTGGCAGTCGGGCACGATCACGACAGCGGGGCTGGTCACGGACTCCTACAGCGGAGCAGGTGTTGCGTTGACGGTCAGCGCTTTGGCGAATGACTATTTCACTGATGGGGGCAATGCGGTGGTGACCATCACCAGCACGGGAGGGGGCACGGGGATTCTGGGGCGCGACGGCACCTTCAGCCTCACCGGTCATTCACTGCAGAATGCCAGCCCCAATCACAGCGCGCCGCTGTTCACCGGCTCCGCCACGGTGTTACTCGTCAATTACAACAATTTTGCCTTCTCTGGCGGCTTTCAAGACAGCCTGGGCAATCGGACAGATGTCTATCTGAATCCCAGTTCTGGGACCCTGACCATCTCAGGAGCCACCCCTGATCCCTACCACGGAACTGTAAAGCTCTCCTTGGACGGTGGCTACTACACTGGTAGCTACAGCAGCGGCGTTTTTACCATGGCCTATGGAATTCCGGTGACAAAGCCGTACTCCCAGCCCTCCACCTATGGCCCGCCCGCCTTCTGGGTGCGCGGGGAGCTGTATCTGCAAAATGCGACCACGCCGACCAGCTACGCCTCCGCCGCAGGCCACAGTCTTACCTTGAGCGGCAGCAGCAGTTGGACGCTGGCGGGAGCGGACGCCAGCGTGGCTTTCAGCGGTGCATGCGATCACGATCCCGTGGGAGTCTTTCTGGTGCAGGCATTGGATGAGTCTGGCCAGCCCATCGCAGGAGCCTTGGTGCCGGTGATTCCGGCCAATGCGGATGGTTCACTACATCTTTCCTGGGAGGCCGCGCCCACGGGCATGCCACCGGCGGTGAGGGGGAATCTGCACAATCTCGTCTATATTGGCATGGCGGCGGATGATACGAGCCCTGCTGCTACCGCCGCCTATTACGGCAGCGCGACGGCTTCAGATCAAAGCGACTGGCTGGTGAAGCTGCGCACGGATGGCAGCAGCACGACGCCTTACACGGTTACTTATACCGATTATAGCACGGCCACCAGCAGCACGGGCAGCTATAGTGGGCAGACGCATCTGTTCCAGACCGCCTCTCTGAGCAGCGGCTTTCCAGTGCCGATGTATGGAGTGGACCCCAATGCCAACTTTGCGCTTTGGGGGCTTACGCAGCCGGAGGGGGGGCTGCCGGAAACTTTCATGGTTCGGGGGCAGCCGTGGCGGCTTTCTGGATATGATACATCCAATGACACAGCCACCTACCAAGGCTTTTACACTGGCCAGCAGATGGCGCTGGGAGCCGCCGATGCCAGCGGTGAGCGTTTGGTGACACTGATGGACCCCATTTACAATCAAGGCAGCCAGACCGCCACTCAGGGCAGCTTGAACAGTGAACGCCGCAGTGTGCTGCTGCGTGATGGCACCCTGGTGCTCTCCGGTACGGATCAAGGGCAGCAGGCGGTGGTGCCGCATGAGGATAATTACAAGCTGCAAACCATCGCCGCCGATCTCGACATCGTGGGCAACAACCTCTCCTTTGGCATCCTGAACGGGGATGCGAGCCGGGCGGGTGCGCTGTTCAATTTTGCCGACGACTCGACCACGGCCAGCCTGCACAGCATTCTGAGCCGCCCGATGGCGCAGTGGGCCTGGTGGAAGGCTGAAGGTGTGGATTCAGACTCTCTTCGCAAGGTCATGTGGCTCGATTCGGACCACCGTCTGAAGCTCTTCCAAGGAGGTGACTACGCCACCCCCGCCATCGTGCTGGACCCGGCAGGCACAAGTTCATTCAGAGGTCCGGTGCGGGTGCCACAGAGCGGCGACATCCCCATGGGCATCTATCAGGAAGGCGACCCGCCCTGAGCAGGCAGGCCGACTCAAGCATGACACCTGAACTCCTGATTCCCGCCTTTCGAAACGATGACCGCCCTGCGCCTGCCGCTCTTTCGTGAAATCACCGCCTTCTTCCTGCTCGTCACTCTGATGCTGCAATCCGCCACCGCCGTGGCTCCCGGTCCGGCATGGTGGGGCACGCAGAGCGTAGCCGATCCCGACGCGTTCCCGGACGACTTTGCTTTGGCCAATGTCGGGCAGCTCAAATACATGGCCACCAAGGCCGCCGCCGCTCTGGAGGCGGAGTTTCCCGGTGGTGCAGGCACGACCATCAATGCGCTTGTCGCCAGCTGGAGCAGCCCTGCAGCCTTTGGCGTGACTCGGGACGACTACCTGGCCGTGAATCAAGGCCAGCTCAAAGTGGTGGCATCTCTTTTTTATGACCGCATCGGGCAGCCCTATCCCTGGGCGGGCAGTTCCGCCGCAAGGGATGACTACCAAGCAGTGAATCTCGGCCAGTTGAAGCATGTGTTTGCCTTTGAGCTGAAGTTCAGCAGCCCTGGTACGACCACCCAGATCCCCACCGCAACATTAGCAGCCGCACTGGCCCAGTGGCAGGCGCTGCCGGTGAAGCCTGCAGGCTCCAGCACGGATGATTTCGATGGCGATGGCATCCCCAACCTGCAAGAGTACCTCATGGGCAGGCCGCTGTTTGCCCCCCTCGACATCGACGGAGACCGCATGCTCGACAGCATCGAAGACGCCCACCCTGGTGTGCTGAGCAAGCTGCGCTTTGCCGATGCGGTGGAGGACTCCGATGGCGATGGAGTCATGAATTATGAAGAGCTGCTGCTAGGGCTCCATCTTGCCGCTGTCACGACCAGTGGCCGGGCTGATGGCTTGGGTGATGCTGAGGTGCTGGCTTGGAGTCTGGCTGCCAGCACGACATTGATGCCGAACTCGGATGCCGTTCGGGCGCTGTGGGAAGTCATCGATGCGGACTGGATCGACCGCGAGGTCGGCAGTTACTACCTGTACTGGCTGCTTGAAACCCTTATTGATGGCGTGCCCGCCGGGCTGACCTCCTTCCGCGCTGATGTGGCCACCTGGGCCTGGCAGCCGTGGAACCCGGGCGTGTGGCTCATCGAGAGTCCGCCCCTAGCCCATGACCCAAACTGGGAGCCCGTGGATCTGGATGGCAATGGCGTGGCTGATTTTGACCGCGACAACGACAACCTGCCAGACCTCTGGGAATATCGCTACTCTCTCAAATTGCGCAACGGGCAGGACGGCAATAGCGACCCGGACGGGGATCAACTGCCCAACTGGCAGGAGTATGAGCATGGCACCAACCCACAGCTGGCAGACAGCGATGGCGACGGCTTTAATGATGCTATGGAGCTTTGGCAGGGCGGAGATCCTGTGCAGCAGTCAAGCACACCGCCACTGGTGCTGCAGGTCGTGGATTCGAGCTATCAGGCCATCTACACCGGACAAACCACACCGGCGCTAGCTGTAAAGGTGACTCAGGGCGGACTGCCCGTGGCGGGAGTCACCGTGGCCTTTCAGCTCAATGAGGGAGGCGGCCGCCTGAAACCTGCCAGCAGCACCCTCGGCACACCAGGCAGCAGCCTGAGCCAGACGACTTCGTCCAACGGTATCGCGGCGGTGACCTATGAGTCCGCGGCGGCCGAGCCGGAGGGCACCGCCAGTATCAGCGCAGGCATCGCTGGCGCATCAGCGTCACAGAACTTCACCGTCAGCATCGTGGAGATCCCGGCAGCCTATGGCAGCATCGGAGGGAGCGGCAGCACGGTTGGCGGTAGCGGTGGGGCATCCAGCAACCCGACTCGCGTGCCGACGCCACCCCGCAGCACAGCGATGAGCGCCGCCAGCATCGCCGCAGTCAGCACGGATGGCTACCGGATCAGGGTCAAAAGGAAGTCCAACTCGCAGTCCAGCTATCCCGCAGATGCTTCCTCACTTGAGTATCTGCCTCCCAGTGGGCTGAGTCCTGCGGCGTGGGTGGGCTGGCATGATAAGCTTGAACCACATTCCTGGGCCAATTACACGCGGCTGGAGTTTGAGGCGCTGCCACCACCGCCACCTTCCAAGAAACCCGTGGTTCCCCCGGGAGCACGCCGCTATCTGGCGCTGGTGTATCAAGCGGAGGATGTCGGGGCAGACACCTCCGGCCCACCCAAGTACACAGGTGTGCTCACATTTCAATACGACGATAAGGGAGCGCGCAAAATCACCCTGACGTCTGGCATTCCTGAGGTGTTCATCAAGAAGAATGGCAATGAGTCTGTCGCCTTCGAGCCTCCGCTGGCCACCAAGGCGGAGGAGCGAGTGTGGATTCGTCTCGTGTCCATTGACATAAAGATTTGGAACGGCCAGGATGCAGCTGCACCAGTGTCCGAAAACAACAAATACACCGTCGGCGCGTTTACCGTTGCAAACCTCAACGACACCGACGGTGATGGCGGAGCAAATAACACATTGGACAAAGACGACAACGAGGTGGCTGGTGAGAAGGACCTGATGCAACTCTGGACGGCCGGATACTCGGGCATGCCCGGAAAAGTGAAGCTGACCGTGAAGAGCGGGAAGGATCAAATAAAGTTCTGGGAGACCAAGGAGAAGGTGACGCCGATTGTGCTCGATGCGGAGGGTGCAGTGTTTTTTAACATTCCAGCGGGCGGCCTCGGCAAGACTCTTTGGATCGAAGCCACCGCCGCAAGCAGTGCTGTGCGTGACATCGAGATTTGGCAAGGCTATCAGGATGCACAGGGTAATTTGCTGGATGGACTCGACAAGGTGAAGGCAACGGCCATTTGGGTTGATCCTGGTGCTAATGGAATCATTACTACCGGAAATCAGGTTCCTCAGGATCTTGATGATGGCACAGCCTTTTTGACTTTCCAAGCTCTGCACGACTCGAAATTCGGTATCTTCAACGCCAGCCCAGGCAAAGCCCAGTTCTCATACTCGATTGGCTTTGAATTCAAAGTTAAGCCAGCAGGCATCGGAAAAGAACCAGACATCAAGTTTGATGTATCTCGGCAGCGGGAGGATTTCCTCTGGATATTGGACACAAATGGCTGGTTTGACGCACTCGCACCACCTTTCCCAAACAGGCCGACTGTCTTCCCGACCGTGCCTGATGAGCCTACAGACGATGGAAATAATGATGATGAAGATAACACGCCAAAAAACGATCACATATACTCCATAGACAATCCTAGGAATCAGTTCTACCCGGTCCCTGCTATCAGGGTTGTGAAAAGGGCAAACTTCCGTGAGTTCATACGAGTGAGGTTTGATGGTAAGGCTTTCAAGAACCTAAACGGCGTACTTGAAGGCTCCCGCTGTGCAAACTTCCAAAACTGGCGAATGCGTGGCGATATCACAAAAACTAACGGCGTGTGGAGCCTTTCGCTAGGTGGCTCCAACGAACTTCAAGGAGGCCATGTGCCTCTTGGTACTCACCCATGAAAAATATAAAATCATATATTCTGATCTGGTTGGCGCTGTTGTCCATGGTGCAACAGTCATTGTGTCAGCAGTCTCTGAGCGAAGCTCGTCGAAAAATGCTACTGGGAGGCGACGAACTGATGGCTGAAGCGACATCCGCAGTTCAAGCCAAGTCATTGGAGGAACTGCAGGCCATTGTTAATGATGAGGGTGCTTCACCTGGCCTCCGTTCCGCAAGTGCTAGGCTCATAATTCAAAGAGCAGAAACGTTGGAACAGAAAGTGGCTGCGTTCCCAGCTCTCGCAATCTACATGCCGCTCGGTGTCACAGATTTTGAGAGCAACTGGAGCAAAAACTACCCAGTAGCAGCAGAGGCATCGTTACACCCTGATTTGATGCCTCAGATCATCCAACGCACGCTTGATGGCAAACTGCCCGAATCCGTTGTGGGCTTCGTCTTGCTTCGCTATCAATCCGACAATCATGCTCCGGAAGAAAATCTTGCGACTTTGTTGAAAACCAATCTCACTCCCGAGCAACGACAGCGAGGCGAGCGATTGATTGCGATCTTGAAAGGCGAAATGCCAAAACAGCCACAGGGCAAGGGTGCGGCTGAAAAGCCTGTTTCAACCATGCCCGCTATTGTTGTGATGCCAGGAGCGAAGAAAGTAGAGTCTAAGGCAACCGTATCGCAGGCATCATTATCGCACGAAGAACCAGCTTCATCAATGCCGCAGAACATCATCATTTTATTGATCATTGCGGCAACCGTCCTGATGTGGTTGTTGGTGAAGAAGCGCAAGTGATCAGCCTAAAACGGTGAAAGGAAGATGCGAGCACAGCCCCGCTTCGATGTTTTGTAAAAAAATGATGCCAGGCCTGAATGGCACTCGGTTAAGGTGGGGTTGCGTGGATTTTGAGGACGTCCTAAAATTGCCGGGAAAGGTCGTTTTTTGGAAAATGTTGTTTTCGTGCGACGATGCGGGCGAGTGCATGCTTGAGTGCTGAATGAGCTATCTCTATCCCTTCTTTCTACAGTCGGCAAAGTCGTGCCTAGATGCAGAGATTGTTTGGCTGCAAAAAGAAGCTGACTGACAGCTGTGGCGCTCCGAGACTGTCACAACCTGTTAAACAGGCAGATGGAAGTACCCATGAATATGGGGATGGCCGCGGAAGTACCAGACGAAGTCGGGGCTTTCGATCTGCCAGGTGTCCCAGACTTTGTCGGCGCCGATGTCGTATTTGCCGCCGTAGCAGGAGATGAAGAGGCTGGGGAGGAGGTTTTTGTCCTGGATGGTCTTGAGGGTGGCGGCGACGTCGTCGGGGCGGAAGCAGACGAGCATGCGGCGCATGGTTTCGAGGAGCTTGGCCTGCTGGTCTTTGCTGAGATCTGCGGCGCTGAGGCCGGGGAGGTCGGTCTTGCGTTTTTCGATGACTTTGGCGGGGCTTTCGGGGCGGGGCTCGCGGCCGACGAGGATTTTTTCCTGCTGTTTGCCATCGAGGGCCTGGACGAATTCGTTGAATACCAGACCCTGATACCAGAAGGGGTTGCCTTCGTGGTCTTTGGTTTCGTTGAAGGCTTTGGCGAAGTTGCCGTAGAAGATGGGGCGGCCGCCGAAGCCGAGTCCCTGATCGGTGTGGGCGTGGCAGCGGCGGGTGACGTGGTGGCCGGTGTAGATGAACTCGAAGTCGGGATCGGCGGGGGTGCCAAAGAAGCCGACGGAGGGTGTGTTTTTGATCTTCCCCATGAGGTCCTTCTGCACCTGCCAGTTCATTTTTTCGCGATGATCCGGATGATGAAGGGACTCAAAGATCTGCCGGACGAGATCCTGCTGGTCTGGGGTGTAGAAGGTGTGGAGGCGCTGCTCGGGGCAGATGTACCACCAGTTGCTGACGTAGCCGCGCTGCGGGTGGTCGCGCGGCAGCACGATCTTCGCACGCTGCTCTTCGGTGAGGCTTTTGTAGAACTGGGTGGGGAGGGAGTCTTTGGCGGCTGCGGGCGGGGTGGCGGCCCGGAGCGAGGGGAAGGCGGTGAACGCGGCGGTGGCACCGAGGGTGCGGAGGATCTCGCGGCGGCTGAGATTTTTCCGGTCGAAGGCGGCGAGGATGGTATTCATGCGGGCATCTTTTCAGAAAGGGCTGAAAAAGACCAGCGGGAATTGTGGGGCTCAGGACAGGGGTCTCAGGCCTGCACGTCGGCGATGTATTCGTGGACGGCGCGGAGGGTCTCGGCTGCGATGTCAGCGCGGGCTTTGGCGAAGGGGGGGCGGAACCAGGGGTAGCTGCCGAGGAGATCCGGGGTGACGAGGACCTGGCCGTCTGTGTCTGGGCCAGCGCCGATGCCGATGGTGCTGGATTTGACCAGACGGGTGATCTGCGTGGCCACGGCGGGGACGATGCTTTCCAGCACCATGGCGGCGGCTCCGGCTTGATCGATGGCCTGGGCGTCGGCTAGGAGGTGGTCGATGGATTCGGCGGTCTTGCCCTTCTTTTTGTAGCCGCCCTCCACCTTCACACTTTGCGGCAGCATGCCAATGTGGCCGACGAAGGGAATGCCCGTGTCGATGATGGCGCGAATCTGCGGGAGCATGCTGACGCCACCTTCGAGCTTCACGCAGGCTGCCCCGCAGTCCATGAGGCGCTTCGCATTCGCCACGGCCATTTCCGGCGTAAGGTAGCTGGCATAGGGAAGATCGGCGATGACAGGCGCACGCGTGACGCCACGGCAGACGGCGGTGGTGTGGTGTGCCATCATGTCCATGGTGACGCCGGTGGTGTCAGGCATGCCGAGCACGACCATGCCGAGGGAGTCGCCGACGAGGAGGAGATCCACGCCCGCGTCATCGAGCATGCGTGCGGTGGGGTAGTCGTAGGCGGTGAGGACGGCGAGCTTGGGGCCGCTGGCTTTGCGCTGGGGGAGCTGGGAAAGGGAGGTCAGCATGACTAGGCGATGACGTAGCGGGGGATCTTGTTTCGTTTGAGCAGGATGAAGGCGGCCAGCGGATACAGCAAACCGAGCGCGATGCCGATGTACCCGGAGGCGAGGGTGACGTTTCGCGTGGTCTCAAGCATGGCGGGATTTTTCACCTGCTGCAGGGTGTAAGCAAGGGTGAAGGGCAGGGTGTAGGTGAGGGTGAGCCAGGCGGTGAAGAGCGCCGCCACGATGCCATACAGGGCGCAGGCGAGAGCGGCTTTGCGAGCAAGTGCACTGAGGCGAAGGAGGCCGACACCGGAGCCGAACTGCACCAAGGCGTAAAGAAGGCCGGGGAAAAAGAGCATCCGCATGTAGGAAGCATAGGCTGGATTTCCTCGCATCATGTCCGCCATGAGCCCCGTCTGGCCTTCGAGAGGGGCAAAGCACACGCTGGAATTCTGAACCATGCTGACGAGGGTGAAGCTGCCAAAAAGGATGTACAAGCCGCCAATGACCTGAAAGAGGGTGGTGGACTGGGAGGGCGGGGGGGATTCCATGGGGGACCGCACTAGGGCAGGCGGGGCAGGTGATGTCACGCTGAAAATCATGCGTGACAGATCATCGGTCTTATCATTGAATAGCATCCAGTCTGCTTTCAACCAACCTGACCACCATGAAAACACTGCTGACTCTCCTCGCCTTCACGGCCTCTTTGACGCTGAACAGCATCGCCGCTGATCCACCCGTGAACACGGAATGTCCGGTGTGCCACAAGGATGCGCGTCTGATTTTCCGCAGCACGACGAAGGATGGCAAGCGCGTCATTTTCGCGACGGCGGAGTGCAAGGAGAAATTCGACAAGACACCGGGCAAGTATCAGGTGAAGCCGAAGTCCTGAGCGAGCAAGTGGAGTGAGGCAAACTTTCTGGCGGTGAGCCAGAGGGCACTCAAGTATCATGCGCTGGATGTGTGGATGCCCACTGCCGCTTTCGATCACGGGAGGGTATGATTCCTCATTCCGTGCTTGAGCGGTGGATTGCCCCACGGATACACTGAACATTCCTCTCATGCCTTCCAGCCTCCCGGACTCCACCCCACACACGACGGCACTCGACCGTGCACGCCGCAAAGCTTACTGGCATCTGCTGCCGCTGCTGTTTGTCAGCTACATGATCGCCTATGTGGACCGGCAGAATGTGGCCGTGGCGAAGCTGACGATGACGCGGGATCTGCCCGGCTTTGACAATGCGGTGATCGGCTTTGGCGCGGGGATTTTCTTCCTGGGGTACTTCCTGCTGGAGATTCCGGGCACGCTGATGGTGGAGCGCTGGAGCGCGCGCAAGTGGATCTGCCGGATCATGATCACCTGGGGTGTGATGGCGGGACTGACGGCGGCGGTGACGACGCCGTGGCAGTTTTACACGGTGCGCTTTTTGCTTGGGCTGGCGGAGGCGGGCTTTTTTCCGGGCGTGGTCGTTTATCTCACGCATTGGTTTCCCAGCCGTGACCGGGCACGTGCGCTGGCCACGTTTCTCGTGGCGACACCGATGGCGCAGATTGTGAGTCCGAAGATCTCGAATGCACTGCTGCAGATCGGTGCGGACGCGGCGCATCCGCCGGTGCTGGGCATGGTGGGCTGGCAGTGGGTGTATGTCTTCTGGGCGCTGCCAGCGGTGGTGCTGGGTGTCTTCGTGTTTTTCTGGCTGGTGGACCGGCCCAAGCAGGCGAAATGGCTCACGGAGGAAGAAAGCACGGCGCTCGAAGCCGAACTGGAGCGCGAACGTATGGAGACTCGCAAAGGCAAGCGCATGACCGTGCTCGAAGCCCTGCGCCATCCCAAGGTGCTGCTGCTCGCGCTGGTCTACTTTTGCACCGTCACCGGCAGCTATGGCATCGAGTTTTTCATGCCCAGCATTTTGAAATCGTGGTACGCCATGGACATGAACCAGCTCACATGGCTCATCATGCTGCCGCCTGCGGTGGCGATGTGCGGGCAGCTTTTCATGGGCTGGAGTTCGGATCATTTCAAGGAGCGCCGCTGGCACGCGGTGCTGCCCATCGTCATGGGCAGCACCGCGCTGGGCCTCATGCCACACACGCAGGGGAATCTGGTGCTGACGATGGTCTGCCTGATGACGGCGTTTGCCGGATTCAAGAGCTACATGCCGGCCTTCTGGGCACTGCCGAGCATGTTTCTCACCGAGTCTGCCGCCGCAGGCAGCATCGGCCTGATCAATTCGATTGGGAATCTCGGTGGCTTCCTGGGGCCGAATGTGCTGGGCACGGTGGAGAAAATGACCGGTTCGTTTGTGGGCGGGTTGTACTATCTGTGCTGCTCCATGCTGGTGGCGGCGACGATCATCTTCAGCTTTGGGCTGGGGAAAAAAGAGGTGCCCAAGTGATGTGATCAAAGCTGCCGTGAAGTCCGTGATGGCCCGGACGGCGACGGCTTGAATGAGACTGGGCGCGATGTGGTCCGGGTCCCGGCACTTTTAATGATTGCGGCATGCTGCGCCTCTTCACATACTCGCGCCGCTTTTCCGCATTTATGAAAAAAGGCCTCTTCAGCACCAAATCCACGGCTCAACTCATCGCTGAGTCCCAAGATGAATCCCATGGTCTGAAGCGTGTGCTTTCGCGCTGGGCGCTTGTTTCACTCGGCATCGGGGCGGTGATCGGAACGGGTATCTTTGTGCTGACCGGACATGCGGCGGCGGACTTTGCCGGACCTGCCGTGGCCTTGTCCTATGTCCTCTCTGGGCTTGGCTGCTTGTTCGCCGGACTGTGCTATGCGGAATATGCGGCGGCCATCCCCATCGCTGGCAGCGCCTACACTTATTCGTATGCGACGCTGGGAGAACTGGTGGCGTGGCTCATTGGCTGGGATTTGATTCTCGAATATCTCTTCGCCGCCGCCACGGTTGGGGTGGGCTGGTCCAAGCACTTCACGCCTTTCATGAAGGATTTCTTCAACGTGGAGCTGCCTGAGCAGTGGTGCCGTGCGCCGCTGGATTACATCGACGGGCACATCACGCACACGGCCAACTATGTGAATATTCCCGCGATTCTTTTGATCTGGATCATCACGGCATTGCTGGTGGTGGGCATCAAGGAGTCCGCCAGCTTTAACAATGTGATGGTCGCGATCAAGGTGGTGATCATTCTGATGATCATCGGTCTTGGCTGGGGCTACATCAACTCGGCGAACCTGACGCCGTTCATTCCTGAAAACACCGGAGAGTTTGGCGAATTCGGCTGGAGCGGGGTTCTCAAAGGCTCTGCGGTGATCTTCTTTGCCTACATCGGGTTTGATGCGGTCTCGACAGCGGCCCAGGAGACGAAGAATCCGCAGAAGGACATGTTCTGGGGGATGATCGGCTCGCTGGCGATCTGCGCGGTGCTGTTTGTCGCGGTGTCCATCGTGCTTTGCGGCATGGTGAGCTACAAGGAGCTGCATGTGGACGCCCCGGTTGTTTATGCGCTGGAGAAGGTGGCGGGCGACAGCTTGAAATGGCTGCGCATGGCGGTGGAGATTGCGGTGCTCGCAGGTCTGAGTTCGGTGATTCTGGTGCTGCTCATGGGCCAGCCGCGTGTGTTTTTCAGCATGGCCAAGGATGGACTGCTGCCGCCGATGTTTGCCAAGGTGCACCCCAAGTACGGCACGCCGCACATCACGACCATCGCCACGGGGTTCGCCTGCTCTCTGCTGGCGGGTTTTCTGCCGCTGAATTTGCTGGGAGAACTTGTGTCCATCGGCACGCTGATGGCGTTCAGCGTGGTGTGCATCGGCATCATTGTGCTGCGCAAAACCAAGCCTGACATGCCGCGGCCTTACCGCACACCATGGGTGCCTGTGGTGCCACTGCTAGGGGCAGGGATATGCGCTCTTCAGGCCTGCTCTCTGCCTGCCGATACTTGGATCCGGCTTTTTGTGTGGATGGCCATCGGATTGGTGATCTACTTCTTCTATGGAATCAAGCACAGCAGGCTGCGAAAGGAGCCGTGAATCCGACGGGTTAGGCTGTTTGCCTAGAGGGCAGATTTTACAATGCGGTCTCGCAGTTGGCTGAAAACTCGGGAAGCTTGGCAGGGTTTACTGGTTCACTGTCATGGCCCCCACTCCTGATGACTTCAAACATCGCCCCAAGGCAGATGATGAAGGAATTGGGAGGAAGCCGGCAACGCAGAGGGTGCCACTTTCAGAGAGCTCCCGGGGTGTTTCGGCGAAAATGCCGGAGAGGGCCAAGGCTCCTTCACTGCCTCCTGTGAAGGCACTGCCGAAAATTCAGCGCAGTGTCCTGCCGGATGTGCATGCTCCACCAGCAGACACCTGGCGGGTGCGATGGGACAAGTGGGGTGGGCGCTCGCTGGCTTTAAGCATCGTTGTTCATGTGCTGATCCTGAGCGCTGGAGCACTGATCGTGGTGCGGCATGTCACCGACAGGCAGTTGGATTTCATTCCTGGAGGCGGTTCCGTTCAGGGGGGACAGGCGGAAGATGCGCTGCAACACAAGATTCAGCAGAAGAAAAACCCATGGCTGAAACAGGCGATGCCCAATCGCAAACTGGCGGTGGCCAACAGCCTCAAGAATGTGATGGTGCTGACAGACCTTCCGGACATGCTTGATTTTTCGCTGACGTCCAAACCCATGGGTGGCGGTGGGGCGGTCAGTGGAGGCTTTGGCCTGGCGGGTGCAGCCGGAGGTATTGGTTCCGGAGTGGGACTGGGGACACAGAAAGGCATGGTGTTTGCCCCGCTGTTTGGCCTGACCATCAAAGCCAAAAAGCTGGCGGTGGTGCTCGACGTTTCTTCCTCAATGACTCCGCACTTGGAGCGTGTGGTCAATGAGGTGGACAAGGTGGCGAAAGGCAGCGTGGTGGTGCTTTATTTTGGCTGCGGACTGGAGCCGCCTGCGAAGCCTTTGGTGGGCACGAAGATCTTCCGCACCTCAGCGGTCGAGTTTGAAAAATTCTGGCGTCTTGGCGGGGCTACTTTCATGGAGACGGCGAAGTATAAGATCAAAAGCCAGGACCCCATTCCGAGCAAGGAGCTGTTCCTGAAGCTGTCGCGCCGTCCGCAGACTTATTTCATTCACAACGTAGGGGTGGGCTACACGTGGCTGGCGCTGCTGAGTGATGAGGTGCGCAATGCGGACGGGCTGTACTGGTTCTCTGATTTTCAGGACCCGGTGGACTTCAAGCAGATCGCCGTGGTGCTCGACAACTTGAAGCGCCGGAAGCAGCGGCTTTACATTCACTCTTCTGGCAGGGGGGAGTCTTTTGAACTCGTCAAAAACCAGCTCGTGGTGCCCACGGAGGGTGATTCGTATATTGAGGAGTGAATTGGTGGCGCATGAAGCCTGTCACCGCACTGGCACGAATCGTACGATGTTGCGGTGATAGACTTCGCACTCCTTCTTGTGCATCCAGATGCTGAACCAGAACAGCAGCGCTCCGAAGATGACGACGGCAAAAACCAGCAGCCGGCTTTTGGGAGAACGCGAAGCAGCGAGGGCGGCGAAGCTGCACAGCGACATCGCATAGTAGGGCCAGGCCCAGTCTTTGCGCCGCTGGGTCTGCTCCTGAATCAGGGAGGCGAAATCGGGCGAGCGTGTGGCGAGAATGCGCGGCGTCGCCTTGTCGCGCAGATCAATGTAAGGCCACACGCTGGCGCAGGAGACGCAGATGATGGCCAGCGCGAGCATGCGGCATTTCGCCTCGCCAAACATGAAGGAGACGATCAGAAACGTCAGGCCGATGCCCAGACCGTACAGGGGCAGGGGCTCCAGCAGCAGGTGCAGGTACTCGGGGTCGCAGATGCTCTGCCAGAGGGGGGTGAGTTCGCGCCACATGTTAAAGAATGACGAATGCTGAATGACGAATGGTCAGCACGCAAGGGCTGGGAAGACTTATGCAGCACAATGGGTCTTTACCGGATGCAAACATACTTTATTACAAGCTGATCGTGAAAATTCAAAAAGCATTCACCCTGGAACATCCATCCGTCGATCTTGCTTGGGGACTTCAAGAGGAGGCTTTTCGCAAACATTTCAAAGATGTCTCTTTAACTCAGATAACTGCGGGGCATCTAAAAACCCGATGCGTGTTGTTCGGCGGACTTGAAGCAGACGTTCACTTCCACTTTAATCCACGTCAAAATGGACGCTTCAGCCAGGTGGAGTTGTACCGCAGCCCACAACATCATCGCCAAAAGGCTTTCGATGATTGGCAAACACGTCTCATCAGGCTTTTTGGGCAAGGGACCGAGCAACGTAGCCAACTGCCCATGCACACCGCATATAAATGGGTAATCGATTCCGTGTCCGTAATTCACGAATGGTATTACCATTGTGGGGAACATGAGAGGATATTGGTTGCCACCAAGAGGTGATGGCGGCTGAGTAGAAGGATCAAAACAACTCGTTCTGTCCTGTAACGGGCGGCATGAGGCCGAGTTTGCGGTAGGCGGCGGGCATGGCGACGCGGCCGCGCGGGGTGCGTTTAAGGTAACCCTGCATGACGAGGTAGGGCTCGTGAACGTCTTCGAGGGTACTGGTGTCTTCACCGACGGCGACGGCGACGCTGCCCATGCCGACGGGGCCGCCGTCGAACTTGCCGATGATGGCTTCGAGGATGCGGGTGTCCATCTCATCGAGGCCGGATTCGTCGATGTCGCGCATGGTGAGGGCCTGACGGGCGACGTCTTCGGTGACGATGTTTTGAGCTTTCACCTGGGCGAAGTCACGCACCCAGCGGAGGAGGTGATTGGCGATGCGCGGCGTGCCTCGGGAGCGGCGGGCGATTTCGAGAGCGCCTGCGGCATCGATGGTCACGTTCATCAGGCGCGCTGAACGGATGATGATGTGCTGGATCTCTTCGGCAGTGTAGTAGTCGAGGCGATTCGGAATGCCGAAGCGTGAGCGCATCGGGGAGGTGAGCATGCCGGCGCGGGTGGTCGCGCCGACGAGTGTGAAAGGGGGCAGATCGATGCGAATGGTGCGCGCCTTGGGGCCTTGATCGATGATGATGTCGAGGCGGTAGTCCTCGATGGCGGGATACAGATATTCCTCGATGCTGGGATGGAGGCGGTGGATTTCGTCGATGAAGAGAACATCGCGCTCCTGAAGATTGGTGAGGATGCCGGCGAGATCACCCGCGCGATCAATCTGGGGGCCGCTGGTGGTGTGCAGCTTGGTGCCGATGGCGTTGGCGATGAGATTGGCGAGGGTGGTCTTGCCAAGGCCGGGGGGGCCGCAGAGGAGGACGTGATCCAGAGATTCGCCGCGCATCTTGGCGGCTTCGACCATGACGAGGAGCTGTTCTTTGACCTTGGTCTGGCCGTGGAACTCGGAAAAGTCCGCCGGGCGGAGGGCGAGATCAAAGGGAGAGTCGGGGTCGTTGAGCGCGGGGTTCACTGCGGGTATAGGAGCGTGCGCGAGGCTGAGTGCAAGGTGGGTGGCGCACTAGACTCAAAATCTTGTATCCACCCGCCAGGGTGCGCAAGCAGCGCACCCAAACAAGGAAAGGGACGGCAAATGCTCCGGCTGGAGCACTATACGGCACTTGGCAAGTGCCGCTCCTTGGAGGGCTACTCGCGGCGGATGGAGTCGGTGAGGGTGCCGCGCACGGCGGTGGCGACGGCGATGGCGCAGATGACGAGGCCAAAGGCGAGAACGGAGACAATGAGTTCGACCAGGAAACTGAGGGGCAGGCCGGCGCCGCGTTCGATCAACTGAGGCAGGACGGCGAGGGAGGCGGTGAGGACGCCGAGAATGAGGCCAAGGACGAGCAGCAGGCTGTGCTCTCCCATGATCATGCGGCGCAGCGCTCCGGCACGGAAGCCGAGGGCCTGCATGAGGCCGAGTTCACCACGGCGCTCCAGCACATGGCGGGCGATGAGGACGCCGATGCCGGCGGTGCCCAGCAGCACGCCGAGTCCGCCGAGGACGGTGAAGATGCCGATGTAGGTGTTTTGCACGCTGAGGAAGAGTTCAAGCCGCTGCCGGGTGGGCTCCAAGGCGAGGCCGCGCTGCTCAAGCTGGCGGGTGAGATGGGCGGCGATTTCGGCAGACTGCTCCGGTTTGGCGTCGATCAAGAAAAAGCGGTAACCGGCGGCATCAGGATATTTTGAGAGGTAGTCTTTTTCGCTGATGATCATCTTGCCCTGCAGGATGGAGCCCGCCAGCAGACCGACGATTTTTACTTGGAAGATGTTTCCGGAGCTGTCTTGGTAGTCCAGCATATCGCCGACGCCTTTGCCAAGACCCCACATGGCGGTGGCTTGATCGGCGATGGCGGGGATGCAGGTGGTGTCACTGAGTTTGTCCCAGGAGCCTGAGGCAAAGGCGAAGGTGCCGGCAAGCTTGGCGGGGTCTGCGGCCACGAGCACAGGCTTTTGGGCGCGGTTGAGATTCAAGCAGCTCGCGTCATCGCCATCGCGCACGCGGAAGGGCACCAGACGGGCCTGGGGCATGAGTTTTTCATCGAGACCGAAGGCATCCCAGCCCGCCTTGCTGTTGAGGTCTTCATAAACGGGCAGGGAGGATTCGCCGATGAGGGCAAAGCCGCCGGTGCCGGAGTCGCGTGCGGTGGTGTCTCCTGCGCTCATGCGGAAGGCGTTTACTGCCACCACGAGGAAGATGCCGCCTGCCATCATGCCGATGACGGCGAGGCTGCGGGAAGGGCGGCGGGAAATATTGCGCAGGCCGATCTGGTGGAGGGAGCGGGCGAGCGTGCCGCTGTCTCGGCGCATCCAGCCGCGCAGGAAGAGCAGGCCAGAGATCATCATCAGCATGCCGGAACCAAAGAACATGCCAGCGACGGCTTCGGGATTTTTCAGCACGAACCCAGCGGCGAGCAGTGACAGCGCGACGACAGCGAGGATGAGCATAGCCTTGATGCCGCGCTTTTTCTGCACCGGCCGGAGGTCATCGCTCCAGGAACCGGCCAGCAGGTCACGCGCCTGGATTTTGAAAAGCTTCCGACTGGCCCAACCGAGGGTGAGCAGTACCACGACCAGCGTGGAGAGGGCCGCGCTGACGATGGTGGCAAAGCTGGCGCTGAAGATGAGAGGCAGCCCCTGGGTGGCACCCGTCCAGATGGCGGAAAGGCCATGCAGAGCGGTCTGCGTGTAAAGGATACCGCCAAACACGCCAAGCAAAACGCCTACCACGGCGATGACGCCGGCCTCCAGCAGCCAAGCGCGGCGCACCATGCGGCGAGTCCAGCCGACGGCAAGGAGCAGGCCGATCTGTGAAGCGCGGCGCTCCAGGGTGAAGAGGAAGAGCAGCGCGGCGAAGACGAGCGCCGCCGCGATGAGAAACATGCTCAGGCCGATGAAGAGGCCGCCGAAGTCCACACTGCCTTTGGCGGCGTTTCCGGCATCCTGTTTGAAATTGCGCGGCACCAGAGCGATGTCTGCAAGCTGCAGGCGAAGGGCGAGTGCATTTGACTTTGCCTCCATGGTCTGGCCTTCATTGGGCAGGCGAATGGCGGTGAGTTTGCCAAAGCGATTGGCCCAGAGTTTTTGACCGGCGGCCAGGGTGATGAATCCCTTGGGGGTGCCTTTGAATTCATCCCAGTAGGCCTCGTCTTTGTCGCGGATGGCCTTCATGTCCATGGGGATGCCGGGCTCCCAGTCGCGGCAGTTGTCCACGTCCGAGACGCCGGGGAAATCGGGAGTCCAGGCCTTGGTGACCATGGGATCATTCATCGGAAGGATTTTCGCGACCTTGAACTTCGCGGACTGCTGCTTGAGATCGCGGCCCAGACCTACCACAAAATATTTGACCTCCAGTTCATCGCCAATGGCAAGTTTGTGATCATCCGCCAGCCATTGGGTGATGGTGATTTCATCATCCTTGCCATGTCCGGTCGCTGTGACCATGGAGTAGGGGGTGCCACCCTGCCTCGAGGTGATACCGTTCACCAGATAAGTCAGCACACCGGAGGCTCCTTTGAATTCCATGAGCTTGTCGGCGATGCCGCGGTCCAGGAACACGCGGCTGGTGCTGATCTCCCATTCCTTCTTTGCGCCTTCGAGGCGTTTGAGCTTGAGCGCGAAATCTTCGAGAGTGCGGTGTTTTTCCAAATTCGCGCGCAAAGTACTGAACTGCGAATGAAGGAGTGCGTTCACACGGCCATCCATTTCGAGCTGGGTTTGAAGATCGGCGAGATTGACAAACACCGAGTCTGGCGGCACCTGCGAGGCGGTGAGCTGAAAGGTGCCGAAGTCTTCCGCGCTGATCACTGCGGCGACGGTGCGCCGGAGCGAGATGTCCTGATTGGTGCTGCCAGACAGCGGGGCATCACGCGAGATGGCGCTGGGGCGCTCCAGCCGGACGAGGATGGTGTCTCCAGCCTTCACGCCGAGCTTGCGTGCGAGCGGTTCATTGATGACCACGGCGGATTTCTCAAAAGCGACGTTCTTGGAGCTGGTGCTGAGCTTCCAGAAGGCGGAGTCCACGCCAAGCACCTGGGCTCCGTTCACACGCACCTTGCCATTGGCGGCGCTCGCTGCGCCGGTGGCGATGATGACGGGGGCCGAATGGGTTTTGCGCGCCAGGGCTTCGGTGAACCAGTGATCGCCGCCAAGGACGCCACCTTCCACTTTGCCCAAGCGCAAGGCGGCCACGCGCTGCAGGCTGGCGCGCACGGAATCTCCGACAAGCATGGAGCCGGTCAGGATGGTGGCGGCCAGAAAGGTGCCGAAAAGGAGACCCAGATGACCACGCCAGTAATGACGTGCGGACTGGAGGACGTAATCCGTGAGTTTCATTGCAGGACGCCTTCGTGAATCGTCAGCACACGGCCCATGCGGTCTGCCTGTGCACGATGGTGGGTGACCATGATGAGCGTGACATTGCTGCTCTTTTGAAGCTGGAGCAGGAGATCGGTCAAAGTGTCGGCGCTGGTCTCATCGAGTGCGCCGGTAGGTTCATCGGCGAGGATGAGGCGGGGCTGATTGATCAATGCACGGACGAAGGCGACGCGCTGGCGCTCGCCGCCGGAGAGCTGGGCGGGCTTCCAGTGCATGCGGTCCTTGAGGCCCACCTGTTCGAGTAATGACTCGGCACGCTGCAAGGCGTCTGCTGGAGGAGATTTTAAGGCGAGCGTCGGGAGCAGCACGTTCTCCAGCACGGAGCACTGGGGCATAAGATGATGGAGCTGGAAGATGAAGCCGATTTTTTGGCTGCGCACGGCGGCAAGCTGAGGGGCCGTCAGGCTGGTGAGGGCCTGATCATCAAACGTGATGTCACCGGAGTCGGGCAGATCGAGCGTGCCGAGAATGTTCAGCAGGGTGCTCTTGCCGCAGCCGGAGGGACCGACGACGGCCACGGATTCACCGGCTTCAATGCTGAGATTGATGCCGCGCAGCACGGGCACCTGCGCGCCGCTGCCAGGGTCTGTGTAGGATTTGGAAACGTTGGTGAGCTGGATGAGTGGCATGGGAACAGCGTAGGCATGCTGCGGGACTTGAACAGCGGGAAAATGAGGCATGCATCATGCCCGGATTGTCAAACGGACATCGTCTTTCGAAAGAGCTGCGGATTGATTACGCTGCCTGAACAATGCGCCAGCGTTTGGCTTTGAACTCATGACGGGGCAGGGTGTTGGGTTCGGCGAGCCGCACTGAAATACGAAGCGAGAAGGTGTCTTTGAGCTTTGCCTCAAGGCGCTTGAGCAGCGGCTTCGCCACGTTGCCGTCCATTTCGACGACCAGTTCGATCTCGTCCATGGCATCTACCTTGCGCTGCTCGACCATGTATTCGACGACTTCGGGGAACTGCCGCACCACGGCTTCAATGGCGCTGGGATAAATGTTCACGCCGCGCACGACAATCATGTCGTCCACGCGGCTGAGGATTCCGCCGTCCAGCATGAGCCTACCGCGATGGAGCTTCTTTTTCACCCAGTCGCCGGTGCGGTAGCGCAGCAGGGGGCAGGCGGTGCGGTCCAGGGTGGAGAGGATCAGCTCGCCGCATTCGCCATCGGCGACTTCGACGCCTGTTTGCGGATCGACGATCTCAGCGAGGTAGGCCTCCTCCATGACCACAAGCTGCCGGGGCATGTCCTCCGTTTCGTAGCTTACGGGGCCGACCTCGGTCATGCCGTGATGGTCAAAGATGCGGGCACCCCAGAGCTCTTCGAGACGCTTGCGCACCTCGGGCACGCTGCCGCCGGTTTCACCTGCGACGATAATCTTTTTGATGCGCAGGCCCATGCGTTCCACACCGGAGGAGGAGCCGATGAGCTCGCCGAGGCGCAGGGCATACGTGGGAGTGCAGCATAGGACGGTGGCACCGTAGCGTGCCATGGCCTCCAAACGCGCCTGGCTGGACATGCCGCCGGTGGGGATGATGAGGTAGTCTTTGGCGGCGGCCTCATAAGCCGTCCAAAAACCGAGGAAGGGACCGAAGGAGAAGGCGAAGAAGATGCGGTCGCTCCCTTTGACGAGGCCTGCGGCTTCAAAGACGCGCTGCCAGCACTTGAGCATGGCATCCCAGCTTTCGGGAGTATCCACCCAGGCCATGGGCACGCCGGTGCTGGTGCCGCTGGTCTGGCAGAAGCGTGTGTACTGGCTGATGGCCCGTGTGAGATTGGTGCCGAAGGGGGGGTGCGCAAGGCGGTCTGCCTGAATGTCCGCCTTGGTGGTGAAGGGCACCTGCGCGATGAAATCCTCCACGCGATTGAGCCGGCTTACTTTGAGCTGCCATTCGCGGATCTTTTTGCCGTAAAAGCTGTCCGTGGTGGCGAGATTGAGTACGATGGAGCGGAGCTTGCGCCACTGGTTGGAGCGCAAACGAACCCGGTCGATCAATGGAGGACCATCGGACATGCAGCTAGACATGGCGAGGCATGAGGCGGGGTCAAGCAGGGCCCGGTAAAGTAAGCGTGGGGTTTAGTGCTTGGTTTGCCCAGCCTGCGGGGATTCTGTCATGCCGCCCCTCGATCGGCCGGGGTGGGCTGCCCTATAGTTTCCGCACGTCGATGCGCTGCATCAGAAGATGCTCGTGACCAGGCTGCACGGTGACCATGTCTTCACCCGCGTTGGCGGCTTCGATGCAGAGGAACTCGGGGTAGGCTTCATCGGGGAGATCGGCGAGACGCTTGGATTTTTCGATCCACGGATTCCAGACCACGGTGGCGAGGCTGCCGGCTTTTTCGATGACGAGTTCGCGCTTCCAAAGAGGATCATGCACGATGACGGTGGCATCGGAGATGTACATGCGGTCCACTTCCTGATCGATGACGATGGTGCCATGCTGCGGGCGTTTGTCGGGTGACAGGCGGCCTTCGACGTAGTGCGTGCCGTGCAGGCCATGGATGGCGACTTTGCGCACATCCTCCACATTGAGGTAGGTGTGCAGGGCGCCGGTCATTTCCCAGGAGGTGGCGCCGGTGTTGGTCACTTGCAGCGTCACTTGCAGCGAAGCGCCCATGTGGACGTGCAGCCTTGCTGAGAAAGCGTGCGGCCAGAAGGATTTCGTGGCGGAGGAATCAGACAGCTTGAAGACGATGTCCACCCCTGCCGTGGTCTCACGCGCCACATCGACCTCCCACAACATCTGGCGAACAAAGCCATGCGCGGGCTTGCTGCTGTCCGTTGGATTTGGGCCAAACCAAGGCCAGCAGACAGGGATGCCACCACGGATGGGCTTGCCGGGCTCCAGCACCGCCTCGGCGCTCATGTAAAGGACCGGATCATGCCCTTCGGGAATCCAATCGGTTACGTGAGCTCCATTCAGCGCGATGCGACCCGACGCAGCGGGATGCTCGATGACGAGGATGGGGTAGCCGGCGGGTTCTTCGATGAGTGAAACGGAAGGAGGGAGTGTCATGCGGGCGCACTCATATCCTGAAGCTCGCTGGCAGCAACTCCGCCATCGACATGGCCACCGGTTTTCCATCGCGCAGGAACCAGATGGGTGTGTCCGGCCATGCAAATTCTGCGATGACCTGACGGCAGGCGCCGCAGGGAGGGAACTCATGCCCGAGGGCGATGACCGCCAGTTCGGCGATCTTCATGCCGGGGCCTTCTTCGGCCACGGCATGGAAGATGGTGCTGCGCTCCGCACAGATGGTCAGGCCGTAGCTCGCGTTTTCGACGTTGCAGCCGGTGAAGAGATTTCCCTGCGCTGTCAGCAATGCGCAGCCGACCTGGAAGCGCGAGTAGGGCGCGTAGGCTTTCGCGGCGGCGGCGGTGGCGGATTCGAGGAGGGCGGACGGATGGGGCATAAGCTGAATGAGGTTGTGCACTTCTGAACGGTTCCGGCCTCCGTAGGCTGCTCAAGGATATTGCAGGAGAAATTCCACGGGTGTCAGCACTGGAACAGGGCTGGCAGCAAAGTCGGGGCCGTTACGTGTGATGATGCATTGAGCGGAACAGGACTCAGCCGACACGGTCTGCAACGCATCCTCCAAATCGGTGAAGCCAAGCGTGAAGGCCCGCAGGGCCTGCTCATGCCCCACCGTCGCGATGGTGACGACTTGCAGCAGTTCCTGAAGTGCCTTGCGTGCTGTGGCCTCGCCCGCCTTCAGGCCATAAATGTAAAACACGTTGGCAAGCGAGTGCCAGGCCATGAAGACCTGATGGCCGCGAGTTCCGCAGCACTGCAAGACGTTCAGGCTGTCTGCATCATGCGGGGCTCTCTGCTCAAGGACATCGAGCAGGATGTTGGTGTCGAGGAAAACTCGCATGTGCCACAAGGATCAAGCGCCGAATTTTTCTGCGAGATACGCATCGCGCAAAGAATGTGCATTCTCACCTTCTGCAACATGCAGAGTGCCAGCCCACTTGAGCGCCCAATCACCCAATGTCCGGGGGGCATGATGATGCAGCACGCTGGTGACGAGGAAGCTTCCATCCTCCTGCACCAGCGCCTGGAATTGAATCTCCTCTCCTTGATGAAGTTCCAGACGAAGCTCGTCGGGAATGGAGGTTACTACAGTGTTCATGACGAGGCGAGGCTAGCATGCAGCCGCCAAAGAAGCAACGGCAGGCACTTCTGCGATGCCGGGACTTTTTTGCATAGCCGAACCATGCCCCCGCTCACTTCTTCTTTGTCTTCTTCGGTTCGGCGGCGGGCGGTGCTGCTGGTTGCGGGCCGTCTTTGAGCAGGCCTGCTTTCATGAGTTTTTCTTTGGCGGCATCCACTTTGAGACCGCCGGTGGGGAGTTCGAAGCCGAGGTTGTCGCCATTGGGCTTGAATCCGTTGCCGTCGGCATCCACGTAGATGGGGTTGTTGTAGGCGCAGGGGACGACCTTGGCGTAGTCGCTGGTGCCGTAGCCAATTTTTTGATCACCGTCTTCATCGATGGCGACGACGATGAGATGGGCGTCCTGCTGGAGCGGCACGTGGATTTTTTCGTCAAACTTGATCACGCCGTCCTTGAACATCTGCGGATGGGTGGCGCGGGTGAAATTGAGCTTGGGATCGGGGCGGCTGTTCACCAGCACCTGCACGCGGTCGATGTCCATCCAGTCGGTGCACTGCACGCGCACCTTGAGATCAATGCCACCGGTGGAGCGGTCATCGTCTCCGGCGATCTTGCCGTTCTGGGTGGTGACTTCGAGGAAGGGACCGGTGCTAAGAACGAGGTGGCCTGCCTTGGCGTGCGGGGAGAGTTCGGCCCAGTCGATCTTGGCGGGTTCATCGGTGCTGCTGGGGAGGTAGCAGCGCCAGCAGCCGACACCATTGCCATAAACGGAGTGAGCATCCGCCACGCCGACGGCGGTGACTCGCAGGCCTTGATTCAAAAGCTGACGCCACACGAACTCGCGAACCGTGCTGACCTTCATAGCCAGGGAACCAGCCGGGCGGCTGAGGCGGAAAGGAGCGTCTGCGAGGATGTCTGTGCCAGCGCCGTTCTGGGATTCGGTGCCGTCGATCATGCTGCCAACGCCGACGAAGCCGCCGTCTTCGATGCCGTCGCTGTCGCGATCAACGAACATGTTGGAGAGGTCGGGGTGGTTGAACTGAATCCAGCGGTCGGCGCGCTCGCCCTGAAAGCGGCGCAGGGTGAGGACGGTGATGCGCGGGTCGTCATTCCAATCGGGCGCGCCACCATTTTGCTTGAGCGGCTCGGGCTCAAACGGGAAGGCATTGACGTGCTGGCGGCTGCCGGTGAGCTCAATGCCTTTGACGGTCTTGATGTGGGCTTCGAGGCCGAGGGCTTTGATGGTGGGCTCCCAGTCGTAGAGGCGGTTGTGCTCGGTGGTGGGGGTGAACTCCAGATTTTCGGCGGCGATGTTGATCAGGCGGCCGTCCGTGTCGCAGACGTTGTCGCCGCTGGGGGTGCTGTGATTGTGGAAGTCGGCGCTGATCCAGCCCTTGGTATCGACCACGCGCTTGAGGGTGCCTTTGAAGACGGATTCCTTGCCACTCTCAACGGTCACTTCCTGCTCCAGATGGGAGTATTCCGGACCACGCACCACGACGACGCGATATTTGCCGGGCGGAAGCTGCTGGGTGAACTGGCCGTTTTCGCTCATATACTGATCCACGCAGCCATGGGCGCGATGTTTGGGGCCGAGATTGAGCTTGGGCGCGTCTTGATCGAGGGGGGCAAAGTGAGCTTTGCAGGGAATGGGTTTGCCTGATTCGTCGGTGATGTCGAAGCGGATGGCAGCGGGTGCTGACAATACGACTTTGTTTGAGGTGGGAGCGGTGCCGTAGTTAACTGCCGGGAATGAAAATTTGGTCTGTGGGCGTCCCAGATCGTCGATCAAAATTTCGTTAATCACACTCTTTTCAAACGGCAGTTTGAAACTGAAGTTGCCCTCGCTGTCCGTGTAGCCCGGCACAGTCGTTTTGCCAAAAGGCACACGAAGCGTGGCGGTGCTGATACCTTTGTCATTCTCATCGACAATACGACCGCCTGCCAAGATCAACAGTTCACGTTTTGCCAGTTTGACTGCTAACACTTCCCCCACGGCCTGTGCAGGCGAGGTGCCGACGGCAAAGAAGCGTGAGATGACGACTTCCTGCCCAGGTTTGAGTTCCAGGGTGTCCTGCAGTTTCTCGACGCCATTAAAACTCAGGGTGGTGAAGGCATAGCCGCATTTGTGCGCGGGATTGATGGCATCGGCCCAGCGGATGCCATCCACCTCGCCAGAGGACTCAAACCGCATGAAGTCGTCCTTGGTGAAGGACTTCTGCGGCTTGTCGGTTTCGTTGCGGAGGGTGGTGGTGATGAAGATGCCCTGCACGCCGTCTTTGACGCGGTATTCATGCTTCTTGTGCACGCCGCCGTTCTTTGCGGCAGTGGTGACGGATTCCACGGCGGCGCTGCCGGGCTCCTTGGTGTCGATCATTTTCACGTAGCTCACGGGGCCGTGGCCACAGGGGGCGTAGATGACGAGCTGGTCGTTGTTGGCGCCGCGAAGGGTGAAGTCATACAGGCAGCCGGGGGTGACGCCGTCCTCACCGTAGAAGGTGCTCATGTTGGCCTTGCGGTTGGGCGAGTTCTGGGAGATCACGGCCTCCACCTTGTCGCTGCGCAGGACAAAGTCGCCGAGGATGCCGTCCGCCTCTTTGCCCTTGGGCAGTTCGGTTTCGCGGCCCAGCGCGGCTTCGAAGACTTCGGCGGCAGGCACGGAGCTTGCGATGAGGAGGGAGAGCAGGAGGGCTGACTTCATGGTTGGAAACGCAAGCAGTAACCAACGGACTTCGGAGTGACATCTTGTGAATGGAAACAATTTAGTTAGTTTGACCGGTGTCTTTTTCTACCAAGCGCCTCCTGTGGCTCGATCTCTTCCGTGGTCTGGCCGTGCTGGGCATGGTCTGGACACATTCGGCGAACACGTTTCTCGATGCCCGGCTGCAAGGCAGCGCGTGGTATCATGAACTGACCTATTACCACGGGCTGATCGCCCCGGCGTTTTTCTGGATCGCTGGATTTGTGCGGGCGCATGTGACCTCGGCGGCACCGAAGCCTGCGCTGCCTGCGCTGCCTGCGCTGCCTGCGCTGCCTGCGCTGCCTGCGCTGCCTGCGCTGCCTGCGCTGAAACGGCTGCTGATGGTGCTGCTCATCGGCCACCTGATGTATGTGCCCTGGCTGGATCTGTTCCACGCGCAGGCATGGCGTGCGGCGTGCACGGTCAATGTGCTGCACTGCCTGGCCATCAGCGGGATGCTGATGCTGGTGGCCGAGCGCTTTGGCCGCTGGCGGCAGGGTGTGGTGGCCGTGCTTCTGGTCTTTTTTGTGGGACTGCAAAAGTCGGCGGAAAGCTGGCACACGGGGGTGTTGTTGATTGATCAGTATTTCAATCGCAACCAGGGCTCGCTCTTTGCACTGTTTCCGTGGGTCGGATTTGGGCTGGCGGGTTTTTTGACGAGGGGCATTTGGAATGGCACGGCGGACCGGCATGCGGCGCTGGTGGCGGTGACGGGGGCACTGCTGGCTTTTGTGCAGCCGTATTCGCCCTGGCCGGGAGGGTCGCCGGAGTTCTTTCTAGAACGGCTCGGCTGGGTGATGGTGGCTGCGGTGCTGGTGGCGTGTGTGGCAGAGCGCGTGAATCACGTCACTGGCTGGCTGCGGCTGGCGGGTCGTGAATCGCTGCTGCTGTATGTGGTGCATTTGCTGCTGATCCATGCCGTGCCGCTGCCGCGGCTGCCCTTGCAGTTTCTCATTGGCATGACCCAGCCGCTGGGGGTGGTGTTTGGGATTTTTGTGGGGCTGTTTGTCGTGTCGCTGGTGCTGGGGTGGTATAACGAAAGGCGAAAGATGCGGCGATAGCGGGGTCACGTTGAGGATCAATGGCAAGAGCTTTGCAGTTTAGGCCGTAATTTGAGCCTAACCATGATCCAAAGTCGCCATGCTCTTGCCTTCATCCTGTTCACCTCGTCGCTCGCTGCGGAGGTGGCGAAGGTTCATCCTGCCCAGGCGATGGGCCTGCTGAAGACCCAGTGCCTGGGCTGTCACAATGCGGAGAAAAAGAAGGGCGGACTGTCGCTGGAGACGCGTGAACTGGCCCTGAAGGGCGGCGAAAATGGGGCCGCCATCGCCGGAGATGCGGATCACAGTGCGCTGATCAAGGCGCTGAGTGATCCGGGCGATGCGCACATGCCGCCGAAGAAGCAGATGCCGGAAAAACAGATCAACCTGCTCAAGGCGTGGGTGAATGCGGGGGCGCCGTGGGATGACGCGGCGCTGAAGAAATTCGGTGAACTGACCCCAGCGGACAAATTGGCGGCGCTGCCTGCGAGCCACACGCCCGCAGCTGCGATGGCGCTGAGCGCGAATGGCAAACACCTGGCTGTGGGGCGTGGCAACCGCGTGCTGATCCGGGATGTGACAGCGAAGGATGCGCCGGTGGTGGCCACACTGGAAGGCCACAAGGATCTGGTGCAGTCGCTGGCGTGGAATGCGGATGGCTCGCTGCTGGCGGCGGGTGGATATAGAAGCGTGCTGGTGTGGAAGGCAGCGGACTGGAAACTCGCCCACACTTTGACCGCGCCGCTGGAAGGACGTGTCACGGGTGTTGTATTTTTGCCGGACAATGCCACGTTGATTCTGGCCGATGGAGCCACGAGTTCAAAGGGCGTGCTGCATCGCTGGAAACTCGGTGAGCCGAAGCCTGCACAGACGGTCGAGGCGCACGCAGACAATGTGCTGAGCATCGCTCTGAGCCGCGACGGCAAACAACTTGCCACCGGCGGCGCTGACAATCAGGCCAAGGTGTGGGATGCCGCCACGCTGAAGGAGACCGCGAAGATCGAGGGGCACGTCGGCCACATCGTGGCGCTGGGATTCAGCACGGATGGCAAGTGGCTGGCCACGGGCAGCGCTGACAAGGACCTGAAAGTCTGGGACATCGCCAGCAAGGAAATGATCATGCTGCTGGGGGATAAAACTTATCCAGTGAACGCGCTGCTGTGGTCGCCGGATTCCGCCAAGCTGATGTATTTCAATGACAATGGCAACGTGCATGGAGTGACGGACTTGAAGACGCACGACGGCGTCCGCCTCGCCTTCACTTCGGGGACGGACAAGAAGATCGGCACCCTCGAAGACGTGCCGAATGCCGCTGTGATGACGGCGGATGGCAAGAATGTCTATGCCGCGACTGATGCCGGGGATGTCTTCCAGATTGATGAGAAGCTGAAGGTCACGAAACTGAACGGCCCTGCAGCTGCGCCTGCGACGCCCAATCCCAAAGCGCTGTCCTTCACACAGGACATCCTGCCGGTGCTCAGCAAGGCGGGGTGTAATCTGGGGAGCTGCCATGCGAAGTCGTCGGGACAGGCAGGCTTTAAACTTTCCATTTTTGCCTTCGATCCGAAGGGGGACTACATGGAACTGGTGAAGGACTCGCGCGGACGTCGTGTTTTTCCTGCTTTCCCTGAAGACAGCCTGCTGCTGCAAAAATCCACCGTGCGCGTGCAGCATGAAGGCGGGCAGCGGTTTGAGCCGGACTCCGAATCAGCCAAGACCATCGCCGAATGGATCCGGCAGGGGATGCCGTATGAAACGCCAGGCCAGCCTGCGCTCACGAGCATCGAGGTCGTGCCTGCTGAAAAGACGTATCGCAAGAATGAAGCGGGTGCTTTGAAGGTCACGGCCAAGTACAGCAATGGAACGACCCGTGATGTGACGGGACTGACCGACTACATTTCGTCTGAGAAATCCATCGCTGCGGTGGATGAGGAAGGCCACATGAAGACCACAAACGAAAGCGGTGAGACGGTCATCGTGGCGCGTTACATGGGGCAGGTGGCCATCTCGCGTGTGGCGGTGCCTGCCGACAAGCTGCTGCCTCCGGAACGCTACGCGAAGCTGACCGTGCGCAATGAGATCGACAAGCTCGTGCATGCACGCCTGCAAAAGCTCGGCCATCTGCCCAGCGACACCTGCACGGATGCGGAGTTTCTGCGACGCACGACGCTGGATGCCATCGGCATGCTGCCGAGTGTGGAAGAAGCGCGCGCCTTTGCGGCGAACAAGGATCCCAAGAAGCATGAGCAATGGGTGGAGGCACTGCTGCAGCGTCCCGAGTGGGCGGATCACTGGGCCATCAAATGGGGCGACCTGATTCGTCCGAATCCTTCGCGTGTCGGCGTGAAACCGGTCTATCTGCTGGATCAGTGGATCCGCCAGAGCTTCCGCGAGAACAAGCCATGGGACCGCTTTGTGCGCGAGCTCCTCACGGCGCAGGGCAACACGCATCAGAACGGGCCGGTGGCCATCTGGCGTGACAAGCGCGAGCCTGTGGATGCGGCCACGTTCATCGGCCAGATCTTCCTGGGCGTGCGTCTTGAGTGCGCGAAGTGCCACCACCATCCGACGGAGAAGTGGGATATGACGGATTATTATCAGATGGCCGCGTTCTTCACGCAGATGAAGCGCAAGGGGCAGGGGATCTCTGCACCGATCAGCGGCGAACCTGAGCAGATGTGGTTCGCGCCGGGGACTGCGGGGATCGAACATCCTGTGACCAAGGCCACCCTCAAGCCGCGCCCGCCTGCCGACAAGGAAATCGCCATCGCTGAAACACAGGACCCGCGCGCGGTGCTGGCAGACTGGATGACCGATCCGCACAATCCTTACTTTGCGCCAGCGATCGTGAATCGCGTATGGTCCAGTTTCATGGGACGCGGAATCGTTGATCCGGTGGATGACTTCCGCGCTTCAAACCCGCCGACCAACGGACCACTGCTTGACTGGCTGGCGCAGGATTTCGTGAAGCATGGCTACGATTTGAAGCACCTCATGCGCACCATCATGCTGTCACAGACCTATCGCCTGAGCAGCCTGCCGAACGAAACAAACGTCGCTGATTTGAAGAACTACAGCCGCAGCTACCGCCGCCGTCTGCCTGCAGAAACGCTGCTGGATGCGGTGTGTGAAGTGACCGAGGTGAAAGAAGTCTTTTCCGGAATGCCATCCGATGCGCTGGCGAAACAGACCTGGAATCACAAGCTGGAAAGCCAGTTCATGGACGCCTTTGGCCGCCCGAATGCCAGCGCCGAATGCCCCTGCGAACGGGATGCCAAGCCCAGCGTGGTGCAGGCGCTGCATCTGATGAACTCGACCAAGCTGCAAGACATGCTGATCAGCAGCAAAGGCCGCGTCACAAGACTGGCCAAAAGCGACCTCAAGCCGGAGCAGATCCTGGAGGAACTCTACCTCGCCTGCTACTCACGCCTGCCCACCGCCGAAGAGGTGGCGATCGCAGGGAAAGCGCTGGATGTGGGCGTGGCGAACCGCCAGGCAGCGATTGAAGATGTGCTGTGGAGTTTGCTGAATTCGGCGGAGTTTGTGTTTAATCACTGAAACCGATACTTTTGTTCGATTTCGCAAGAATCCCCTAGGTGCGGCGTAATTTCACTGTCTCGCATCGTTTCATCCAATGTCACGTATTACACACAACTGCGCCGGTCACATGCGGCGTGATTTTTTGAAGCTCGGTCTCACCGCTGCCGGTGGAGGCTTGGGCTTCACGGATCTGCTGCGTGCGCGGGCCATGGCGGCTCAGGCTCCGCAGCCTTCGATCGCACGGCCTGTGAACTGCATTCTGGTGTGGCTGGACGGCGGTCCTTCGCACTACGAGATGTTTGACCCGAAGCCGGATGCTCCGAGCGAGATTCGTGGATCACTTGGAGCGATCCCGACCAGCGTTCCTGGCGTGCGTTTCTCTGAAAGCGTGCCCCATTTGGCCAAGGCGGCGGACAAGTTTACGGTACTGCGCAGCGTGACGCACAAGGACCCGAATCATGGCGGTGGCAATCACTACATGATGACAGGGGCTCCGACACCCGTGCCTGTGGGCTGCGGTGCCTTTGTGACCTTTCATCCGTCTTTTGGCAGCGTGGTGAGCTACAAGCGCGGCATCAAAAATGGCCTGCCCGCCTACATGACGCTGCCGAGCATCACCCGCAGCGGTGGTCCGAATTTCCTCGGTGCGGAGCATGCGCCATTCGTGGCCGGTGGTGATCCGAATGCAAAGGGCTTCAAGGTGCGCGACGTGGTGCTGCCTTCTGATATTTCTGATGCACGCGGGCTCGCACGCCGTGATCTGCGCCACTCGCTGGACCGCATGAAGCGTCTGAATGATGCCGTGGCGGAAGATCCCGCGGTGAGCTTTGACACCTTCTATGGCCAGGCGGTGGATTTGATCGCCTCGAAACCGGCGCAGGAAGCCTTCGATATTTCTCTGGAAGATGAGAAGACGCGGGATCTTTATGGCCGCAACGATGTGGGGCAGCGCATGCTGCTGGCGCGTCGTCTCGTCGAGGTGGGCGTGCCGTTTGTCACCGTGAACTACGGTGGCTGGGATCATCACCGCGATCTGTTCAAGACCTGCAAAGGTGAGTTCATGAACAAGTTTGACCAGGGGATGGCCGGACTGATCACCGATCTTGACCGCCGCGGCCTGCTGGAAAGCACGCTGGTCGTTGCACTGGGAGAATTTGGACGCACGCCGAAGATCAACAAGGACTCGGGCCGAGACCACTGGCCAGGCGCGATGAACATTCTCTTCGCAGGCGCAGGAGTCCCACGCGGCGGCATTGTCGGTGCCACCGATCCGAAGGGCTACTACGCCAGCGACAACATCTATTCGCCGGAAGATTTTGCCGTGACGCTTTATAACAAGCTTGGCATTGATCCGCATCAGGTGCTGCACACCAGCAGCGGACGCCCGGTGCAGCTGATCAACGGCGGCAGGCCCATCCGCGAGCTGTTTGCGTGATGCGCCAGGAACTGTCGAATCATGACGAATGCAGAACGATGAATGGCCGCAGTGCGCTGGCCGTGGTTGTTCTGCATTCTTTGCTGGTCAGTTCAGCGCTGGCAGCTCCGCTGGCGTTTGAGAGTCTGTATCCTGCGGGCGGGCAGATTGGCGCCCGGGTGGAGACGCTGGTGAGCGGCAAAGGGCTGGAGAAAGAGACGCCGCTGGTCTGGAGCAGCGATCCACATGTGGTGGTGCTGGCGGGCGACAAGCCGAAGAAGTTCTTCCTGAACATTGCCAAAGATGCTGTGCCGGGACCGTGCCTGATCAGGCTCTACAACGAAGCCGATGCCTCGCCGCCGCGCATCGTGGAAGTGGGCAAGTTTGAGGAGGTGCTGGAAAAGGAGCCCAATGACACGCTGGCCGATGCCAGGAAGGCTGAGGGCAAGATGAACGTGACCTTCAACGGGGTGCTTGAGAAGGCGGGCGATGTGGACACTTTCGCCATCCGGGCACAGAAGGGAAAAGGCATCCGGTTTGATTTGCATGGCTACGCCCTAGGTTCACCCATGGACCCAGCGATGCGGCTGCTGAACGATCGGGGTGTCGAAATCGCGGCCGGGCATGACACGCACAATCTTGATCCGCGCATCGAATACACGCCTGCTGCTGACGGTACTTTGTTTGTGCAGCTTTTTGCGTTTGCGCATCCGCCTGCGGCAGACGTTTCCCTCAAAGGCAGCGCCAGTCATGTGTATCGGCTGATGGTGACGGACGAAGCGAAGGCAGCAGTGGCTTTGAGCGAGCCGGGAAAACTCACGCTGCCTGCACTGCTGAATGGCTGCATCAGCAAGGCGGCGGAAGAGGATGCCTACACATTCACTGCGAAGAAGGGTGATGATTTGCAGATCAGCGTGCGTGCGCAGCGCATGCGCAGCCTGCTGGATGCCACGATGCGGATCGAGGATGAGACGGGCAAATCCCTGCAGCAGGCGGATGATGCCGACAAGGACAGCCTGGACCCGACGCTACGCTGGAAAGCGCCGAAGGATGGTGAGTTTAAACTGGTCGTTGGTGACCGGTTTCAACATGGCAGCGCGGAGCATCTGTATGAGCTGACGGTGAAACCATTTGTGGCTTCGCTTTCTGCCACGCTCGACACCCATTCCTATCGATTGGAGGCTGGCAAGACGGTGGAGGTGAAGGTCACGATGAAGACGAACGGCACCTTTGCTGGCAAGATCAAAGCGCAGGCGGTGCAGCTGCCTGCGGGAGTGACGGCGGAGAGCGTGGATGTGCCGGCGAAGGGTGGCGAGGTGAAGCTCACGCTGAAGGCGACTGCAGAGGTGGTGGCGAATCAGGCCCCGTTTGCCGTGGAGATTGTGACGAGCGCTCCGGATGCGGTGCAGACGGTGACGGCGAGCTATGCGGTGCCGTTTACGGAGCCGCGTGGGGATTTGTTGATCATGACAGACACGCATCCGTGGCTGACGGTGGTCGCGGGAAAGAAGCCGTGAGGCTGGGAGCATTCCTGAACGGCACTTAGCAAGTGCCGCTCCTTGGTTTTAGGCTGCCTTACCCCAGGCGCCGCCGCCAGGAGTCTCGATGATGACGCGGTCGCCGGGCTGGACGGGGAAGGAGGTGCAGCCTTCGAGTGTTGTTGATTGACCATCGCGCAGCAGGGTTTGACGGCCGGTTTTTCCGGCGGAGCCACCGTGAAGACCGAAGGGAGACTCCACTCGGTGCTGAGTGAGGAGGCTGACGGTGAGGGGGGCGAGGAATTCGAAGTCGCGGATGACGCCATCGCCACCGTGCCATTGGCCAATGCCGCCTGAGTGGCGGCGGATGGCGAACTGGCGCAGGCGCACGGGGTAGCGTTGTTCGATGATCTCGGGATCGGTGATGGCAGTGTTGGTCATGTGCGTGTGCAACGCGCTGGCCCCGTGGTAGCCTTCTCCAGCACCGGAGCCGCCGGCGATGGTTTCGTAGTAGCCGAAGCCCGCACCGCCGAAGAGGAAATTGTTCATCGTGCCCTGGCTGCAGGCCTGGAGGCCAAGGGCTTTGATGAGGGTGTCGACGAGGCGCTGGCTGACTTCGACATTGCCGCCGACGACGGCGGGGTCGCGTGAGGCATCGCCGGTGAAGGCGGGATTGAGCAGGGATTCGGGGCAGATGATTTCCACGGGCTCCATCAGGCCTTCATTCAGAGGGAGGTCCTCTTGAAGCATGAGGCGCATGACGTAGAGCACGGCACTGCGTACGATGGCGGTGGTGGCATTGAGATTGCGCGGATGCACGCCGGAGGTGCCGGTGAAGTCGAGTATGAGTTTGCCGTCCGACTTGCGCAGGGAGACGGCGATGGTGGAGCCGTCATCGAGTTTCTCCGCTGCTGAGGTCGCCACGGGCAGGCGGTCGATTTGGGAGCGCATGACCACGGCGGAATGATCGAGAATGCTTTGCATCAGCCCCTGCAAGGAGTCGTCTGAAAGCGCGCGAAGACGCTCTGCGCCGTGGAGATTGGCGGCGAGCTGGGCATGCAGGTCGGCCAGGTTGTCGGCGAGATTACGAGTCGGGTGAACGGCGGAGGTCAGCAGGGTGGTGATTTCGTCAAAGCAGGAAATACCAGCGCGAATGAGGTGGCGTGGTGCGATGACGACGCCTTCCTCGATCAAGCGCGTGGCATTGGCGGGCATGGAGCCGGGCGTGATGCCGCCGATCTCGGCATGGTGCGCGCGATTGGCGATGTAGCCGATGAGCGCCTTGTTTGAATCATGCACGGGCGTGATGAGCGTCACGTCAGGAAGGTGCGAGCCACCGTAGGCTGGATGATTGGTGATGAGGGTATCGCCCGGCTGCATGGCGACGGCTTGTGCGACTGCGCGCACACAGACGCCGAGTGCGCCGAGATGCACGGGAATGTGCGGGGCGCTGGAGAGGAGCCGGCCGTGGGATCGAGCAAGGCGCAGGAGAAGTCGAGTCGCTCGCGGATGTTGGTGGAGATGGCGGTGCGACAGAGGAGGGCACCCATGTCGCTGACGATGGAGTGGAAGCGATGGCGCAGGAGATCGCGCCCCAGTGTGGGAGGCGGACCTGCCACCTGAGAGCATCGCAGCACATGACCAAAGCCGGTGACTTTTTCCACGCGCCAGCCGGGTGCGATGACGATGGTGCTGAAGGCATCCTGGATCAGCGCAGGGGCTGGATCGAGAGGTTCTGCATGAAGGGGCGCGCCTGGAGGCGGGCTCTGGGGTTCGCGCAGAATGATGCGCAGGCTGACGAACTCGATCTCGCGAGTGGCAGGAGGTTTGTAGCCAAACAGACGCTCGTAAACAGCGGCGTAGAGCGGTGGCAGATCGGCGGGATCTTGAAACTCCACCTGCAGCGGTGTGTCCTGGCCTTGGAGGCGAAGCTCGGCGATCTGCGTGCGCTCTCCCTGCGGCAATGATGCAAGCTCTGCGGGCAGGATTGCCCGCGCTACTTCCAGAGGCAGGCGGAATTCCTTTTCGATGATGCGCTCCGGCACGGCCTCCTGCAAACCGACGGCGCTGAGGATGCCGGCATGCTCGGGGACGAGGATCGTCTGCACGCCGAGAGACTCGGCCACTGCGCAGGCATGCTGGGGGCCTGCGCCGCCAAAGGCGAGCAGTGCGTGATCTGCAGGAGCAAAGCCTTCGCCGATGGAAATGCGGCGAATGGCATCGGTCATGTGCTCGATGGCGAGGCGAAGCAGTGACTGCAGGAGCTCCGCCTCCGTGCCGGCGCTGCCGGTTTGCGCATGGAGTTCGCTCAGGCGTCGCTGCGCAGCGGCCACGTCGAGCGGGATCGGCGCGCGTGAGGGATCGAAGCGGCCAAGGAGCAGATTGACATCGGTGATGGTCAGCGGGCCGCCTTTGCCATAGCAGGCGGGGCCGGGATTGGAGCCTGCGCTTTGCGGGCCGACGGCGAGGCCGTGATGCGTGAGGTGGCAGATGGAGCCGCCGCCTGCGGCGACGGTTTCGATGGCGACACAGGGCGCGAGCAACTGCATGCCCGCCACATTTTGGGAGAAGCGGTAACCGGGGCGGGTATCGATTCGCGCCACATCGGTGCTGGTGCCGCCCATGTCGAAGGTGATGATCTTGGTGATGCCAAGGCGACGTGCGGCATTGGCGGCACCGATGGCACCTCCGGCAGGACCGCTGAGCAGCATGTCCTTGGGGCGGATTTCGTCGGCGGACTTGAGGCCGCCTGCGCTGGTCATCACCTGCATGTCTGGCGAGACGCGGCGGATGCCATTGAGGAAGGACTGCACGGGCGCGTGCAGATAGGCATCCGCCACGGTGCTCTGGGTGCGTGACAGGAGCTTGGCAAAGGCGGCGGTCTGGTGCGAGAGCGTGAGGTGGGTGAAACCGCACTCGCGCAGGATGGCGGCGACGCGCAGCTCATGCTGCGGATGGGCGTGACCGTGCAGCAGGGAGATGGCGGCGGTGGTGATTCCTTGGGCGATGCAATTCTGCGCGGCAGAGCGCACGTGGGCTTCGTCGAGGGATTCGAGCACTTCGCCTGAGATGCTGAGGCGTTCAGGCACTTCGCAGGCGATTTCGTGGAAGATCACGCGCGGTTCGTGTTTCAGCGCGAAGAGATCGCTGCGGCGCTGATCGCCGATTTGCAGGAGATCGCCGAATCCCCGGGTGATGAAGAGGGCAATGCGGCCGCCCTTGTGCTCCAGCAGCGCATTGGTGGCCCGCGTGGTGGCGATGCGGAGATTCATCGGAGGGAACTCGCGGCCCGGCGGAGTATTGGTCAGGATGCGCGCGCCGAGAACCGGAGCCTCTTCGCCCGTGGTGAGTTCCAGCAGGGTGCCGGATTGCCAGGATGGCGGGGCATCGAGTGTTATCTCGCCCGTGGCATGGTTGAAGGCAGTGATGGTGCGAACATCCGTGCTGCCAACGTCGTTGATGTCAAAGCCTCGAAGGAAATCAGCGGGCAGGGGAGGCAGGCCGGAGAGACGAACGTGGATGTTCGTCGTGCTGGACACCACGGCGCGCAGGTGGCCTGTGGAGAGTACTTTGCAACGCGACTCACGGCCCTGTGGGTCGCGTGCGTGGCAATCGGTGAATGTGCCACCGGTATCGGCTGCGATGCACCACTTCACGGCTTTTTGGGCGCATCCGGGGGAGGGGCGAAGTCCAGGTCGGGCACCCAGCGCAGTTCCTTGAAGGCATCGTAGTAGGGCTCGCAACTCGGGGCTTTAAAGACAGCAACACCGCGCTTCACCCATTCAGTGGCTTTATTGGGATCGCCCATGTCAAAGGCAATGGCCGCCTTGCTGAAATAGTAGGCCGGGGTGTCGTCCATGAAGGTGAAATTTTCCGCGATGATCTGGTCGGCGGCCGGGCGGTGCCCCAGCTTGATCTCACACAGCGCCCGCTTGTAATGAACGATGTGGCGGATGACCATGGGCAGCTTGGGGTAGTCCGTGGCCAGTTTGGTGAAGGACTGGAGTGCCGTGGTGAAATCGTGCTTCACGAAGTAGTACTCGGCGAGATTGAACTTGGGCAGCGGGCTTTCTGGCTGGAGCTGTGCGGCTTTCTCAAACTGGGGCAGGGCGAGGTCAAAATCACGACGGCGTGGTGCCAGGTAGATGTCGCCGCGCAGGGCGTAGAGGTCGGCCACATTGGGGTTGAGTTTCTCCGCAGCATCCAGCTTTTCGAGCGCATCGGTGTAGCGCTGCTTCATGCGCATTTCGCGGGCTTCCTTGAGCAGCTTTTTGACTTCATCGGAAACGGGAGCCTTGGCGGGGGCTTGCGCCAGTGAGGCGGAAACACCAGCCATCAAAAACAAAAGGGGAAGGATCAATCTCATGGCAAAAGGTTAGAACGTGAATGGGAATCAGGCAAGACGGGCGCGCATGCTGGTTTCAGCACCATCGCACAGGCTGCGGAGAATTTCAGGGCTGAACCACTCGGCTCCAAGTGACAGAATCGTTTCACGCACCATGCCGTCGGCAGAAACGACACGCATGGGGCGCTCCTGGATGTATTTGGCCACGAGGCGCTCGATGATGGTATCCGCCGTGGTGCCGGGATCGGCGTAGATGATCTGAAGGCCCTGGGGCTCGCGCTCCTCATTGGTGCCTTGTCTGACACCATCAAACACGACGACCACCTGCATGCCGCTCATGTCCTGAAGATTGCGCAGGTGTTTCAGCAGCTCCGTGCGCGCCAGATGGCGGCGCGAGGCGACCCGATGTTCACGCTTCAGTTCCGGCCAGGCGTGGATGACGCTGTGACCGTCAACAAGCAGGTAGGTCAGCGGAGCGGGCATGGCCAATATTTAAGGTTTAAAGTTCACAGCCATTCCATAGGCAGTGCTGCATGAGGAGCAAGCTTTGAAGTGGCCGCCAGAGCTCCAGTTCGACAAGAAGCGTCGAGACTAAGGACTGCTTTGGTAATGAGCTTATGGCACGGGCAGTGCATGCATGATCGAGGAAGGGGTTCGGAGACAGCCCGTCCGCCCACCAAGCGTGTGGCGAGCTCCAAGAGGCAGGCACAAAAAAACCGCGTGATGCCGGAGCACCACGCGGTTTCGAAGGACCGAGATGAAGAATCAGTCGAGGTCCGCAATGCGCACGGGCTTGCCGCCCTGCTCGGCGCTTTTGTCGGAGGCGAAGATGACTTCAAAGCTGCGCAGCGCTTCGGGGAAGCTGGTAAGCGGCATGTCCTTGCCTTCGTCCAAGGCATCAAAGAAGGCCTGGAACTGGGTTTCGTAGGGGTGGTCGCTCACGTCCCCGGAGTCGAGCATCTTCATGGAGAGCTTGCTCCAGGCGTGCTTGTCGGTGTGCAGCTTCATGGAGTGGAATTTGTCGTCCAGCAGGCTGCCCTGGCTGCCACACAGGTGGGTGTGGAAGTAGTAAGGCTGGAGGCAGTCCACCACGGCGGCGGCTTTGCCGACGGCACCGTTCTTGAAGTGTATCAGCGTGACGCTGGTGGTATTGTACTCGTAGGGCTTGAAGATCTCGCTCTGTGACTTGGTGGAGAAACTGGTGACGCTTTCGATTTCGCCACCCATGACCATGAGCAGGGCATCCAGCGCATGGCAGCCGGCGGTGAGAAGGGCACTGCCGCCATCCTTCTTGCCGGTGTTCCAGCGGAACTGACCGTACCATGGGCCGATGCCGTGGTAGTAATCGACTTCGCCGTAATGGATGCTGCCCAGCAGGCCTTCATCGATCAGCGCCTTGGTGACCTGAAACTGATTCGAGTAGCGGCATTCAAAGCAGACGCAGCCCTTGACTCCATTGGCCTTGGCAGCAGCGACGATTTCGCGCACTTCAGGCAGCGAGTTGGCCATCGGCTTTTCGAGGATGATGTGCTTCTTGGCATTGGCCGCCTTGATGGCCTGGTCCCGGTGCTGGCTCGGGTAGCTGGAGATGTCCACCACGTGGATGTCTGGATTCGCCAGCATCTCATCGAGGTTCTGGTAGCTCTTGATCGGAGTGCCGTGCTTCGCGCTCAGCTCCGCATCGTCCAGTTTGCGGGAGGAATAGACCGCGGTGACCTGGCCCTGCTTGGTTTTGTTGATGGCGTCAATGTGAGCGCTGGCGGCCCAGCCGTATCCGATGATTCCGACGTTGTATTTCTTCATGGTGAGTGAGTGCATGCTCCAAACCGGAGGCATGATTGTCAATATCAATACCCGGTACAGAAGTGTCTCTTTCGAGTCTTTTTGCGCCAGCGTGCACGCATTAGGCGGCGCACAACAACTTCAGCCAAGCTCCCCATTTTCCGCACGATGCTGAAAAATAACAAAGCCGCGTTGTTCACGCGGCTTTGCAGAGGGGTTTTAAACTGGAGAGGCCCGCTTATTCAGCGTCGTCTTCAGCAGGAGCGGCTTCGCCAGCGGCGGAGACGTTCAGCTTGACGGTGGCGGTGATTTCGTGGCCGAGTTTGACGACGATTTCGAAGTTGCCGGTGTTCTTGATCGGCTTTTCCAGCACGATCATGTGACGGTCCACTTCGATCTTGGACTCTTCGGAAAGAGCCTTGGCGATGTCGATGGTGGTGATGGAACCGAAAGCCTTGCCGCCCTGACCGGTGGAGAGGGTGAGCTTGAGCTTCACTTTCTTCAGCTTGGAGGCAATCTTTTCAGCTTCAGCGACTTCCTTGGCTTCGCGCTCGGCACGCACGGCCTTGAGACGCTCGGTGTGGCGCAGGTTGCCCTTGGTGGCTTCATAAGCCTTGCCCTGGGGGAGAAGGAAATTGCGCGCAAAACCGCGCTTCACGCTGACAACGTCAGCTTCGGCTCCGAGGCCTTTGATTTGTTCTTTGAGAATAACTTGTGTGTTTGGCATGGCGACATTCCCTCGGGGAAAAAGGGGCGCGAAACTACACGCCTCCTAAGTTCTGTCAAAGGCGGATTCTAGGTTCTTTTGAAAGTGCGGGTTCCACGTCAGATCCCCATGTTGGCCAGCGTGGTCGCCAGCCGGTTCATAAACCCCGTTGCTTCCGGGTGCGCAGCCTCGAGTTCTTCGACCGAAGAAAGCCACTGGCCTTGGGCCTGCCCAGGCTCTGCGGTGGGGGCTTCCGCCTCGGTCTGTGCCAGCAGCTCAAGCAGCTTGGTTTTCGCGGCTTCCGGCAGATCGCCTGCGTCTGCCACCAGTGTCTTGAGTTGTTCCAGTTGCTCTGTGTTCATGGTTTTTTCACTCTGTCACCGCGAGCATGTCCCGACAAGAGTTTTGATGCCGCAAGAATGTGCAAGTCATGCGATCAGATCACCGCGTGCTGCCACCGCCAGCAGTGCCAGCACGCTGATGCTGTCGCGGATGCGCCCATCGCGCGCCATTTGAATCGCTTCACTCAGTGGCAGGCGCAGGACTTCGAGCTGCTCCGTGTCCTCAGGCTGTGCCTCGCCGTGGGTCAGGCCGGTGGCGATGAAGATGTCGCAGACTTCGTTGCTGGTGGAATTGGAAAGCTGGATGCCGGAGAGCAGGGGGCTGATGGTGGTGGCGACGATGCCGGTCTCCTCCTGCAGTTCACGCCGGGCCGCTTCCCCGGGAGATTCGCCAGCGGGACAGCCGCCTTCGGGGATCTCCCACTCGTAGTGTCCGTGGCAGTAGCGCCACTGGCCGACGAGCCAGGTGTGGCCTTCTTCATCAATGGGGATCACACCGACGGCGATGTTCTTGTATTCCACCACGCCGTAAATGCCGGGGCCACCGGTGGGTTTGAGCACCTGATCCTCCCGCACGCGGATCCATGGATTGGAATAAGTCTCGCGGGTGGAAACGGTTTTCCAAGGATTCGGGTGCTGGGGGAGATTCATGGTCAGGGAATGAAGGATCACTTCTCTGTGGAAAGCACCACTCCGTCTGCCTCCATCTGGTGCTTCTTGATCGCCTTCAGCACCGGGCCCAGCGTCTTGTCATTCTGGTAAGGGCCAAGGTAGCCATACATGGCCATGCCTTTGACCATTTCCTCCGGCACGGTCTTGCCCGGCACACGCACGGCGCTGGGCTTGGCGTCCGGGCCCAGCTCGGTCATCTCCAGCGAGAAGTCCACCTCGCCCACGAGGTAGCGCTTGGAGTCCTCCCAGAACTTCTTGTTCAGCGGCAGGCTTGCCTCCGTGATGATGGTTTGTTTGGCGGCGTCGAGCGACTTCACCCGCAGCAAGTCCTTGTAGCTGCCGTTGCTGCCTTCCGGCGCCAGCAGCAGCAGGGCATTGAGATCTGCCACGGTGAGCTTGAGCGTGGCAGGCTTGCCCTCCGTCGCGGCGGCGGCGAAATCCGCCAGGCGCTGCTCAAGGCCGGGCACCGGGGCGATCTCCGGCAGCTTGGCCGGGGCCTGCTGCGTGATCTCGGCGATGGCCGAGTCCATGGTCTTGAACGTGTAGTAGCTCCACCAGATGATGAAACCGAAGATGCCGACCACCGCGCTCATGATGACGCAGCCGTAGCCGGAGTGGAACTCGCCCGTGGGGACTTTCTGAATGCTTGCCATCCCTCACCTGAATGCGGCGCGGCCAAAGATCAAGCCGGGGGTTTGTTTCGGGGATTGAATCGTCCATCCAGCAGTCTTCATGCTGCTGCCTGCCTCTTCTACGGCCAGGATGCGAAATACATGTCCACTGCGTCTTTCAGCCCCTCGACGGCGGGTTTGACCACGGCCTCTGAATACCCGGCCTGCATGAGGCGGTTTTGCGCCTGCGTCACCAGAGCCGCTGCTTCTATGGGCGTCCTGTGCCGCGTCTCCTCCTCCAGCTGCTCGATCATCTGGGTTCCGATCTCGTCCAGCGCCGGGCGGATGGTGGTGGCGAGGTCGGGGGGCTGAGCCGTGGTGGCCGTGGGGTGCTGGCGCAGCCACTCCTCCTGCCGCACCTTGGCTGCCTGCATCTGACCGCTGAAAAAGAGCCTCACGCTCTCGTCATTCAATCCGGCGGCATC
Organism: Prosthecobacter sp.; assembly: GCF_044222345.1. Lineage (GTDB taxonomy): Bacteria > Verrucomicrobiota > Verrucomicrobiia > Verrucomicrobiales > Verrucomicrobiaceae > Prosthecobacter. Next base: position 87,040 of record NZ_JBGANL010000021.1, read on the forward strand.
GCCGCGCTGCATCATGCTGCGCAGCAGCTCGGCCTCCCGCTTTGGGTCGGTGATGGGCAGTCCTTTGGCGCGCTTGGCCTCCGCCACGTCATCCATCCAGTCCAGGCGCTTCACCATCAGCGCGGGCAGGGAATGGCGCGAGCCGCCCAACCCGCTGCAAGCGGGCATAAGCAGGGGCAGCAACAGCAGGAGGGAGGGCAGGAGGGATCTCATGCCGCGCATCTTAGCCCGCTGCGGCGGGAGTAAAGAGCTTCAGTTTCCTGCCGCCCTGCTTCTCGCCTTCGCCGTATTTTCTCCATGCCTTCCATCACGCACCCGCGCCTCCTGATTGACGCCACGCCGCAGCCGCCGATTCTCAGCCCATGAAGATTCTCGCAGCCATGTCCGGAGGCGTGGACAGCAGCGTGGCCGCAGCCGAGCTCGTCCGCGCAGGGCATGACGTGTCCGGCGTGTACATGAAGAACTGGATCAACGAGGAGAACATCATCGGCCACTGCCCGTGGGAGGAGGACATCACCGATGCGGAGGCCGTGGCCAGTCAGCTTGGCATCCCGTTTCGAGTGGTCAATCTCATGACGGAATACCGCGAAAAGGTCGTGAAATACCTCCTCGAAGGCTACCAGGCAGGCATCACGCCGAATCCCGATGTGATGTGCAACCGCGAGATGAAATTCGGCGTCCTCTGGGATTGGGCGCAGGAGCACGGCTTTGAGGCCATCGCTACAGGGCACTATGCACGCAAAGAGGACGGGAACATCCTGCGCGGGGCCGATCCGAACAAAGACCAGACCTACTTCCTCGCCATGATGCAGCCGCATCAGGTGCGCATCGCGCAGTTTCCCATCGGGCATCTGCTCAAGCCAGAGCTGCGTGAGCGCGCCCGGGAGTTCGGCCTGAAGACGGCGGAGAAAAAGGACAGCCAGGGCATCTGTTTCATCGGGCAGGTGAAGATGGAGGATTTCCTGCGCACCTTTGTGCCGGACCAGCCAGGGCCCATTGTGAATCTGGAAGGGAAGGTGCTCGGCGAGCATCGCGGGCTGCACCTTTACACACTGGGCCAGCGCAAGGGGCACGGCGTGGCCAGTCCCGTCCACAAGCAGGCCTACGTCGTCGTGGCCAAGCGGCCGCAGACCAACGAACTCGTCGTCGCCATTGAAAATTCCGACACACCGCTGCTGTGGGCACGCAAGGCCACGCTGCATTCCATTTCCAGTACCGGCCAGCCTTTGAATGACGAGCGCCTGCTCCAGGCGCAGCCGCGCTACCGCTGCCCGGCAGGCAGTGCCGTCTTCCGCCCGTTAGGCGATGGCCGCGCGGAACTCGAATACACAGAGCCGCAGCGCGCCCTCACGCCGGGACAGATCTGCGCCTTGTATGATGGGAACCGCCTGCTCGGTGGAGCGGTGTTTGAAACCATCCAGCACACATGACTCGTGGCATCCTCATTCTCGGCGGCGGTTGCTTTGGTCTCACTGCCGCCCTTGAACTCCGGGCTCGTGGCTGGCAGGTGACCTTGATCGATCAAGGTTCGCTCCCGCATCCCGACGCTGCATCTACGGACATCAGCAAGGTCGTGCGCATGGACTATGCTGAGGATGAACAACATACAAAAATGGGCGAGATCAGCCTGCAACGCTGGCGCGAGTGGAATGCCAGGTGGGGCGACGAGCTGTACCATGAGGTCGGCTTCCTCGTCATGTCTCGCGATCCCATGCAGCCCGGAGGCTTTGAGCATGACAGCCACGCCTTCCTCAAGCAGCGAGGCCACCATCTACGCCGGACCTCGGCTGAGATGCTGCGCGAACTTCACCCGGCCTGGAATCATACGCTCTACCAGGATGGTTACCTCAATCCCACGGGCGGCTGGGTGGAAAGTGGGCGCGTCATCGGGCGCCTTGCTGCGGAGGCACGTGCAGCGGGAGTCATCCTCATTGAAAATGTGCCGCAGCCGCGCCCGATCTTTGAGGGGGCACGCTGCACGGGCATTGCCTCCGCCACCGGGCAAAACTGGCAGGCCGATGCCATACTCGTCGCTGCCGGAGCCTGGACGCCCACGCTGCTGCCGCATTTGCAGGAGGTGATGTGGGCCACCGCTCAGACGGTCTTCCATTTTCAGCCACCCGATCTACGCCCCTTCGCCCCGCCACAGTTTCCCGTCTGGGGGGCGGACATCGGGAAGACCGGCTGGTATGGCTTTCCGGCGAATGCTGCGGGGCTTGTCAAAGTGGCCAACCACGGCCCCGGTCGCCGGGTGAATGCCTCAGATCCTCGAACTCTGCCTGCAGGGGAGGAGGAGCGCTACCGCGCCTTCCTGCACAAAACCTTTCCTACCCTGGCCGACGCCCCGCTGCACTCCACCCGCGTCTGCCTGTACTGCGACACCTTCGATGGTGCTTTCTGGATCGACCACGATCCTGCGCATCCCAGTCTGATCATTGCCGCCGGAGATTCCGGCCACGCCTTCAAGTTCACTCCCGTCTTGGGTGAAATCATCGCCGACGTCGTCGAGCGGAAGCCGAACCCATGGGCTCAACGTTACCGCTGGCGCGAAAAGACAGCGGCCAGTTCGGATGGTGCCCGCGCCTCGGGGTAGACCGCCTTTCATGCCTCACATGAGCGGAGAGAAGGTGATTTAAAAAGTCACACAACCATCTATTTAACAATGATTAATAATTATTAATCATTGAATGTTTATATAAACGTAACTGAGCCAACGTGTCTCCAAGCAGCGCATGCAGACGGTATGAGGAAACGAAGTCAGCGTTTCAAAAGACAGCAGTGTTGCTACAGGAATGCGTTGATCACGTCCCTCCCGGAAATGAGTGGTGCGAACCTTGCCCCTTCTAGAACAGCATGGGCTGGTCATCGATATCGGCCGCTTTGCTGCGTCTTTTGCGCGGTGCAGGCTCTTCAACTGGAGCAGGGTTTTCTGCGGGTGCTTCAGGAGCCGTAACTGCAACCTCTTCGGGGTGAGCCTCAGGAACAGCGATGGCAACTTCTTCCGTGGTGGACACTTCAGAAGCTGCATCTACGGTCTCCTCATGAGGGGCCTGAGCGACGTCTTGAGGAGCCTCTGCTGTCCCCATTTCAGGCTCCTCCACAAAGCTCTGAGGCTCGACAACAAGCTCAGCGGGCAGGGGTGCATTACCCACAACCTCCGGCTCAATATTTGCCACAATTTCCTCACTGATAATCAAAGGTGAAACTGCTTTAATTACTTGATCAACGGGATGGTCTGGAGCTGCAGTTTTCTTCACTCTGGGAGCCTTTGCAGGCTTGGGAGCTAACGGCTCATCCGTCACTTTTTCTGTCACGGCCGCCTTGCGCAATCGGTGTCTTGCCACCCGTTTTGCGGTCAGTGCTTTGTTCTGGGCTACCGGGCTGTTGTGACGTTTGAAGTTACGAAAGGAAAGTTTCTCATTCGTTTCAATGAGCCAGCCCGTTTTCTCCAGAGCTGCGGCAAAGCCTTTGCGTCCCACGATCTTGTCGATGAATTCCTTGGTAACGCCCAAGTCGTTAGGATCAATTCGGTTCAGCTCCGCCCAGGACCACAAGCGCACCAACTTTCCCACGACTGCGTCATCATCCAGTCGCAACTGCGTGGCCAGGCTGCAAATCTCCGGTTTGTCCGGCGTGCAGATTTCGATTTTGATCCATGGGCGTCTCATGCCCGCATTTCAAAGGTAAACCGCGCCCAGGTCAAGAAAACGTTATTAACGTTACATTGCCACATTGTGAACAACTCCACTGAGAAAGGGGATCACGAAAGGCACGGCCAGCCATTTCTGCCCAGCTCCAGAATCAGCCTGAAACTGCTCCTGGCACAGGCAGTCTGGCTTCTGGCAGACATGCGATCGTCTCTGCCAAAGCGGGTGGTCCCCACCTCGCAGAGACGAAAGCGATATCTGGCTACTTGGCGTTCGCACTCATGAACGCCTGTGCACGTTTGTTCAGCTCATCCGGCGGCACTTCTTCGAGGTGCTGGCTGAAGCTCCAGCGGTAGCCGAAGGGATCGCGGAGCATCGCGGTGCGTTTGCCCCAGAACTGATCGCGGGATGGAGTCAGCGGGGAGCCGCCGGCCGCGAGGGCGCGGGCAAAGGCTTGGTCGCAGTCCTCGACCTGGATCGAAAAAACGCAGGGGGCCAGACCACCTTCGGGAATGGCGAAGGCGTGTCCCGGTGGGAACTCATCGGAGATGTAGATATGGGTGTTGCCGATCTTGAACTCGGCATGGGGCACGGCTCCAGGGGTGGGCGAGAAGCGGTAAAGCTCCACGGCACCGAAGGCCCGGGTGTAGAAGTCGAGTGCTGCGGCGGCACTTTTGCAGGTGAGGGAGAAGCAGACGGTGGGTTCGTTGGTTTGGCTCATGGGTGGTATTTCGGTGGGGTGTGAATGCGGATCGCAATCCATTGCGATCACGCGCCGTCCATCGCACCGCCCACTGACAGCCCTATGTCAGGGGTGATTTCACCCGTGCCGTTTTTTTCGACTGATGATGCTGCGCCGTCGCGAGGGCCAGATCGGCCACCTTCACCCGCAGAACTTCGGGAGAGAGAATCTCGGCCTCGGTGCCCAGGCTCAGCAACCAGCGCGCGACGTAGGCGAGCCCTTCCGGGCGGAAGGCAAAGCGGACACGCACCTGCTGGCCCGTGGTTTGTTCCTCCACAATCGTCGGCCCCCAGAAGCGGCGCACGCCTTCGAGGAGGTAATCAGGGATTTCGATGACCGCAAACTCACTGCGCTCCGGCCGTATGCATTTCGCGATGTGCTCATTCAGATTGAACCCCGGGTGAGGCGGGATCGGTTCCGGCAGCGTCTCGCAGCGGATGATGCGATCCACGCGAAAGTCCCGCATGTCTCTGCGCAGACGGCACCAGGCGATGAGGTGCCAATGGTCATGGTAAAAGACCAGTCCTCGCGGCTCCACCAGACGCTCGGTGGGCTCGCCGCGTGCGGCCCCCAGGTAGTTGAGCCGCAGCACACAGCCCTCGGCCATGGCCCGCTGGACGGTGCTCAAAGGCACGCTGCCCTTGGTCGGAGAGCGTCCGCCGATCACCATGGTTTTGCGCAGACGGTCCACGCGGCCTTGCAGGCCCGGAGGCAGGACGGCCGTCACCTTGCCCATGGCGGAGCGGATGGCATCGCGCATCGAGGCATCGGTCATGCGTTCGACCAGCAGCCCGCCGGTGACGAAGGCAAAGGCTTCCTCCGGCGAGAACATCACCGGCGGCAGGCAGTAGCCGCTCATCAGGCTGTATCCCACACCGGGCTCACCCACGATGGGCACGCCGCCTTCCCCCAGTGCCGCCAGATCGCGATACACGGTCCGCTCCGTGATCTCAAAATGCTCCGCCAACTGGGCAGCCGTAATGACCCGGCGCGACTGCAGCAGCATCACCATGGAGACGAGGCGGTCGGTGCGGTTCATGCCTCTCCTCCGATGTCGGGATACTGCTCTGCAAAGGGCAGCCAGGTGTCGCGTTTCAGGTTCGGCGCGTTTGAGCGGGTGATGTTCAGGGTCACCTGCAGCTCCACCAGCGCGCTGTCCACCTTGCTCTTGCTGATCGCGCCTGAAGGCGACAACGCCTTGCGCAACTCCGCCGTGGTATGCGGCTCGCTGCGGATCAGCTCAAAGGCACGCCGAGCCAGCGGGCTGCATGAGGAAACGGGGCGATGATGTGCCGGATAGTGGACCTGCCGCAGATGCTCGATGCTCATCAGCATCGCGAGTCCGCCGGGCAGCTTGCCGTAGAAAATCTCATCGGGGAACTGCGCGGGCAGCTCATTCTTCCAGGCCCAGACCGCCTCCACTTTGGCACCCCAGCCCGGTTGTCCTGGCTGTCTTCCGGGCAGATCCACCACATCCCAGAGGCTGGGCAGGTCGGAGGTCTTCGAGCCAAAGATGAGGCAGGTCTTCACCTTCAAGACAAACTCGAAGGCCTGCTCGAAGGTTTTGATTTTGGCGGGACGCTTGGACTTCATGAGTGCAGTTCACCTATCCACGAAACAACGCCCCGAGTTTCTTCCCCAAGATCACCCCGGCACCGAGAATGGTCACGGCGAGGAAAATCATGGCCCACACGCCGAGTGCGGAGGCGAGATTTGGGCCGCTGCCGAGGGAGAGCACGAGGGAGTAGATCGCCTTGGTGATGGGGAAGTACGCGGCCTGCTGCGCGAGGATCATGGAGTCGCTCACTTCCAGCATGGCAAAGGAGAAGGCGAGCAGGGCACCAGCGACGAGATTTGGCGCGACGAGCGGCAGGGTGATGCGCCACAGGGCTTTCTCCGGGCGCGCGCCGAGGTTCTGCGCGGCCTCTTCCAATGTGGGGCTCACCTGCTGAAAGCCGGCGGCGGCAGACCTCACCACATAAGGGAGCCTGCGCACGGCATACGCAATGACGAGCAGCAGCAGCGGATCTTCGCCCAGCATCAGCCAGTGGAAGGGCTGGCCCTCCCGCGTCATGGCCAGATAACCAAAGGCCATCACGATGCCTGGCACGGCCAGCGGCAGCATCGCCATGGCATCAAGGAGTTGGCGGCCCCAGATGCGCGTGCGCACGGAAACGTAGGCCACGCCTGTGCCAAGGACGAGCGCCACGAGCATGGCCAGCGTGGAGTACTTTAAGCTGTTGGCGATGGAGGAAAGCGTGAGCTCATGCCCGAGTGCATCGCGGTAATGCCCCAGCGTAAGCGAATGCGGAATGACGGTGTCATACCAGTCTTTGGAAAACGACAGCAGCACCACGCCTAGATGCGGCAGCACGGCCAGGAAAGTGACCCCCGCAAAGAACGCGGTGCAGACCCAGCCAAGGCCCGCAGGCAGCGCGAGGGTTTCGCGCCCAGTGGTGGCACGTCCGCCGCCCCCCGAATTCGCGCTGCCAAAGAAGAGCTTGCCGGTGAGGTAAAACAGCGTGCTGAAGACCAGCATCACCGCCACCAAGGCATAGGGGAAGGGGTTCCCGCTAAGATCATTGATGCTGCGGAAGACCTGCACCGCCGTCACGCGGTCATAGTCAAACAGCAGGGGCACGCCCATCTCGGTGAAAGCCCACACGAAAACGATGGTGCCACCGGCAAACACGCCGGGCATGATGAGCGGCAGCGTCACGCGCCAGAAGCGGCCCCAGGCATTGCAGCCCATGTTGGCCGCGGCTTCTTCCAGCGCCGGATCGAGGTTCGAAAGCGCCGCCGCCGTATTGAGGTAAATGATGGGATACAGGTGCAGCACCTCCATGACAATGATGCCCAGCATGCGGTGCTGCCCGAGCCAGTCGGTCGGATGCAGCGCGTCCATGAGACCGAGATTGATGAGCAGGCTGTTCAACGCGCCCGCCTGACCCAGCATCGTCTTGATGCCGATGGCTCCCACAAACGGCGGCAGGATCATGGGCATGAGCACCAGCGAATTCATCAGCGCACGTCCGGGAAAGGCAAAGCGCACGTAGCACACCGCCAGCGGCAGCGCCACGCAGAGCGCGCCCAGCGTCGTCCACACCGCGATGATGAACGAATTCCACAGCCCATCGCGATACAGCTCATTGAGAAAAACCTCGGATACATACTCCAGCGTGAACTTGTGATCCGGCCCCCGAAACGCCGCCTCCAGCGCCGCCCAGATCGGCCAGGCAAAGAAGCACGCGAAAAACGCGGTCATCCCCAGAAAGATCAGCAGTGAGAGGGTTTTGGACATGGGGGTGAAAGGTTACTCGCCGTTCTGCGCCAAGCGGCTGGCCTTGATGTATTGATTGCGAAAAGCATCCCCCAGCTCCCGGGCCAGCCGGGTTTCCTGGACTTTGTCGCGGGAGGCGAGGATGCGGGCGATGTTGCCGATGGCGGCTTCGTGCTTCACGCGGGTGAGGTCTTCCAGCACCTGGAGGGCGCGCTCGGGCATGCCGTGATCGATGATGCTCTTCCACGCGGCGAGCAGTTCCTCATGGGAGTCCACGCAGATCACGCGTACTAGGAAGCGGATGGTGTTGAACAAGGCGGCGGTGCGCTCCGGGTGGTAGGTGAAGGCCTGGGCTTTTTCAAAGGGGGCCTCATGGCCATCGCTCATCATGGCGATGTTTTCCGGGGTGTACAAATCATGCCTCACCGGCAGGCGGCGCAGGGCATGGTGCCGGGGGCCGCCGGGCTCGCCGACACGGTAGCTCCACAGCTTCTGCCCCGGATCTCCGAGCACGAACTCGATGAACGCGGTGGCCAGTTCTGGATCGGGTGCACCACGCAGCAGGCCGATGGGATCGACACTGACGGAGGTGCCGCCCAGCGGGGCGATGAAGCCCACGCGTGAGGTGCCGTCGGCCCTGCGCACGTCCTCTTCCGCAGAGCGTCCGTAGAAGTCGATGCACATGCCCGCTGCGGCATCGCCCTTGGCGACTTCGAGCGGGATCTTGGTGGAGAAATCGGTGAAGTAGCGCGCATTCGCGCTGATGCGCAGGATCAGGCGCAGGCCTTCATTCCAGCCTTCCGCGACGGCTTGCGCTTCGAGTTGTTCAGGGGTGAGCTTGGACTTCGGCACCGCTTTGAGCCGGTCATACGCGCTTTGCATCTGCTGCTGGATCAGCATTTCCAAAGCCTTCGTCACGGAGCCGCTCTTGCCCGGATCGCTCAGGGCGATCTGGCCGTAGTAGCGCGGATCGGCCAGGTTGTCCCAGGCGGTGGGATCTTGCGCGATGCCGATGCGGCGCAGCACATCGCGATTGAAGACCATGCCGCTGCTGGAGAGGCAGGTGCCGCACCAGCGGAACTGCGGATCACGGAAAGGTTCGCCGCTGAGTTTTTCGGGAATGCCGGTGTCGCTGAACCACTCGGGGTGCTTCTTCGCCAAGCCGCTGAGGCCGGTTTTTTCACCGTCACCCGCCACCAGCGTGCCCGCCCTGGCCTGCTGCTCGAAATCATACGCGCCGCCGCCAAAGAACACATCGATGCCGGTGCCGAGGTTCGAGTCGAGGTAGGCTTTGCGTGCGGCATCTCCGGCTGCGGCCTTGGGGTTCAGGCAGGACTGCGCCACAGCGGGGGACCAGGTCTGATGCAGCTTCGACTGCCAGTGGTGCTGAAACGCCGCCGTGGCTTCGGACTTGATCAGCATGGCGATCTCCGAGGTGCCACCGGGCACGCGCCAGTCGATGAAGATCGTTTCTCCTCTCGTGGCTTTCCAGTGCCTGGCAAACGCATGCCCAAACTCCTCGCGGATACGGTCATGGTGCGGCGAGATGATGACCAGCCGCCGGTCATAATGCGCGGGGGCGGTGCTCTGCGCGGGCTTGAGCAGGAAGGGCCCCGCCAGTGTGGCGAGCATCAGGAAGAAGACGGTGAGTTCTTTGCGCCAATGCTGAGCCCATGCGAGCACGGCCTGGGTGCGCGGATGTGCCAGCAGAGTTGTGAGGCGCTCGTTCATTTGCGCAGAATCACGACATCTCCCATCGCTGCCATCACGCGGACTTCGTCCTCGCCGGGCAGGCGGAGGTCCTGCGGGTTGGTCTCGCAGACTTTCATCTGCGGGCCGCCGTGCACCTGAATAAGGTACTGCACCGTGGCGCCGAGGTAAGTGGTGTCGAGGATGTGGCCGGGGAAGCGGTTGGGGGAATCGAGCACGCTGCCAAAGGTGAGCGCCTCGGGCCGGACGCTCAGCATCACAGGCTGGCCGCCGGCGGGCTGCCAGGTGCCGTCGGTGCGCCCCCGCAGGACGCCGAAGGGGGTTTCCACATCGTAGAATCCCGCCCGGCTGCTCTCGCGCAGGGTGCGGCCTTCGACGAAGTTCGTCTCGCCGATGAACTCGGCCACCATGCGTGTGGCGGGATTGAGGTAAATCTCCGGCGCCGCACCCACCTGGATCAGCTTGCCCGCATCCATGATCGCCATGCGGTCGGCCATGCTCAGGGCTTCATCGCGGTCATGTGTCACATAGATGGCGGTGAGGCCGTGCTGCTTGACGATCGTGCGGATCTCTGTGCGCATTTCCAGGCGCAGCTTGGCATCCAGATTGGAGAGCGGTTCGTCCAGCAGAAGGCACTTGGGGCGGATCACCAGCGCACGCGCCAGAGCCACGCGCTGCTGCTGCCCGCCGGAAAGCTGCTGGATCTTGCGGGAGCCGAGGCCGTCCAGCTTCACCTGCTCCAGCGCTTCGGAGACACGGTGCTCGATCTCCCGGCGCGGGCGCTTGCGCTCCTCCAGTCCGAAAGCCACGTTTTGCGCCACGTTCAGGTGCGGCCACAGGGCGTAGCTTTGAAACATCATGCCCGTGCCACGCTTGTGGGCGGGCAGGCGGGTCACGTCCTCATCATCAAACCAGATCTTGCCGGCATCCGGCGTGTAAAAGCCCGCGATGTGGCGGAGCAGGGTGGTTTTGCCGCAGCCGCTGGGCCCCAGCAGGAAGAACAATTCGCCGGATTCGATCTGCAGGTCCACGCTGCTCAGCACAACACTGCCGCTGAATCGTTTGGTGAGTTCCTGGATTGTGATCGTGACCATGCGGATGAGTTCAGGTTCTACTTGAGCGGCAGGGCAATGGCAAGCTTCGCAGAGATTCTCACGAGAACTCAACATCGCAGTTGCAAAGCCCGCAGCTCTGTCCAAAATGCACGTCCTCTCGCCAACCGGCAGCCACCCCAAAGCGGCACCGCTGGTGAGAACGTCAAACCTAGGTCGGGCTGTAGTTCAGCCTGGTAGAACGCTTGCATGGGGTGCAAGAGGTCGTGAGTTCGAATCTCGCCAGCCCGACCACGGTTTACGTTTCAGCGCCACGAAAAGGCGCTTTGGAGCGCGGAATTGATTCCGCAGCTCTCCGCCGCAGCCCAAGGCTCTTAACGACGCATCATGCCCTTCGTGCCGAGGATCAGCCTGAATGCGGGAGCAGCGACACTGAAGGGCTCAAGCTGAAGCGGAATCCTGCGTGTTTTCGGAATGCTGCGGAATCAATTCCGCGCTCCTGTGCGCCTTCATGCTCCCGCAGACGACTTCTTCGGCTCACGGAAGAAGATCACAAACACCACCAGCACGGTCACCGCGATCCAGGCCGGGGTGGCCCAGATGGCGGACCAGTCGTGGGTGATGGCTCCTTTCGGCGCGGCCAGTTTGTGCTGATCCATGAAATACCCCGCAAGGTAGGTGCCGACGAGGGAGCCAAAGCCCCAGAGGATGATGGCGATGAGGCCCTGCGCGGCGCCGCGAATGCGTTCATTGGCTTCACTGTCCACGTAGAGCTGGCCCGCAATGAAGAGGAAATCGTAGCAGACGCCGTGCAGCAGGATGGCCCCGAAGATGAGCACGCTGCCGGTGCTGGCCGCACTGGCGCTGAGCATGAAATAGCGCACAGCCCAGGACAGGATGCCGAGGAAGATCGTTTTCTTGTAGCCGAGCTTTTTGAGCATCAGCGGCAGCAGCAGCAGGAAGACGATGTCGGAGACCTGGGCCAGCGTCATCTTCTGCGCCATGTCCGCCCACTTCAACTGCGTGAGGTAGGTGCCCATGTTCACGAAGTAGAAATACAGCGGGATGCAGATGAGGAACATGCACAGGATGAAGATGGCAAAGGTGGGCTTTTTCAGCAGCGCCAGCGCATCCAGGCCGAGGACTTCGCTCAGCGGCACGTCCTGGCCCTTCTTCCGCGGTGGTGTGTGTGGCAGCGTCAGGGCAAACAGGCCAAACACCAGCGAGGTCCCGCCGGCGAGGTAGTACTGCAGTGATGACTGCTCGCCCTTCAACTGGCTGAGCACCACGCCGCCGGCGATCCAGCCGACGGCGGAGAAAATCTTCACAAAAGGGAAGTCCTTCTTCGCATCGGCCAGATGGGTCATGGAGATGGAATTGCCCAGGGCCAACGTCGGCGCGTAGAGCGTGCAGTAGAGGATGAGCGTGGGATAAACGCTGCCAAAAGTCTTCAACTGCGGGACGTAAAACATCACCAGACCACCCGCGATGCCGAGCACGGCGATGATCTTCTCCGAGGCAAAGAAGCGGTCGGCGATCAAGCCCACGATGAAGGGCGAGAGGATGGCACCCCAGGCAAACGCACCATAGGTGGCACCGATCTCGGTGCCGCTGAAGCCCAGCGTGCCGAGGTAGCTGCCCAGCGTCATGTACCAGCTGCTCCAGATGAAGTACTGGAGAAACATGAAGAGGGAGAGCTTGATCTTGAGGGAGGATTGCATGGCGTGGGTGTGGTAAAATGTCACTTCATGCCATCGGCGGCGGACCAGGGTTCGATGAGCTGCAGGTTCTGCTTTTGAAGCGCTTCGTAGCAGGCGGGAAGATCAAAGTGTGCCAACACATGAGGAAGCATGAAGGCATTTGGCCACTGCTGGTCTTCGTGAGACGCGAGATCGTGAAAGGAGGCCAGCGCATGCTTCAGCGTGACCTGTTTCACAGCTGGGTTCAGCAGCGCGGCAAAGGCGGCAGGCAGAGCCCCCCAGCCCTGTCCGGCCAGGTGAATCTCTGTGTGCCCCGCAGCGGCGAGGAGCTGGATCACGCGCAGCACATCCAGTACGCGCTGGCCCAGCAGTGGGCGGTCGAGCATCTGGCTGTAGGCGGCGTAAAAGTAGTGGCTGCCGTAGAGGCCGAGGAATTGATTCGCACCGCAGGTGTCCGGCTGGGAGTCGCCCATGCCGCGCACATCGCAGGCGAAGAAGGCGGCGTCGGGTGCGGCGGCGATGAGTTCCTTCACGAAGGGATCGCTGCGCAGCTCGGCATCGGCCGAGCGATGGGAGATGTAGAGCACGGCCTTGCTTTGCCCACGCGGCAGGCGCGAGGTGAGCGCTTCATCACTCAAGCGGGTGACGAGGGCGTGAATCATCGGCTCCGTCTCCACGGCGTAGGTGCAGTAGCCTTTGGTGGGATACTTGCGTGCGCCGACGCTGCGCAGGATGCGGTAGTCCGGCGGGGAATCCGCGAGCGCAGGCAGCTTCAAGACCTGACGCACGGCTTTTTGCAAAGCTGCGCCGCTCAGTGGCTTCCGCGTGGCGGCCAGATCGTCCGCCTTCTCCCGCGTGAAGCTCATCAGCGTGCGCGAGCCGGACTCCGCCACCTGCCCCTTGGGCGTGCAGAGCAGGTCTGCGTCTTTCTCGAGGGTGATCGCCGGTTCGGCGGCTGCGGCGGGAATGCCGGTGGCTTTGCCAAAGAACTTGTACATCGCCTCGCGGTTCGACTGCGTGTAGCCGTGTGGATCGGGGCCGATGTGGAGCTGGATGTTCTCCGGTTTGCCGAGCAGCGTGTAGAGTTTCTTCAGGCGCTCGTAGGATTCCGTGGAGCCGCGATTGTCGAAGAAATCTTTTTCCTGCGCCAGGATGATGACCGGCTTCGGCGCCATGGCGGCGAGGAAGTCGCAATGATCGAGATCCTGCGCCAGCACACGCGGCGGGCACTGCTCCATGTCCTGCGGCAGCTCGTTTTCAGCATCGCGGCGGAAGGTGGTGACGAAGCAGGAGGGCGCGCCCATGGTGAAGCGTGGCTCCAGGCCGCAGAGCCAGGTCGTCTGCGTGCCGCCGCCGGAGTTGCCGGTGACTCCGAGATGCTTGGTGTCGATTTCCGGCCGCGTGATGAGGTAGTCGAGCGCGCGAATCCCATCCCATGCGAACCAGGTGCCGAGAAACTCGCCCACCAGCGCCTGCGGTGCGCCCATTTGATTGTGCTCCGTGGTGCCACCGCCGAGGCGGGAGCCAAGCTTCTCATTCAAGTACTGAAAGCGCTCACCTTGGCCGACGGGATCGATCAGGAAGCAGGCCTGCCCCTGCCGGGCGAGTCCCTGCGCGAAGCTTTGGTAAGCCTCCGCCTCCTTGCCATTGAGCGAGTGACCGCACACGCCGATCACGCCGGGGACCTTGCCTTTGCTGTTTGGCAGGTAGAGATTCCCCGTGACCAGATAGCCGGGGCGGCTCTCGAAAACGATGTTTTCAATGCGGTAGCCATCGCGCTCCAAGGTCTTTGTGACCTTCGCATTCAGAGGTGTTTTTTCTGGCAGGGGGCCGAAGCACTGGCGGATGCGCTCTTGGACTGACTTCACGTAGGCCTCGGCATCGGCCTTGGTTTTGAGAGCTTCGCGGCGTGCGTTACCGCGTTTTTCGGCGGCGCGCACCTCCGCCACCAGCCATTCCTGCATCATGCGGGGGAAACGGTTCAAGGCGGGGACGGCGGGTGCTGCGCCTGCTGCTGGAGCTTTGGCGGCCGTTTGAGCCAGGGCGGTACTGGTGCTGCCGAAGAAGGATTGGAGCACGGGCAGACTCATCAGGCCCAGGCCGGTGGTTTGCAGAAAGTCACGACGGCGAGGAAGGGGAGTGGTGTCCATGAGAGGTAGCTTGATGAATATCGGAGCCAATGTGCGTTTCTTTCCCATGCACACGCCTGCTACTCCAAATCGTCGTCAATTTCTTAGCACCGCCGTCCCTTTCATTGTCTCCGCCGCCACGCTTGGCCGGGCCGGGGCCGTATCGCCCAATGAGAAAGTGCGGCTCGCCTGCATCGGTGTGGGCGGGCAGGGGACGAGCAACCTCCGGGCGTTGATGGCCGATGAGCGTGTGCAGGTCGTCGCCATCTGTGATGTGGACTCCCAGCACGCCGCTGCCGCCGCCAAGCTGGCCGGACTGCCCGAGACCGCGATCTTCAAAGACTTCCGCGAGGTGCTGGCCCGCAAAGATGTGGACGCCGTGATGAACGCCACGCCGGATCACTGGCACTCGAATGTGGCCATCGCTGCGGCGAAGGCGGGCAAGGATCTGTATTCAGAGAAGCCCCTCGGGGCCAGCATCGCCGAAGGCCGCGCCATCTGCCGGGCGGTGGCGGAAAACAAGCGTGTGCTGCAGTGCGGCACCTGGCGGCGCTCCGGACTGAAGGTGCGCATGGCCTGCGAGCGCGTGCGCAACGGCTACATCGGCCAGCTCAAGGAAATCGAAATCGGCGTGCCGGGGAAGTTTGCCATCCGCGGCGGCTACACCGGCCTGGAGGCCACCGAGGCCGTGCCTGCCCACCTGGACTACGCCATGTGGCTGGGCCCTGCGGCTGAAAAGCCCTACACGGCGGCGCGCTGCCATTTCAACTTCCGCTGGATCGAGGAATACGCCCCCGGCTACATCACCGACTGGGGCGCGCACTTTCTGGACGTGGCCCAATGGGGTGCCGGCATGGACGAAACCGCGCCCACCGAAGTCAGCGCGACGGAGGTGAAGCGCCGCGACAAGGGCATCTATGACGCCGCCGAGAGCTTCCGCATCGAATACCACTACGCCAACGGCCTGCGCGTGGTCATGTCCAGCACGGACGACAAGACCAAGTGGGGCACCAAATTCATCGGCAGCGAGGGCTGGATCTACACCGAGTCCGAAGTCCTCAAAGCCAGCGACGACGCCATCCTGCGCGCCAAGCTCAAGGATAGCGACGTGAAGCTCTACGAGTCCAAGAATCACCACCGCAACTTCATCGATGCCGTTTATTCCCGGGGCCGCACCGCCGCCACGGCCGAGATCGCCCAGCGCGCTGCCACCACCTGCCACATAGGCGCCATCTCCGCCGTGCTGAAGCGCCCGCTGAAGTTTGACCCCAAGGTCGAGCGCTTCGAAAACGACGAGCAGGCCAACCAGATGCTCCTCCGGCCGATGCGGGAAGCGTGGAAGATCGCGTAAGGGCAGGGGACCAGGCAGCCCCGTTGCGCCACAACGGGGCCTGCCCTGAATCGCCAGACCAGGCGGGCCTTTCCGCTTGGATGGGGCGATAATGAATGGACTTAATCGTCACATTAAGAAGGATATATCGAATATTAACACATCTTAATCATGTGTTAAGCATGAGGGGTGTGGATGAGACCACTTGGCCATGCCAGAGCGGCGTTTTGCGTCAGACCGGGCAGGCCAGGCCCGTTCGCCAACGACCGCCGGAGATGGCTATTCTGCGAGACGCCGTGGAGGTGAGCCCTCCCGGGTCAGACCTAGCCTGAGGCGTGCCGCCTGATGGTTTCGGGAAAGGCGACCTTCAGGCCAACCTCTCGGCTGTGGAACAATCGGAAAAAGCACCAACACCAGGCTTTTCGAGCGATCTAAGTGACCCATTTCCAATCCGATGCATAAACTTAACACATCTTAAACATGAATTCGAAACGGCTCAAAAAACACTGATTCGAGGCTAGGTTCATTTCTGAAAAGGCGGAACGACTACGGCCAGATGAAAACGGAAACGTCGCAGAGAGCTTATGCCACGCGCAGTTGCTTACAGGTAAGGTTTCACAAAGATCTCTCCGCCCCCCACTGAACGCTCATCCGGTAATGGCCGCCCTCGGCGCGGATGTACACTCGGATCGGCGCACCGCACACCTGCCGGTAATATGGTCGCGTCGTGTTTGGCAGAGCCGTCAAACAGGCCCGCAGGTCGAGCTCCGGCATGCCGCGGTCAGCAAGGATAAAACCACCGCTTCAGGCTGCTTGCTTGGGAAACTGCCCCGAACCGCCTGCCCGCCGGCGAGAGAAAGGCGTGGGATGCGATATCTGAATTCTCCAAAGAGGTCGCCTGCTTTTACCCACCGGGTTTTGCTGCCGCGCTGCAGAGCTTTATGGCATGTCGCGGAACAACTGTGTTTGCTGGAACGCATGGTCGTAAAGCTCTTCCCGCAGGAGTGACATTGATTTACCATTTAGGAAATAAACTGCGTTTCAGTGAGAATTGCAATATTATTTTGCTTTAGTAATTAATCTTGAAGCAGGCATTTGTCTGTTGTCAGACCCGAAATGAAAGCAGTATCAGGCGGCACGGAGTTGGGGATCCTCTTACTCTGCCAGCGCTCCGCAGTCCCCGAAGAGACGGCCCATTCTGTCATGAAGGGTATTGCCGAAGAACACCAACCATGCTTAGATGTTTCCATGAGCGACGAAGCAACGCGGCGTGAACAGAGTCTCCAGTTTGTGGCGAAACTCAAAGGCGACCCCCTTGAGAAACGTTGCGCAAGAGCCACTTTGTGGTGCAGCGGCGACCTTCCGCCAGCCAGCGGAGAAATCCTCTGCGAACCCTCCCTGGATCAGGTGACCCGGGGGCTGTTCGAGCCGGATAACTCTGCTTCTTTGGAAACTCTGGCGTCCACCGCCCTCTACCTTTCGCTGGAAGTTCCGCATCTCCTGCCGATCCGGATCACAGAAATTCACCCCGATTGTGAAGATCCCCATTTTCACTTTGAGGTCACCGGCCCCGCCACCAAGCTTCGTTTGCCGGAGGCGTAAACGCGGGCTTCTGCGCGTCTTTTG
>NZ_JBGANL010000160.1:0-2448 GCF_044222345.1 Prosthecobacter sp.
GGCGGTGGCACCGCGCAGCCCTTGTTGCCAGGACAGGTACAGATCCCGCCGAGGGGTGTCACGCAATCTGAGCCCGCTGGGCAGTTGGCGCAGTCCCCCTCTGGAGCGCACTGGCTGACATTGGGATCAACATTCACATCGCCGATGAGGATGCAGAACGGGCCCTCAGCGAGCAGGATGCAAACCCCGTTGGGGTTCTCTGGACAGGGCACAAACGAGGGGTTCTGGGGGTCCGTAAAGCAGTAGTCCATGGCCGCCGTGCAGCCATAGGGATTGTGGCAAATCCCACTGCTGCAAATTTCGCCGCTGCCACAGGCTTTGCATCGCTTTCCCTTGATACCGCATGCAGTAGCGTCATTCCGATGGCATTTGCCCTTGGCATCACAGCAACCCGAACACTTTCGCGCACAGCGGCGCTTTGGGTTCCGCCGGTGACGATCATGGCGGCGGCGCTTGTGGCGGCGATGACCTCCACCTACGATGGCGCCGGAGCCATCGGCGGCAGCCGGCTCTGGCTGTTGCCAGGTACTGAGCGCCCCGACGATCGGGAACAGTCCCAGAACGCGGAGCAATCGCCGCCGTGGTGTGGCGTCAGCGACATCGCGCGCCAGGGTGTTCCAGTCAACAGACTGTTTCATGAGTCGGTTTTCCTCACCGTGCAGTTGGACGATCCAGGCGCAAGGTCGACGTCATCGCGTTTACCAACGCGGGGCGCCGCCTGCGTGGACGAGCTACTCGTCGATACGTGGCACGACTTGCAATGCTCCCGTGGCCTCCCCCCTTTCAATCCTGCGCGACTCTGGAGTCGATGACATCAGGAGCAGCCGAACCCCTGGGGAGAGATGACGGTCAGGCGGGATTGGGATCAGTCGCACTGCTCAGTGTGCTGCGCAGGAAGGTGGAGGGCACAGTGTTCGCACAGCGGGAAACGTTCCTCATCGAATCCATTTCAGACCACATTATCCATTTCTTAACCTGACAGCGCTGAGCTTTTTTCTCGGGCAGCGTGGCTGTCGTGGCCTCGTAAGGAGATCTCGGTAGTTGGGGTTACACCAGTGCAGTGAGAAGATCCGAAGCATGATGAGTTCGTGATCTCACGGATCCTTTTCGGTACCGCTCGCAAGCATCGGTTTCAGGGCTATCAGAAGTCCTCAATTACGCTGGCGGAAGGAAAGGCAGATGATGCTGGCGACGAACTGCCTCCGCAGCTTCGCGCAGTCCCTGCTCATTGTCCTTAAATTCATCCCATACGATCTCGTCCATTGCGCCCCCATTCGGTCGACCAATTCCATGGCATCTTTCATCAAGGGCGCAGAAGTTCGCGAGCTTCATGACAACGCCATTGGGATTGCGAAACTTCTCACTGCGATCACTTGGCTCATGCAGTTGCATTTCCTGCAGGTGAGCGCTGAGTTCAATGATTCCCAGCTTGTTCTTACCCAGTTGCTCGTAACCGCTTCTTACAAAGAGATCCATCGCCAAAATGCATTCGCCGCGTGTCCAACCCGGGTTCCGCACCAGAGTGCTAATGTCCTTTGATCGTGACCTGTTGGTTACATCCACGATATCGTAACTATTGAACACCAACTCGATCTTGACGCTCTCCTGGCTAACTTGCCGCACAACCATGCGAAAAGCCACTACTTATCCACACTTATCCACACCCCTCCCACCATTCCGACATCGCCACTGTCATTACGACAGCAGCACCCCGAAACTCCCGCCAGCGAATTGCGCTTCGGTCATGCGGCGGTGACAGGCTGGCGGGAATCGCGCTGCCAGATGAGCAGCCGGAGGCCGAGCAGGACCACGATGATCGTGCTCCCCTCGTGCCCAACCACACCGAGGGGCAGCGGAATGCCGCGCGTCAGCGTGACGACGACCAGGATCACGATCACAGTCAGCGCGAAGGCCAGGTTCTGGCGAATGGTGCGACGCGTGCGCCGGCTGAGCGCGATGGCGTATGGGAGCTTGCGCAGGTCATCGCCCATCAGCACCACATCGGCGGTCTCCAGGGCCACGTCGGTGCCAGCGCCACCCATCGCGACGCCAACGGTCGCAATCGCCAGCGCCGGAGCGTCGTTCACGCCGTCGCCGACCATGGCCACCGGCCCCTCCCGCTCCAGGGCCTCAATGAAGCGCAGCTTC
Organism: Prosthecobacter sp.; assembly: GCF_044222345.1. GTDB lineage: Bacteria > Verrucomicrobiota > Verrucomicrobiia > Verrucomicrobiales > Verrucomicrobiaceae > Prosthecobacter. The sequence goes on from NZ_JBGANL010000160.1 coordinate 2,149, forward strand.
TCCTCAGGCAGCATGTCGCCGCGCACCTCATCCACGGCCAGCTCGGTACAGATGGCGTCCGCCAGCCGCTGGTGATCGCCGGTGAGCACCACGATGCGCGAGATCCCCAGGTCCTTGAGCTCCCGGATCGCTGTCGCCGCCTCCGGCCGCAGCGTATCGGCCACCGCCAGCACGCCCTGCACGCTTTGGCGGCTGCCCACAAAGACCGCCGTGCGGCCGGCATCGCGCAACTCGTCCGCCAGGTGCTCGGCTTCCGCGGACACGGCTACGCCAGCCTCGGCGAAGAGCATGGCGTTGCCC
>NZ_JBGANL010000022.1:0-102346 GCF_044222345.1 Prosthecobacter sp.
GTGTCTCTTGCGTTTCATGGTGTCTGATGGTGCGCTGCGCGCACTTCAGACTCTCATAGCGCCCGGTTCAAGTTCCGGGGTGCATTCCAGAAACAAGCTCACGGGGTACACACCGCTTGTCCGTGCGGCGGAGCCGTCCCCTGAGCCGATAAAATATCGGCGCTCCCAGTACAGAATCCGTTCACTGCGCCCTCGGCCTCTTTGCCCTTCTGCGGAAATTCAAAGCCTCACTCAGACGCCGCGCCGATAAAAATCTCCGTCACCTTGCCCTCTTTAAAACTGAAGATCACCCCGCCCACCGTCGACCCCGCGATAAACGTTTTCCCCGCCTCGGACTCATCGCCCCTGAGCTCCCCGTACGCCTTCACCACCTCCTTTTCAGTACTCCCGATGCGGATGCCATGGCTGGTGCTCAACTGGCAGCGCTTCGTGGCCTTGATCATATAAACCGTCTGCACGCCGTCCTTCTTCTCAGCCGCCATTTGCAGCTCCAGTCCCAGCTCCGGATAGTCCCACTGCTGCACATAGAGGCCCACCCCCTCCCAGTTTTCCATCTTGCCCCGGGCCGTGGCCTTCCCATAAAGCGCCACCACCTCGCCCGCCTTCATCTCAAAGCGCAGCTTCCCCAGCAGCTCCGTCTTCATCAGCTTGAAGCCCGCCTCGGTCTGCTCATCCGCCGTCGGCCTTTTCTTCTCCGCCTTCTCCGCACCCCAAGCCAGGGGCGCAGCAACCGCCGCGAGAACCCACAAACACAGCATGAGAGGAAATGATTTCATGATCTTTCAGCGGGGCAGGGGATGTCGTCCGCCCTGCCAAAAAGATAGCACACGCCTTCACCGCTGCCTCCGGATTTCACCCGAATGATCATGCCGTGAACAATTAGAAACGGGCCTGCATCGCACGCAGCCTCTCCAGACTCGGTCTCGGTGACCCACACCCAATGAACCGCAGAGTCCATCCCCGCCGGGAAGCTCTACCTCCGCATCAGCCCCAGCCGCGCCTTCATCTGCTTGATCACCACGTTCGCGTTGCAGTTGTAGCTCTGCTTGTTCACCATCACCGCCACCGGAGCCACGTTGGGAAACTGCGAGATCGGCAGCCTCACGATTGAAAGCCCGCCCAAAAACACCATCAGCAGCGAGATTCCAATGGCCAGGGCAGGCCTCTGTAAAATCTTCGAGAACACGGAAGCTGGTTCTTACTGCGCGTGGAGCTTGAGGTTGGCATACGCATCCTTCGTCTCCTCAAATTTGTAGTCATGCGCCTTGTCCCCGTCATGCGCCTGCCGCTGACCTTCAAAAATGATCCGGTCCTGCGCAGTCACGCCAGAGGTCACCACGTACAAATCCTCCAGCTCCTCCTCCACGACGATCTTCGACTGCTTGATCACATCATCCTTGCCCACCACGAAGATGAAGCGCTCCTCCCCCAGTTCAAACGTGGACTTCTGCGGCACCAGCAGCGCCTGCTTCACCGTCCGCTGCATGCGGATGCTCCCCGTCTCCCCGTGGCGCAGCAGCCCCTTCGGATTCGGGAAGTCCGCGCGGAAGGGGATCGTGCCCGTCTTGTTGTCAAATTCAGCCTCGATCACATTCACCCGCCCCTTCTGGTCGAAGATCTTTCCGTTTGCCATCACCAGGCTCACCGTCTTGCTCTCCTCCGGCTGTACCCTGGACGCATACTCCAGGTAGTCCGCCTCCGGCACATTGAAATAGATCCACATCTCACTGTTGTCAGACAGCGTCGTCAGCAGATCCCCCACCTCCACCAGGCTGCCGTTTCGCAGCTTCAGGCGGTCCATCAGTCCCGTAAACGGCGCCTTGATCGTCGTGAACCCCAGATGCGTCTTTGAAAGGTTCACCTCCGCCATCTTCTGGTCCAGCTTCGCCTTCGCCATCGTCAGCTCCTTGTCAGACACCACATTCGATTCCAGCAGGCGCTTCGTGTTCTCATACTCCACCCGCGCCACCTTCGCCTCCGCCTCCGTGCGTTTCACCGCTGCACTGTACACCCGCGGCAGGATCGAAAACATCAGGTCGCCCTCCTTCACCATCTGCCCCTCCTTCACACTCACCACCTCCAGGTAGCCGCGCTCCAGCGCACGGATCTCAATGTTCCGGCAGGACCGGATCTGGCACACATAATCACGTGCGATCACCGTGTCCCGGATGATCGGCTTCGTCAGCACCAGCTGGGACTCCTCGGCCTCCTCACCTTCATGGCGCTCCTGATGGTGCACCTCCTCTGTATGATCGCAGCTGCTCAGCGTCACCGCAGCCAGCCCCGCACACATCAATGCCGTCCATCTCATCGGCCGAGTCACTCGTGCCTTGCTGATCTCAGAAGAGTGAAGCGAACTGAACGCGGAATGGCGGTCTGTGTAACTCATAAGCGGTAGGAAGATACTAGGTGCGGAGGCTCCAAAGTAAAGCATCGCAATGCATGGAAATGAAAACAATACATCCGTCATATTCAGCAAAGACAAGTCCGATTGTAAGTAGGATAACCCACCCCAAAAGATAGGCTTGAATCCTATCTCATTAAACAGCTCTCCCCAGTAAACGGGTCTTCAATCCGCCTTCACGATTGCCTTTGAGAAGTCAGGGTAGGCCAAAGTTCGAAAAATCAAGAGTAGGTAAGTTCATTAACATGAGTAGCCCCCTAAAACCATGCCTTCCATCCCCTCAATCCGCCTTCCATTTTTCACCACCGCCGCCCGCTGTGCCGCGCACCACGTCATGTCAGCCCACACCCGCAATCTCGTATAGCGTTTTCCAAAACTGATTTCCGGAAAGCGAGCATGGAGACGCTCGGCGGCGGCTTGAGGACAAGCCTCCCTACCTCGCGCTGGGTGCTCGCATGCCCGGTGCTGGTAGGGCTGGCTGTCCTCAGCCAGCCGCCGTCGAAGCCCATGATCATCGATCAAGAAACAGCCTGCTAAACGGAAATGAGTTTTGCGAACCGCTATAAATCCTGTCCATCCATCCGCCCCCGTGCATTCCACCCGCTCCGTTCCCCTGCCAGCCCCATAAGTAAGACTTGCAATCAAATCACCCCCAAGTTTCAATGCTCCTCTCATGCCGCTCCTCAGCAATTTCATCACCAGCATCTTCCGGCTTTTCCTGTGCCTCGGTCTGGTTTTTTTCTCAGCTCTTGCCCAGCAGCCGGAGCCGGACATCAGCAGCCTCCCCGCTGAAGATCAGGCCATCATCAAAGGACTCCGCTTCAGAGCCATGGATGCCGCCCCCGCAGACACCCGCACCGCCACCTTCATCAAAGGCAGGCTGCCCATCGTCAACTCCAGCTCCCGGCCCACCATCATCGGAAAGCTCAGTGCCGAGGCCCGCATGCTCTTCCGCACCCCCGACAAAGAATGGTCCGTCCTCAGATGCCGCCAGGACATCGTCCTCAACAGCAAAGGCTCCACCGAGCTCTACATCAGCTTTGGCGAGACCAACTCACAGATCGAAAAAATCACCGGCGACAAGAAAGCCAGGGTCGAAGACTCCATCACCATCATTCGCTACGACGGCGTGAAAATCTTCGAAAGCGAGCCCTCCAAAGCCAGCCGCCTGCCCCCTGACTGGTGGCTGCATACAGGCCCGCTGAAAGGGCAGGGGATCGCCGAACCCGCCACCGCCGAACCCGCCAGAACCACCGACACCTCCACCGGAGAGCTCAAAGCCCTCCGCCTTGCCACAGAGCGCACCCTCCGCGCCCAGATCTGGAAAACCTATGAGCAAGGCCTCGCCTCACTCAACGCCCAGTATGTGAACGCCATCGACAAAGCCCTCAAAACCGCCCAGACCGAAGGCCAGCTCGATGAAGCACTCGCCCTGCGCAACGAGAAAGACACCGTCGCCAAAACCAGCCGTGTCCCCGCCTCACCCGCGCCCGCCGCAGCCCCCGCCCTGGCCTCCCTGCGCGCCACCTACGCCACCGCCCTCACCACCCTGAAGTCCGCCCGTGCCAAAGCCTCCCTCCCGCTCATGCAGGATTACAATCAGAAAGCCGAGCTCCTCATCGCCCGCCTCATCAAAGAAGGAAAACTCGACGAAGCCAAGTCCGCCCGCGACAGCAAAGACGTGCCCCTGATCGCCGAAGACTAAGACCCCAGTTCATAGGAAACCGGTCTGTTTCGGAGTCGATGACCTAGGATGGCTGTGGCGACAGCGCGCGCCCTCATTGCTGGGAGCGCCGATGTCCACATCGGCTCCGGGCGAGCGTCCCTTCACCATCGCCACGGAAACAAGCTCACTAGCCACACGCCGCCTGCCCGTGCGGCGGAGCCGTCCCCAGAGCCGATAAAATATCGGCGCTCCCAGTACAGAATGCCTGCCTTACGTACGATGGGTGTGGCGACAGCCCGCCCGTCCATCAGCGTGCCGCAAACGCCATGGCGTACGAACGTCCTCGCAGTCGGGTGGTTTGGCGGAGAGCGTGGCGAGATGTGGCAGTGCCATCGACGCCAAACACACCCGACCTACGTCCCAGAAAGTCCGGCTTGCCATGGCGGCTCATTGCTGGGAGCGCCGATGTCCACATCGGCTCCGGCGAGCGTCCCTTCACCATCGCCACGGAAACAAGCTCCCTGACCACTCAGTGCTTGCGCGTGCGGCGGAGCCGTGTCCAGAACCGATAGAATATCGGCGCTCCCAGTACAGGTACGACAAGCCCGCCTGCAGTGACACCGGCACAAAAAAGCGGCCGGGTTTCCCCAGCCGCTTTCAAAGCAGCCCAGTTGCACCGCAACTGGAGTCATCAAGCACCTCAGCCAATCACCTCAGGCCATTCCGTATGGAACATCTGGCCCTCAGGCTTGTCCGTGCGCTCATACGTATGAGCACCGAAGAAGTCGCGCTGCGCCTGCAGCAGGTTCGCTGGCAGACGTGCCGCGCGGTAGCTGTCGTAGTAGCCGAGAGACGCCGAGAACGCGGGAACAGGGATACCGTTCAGCGTCGCGATGCTGACCACTTCACGCCAGTTCTGCTGCGTGCTGCTGAGCACGTCCTTGAAGAACGGATCCAGCATCAGGTTCGCCAGGCTGGCGTTCGTGCGGTACGCATCTGTGATGCGGTTGAGGAAACGGGCACGGATGATGCAGCCCCCGCGCCAGATGGCGGCGATGCGGCCCAGATCCAGCTTCCAGTCCTTCTTCTCACCCATGGTCTTGATGAGGTCCAGACCCTGAGCGTAGCTGATGATCTTGGAGGCGTAGAGCGCGTCATGCACCTTCTTCACCAGTTCGGCCTTGTCGGTCGTGATGTTGGCCGTCGGGCCGGTGAGCTGCGTGCTGGCGGCCACGCGCTGCTTCTTCTGGCTGGAAAGAATGCGGGCTTCCACAGCGGCGTTGATGGTGCTGATGACCACCGCGTTTTCAGCGGCGTTGAGCAGCGTCCACTGGCCCGTGCCTTTCTGGCCGGCCTTGTCCACGATGAGTTCCACGATCGGCTTGCCCGTCTCAGGATCCTTCTGCTCCAGCGCTTTGCCGGAGATCTGGATCAGGTAGCTCTGCATGTCGCCTTCGTTCCACTCGTTGAAGATGGCGGCCATCTCGTCCGTGGTGAATCCCGCGTGCTTGAAGATGTTGTAGGCTTCGCAGATCAGCTGCATGTCGCCGTACTCGATGCCGTTGTGAATCATCTTCACATAGTGACCCGCGCCGCCGGGGCCGATGTGGATCACGCAGGGCTCGCCGTCCACCTTCGCGGCGATGCTCTCAAAGATCGGCTTCATCACCTCCCATGTGGAGGCAGGGCCGCCGGGCATGATGGAGGGGCCTTTGCGCGCCCCTTCTTCACCACCGGAGACACCCGCGCCGATGAAGCGCAGGCCCTTGCCGGCCAGGTAGGCGTCACGGCGCTCCGTCGTCTGGTAGAAGCTGTTGCCGCCGTCGATCACGATGTCGTCCTTGTCCAAAAGCGGGATCAGCTGCTCGATCACCGCGTCCACGGCGTCACGGTCCGTGTCCTTCACGGCGGTGGATTTCACCATGATGTGAATCTTGCGCGGCGTCGCGAGGCTCTGCACGAAGTCTTCCAGCGTGTGGCAGCCCACCAGCGCCTTGCCGGGGTGTTTGGCCACGAATTCATCCGTCACGCTGGTGGTGCGGTTAAAGACGCTCACCTGAAAGCCGCGGCTCTCCACGTTGAGAACGAGGTTTTGGCCCATCACAGCGAGGCCGATCAATCCGAAGTCACTTTTTTTGCTCATATTTAGGGGTCGCAGACATACCCGCCCCCTCCCGCTTGGCAAAGGGGATTTTCCTCATGTCTGGCATGAGCCGGATTGATGGAAAACGCCACGATTTAGCGGTTGTGCCGCATTCCCGCCTTGGCTTATCCCTGCCGCCAGCCTTTCCTCCTCCCCTCCCCAGACATGCAATACCACGTAGCCCAAAACGGCACAACATTCGGCCCCTTTGACAGGGCGGAGGTCTACCGCCACCTCGTGGCGGGCGAGCTCAAGCCCACCGATCTCGGCTGGCATGAAGGCCTCGCCGGGTGGGAGCCCTTGGTGAAGCTGCTTCCCCCGCCGCAGGCAGCTCCAGCCTTTGCGCCCCCGGGGATTTTCGGGGCTGCTCCTGCGCCGCAGGCCATGGCGCCTCTTCCGCAGTTCTCCTCAGGTCTGGCCATCGTCAGTCTGGTCTGTGGCATTCTGGTGTTTTTCACTTTGGGCCTCGCTGGCCTGCCCGCCGTTGTCCTCGGCCATCTGGCTCTTTCGCACATCAAAAAGTCTGCTGGCACTCTTAAAGGCCGTGGCATGGCCATCGCAGGCTTGATCCTCGGCTATCTTGGCTTGGCGCTGATCGTGGTCTCCATGACCGCGGTTTTCGCTTCCCTCAGCGTGCCGGCTTTATCCGTCATCCAGCAATCCACCGCCAGGGTTAAAACGACGAGAAACGCCAGGCAGCTTGTCTTCGGTTTGAAACAGTACGCCGCAGACCACTCGGGCCGGTACCCCGCCACCTTGGACGTCCTGTTTGACGAAAAGATCCTCACGGACCCCAGGCTGCTGGAGTTTCCCGAACCCCTCAATGTCCGCGGCCAGGAGTGGGAATACCACGGCGCAGAGCTGACAGATACCAGCCCGGGCGATGCCATTCTCCTGATCACCAAGAAACCGGATGCCGCTAAAAAGAAGATCGTCGCCCGCAATGACGGCTCAGTGGCCGTCGAAGGCGCCCGCGAGTGACGCTGCACAGCTTGGCTTTTTCTTCGACCTCTCTCATGAAACTCTCCCTCATTCTCCCCATCTCGCTCAGTCTGGCCGTCACCGCCCTTCTGGCCCGTGATCTGCAAAAAAAGCCTGCCAGTCCCGCCCCTGTGCCGCCGCCCGCCGCAGTTCCCGTGGAGCCTGAGCCGGTGCGCTACCCCATGGCAGACTGCCACCTCCACCTGGTCGATTTCCTCCAGCGCACCGACGGCGCCGCCGCCGCCCTCAAGGCCATGACAAAATCCGGCGTCACAGACGCCATCGTCAGCGGCATGCCCTTGGTCAAACAGTGGTCCGAATCCGAGCCCCAGCAGCCCCAGTACTACCTGGAGGACGATGCCCGCTGCTACTGGTACTCCGCCACCGACATGCTCGTCGCGCGCGAGATCCAGGCCCTCCCCGAAGCCGACCGCCAGCACTTCCACCCCATCATCTGCGGCTTCAATGGCGCGGACCGCAACGCCGTGGACCACGTCCGCCGCATGATCGAATGGAACCCCGGCTTCTGGCAGGGCATCGGCGAAGTCATGACCCGCCATGACGACCTCTCCGCCCTCACCTACGGCGAAACACCCCGGGCCAACAACGATTCCCTCCACCGCATCTACGACCTCGCCGCAGAGCTGGACCTCCCCGTCTTCGTCCACTCCAATGCCTCCTCCGTCTGGAAGCGCGAACCCATCTACCTGCACGAATTCGAGGAAGCCGTCACCCAGCACCCCAAAACCCAATTCGTCTGGTGCCACGCCGGCATCAGCCGCCGCGTGGACGTCCCCACCCTCGTGCAGGAAATCGACCGCATGCTGGCCACCTGCTCAAACCTCAGCATCGACATCTCCTGGGTCCTCTTCGACACCTGCCTCGTCAAAGACGGCAAACCCGTCGCCGAATGGCTCGCCCTCTTCGAAAAATACCCCACGCGCTTCCTCATCGGCTCCGACAAAGTCGGCCGCTTCCACGACTACGCCCCCGTCATGCAGCGCTACTACCTCCTGCTGGATGCCATGAAACCCGAAACGGCAAAGCGCATCGCCCACGACAACATCCTCGCCATCCTGCCCAAACAGGGTGCCGTGCTGAAGGCAGACGCCGCAGCCCCTGCTGAAGTGCGTCCTGTCGTGCCAGCGCTGACTCGCTGATGTGAGATTGCATCAGGCCTTATCTCTCGGGTATGCGCCGCGGAGGCGTACGACTTCAGACATGAATGCAAACCACTTCAAGTCACGCTCATGCTCCAGTAGCGGCTTCATTTGAGACAAAAGAATTTCTGCCTGCTGCCAGGTGATCGGAATTTCTCTCGGGATCAATCGATCAAGTATAAGCGGCTCTTCGTAACCGGGACCGAGTAGAGCATCCGGTCCCGTTTTGTTCCGGCGCAGTGGCAAAAATAACCAATACTCACAGTTATCAGTCCCTTGGAAGGTAGCAGCCAGAGAACCGCCATCACGAATCATCTCGACGCTGAGAACGAGGCCGATGGCTGGAATCATAGATGCTTGTGCTGCTCAAGCGTATGAGGGCGTTGCCTCAAGGCACCGGCTGACCCTTGGCCCCGATGCTGTACAGCGAGTTCGCCGTGCGCACGTAGATCCGCTTGTCACCGATCGCCGGCACGGAATTCACCGGGCCGTCCAGCTTGCTCGCCGCAAGCTTCTCAAACTTCGGCCCCGCCTTGATCACAATGAGATCGCCCTGCTGGCTGGCGCAGAAAATCTTCCCGTCACCCGCCACCGGGCTGCTGAAGAACTTGGCGCTGCCTGCGGTGCCTTCGAGGCGTTCCTCATAGATCACCTTGCCCGTCTTGAACTCCACGCAGCGCATGATGCCGCCGTCTCCCAGCAGGTACATGTGCTCGCCAATGACCAGAGGGGAGGGGACATAGGGCAGCCCCTTCGGAATGTCGAAAGGCACGGACACCGGCTTGCCGCTCTTGAGGTCCAGCGCCGCGATCTCCTTCACACCGCCGCCGGTGCCGAAGGTGCAGAAATAAAAGTCATCGCTCAGCACCCCGGAGCCCAGGCTGCGCTGCTTGTAGCCCGGATTGTGCTGCCAGTTGATCTTGCCCGTCTTCAGCGCGATGCCCATCACCCCGCTGGCCGTGTCCGCGCAGATCAGCTCCTTCTCGCCGCCCTTCAGCTCATGCACCACCGGCGTGGAGAAAGTGTTCAGGCAGTTCGGGATGTCCAGCTTCCACACCTGCTTGCCCGTCTTCGTGTCCAGCGCCACGATGCAGCTCTGCCACTTCTGCTGCTCAGGATCTTCGGTGTACTTCTTGCCATCGCGCTGCCAGTCGAATTCGCTGCGCACAATCATCAGCCCGTCCACCACCACCGGGGAGATCCCCGTGCCATGCTCATGGATGTAATCCGCCACATGGTCATTCCGCCACAGCAGCTTGCCCGTGTGATCCAGCGCCAGCGCCTGGATGTTCGTGCCGCTGCTCCAGTTGATGTAGATGCGCTCCGCATCCACGTAGGCGGAGCTGCTCGCATAGGTGTTGTAGGTCTTGTGGATCGGGTGCGGCACAAACTCCTCCTCATGCTTCCACAGCTCCTTGCCGTCCTTCGCGGAAATGGCGATCACCGCGCGCTTCGTCCCGCTGGTTTCCGCCGTCACGATCACCATGTCCTGCCACAGCACCGGGGAGGACCACCCTTTGCCCACCGGCACCTTCCACACCGTCGTGCTGTCATCCACCACCGCTGGCAGGCCGGTCGTGTTGGCCACTCCCGTGCCGTTCGGGCCGCGAAAGCGTGACCAGTCCGCAGCGGAAAGGGCAGTGACAGAAAACAGGGTGATGAATGCGAGAGTGAATTTCATGCGAGCGGATAGAACGTGGCTGGTGGGAAAAAATTGCCCAAAGTCTCCTGACAGGCGCTGAGAATAGCGAATTGTTGAGGCTTGCGCAACAGGCTCACACGCCCGGCCTCAAGCATGCCGGGCGTCAACCATCGGAACTTCTGCCGCCGGCAATGGCATTAAAATGCACTTTCCCCCCGCCTCGGTTCTGTCCAGCACGCATTGCTCCTTGAGCGGCGGATAAAGGTGGCTAGTTTGCGCCCCCTTTCCCCCAAACCCCAACATGTCCAAGTTTAACATCCTCATCGCCGGCAACAACGACCCCATTTCGAGCAAAGGCATCGACCTGCTCAAAGCGGAGCCGTCCTTCTCTGTTGAGGTGAACATGAATCTCAAGGCCGAGGACGCCATGATCGAGGCCTCCCGCAACGCCCACGCCATCATCGTCCGCAGCGGCGCCAAGGTCACCGCCAAGGTCCTCGAAGCCGCCCCCAACCTCAAAGTCGTGGGCCGAGCCGGCGTCGGCGTGGACAACATCGACGTCCCCGTCGCCTCGAAGCGTGGCGTCGTCGTCATGAACACCCCCGGCGGCAACACCATTTCCACCGCCGAGCAGGCCTTCACCCTCATGATGGCCCTCTCCCGCAAGACCCCCCAGGCCCACGCCACCATCGTGGAAGGCAAGTGGGACCGCGCCAAGTTCAAGGGCACCGAAGTGTTTGAAAAGACCCTCGTCGTCCTCGGCATGGGCCGCATCGGCGCGGAGTTCGCCAAGCGCGCCAAGGCCTTCGGCATGACCGTCATCGCCTACGATCCTTATCTTTCCAAGAACCGCGCTGAAAGCCTCGGCGTCACCCTGTGCGAAGATCTCGATGCCGCCATCGTGCAGGCTGATTACATCACCATGCACATGCCGCTGACGCCTGACACGAAGCACATGATCAACGCCAAGCGTCTCGGCACCCTCAAGAAAACCTGCCGCATCATCAACTGCGCACGCGGCGGCCTCATCGACGACACCGCACTCGCCCAGGCCCTCACCGACGGCACCATCGCCGGCGCCGCCCTCGACGTCTTTGAAGTCGAGCCGCCACCCGCCGACTACCCGCTGCTCAAGGCCCCGAACACCGTCTTCACCCCCCACCTCGGCGCCTCCACCGAAGAAGCCCAGGAAAACGTCGGCATCGAAATCGCCGAAGTCATCAAGGCCCACCTTCTCCATGGCACCGTCGTCAACGCGGTGAACATGCCCAACGTGGATCCCAAGGTGCTCGCCGAAATCGGCCCCTTCCTCAAGTTCGGCGAGCTCCTCGGCCGCCTCGTCTCCCAGTTTGCTCCCGCCCGCGCCAACGTCGTCCGCATCAACTACAGCGGCAAAGTCGGCGGCGGAGACACCACCCTCATCTCCCGCGCCGTGCTCAAAGGCTTCCTTGAGCGCGCCGTCGGTGCCGAGCAGGTGAACTACATCAACGCCAACGGCGTCGCCGACAACCTCGGCCTCCGCTTCACTGAAAGCCGCCTGCCCGAAGCCAGCGAATTCACCGACCTCATCGAAGTCATCGCCAAAAACGACACCGAGACCGCCAGCATCGCCGGCACCTTCTTCGGCAACGAGCCCCGCATCGTCAAGGTGAACACCCACCGCATCGAAGCCCGCCCTGAAGGCACCCTCCTCTTCATCGAGAACATCGACCGCCCCGGCATGATCGCCGCCTACAGCACCACCCTCGGCAAAAACAACGTCAACATCGCCGACATGAGCCTCAGCCGTGACAAAGAATCCGGCAAGGCCCTCACCCTGCTCACCCTCGACTCCGCCCCCAGCGCTGAAGTCATCGCCGAGCTGGAAAAAATCCAGGGCATCAGCAAGGTGCATTGCGTCGCCGTCTAAAAGCGCCTCCCAGATCATCCTCATCCTCGATGCCGCACCCCCGGCATCGAGGAATGAAGGCGCGCGCGCATTCGCAGCGCCGCGCCCCCAAGTAGCCCAGTTCCTGCGGAACTGGGTCCCACTCCCTCTAGGTCCTTTGGGTCCTTTGCGTCCCCCCGTCCCAAACTCCCCCTTGCACCACCCCGCCTGGTCGTGAAGCTTAAGTGCGCGGCGCAGTCCTCCCGCACTTTTCACCATGTTGCCAGCCGCCCCGCACGCCACCACGCAGCAGCCCCGCCGCGTCCTCAGCCTCCTGCTCGTGCTCACCTTTGGCCTCAGCTTCGCCCTCGGCCTCCGCGCCGAGCCGCTCGCCTTTCCCACGCTCACCACCACCAAAGGCGTCACCTACACCGACGTCAAAGTCTCCCGGTTTGACGCCCTCGAAGTCCGCTTCAGCCACACCAACGGCATCGCCACCGTCCCCCTCGCCGAGCTCCCGCCCGCTCTCCAGACCCTCTTCGGCTACGACCCCAAAAACGAAATCCACGTCCTCAAGGACAAGCAGAGCCAGCGCGCCCAGGCCATCATCACCGAGGCCGATCAAAAAGCCAAAGCCGCCGCCATCCGCCAGCAGGAAGAGGCCGATGCCCAGGAGCTCCAGCGCATCCGCAGCAGCCCTCTCCGCTGCTACATCAGCCGCGTCCAGCACACCGAAGACGCCCTCCTCATCGACGTCTCCGCCACCGACAAGCTCCCCGTCATGGTCCCCTCCCGCACCGGCCGGAGCGACCGCGTCAAACTCACCCCCCAGGGCAGGCCCGAATACGCCGAGCAAGCCGTGCCCGGCAAAGCCTTCGTCCTCGGTCCCACCCTCCGCATCCTCCCTTCCAGCGTCCCCCTCACTGCCGGCAAAATCATCTCCGTCTACGTCATCACCACCGAAGTCGGCCCCGAACCCATCTGCGCCACCAGCCCCGAAGCCGCCCTGGAATACCGCAAAAAACTCGCCGCCTACAAAGCCGCTGGAAACACCCCGCCGCCGAGCACCGCGACTCCGCCCGGCAGCGCGCCGCTCCAAGGCTCCGCGAATCCGTGAGCGCCAGCAAAGTAGCCCAGTTGCGCCGCAACTGGGTGTTGCTGTGCAACAAGTCCGTCAAAGCGTCTCCACGCAGCCAATTTCCTTGCCACGGGAATCCTCCAAGCTTTTTTTCAGGAAAATTCCACGGGTGCGCTAGGTATGCAGCAAAAGCGCTGATTCCAGTCTTGCCTCCAATGTGTTGGCGCGAACAACCCGCCAGAAGGGTTGGGCGCCAAACGGAGGCGCGGACACGATCCCTAATTAATAATCGCGCTTTTGAAACAGCACATTCTCGAATACAACTTCCACCTGCCACGATGACCTCTGAACAATTTCTCAAACATCTGCAAGAACACGCGGCCTCCTTTGCCAAGGCCGTTGCCACAGACGAAGGAGAATGGATTATCAAAGGCTTCATCGACGTCCAACAGCGCATTTACTCCATCTCGGTGGATACGAAGATTGTCTCGAAAGTTTTGGAGCTTCTCTTGTTTCCGATGTTTGTCGAATTCGCTGCGAAACACGAATTGCAAATAGAGCTCTGCCAGCATCAAAACTTCTATCCTGACCTCACCTTCACTCACGCTGCCTCCGGCAATCGTTTTGCGGTGGACATCAAAAGCACCTACCGCGAAAGCCAGACCAAGGTCAATGGCATGACGCTGGGTGCGTTCACAGGTTATTTCAGAAACCGGGACAGCAACAAGAACACTCTTTATCCTTACAACCAGTATGCCTCTCACTTCGTCCTTGGAGTCATCTACACCAAATGTGACGACGTGGCTGACGAACGACAGCAATTTTCGCTCGCTGACCTAGCCAAGATTCCATCCGTCATTAAAAACTTCGAATTCTTTGCCCAGCCGAAGTTCAAGATTGCAACCGCGCGCCCTGGCAGTGGAAACACAAAGAACATCGGGTCGGCGGATAAAATCGACACGTTGATCAATGGTACTGGGCCTTTCGCTTCGTTGGGGGAGGAAGTTTACGACGACTACTGGATGTTTTACCTCACTGAGGACATGGCCAAGGCCGTTGGCCAAAAACGCCCATACATGAATCTGAAAACTTACATGGAATACAAGCAGCGTGGCATCGATACGCTGAAGGCACACGCGAAAGAGATTGCGAGTCTCGCTGAAGACGAACCCGGGAATGAGGAGGCAGCATCATGAGCAGCCCGCCTTTGGTTCCACCTCTCAAGTGCCAGGGAATAAAAACAAAACTCGTATCCGCGATTCAAAAAGTCGCCGATACGCGAGAATATTCGCGCTGGATTGAGCCATTCTGCGGCTCCGGCGTCGTTGCTCTCAATGTGCAGCCAAAGAAGGCGCTGCTTTGTGATACGAACCTTCACATCATCAGCCTGTATCAAGACATCCAGAGTGGAAAAATCACGGCAGCCAGCGTTAAGGAATTTCTGACCAGCGAAGGTGAGAAACTCAAAGCACAGGGCGAGCCCTACTTTTATGAGGTGCGCACAAGGTTCAACGAAGCGCCCACACCTCTGGATTTCCTTTTCCTCAATCGCTCATGTTTCAATGGTGTCATCCGCTTTAATCGGAAAGGAAAATTTAATGTTCCTTACTGTCACAAGCCGGAGCGTTTTGCCCAGGCATACGTCACGAAAATCACCAACCAAGTCCGCCAGATCGCGCAGGTGCTGAGCACCGTTGACTGGACTTTTGAAGTGCGTGATTTCCGCGAGACCCTGGCGCAGGCGAAAACAGGAGACTTTGTGTATGCCGACCCGCCTTACGCCGGACGTCATGTGGACTACTTCAACTCGTGGTCAGACGCCGATGAAACTGCGCTGGCCGCTGCTCTCGGCTCATTACCCTGCGACTTTCTGCTCTCCACCTGGCATAGCAACGAATTCCGAAAGAACACCGCGATTGACTTAGTCTGGAGCCGTGACGATTTCCACATGCAGAAGCGTGAGCACTTTTACCATGTGGGCTCTTCAGAAGACTTGAGGCATCCGATGATTGAAGCCCTAATTTCCAATTTTCCCATGGCTGAAACTGCGCCGGTGATCCGTCCAATCGACCAACCCATGCTTTTCGCTTTGGAGCCGCGCCTCAGATAACCGTTACCAGTGTGTGAATCCCCTTCACAGAGCCGGACACCTTTTGGAAAATGCCATGAACCCAGCCCAAGCCGCCTGCAACTATGCTGTGCTCCGCTTCCTGCCCTACCCGGAGACAGGGGAGTTTGTGAACGTGGGCGTCGTGGTGAACTGCCTGCAGCCATGCTTCTTTGATTTCCTCATGGAAAAAGAAATGACCACCCGCATGAAGGCGCTTTTCCCTGCTCAAAACGAACAAGCTTTCGCCGCCGCAGGCGCTGCCATGGAGCAGGAGATGCAGCGGGTGAAAGGCATGATTCGCGATCCTAAGACCTGCCAGTTCGCTTTTCTCGAAGCTGTGCGCCCTCGTGAATCCACCCTGCGCTTCGGCGAGGTGAGGACCTTGCTCACCACAGACACAGAGAGCCTCACGAAGGAACTCTTCAAGCGCTACGTCCACATGGAAGCACGCCCGCAAACCGGGCCGCAGTTGATCGCGGCTTGATCGCCACGAAAGCGACTCTAGCCATCCTCCTCGCGCTAACCCTCCCACTCGCCGCCGTGGCGGAGCGCCGATAGTTGATCGGCCTCTGAAAAACGCCCCGCCGTAGCAATGAGCGCCACATGGACTGTAGACTTGATGCCCAGTCGTCGTGTCAGGGCCGGCAGCCCAGAGACAATGCTGCGAAACCGGTTCTTGTCTGCCTTCCAAATTCGTAAGACCATTGGGATAATGAAAAAATCAGCGATCTATCAACTTCTTCCGACTTTCATTGTGGGGCTGCTGATGTGCGCTGCCGGCATGTTCTGGTCATCTTTTGAAGACAAAAAATCCTTCACGGTGGCGGTCAACATCTGGCCGGGCATGGAGGCGATGTTGATGTCCACTCATTCGAGAAAACTGCAGAATGAGCGGATTAATTTTGTGGAGATGTCCTGGTCGTCCGCCGCCACCGGGGCCTTTCGCCTGCGCGTGGCGGATGCCGCGATCGTCACTTTGGATGAACTGCTGCGGCTGGAGGATGACGGTGCCAGGCCGCGTGCGGTTTTAGTGCTGGGGATCTCCGCCGGCTCGGACACCATTCTGGGGCGTCCCGGCCTCAAAAGCATTTCAGACCTTCGGGGAAAAAGAGTGGGCGTGGAGCTGAAATCATCAGGCGAGCACCTGCTTATGCATGCCTTGTCGAAGAACAACATGTCGATGAAGGACATTCAGGTGGTGCCCTTGAATCTGGCGGAAACGGAAACAGCCTATGATGACACGGATCTGGATGTGGTGGTGACGGCGGACCCATGGAGCATCCGGCTGAGAGACAAGGGGGCCGCGGTGCTGTATGACTCACAGGCGGTGGGACTGGAGCTCAGCCGCGTGCTCATTGTCAGTGAAGACGCTCTCAAAACATACTCCAAAGAGGTGCAGACCCTCGTGTCGTCTCATCTGAAGCATGTCATGAAATCCGGGGAAATAGATGCCGGCGCAGACGGGCTGGAGGTCATCCTGCGTCGTGAGAACCTGACGCCGGAGCAGTGGCACAGGGCGGTGGAGCTGATTCATGCGCCGGATGCGGAGGAGAACCTGCGGCTGATGAATCCCGCCGGCGGAGAGCTGGTGAAGTGCTTGAAAAAAATGGCGGCAGACATGCAGCGGCAGAACTTGTTAAAGCATCGTTTTAACATCGAACCGCTGCTCAACTCCACCTTCGTCGAAAGGAGCAGGCCATGATCTTCCATTCCCTGCAGTTCCGTCTCTCGGCGCTGGTCTTTGCCTTCGGCCTGCTGCTGATCGGCATGTCCATTCTCAGGCAGTACGACCGGGATGTGAAGTCGCATGTGCAGCAGGTGCGTCTGGACGCCTATCAGGAGGGGACGCGGCTGGCCGGATTGTCACAGCACTTTTTCAGACGGCGGCTTCCTCAATCGGCGGATCTCGCCATCAGCTATGCCTCCGTCCAGCCGGATCTGAAGCTCGGAGTGGTGGTGGACGGGAAAGACATCATTCGCAACGCAACGCGCAAGCAGTGGCGCGGAGTCCGCCTGGAGGACTGCCCGCTGGGCGTCTCACCGGATGTGGTCAGGCAGTCCAAGGAGAGGCCGGAAGGCTTGCTCGATGAAGATTTAAAGAACGGAAGGCTGACAGCTATTTTCCCCTTTCGGGATGTCATGGGGGATATGAGCCAGGGCCTCGTGATTCTGGAGTATGACTTGAGCGCTGTCTTTGCGGCGGCGGTGAATCACGCCATGCATGAGTCACTGGTCCAGGCCTGCCTCCTGGCAGGGGGATGTCTGCTGCTGTGGTCCCTGCTGCGGCTGCTGGTCACAGAGCGTGTCAGACTGATCGTCGAACAGACGAAGCACATCGGTCCCGATGAGAGAATTCTCAAACCCATCGGTGGAGGTGATGAACTGGAGGCGATCTCGAGGAGCATCGCAGATGCCGCGATCAAGCTGCAGGACTCGGAATGGCGCTTCAGGCAGATCGCCTCCAACATGCAGGATGTGTTTTGGGTCGCGCCTCCAGATCCCTCCACGCCGGTCTATGTGAACAAGGCTTATGCGGAGCTTTTCGCCCGGCCGGTGTCTGCCTTGCTGACCCATCGCTGGGACTGGCTGAGGACGATGGGGCGCAGAGACCGCAGCGTGGCCCTGAGAATGCTGCACCGCTTGCGCACCGCCCCCGGCGAGGCTGAAATCGAAATACGGGTGAATGTCAGGGGCCGGACTGAGTGGCTGCGCTGCCGTGGTTTTTCCGCCATGAGGCATGGCGCAAAATCCGGAAAGCTCCAGGTGGCCGGCATTGTCAGCATCATCACCGAGCAGAAGGAGATGGAAAAGTATCTCATCGAAGCAGCGGAAAATGAGCGCCGGCGCATCGGCCAGGATTTGCATGATGATGTCTGCCAGCGTCTGGCCGCCGCCCAGTTGAAAAGCGGAGTGCTGGGCGGCATTTTGAAACGTGAGGGCCATGCGCAGTCCACTCTGGCGGCAGACGTCGCGCGTGAGCTGGCCGAGGCCTCTGAACTCACGCGCGGCTATGCACGGGGGCTGGCTCCCGTGGCGGTCAGACCGCAGGAGCTCCCGGACGCGCTGGACGATCTGCGCAAATTCCTGGAGCGTGCTTTTGGCATCCGCTGCCGCATCGCGTGCGAGGAGGTTTCGCATGTTTTGAAGACTGAGGAGGCGGCGCTCATCTATCGCATCGCGCAGGAACTGGCCACCAATGCGGCCAAGCATGGGCGCTCCACCTGGGTGGACATCCGGCTGGCCATTGCCCATGACTGCCTGCGCCTCGAGGTGTCCAACGACGGCGTGAGCTTCAATCCGGTGGAAGGCGCGAGAACCAAGGGCATGGGATTGTACATGCTGCGCCAGCGGGTGGATGCCCTGGGTGCCGTCCTGACGTTTCAAAAGCGCGAAGTAGCGGAGGGCGGGACGCTGGCAATCTGCGAAATGCCACTTGCAAGCCGGTGACTTATCAAGTTTCAAACCACCATGACTACATCCCAGCCCCAGTCCTCTGAATCCCCGCGCTCAGCGCGCAAACGTGTGGCGCTTCTGGACGACCACACCATGATGCGAAATGGTATGAAGGTTTTCATCGACAGCCTGCCGGATTTCGAATGCTGCTGGGAGGCGGCAGACTGCAAGACGGCGCTCGAAAAGGTGGAGTCGGACATGCCGGACATCCTTCTGGTGGACATCACCCTGCCGGACCGCAACGGGCTGGAGTTCATCAAGGACGTGCACTCAGTCCATCCAGACTTGATCATGCTGGTCATCTCCATGCATGACGAGGCCTACTATGCGCACCGTGCCCTCAAGGCCGGCGCCAAAGGCTACATGATGAAAAACATGGGCTACGACCTCTATGAGGCCGCCCTGCGCAAAGTGGCCTCCGGTGGCAGCTGGCTGAGTGATGTCGTCTCGGAGCAGATTCTCAAGGCCTACACCAGCGGCACCAAGCCCCGCATGGAGGGCGGGCTGGATGCGCTGACCGACCGCGAGTTCGAAATTTTCCAGATGATGGGGGATGGCCGCGGCACGCATGAAATCGCCGAATCCCTGCGCATCAGCCCCAAGACGGTGGACGTGCACCGCATGAACATCCGTACCAAAATGAAGCTGGAGGATGGTGCCGCAGTGACGCGCTTTGCCATCCGCTGGGTGGAGTCACGCAAGCTCGGCCAGGGCTGAGCAGCGGCTATTTTTTGTGCCGGAAACCCACGATGCGCGCACTGCCGGGCGCCACGTCATAGAGCTTGGAGAGATCCTGCAGCCGCATCAGCAGCCACGGGGTGAGAAGGTTGGAGCCGTTTTTGGTGAACAGGATGTCGTCCGCCAGATAGGTGGCCGAATGCACGGCGCGGCCATCCGGGGTGATGAACATCAGAACGTCACCGTAGCGGTAGGGGGGCTCCACCTTGTCGAAATCCTGCTTCACCACGCTGGTGGCCAGGCGTGAGTCCAGCAGGAAGGGCTCGGGATGGAGATTGAAAAAATTCAAGCTGGTCCAATGACAGTCGGGCAGGCGTCCTTCGGACGTGTAGCTGATGTCCGGATAGGTGTACAGCAGTTTCCGTGGCAGCGGCAGCAGCAGATGAAGGATGTCGAGGTGCGAGAGCCCCTTCGTTTGAACAATGGCGCGCATCAGCGGCTCCACCTCCTTCTTACGCAGGCCCAGGCCGGTGGACCAGTAGTTCAGGAGATCGGGGATGGAGTCCTCTCTGGAGAGCTCCAGCTGCGCCATCAGCGTTCGCACGCGTGTGAGCTTGCGCATGATGAAGCGTGCTTCGGCCACGTTTTCCGCCTGGCTGAGCAGCAGCGGTATGTCCGCGAACACCAGCGCGTTTCCCGCCTTGTAGGACAGGCTTGAAATCTTGCTCACGATGGAGGCGGGCAGTCCGGATTCCCGCGCCCATTCCTCCACCGAGTCCGTCAGAAAGAACACCGGTGAATACTGGAATGCATTGGCCGGATTGCGTGCCAGGTGCGTGTAGATGATCGCTCTGTTTTCCGGCGTCAGATTTTCCAGGTCGGTGGCGGAAGGGAAAACATAGGCATGCTGGGCGTCTTTGACCATGCGCCTTGGGGCCAGGATCTGATCAAGCCTTTCCTGCGGCATGCCGGCGCTTTTGAGCAGGGGCTCGATCTGATCGAGCTCAGCGATGTTAAAAACCCACTTCGTCGTCGTGTTGGGAAGTGGAAATTTGTCCACCACATAGTCGGGAGCTTCCAGATAGAAGTAGTAGTAGCTGACCCGCCCCCACGGCCCGCTGGCACAGGAGTAAAGCTCATTCTGAGGCAGGGCAGGGAGGTCTTCCTCGGCAGAGACGGAACTGGTAGAAAGCACCAGCAGCAGCAGGGCGGCTGAAATTCCGGCAATGGCATGAGCAAGATGCGGGAGCTGATGATTTCGGCCGGCAGGAACGGCGGACGGAGACGATGAGAAGGAATGCATGCGGGGGCGCAGGTGGTGAGCAGTGGGTTGGCGGATAGATGCCTCATGGTCATTGGCTGACCAACGGAAACTCTGGTGAAACCAACGTTCAAAAAGGTTCAATTTAACTGGGTTTAAAGGCCGGAAACTTTCGGTTTTAGACGCATAAGCAAATGCTTCAGATGCGGGTCTGCAAAAAGTGTAATTCAGCGCACGGACAAACTGCATTGATGCGCAAGCCACGCCCCCAATAGGCAGAAAGAATCATTCAGTCAGAATGAGCGGGTAATAACGGAGCTGTGCCCGGCAGCCACCCCAACCCCATCCCCATTCATGAAAGCAATGATACCACATGATAACCGTTTCCACGGCATTAATTTCCGCTCCGGCGTTGCAGTGCAGCCCCCCCGGGTCGGGCGCTCGCTCCTGGCATTGCTGATCGGGATTCTGGTGCTGTCCCTGCTCGGCAGCCTCAATGCACAGACGCATAGTTCCATTGGCAACTGGACCTTGAACAACAATGGCAGCTGGAGCCTGACCACCAACTGGGGCAACCTCGATGGCGGCTCCGACTACCCCAGCGGCCAGGACGCTTTTGCAAACTTCAGCACCATCAACATCTCGGCCAATCGCACCATCACGCTGGATGTGCCGGTGACTCTGGGAGACCTGAGCATCGGCGACAGTTCAGGAGGTCAGAGCTACACCATTCAAGGCGGCACCCTGACGTTTGATTCTTCGGGCGGCATCTCCTCCATCACCAAAACCGACGGCGGTGGCAATGACACCATCTCCTCCGCCATCGTGCTCAATAACGAGCTCGACATCACGAACTTCGACGTCTCGAACAGCCAGGGCCTGCTCCTCACCGGTGTCATCTCCGGCGGCACCGCAGGCCAGGTGACGATCAAATTCAGCGATGTCTCAGCGCCCGGTGCGGATGGTTCCTTGAACTTCTTGTACCTCAGCAATGGCAGCAATTCCTTCCTGGGCCAGGTCGTGGTCGATTCAGGCCTGCTGCGTTATGAGGCCAACCCGCGCTCAGCCGGTGCCCGCGGCGTGGGCAATGAGACCATCGCCATGGGTGAAGGCGGCATCGATTTGCGCGACCAGGATTTCAACTATCAGTCCGACGACACGGAAATTTTCAAAATCGCCGGACGCGGGCCCAACGGCCTTGGCGCTTTGCGCAACACCGCAGGCACCGCCTTCCTCTCCCACCTTGTGCTCACGGATGACGCGGTGGTGGATTCGCAGGGAACGATGGTGCTGGAGCGCCGGCTCAATACGGCGGGCGATGCAGGCATCGCGCCCATCCTGGATTTCGGCGTCAAGAATATGACGAAGATCGGTGCCGGTGACTTCATCATTCGCGGGGTGGATGTGTTGAATGCAAACGGTGCCTCACTGACGGTGAATGAAGGGGAGGTGCGCTTCGAATCCCGCGGGCTGCTCAGCGGCACCGGCGCATCCACCGGCATCAATCTGGACGGCCTGACGGTGAACCTCGCCTACAACCGGAATCCTTACGACAATGTTGATCTGGCCAATGGCAGCCGCACCACCTCGGATCTCTTTGGCGTCAATCTTTTCCAGACAGCCCTTCAGGGCAACACGGTGATTGATGCGCGTTTTTCCGTCGGTTCCTACTGGGGCGCCAGTGTCGCCAATACGGGCACCCTGGCGGAGCAGTCCAAGGAAACGCTGACCTTTGACAGCATGATCTTCAACTTCAACAACGGCGTGTTTCAGCGTGAGGGGAACGGCGAGGTGGGCCGCACGTTTGACCACATCTTCACGAACGTCACGATCAATCTCGTCGGCGGCGGCATCGCCCCAGATGCGAGGGGCAATGGCAATCTCTTTGACCTCAGTGGCGGCTCCAGCGGTTACAACAGCACCACCGGCACCTTTGACCATCCGGGGGTGACGCAGTTTGACGGCGTGTTTGACAACATGACCGGCACCAACGCCGGCACGGGTTTCACCGTCCGTGGCTCCCGTGAGCTGCGCATCACGGGCAACAGCACGAATTTTAACGGGGACATCCTCATCAAGCAGCCGACCGGCCGCTGGATCAGCAACTCCTTTGACCGCGGCAACGGGGGGCAGGCGGGATCGGTGTATTTCAACATGTCGCTGACCGGTGCCAATGGCAGCTTCAACCAGGCCAGCTCCATCACCCTCACGCGCTGGGGATCGCTGGCCCTGCTGAACAACTCCGCCAATGCAGTCTATGCCAGCGCGAACAACGACGACCGCCTCAACGACGCAGGCTTCACCAATCTCCGCAACGGCTACCTGCTGCTGGAAACGGACACCACCGTCACCAATCAGGAAAACTTCGGCCATGTGGTCGCGGATTACGGCACCAGCGTGCTCTACCTCGACACCCGTGCCGGTGGCCGCTTTGATGGTTCGTTCCAGACCTTCACGCGCAACAACGGGGGCGTGCTGAAAATTTACGGCACCAACCCGTCCCACACCTGGGGCACCGGAAGTGGCGACGATCGTATTGCCATCAATGACACCACCGGGATCGTCACTGTCGGTGCCAATGCCCCGGGCACCACCTCCCAGAAGATCGTGCTCGGCCTGTTTGGCGGCGTGGTCCCCACCCTGCAGACGCCCACCATCGGCAGCTACACCCGGCCGCTGGAGTCCGTGCAGGGCAGCTACATGTACAGCGGTGGTGGCACCGGCCTGATGACCCTTGACGGTGGATTTCTGCGTCCGCTGACCGCTGCGGAGTATGACACCGCCTTGAATCCAACCGCCGGCACCAACTGGCTCGTGAACCGGTACATCGCTCCCGTGACAGGGGTGGAAAACTACGGCGACGTGAACAATTACTCGGGCCGCAATGTCACCACGGACACAGCCGTCAACTCCCTCACCGTGAGTTTTGATGCCGTCGCTTCAGGACAGGTCGTGGGCACATCCACCAAGGACTTCATCATCATCGAGCAGGGCAAAACGCTCAAGATCAACTCCGGGGTTATCAATCTCACCAGCTTCGTCGAGTCCACCAGTGCCAACATGGAGGCCGTGATCCGGGGCGGCTTCCTCGACATGAACGGCGGCGTGGCGTTGATCAATTCCAATGCCCTCTGGCACGACCTCGACCGTGATACGGTGAACTGGTATGAATTCATGACGGGCAACAGCTCCTACATCCGCTCTCACATCGTGAACGTGACTGATTTTGTCCGGACCGGCCGTAACACCCTCTATCTGGACACCTGGAACTCCTTCACCGGCAACATCTACAGCAGTGACCAGGGGGCGCTGAATGTGCGTCATGCGGGGGCGCTGGGTGCTGGTGGCCCCGGCCGCGAAGTGCAGCTCGGTGGGAATTCGGCATTGCTGCTCGAATACGGCACCAACATCACCGGCATCAATCTGCGTGCGACCAACACCTTCCAAGGATCTCCCACCGTTCTGCGGGCTGATGGGGCCACGCACAGCACCTGGGGCGGGGATGTGATTTTGGATGTCGCGGATGCTGCGGGCAGTTCAGAATTTCAGTCCTACACCATCACCTCCCGCAACAACGGCACGCTCTCCGTTTATGGCAATATCTACACCGACAACAATGCCAGCCTGACGGACAGTGACGCCTACGCGGATCCCCCCGTTGTCACCACCAGCTTCGGCGAGTCCTACACTGTCAATCTGCGTGGCCAGTTCCGTGACGTCGCCACCGGCAATCTCGGCACAGATCCGGCGAATGCCGCCATCACCTCCATCTACCGCACCGGAGACTCCGCCACCCGCCTGGATACAAATCATTCCCTGCGCTTTCAGATTTCCGGCCATGATGAGGGCAATGTGAATGTCTTCCAGCAGTGGGATGCCACGGGTCGTCTGGACCTCAATCGCGGCTACTTCCGCATCATGTACGATCCCAATGCCGCCGGCAATGACGGCACGGGCTTCCTCACGGATGGGGCGGACGCACTCATTCAGGGCAACGACTACTGGACACGTCTGGCGCTCGGTGTTGACAGCACCAACAACTCCGGCACCTACCACTCGCACATGATGCTCACCCGTGACGGTCAGGTCATGAACTGGTCAAACCAGATCTATGTGTACAACAACAACCGCGACGGCACGATCAGCATCGGTGGTGAAAACACCAGCGGCAACGTTTACATCGGCTCCCAGGACGGGGCGGCCAGCTACAGCATCTATTTTGAAAACCAGGGCGGGGACCGCGACCTGCGCTTCCTGCAGGCACGCGGCGGCAGCACGGTGGTCAATGCCCGTCTTTATGACAATGGCACGGGGGTGAACTCCATCGCCACCGTCGTCGGCCCTGGCACCGTCATCTTCAATGCAAACGCCGTCGGTGCCTCCACCGTGGAGCGCTGGAACTTCATGGGCGGTGAGGCCGTCTGGCAGGCCAATCCCACCAGCGGCAGCCTGCTGGGGGACAACCGCTTCGGCGTCACCACCGCCCAGGCCCTCTTTGGCGGCGGCTCGCTCACCTACATCGGAGATACGTTGGCCAATCGCACGGAGAACCTCACCGGCAATTTCCGCCTGCTCAATGGCGAATCCGGCATCAGCATCATCGCCGGTGCGGGCCGCACCAACACGCTCAACTTCGGCGCTGCGGCCGCTGTCTTCACCAAAAACCAAGGCGCGACGCTGCGCTTCACCGAGGGCGGTGCGGGCACCGCATCCATCACCCTCCAGGCCACGGGGCTCACCAGCACCGGCATCATGTCTTATGCCACGTATGGCACCACTCCTGGTGTGGTGAATGATTTCGCCAGCAACGGCGCCTCGGGGGCCATCGCTGCATTCAGCGGCTATGTGACGGGTGCTGCCGAAAGCGATTTCGCCAGCGGCAACACCGTGGACGTCACCTCGGATGTCAGCTTCAGCGCCGCAGCCGCGCCGGACAACCTGCGCTTCAACGCACCGGTGAATCTGACGCTCGACGGCCAGACGATGACCCTCGGCGGCGGGGCGGTCTTGATCACCTCCAGCAACAGCGGCGCCAGCAGCATCAGCGGCGGTGCTCTCACCAGCACCTTCGATGGCAATCTTGGCGGTGCAGGCACTCTCAGCGACCTGATGATTCACAATTACGGCACGGGCTCCCTCACCATCGGCGCCACCCTCACCGACAGTGGTGCAGGCAAGGTAAACCTTGTCCTGGGCGGCACGGGCACCACCATCCTCACGGCGGCCAATGCCAACACCGGGGAGATCTACCTCAACAACGGCGTGCTCAGCATTTCGAGCGAGAGCAATCTCGGCACCATCAATGGCAGCATCGTTGATCTCGTTCGCGTGAACAACGGTGGCAACGGCAATTCAGGCCTCACCTCCGCCTATTCCGCCAACACCAATGCCCCCATCCTTTTCACCACGGCCAATGCGCCCACCACCGCCGCCGTCGGCACCTTCAATTCCAACACCACCGTCGTCACCGCCACGTCCTTGACCAGCGGCGGTTCCGGCTACACCACCGGCGTCTGGGCAAACTTGGATGACCCGAACAGAACAACGGAAAATCCGGCCGGTGTCTGGGCCATCCTCAACAGCGGCAATCTTCACTTTAACGGCGGCACGCTGGCGGTGACGCAGGATGTCACGCTGGACGGCGCGCGCACCTTGTTCCTGGGGGCCAATGGCGCCTCCCTCGACGTGGCCTCTGGCAAGACCCTCACCATCAACGGCTACATCACCAGCGAGATCAGCCAGATCAGCGCGGCGAATGGCTACACGGCCAGTCATCTGGGCGGCGTGGATGACCCGGCCAGCAACGGCAATCCCGACATTGGAGATCTCACCATCCAGGGCGGCGGCACCGTGGTGCTCACAGGGGCGCCGGACAACACCATCCGCTCCAACATGATGAACACCTACGGCGGTCTCACCCGGATCAATGAAGGCACGCTGAAAATTGCGGGCGCAGGCACCTCCGCCACGGGCGCGCTGGGCACGAACCGTTCCTGGATCGACGGCACGATCATCGGTGCAAACGGCACGCTGGAATTTGCCGCCACATCAGATCCCTCCGTCTATGAGTGGCTCACCCTCGGCGGCACCGGCTATCAGGGCCGCGGCGCTGTCCTGACCACCGGCACCGGGCGGGTGGTGCGTCTGAATGGCCAGATGGAGGTGAAAAGCCCCACCCTTTTCAACCTCGCCAGCACCAGCTATGGCTACATCCGGCTGGGTGAGTTTGGCGGCGCGCTCTATGGCAGCGGCGACATCCTCCGCACCGGGTCCAATGAATTCGGCTTTTACCTCAATGCCCCGGACTGGACCGGCCGCTTCCTCAGTGGCAGCGGCACCAGCCGTATCTCCG
The DNA here is from genome assembly GCF_044222345.1 of Prosthecobacter sp. Taxonomy (GTDB): domain Bacteria; phylum Verrucomicrobiota; class Verrucomicrobiia; order Verrucomicrobiales; family Verrucomicrobiaceae; genus Prosthecobacter. The sequence goes on from NZ_JBGANL010000022.1 coordinate 26,796, forward strand.
GGGTGGGCAATCTCCAGGGCATGCTGGGCATGGAGCTGGATCGCAATTCCTTCTTCTTGTACAGCGGCGGCAGCACCAGCATCGACGAATTCCGTGATCGTTTGAATGACAATCTGGTGATCACCAGCAATGGCTACACCCGCATGCGCATCGAAAACGGTGCAGGCGTGTTTTCCGGCATTGAAAAATCCGGCGTCGTCAATGTCACCGGCGGTGTCTTTGGCATTGAATTCGCCCTCGGCGGTGACGTCTTCAATGGGGCCGTGCGTCTGCAGGGGGACTATGCCGGCTGGCACTTCACCGACATCGTGCGCAATCAGGGCACCGTCGTCATGGTGCGTAATTTCGACCCCGGCATGGACATCTCCTCCGGTGTCACGGATCTTGCCAACCGTGCTCTCGTGCTGGTGGACAACGCACCCACGCTCAGCGGCACAGGAGACGGCACCAATGGAAACACCGCCATCATCGCGGGCTTCTTCGGCGGCACCCGGCCTACGCTGCTGAACACGACCACCGGCATCGCCTGGGATGAGGATCGCACCTCGCGCTTCCTGATGACTTCGGTGCTCAGCACAAATCCCATCACAGGTGCGCCGGTGTATTACCTCCGCCCGCTTTCGGACGCCCCGGGTTCCACCGACTACAAGATCGTCAACGACGCCGGCACCACCGCCGCCACCGCCGGACCGCTGGATCTCACCACGGCAGGCATCAATGCGGATCAAAACGTGCGGTTCGTCGGCATCACCGATGACGCCATCGGCCACGGTTTCACCTCCCGCATCAATTCCATCCTCACCCTGGACTCGGTGCTGGAGACCAACTCCGTGACCTTCGCCACCGATGCAACCGCCAGCAATGTCAATGGCGCGGGCAATCAGGTGAATCTCATGATGACGCAGGGCGGGACTTTGAAGATCAACTCCGGCGTGCTGATGTTCGCGAACATCGGCACCATGGACCGGCTGGGCGCCGCCTCAAACACCGGCGTCAATCTCGACATCAACAACTACATCATCGGCGGGAACCTCGACTTCAACGGCAGGGAGGCGATCATTTACGCCGGCAGCGAATGGGCGCAGTACAACGTCTCCGGCAACACCGCCTACAACAACGCGGATGGCGACAACACCACCGCCATCATCCGCACCAGCATCTACAACACAGGCGGCCATGGCCTGACCAAAACAGGCGGCTCCAGCGTGACTCTGGAAGCCGCCAACTACTACACCGGTGACACCACCGTGAACTATGGCAACCTCTATGCACGCCATGATCAGGCCCTGGGCCAGAGCACCCGGCTCAATGTCACCGGCGGCGGCAATTTCATCCTGGGCTACAATGCGCGCATCATGGGCGTGGATCTCTACGTCGGCCAGATCTCCGGCAACAATCTGGCCCTCTACGCAGAGGGTGACGGCACCGAATGGGGCGGCAATGTGATCATCGACAACGTGGACTCCACCGGCAGTGCCGGCGGCATCACGCGGAATTTTGTGCCGCGTATTCAGGCGGCCAGCTCCAACACCGTCATGCACATCAATGGCAACATCTATGGCGGGGACACTGTGGTGTCTCCCGGCGCCCAGGCCACCTCCCGCGTGTTCACCACCTATACCGGTGCCTCCCTCACCACGCTGGATTTCATGGGGCAGATCCGTGACAAGTCCACCGGCGCGGTGGACCTCAGCGGCGGACACACCCTCAATGATGCGCTGCGCATGGAAGTGGCCGCCACCACCGACACCGCCAATGTGCATCTCTACCAGCAGTATGACGCTGCCGGGCGCATCAGCATCGTGCGCGGGGTGCTGCGCTACATGGGCGCCGGAAATTTCTACAGCGACGCGGCCGCTCTGGCGATGGACCCGGACAGCGATCTCTCAGGCTTCCAGATGGGCGGACGCTCGCTCATCGACAGCGGCGTGGGCATTGGTGCGTCGGACGTCTCCTTCTTCCTGCACAATGATGGCACCAGTTTCAATCTCTCCAGCTGGAATGTCGGAGTGGACACCACGGATCCGAACAACAGCCTCGGCAACAGCAATTACGGCTTTGGCAATACCACGGGGGACACCAGCCTCGGCGGTGAAAACATCAGCGGCACCATCACCTTTGGCACCGGCGCCGGCAGCATCCGCTTCACCCAGGCCTCCACGCTCTATGACCGCAATTTGAACCTCTACGCCGCACGCGGCGGCGCCGTGGACATGAAGGTGAATTTCCTCGACGGCGGCGACTTCGTGAACTCCTCCATCACCAAGGTGGGCGCGGGCACCGTGCGGCTGCTCGGCTCCAGCGCAGGAGACAGCACGGTGGAATCTCTCAAGATGCTCGGCGGCACTCTGATGCTGACCGGCTACGATGTGAATGCCAGCCGCCGCGTCGGCAATGGTGCCGCTCTCACGCTCAGCGGCGGCTATCTCATCGTGGATGCCACCGCAGGAACGGCGCTGGAAAACTTCGGCGACCTCACCCTGAATTCCGGCGGCTCACGCCTTGCCGTGCGCGGCAATGCCACGGTGAACATCAGCTCCACCCTCGCGCTGAATCCTGCCTCGGGTGTCACCATGGCGTTCGTGGAAAACAACGGCGGCGTCATCAACATCTCCGCTCCCGGCCTCACCACCACGGACGGCGCCCGCTTCGGTTACTGGGCGGTTTATGGCAATGCCCTCGGTCAGGTGACCGACTGGGCCGCGCGCGAAGGCACCACGGGAGTCAAAGCCTTCACCGCCTATGACGTGAACACCTTCGCCAGCGGCAACAACACGGCGGTCACCACCTCGGCCACACTCGGCGGCCCCACGGCCACAAATTCCATCAAGTTTGCGGCCGCCGCAGATTTGAATCTCGGGGGCAGCACCCTCACGGTGGAAAACGGCGGCATGCTCGTCAGCTACGCCGCCGGTGGCGCGGTGAACATCACCAACGGCACTCTCACCCGCAGCGGGGCAGGGGACATCCTCCTGCACAATTACGGCTCCGGCATCACCACCATCGGGGCAAACATCACCAACAGCGGGGCCGGAGTGGTGAACCTTGTGACTGGCGGCGTCGGCACGACCGTCCTCACCGGCAGCAACAGCTACACGGGGGACACCTACATCAATGGCGGCACATTGCAGATCTCCAGCGAGTCGCAGCTCGGCGGCATCAGTGGCAGCATCACCCGGCTGGTGCGTGAGTACAACGGCACCAACGCCGGTGTGAGCGTGACCAACGGGCCGCTCTTTTTCATCGGCGGTGGCGGCGGTTCCGGTGCGGCGGGCCTCTTCACGACGAACAGCAGCCAGAATGTGACAGCGACGACGCTGACCAATGGCGGCTCTGGCTACACCAGCGGCGTCTACGTGAACACCAATTCGGGCGGGACTGGCAATGTTGGCATCTGGGCCATCCTCGACAGCGGCAATCTCCACATCGATGGCGGCACGCTGGCCGTCACGGATGACATCACCCTGAATGGCGCGCGCACCATCTTCCTCGGTGCCAGCGCCGCCACCTTCAATGTGGCCGCCGGCAAGTCGCTCACCATCAACGGCTACATCACCAGCGATGTCACCAACCTGCCCCCGGGAGATGATCCCATCGATCTGACCCGTCCTCTGATCGGTGGTCTGGCCGTCGAAGGTGGCGGCACCCTGGTGCTCACCGGCGCGCCCGACAACACGCTCCGTGAGAACATGTACAATGGCTACAATGCCCTGACCATGATCAACAACGGCACCATCAAGATCTCCGGTCTTGCCTCTTCCGCGTCCAATGCACTGGGCACCTACAACGGCTGGGTGGACAGCACCTACATCGGGCCAAACGGCAGCCTGCTTCTGAATGTGACGAATGCAGACATCGGCCTCTACGAATGGCTCACGCTGGACGGCCAGGGCTATCAGGGCGGCGGCACCTTCCAGACTGTCACCGGCAACACCGGCACCACACGCGCCTACTATCTGCGCGGCCAGATCAATGTGCTCAGCGATGCCCTGTTCAACCTCCGCAACGGCAGCAACATCTACCTCAACAACGGCGGCGGCGAGACCTACGGCTCCGCCAGCATCATCAAGATTGGCCAGGGGGAATTCCGCTTCTATTCGAACGAATCAAATTTCACCGGCAGCTACATCAATGCCTCAGGAACCGTTCGTGTGTATGACGCCGGACGCATCATGGGCATGGCCAGCATGACCCTGGAGCGCAACAGCTTCCTCGGCCTGAACAACGACAGCACCGGCGCGGATGAAACACGCAGCCGTTTGGGGGATGACATGCCCATTTACGCGAATGGCTACGTGCGCATGCGCATGGAAGGCCCCGCCGGGGTCTTCTCAGGCATCGAAAAACTCGGCGCTGCCAATGTGCTGGTCGGCCAGTTTGGCATCGAGGCTGACATGGGCGCGACTCTCTCTGGCGGCGCACCCGTGCTGAAAGGCGAATATGTCGGCTTCCACTTCACGGAAATCGTGCGCAATCCCGGCGCCAGCGTGCAGCTGCGCCTTCTTGATTCCGGCACCTCGTTTGCCGGCAAGGACTTCAACGCCGCCGTGCCCTCCAACTCGAACGGTAACATCTTCGTCGTCCAGGTCGACGTGCTGCCCACCCTCATCGGCACCGGTGACGGCACCAATGGCAACGCCGCCGTCGCCGTCGGCTTCTATGGCGGTGTCCGCCCGAACTGGTCCAATTTGGCGGGGACCGGCAACCTCTTCAATGAAGACTACATTGCCAACCGGTTGGTGACCGTGGACACCAACAGCGCGGGCGACCACTTCCTGCGTCCGCTCCTGGATTCCGAATACAAGGTCGTCGGCAGCCCGGACACCGCGCAGACCACCTCCATCCGCTTGGAGGACCAGGGCATCAGCGCTGATCAAAACCTCAAGATCGTCGGTGTCACCAGCGACAGCCTCGGAGCCAATGAATTTACCAGCCGTCGAAATTCCCTCCTCACACTGGGTGCCGATGCGGCGGATTGCACGGTGCCCGGGGGTGCCAGCATGGTCGTCAACTCGCTGACGTTTGCCTCGGAATCCTTCGTGTTGGACAACCGCTCCCCCAATACATCCAATTTTGGCGGCGGCTATGGGAACTGGACCTCATTGATCATCGCGGATGGTGGCACGCTCAAGATCAACTCTGGGATGATTCAGATGTACAACACCGGTGTGCAGAATGTGGGCGGCAATGTTTACAATCCCAACTGGAACCTGGACATCCGCAGCTCCCTTAACGGCGGCTCCACGGATTTCAACGGCATGGAGGCTCAGTTCAACATCGGCAGCATCTGGGCTCATTACAACACCTCGGACGCCATCAACGCCTACAGGGCCACCGACTTCGACAACAACTTCTTCTACATGAACTCCAGCATCGTCAACGCCACCGGCCTGACGAAGTCCGGCGGTTCTTCGCTGTACCTGAACTCCGTCAACTACTACACGGGACTCACCACCGTGAGTTATGGCACTATCTATGCCCGGCATGACAAGTCACTTGGAGCCAGCCCGCAGGTCCAGATCAACGGGTACGGCAATTTCGTGCTCGGGCTCGGCTCGCGCATCTCCGGTGTTGATCTCTACGTGGGCGCGATCAGCGGCGTGAACAACGCGCTCCAGATCGAGAACAACTCCGTCTGGGCCGGCAACATCATCATCGACAATGTGGACTCCGGCGGCGCCACGGCTTACGCACGCAGTTTCCTCCCGCGTATTTTCAGCAACACCACCGGCCTCGCCACCATCGAAGGAAACATCTACGGCGGTTCCACCGCCATTGGCTCCGGCGCCCGCACGGACTCACGCATCTTCAGCACCTACACCGGTGCATGGGGCCTGCTTTATCTCAATGGTGTGGTGCAGGACAATGCCGCAGGTGCTCTCACCGGCCCGATCGACATCCACACTCAGTCGCAGGTGCTGCGCATGGAAGTCACCGCCAACAACGATGAATCAGCCGTGCAGATCGGCCAGCAGTACAATGCCGCCGGCCGCATCAACATCAACCGTGGTGCGCTCTACTACTCCGGGAACGGAGATTTCTACACCGCTGCCGCCGCCGCCACGGTCAACTCCGCTCCTTTGAATTCGATGATCGGCCTGCAGATGGGCGGCCGGTCGCTCACATCAGACAGCGGCCGCGGTGCCGCGAATCTGGCTTTCTTCCTGCTCAATGCCGGCTCCAAGTTCAACCTCAGCACCTGGCAGGTGGGTGTGGACACCAGCGACCCGGACAACCTCGCGGGGAACTACGTGTATGGTGAAGGCAACACCACCGGCAACACGACTCTGGGCGGTGTGAACACCTTGGGTGCGGTGAGCTTTGGCATGGGAGACGGCAGCATCATTTTCACCAACGGGACCACGACCTACACACGCGACCTCAGCCTGTTCGCGGCCAAGGGCGGCACCGTGAACCTCAATGTGAATCTGCTGGATGGCGGCGCTCTGGTGAACTCCTCCATCACCAAGCAGGGCGGGGGACAGGTCAATCTGCTCGGCTCCACCGCTGGTGACAGCACCGTGGAAGGCGTGAACGTCATGGGGGGCATTCTCGCCCTCGCCGGTTATGACACGAATCTGAACCGCCGTGTCGGCAATGGCGCCTACCTCACCCTCGCGGGCGGCACCCTCGCCATGGATGGCAGCGGTGCCTCGTTCACGGAAAACTTCGGCAGCCTCAAGCTCAACCAGGGCGGCAACGCGATCGCCGTCATCGGCAATGGCGTCAGCAGCTTCGGCACCCTCAGCATCGCGGGCTCCTCCATCACCCGCGCAGCAGCCGGCACCATCCACTTCCAGTCCATCGCTGGTGGCATCATGAATTTTTCCAACGCCGCCATGAAGAGCAAGGCGCGCATCGGTTCCTACGCGACCTATGGCGCCAATGCTGCCAATACCGCCTTCGCCACCGACTGGGCCGCGACGGATGCCGCAGGCAATGTCGTCGCCTACACCGGCTACTCCGCCAACAGCTTCGGCACCGGCTTGCAGACGGACGTCCAGAGCGCCGGGCTCGCCGCGGCCACCACGAATTCGATCCGCTTCGACACGGCGGCGGGCACCATCACCAGCGGCACGCTCACCCTGAATGAAGGCGGCCTTCTCATCACCAGCAACTACACCGGCGGCACCCCCATCGCCGCAGGCGTGGGACTGACCACCGCTGGCAGCGGGATCGACCTGCTGATCCACAACTACGCCTCCGGCCTCGTCAATTTCGATGGCAGCATCACCGGCGCACAGAACGTTGTTTTCACCGGCACCGGCGGGCTCGCCTTCACTTCACCCAGCAGCGTCAGCAGTTCCGTGGTCAGCAGCACCACGGTCAGCAATTCCTACACCGTCACCGTGGGCAGCACGGCTGGACTGACGGCGGGCATGGATGTGAGCGGGGTGGGGATCGCCGCAGGCACAAAGATCCTCAGCATCACCAATGGCACCACCCTCGTGCTCACCAAGCTGGTGACCGCCCCCGGCACCAACAACCTCACCTATTCCACCACATCCTACACCCCCGCAAACACCTACACCGGTGCCACCCACGTCACCGGGGCGGCTTCCGTTTCATTCAACGATGTCGGCGCGTTTGGCTCCACCTCCGGATTCTTCCTCAATGGCGGCACGCTGAACTACTCCGGGATCGGTGCCTCCAGCGCCGCGCTCACGCAGCACATCACGCTCGGCGGCAACAACGGCATTTTGAGTGTCTCTGATGCGGGCAGCACCCTCGTCATCCGCGGCTCCACGACCAACCAGATCTCCTCCGAGACCAGCAACATCATCGCCGCCTACGGCTCCAACAATCCCAACGCCGGTGGTCTGCAGATCGTCGGCTCAGGCACGGTGCAGTTCGGTGACCGCAGCGGATTCTTCAACAGCACTACCGAAGATCTTCTCGGCGTGGTCAACAACTACACAGGTCTCACGATCCTCGGGGACGGTGTCAACGCCCTGCGGGTGGACATCCAGGGCAAGGGCAACAGCAACTCCCAGTACGCTCCATTCGGCACCACCCAGTCCTGGGCGGATGGCACCATCATCAAGAACAACGTCACCGTCGAGTTCTCCATGGTCCGCGATGCCAACCGCACCGGGCAGCTGCGCTTCCGCGAGTGGTTCCAGATCGGTGAGAAAGCGGGTGATCAAATCCTCTTCGACGGCAGCACCCAGCGCCAGCCCACCTTCGACGGCATCCTCAACATCATCGGTGATCTGACCTTCCAGACCCAGGGAAACCGCTATGGCGATGCCGGCAGCACCGGCAACTCCGAATACCTCATCAATCCCAATGAAGGCGGCATCATGGGCACCGGCAACATCATCAAGCTCGGCGACGGCAACCTCCGTTTCTACACCCCCATGCATGAGTGGACGGGCGATCTCGACATCCAGGACGGCTTCCTCAGCCTGCAGATGAATTCCGGCGCGATGTTCAACCCGACCGGCAAGATTTACTTTGGTGATGCGGCGAAGGTTCAAACCTCCGCGATCCAGATGCGCATCGAAAACCGCTTCTACGGCAACAACACCATCGGCCTCGACGCGCCGAACATGGACCTGACCGTCAACCGTGACATCATCGTCAGGGATGGCATCAAGCAGCTGGTCAGCATTGCCGCAGGCTATCTGCCCACCGGCGGCACGATTCATTTCACCAATCAAATCAACGTGGGCAGCGGTTCATCAAGCTATGTCCGCTTCTACTATGAGGATACCAGCAACCTGGATGTCAATCTCACCGGTAATGTGCAGCAGACGGTCTTTGACATTACCGGCAGCATCGTCGGATCCAACGCCATCTACCTCGACGGTAACAATGCCGGCACCCTCGCCAATGGCGCGACCTTCACCGTCTGGATGCGCGGTGACAATTCGGGCTACAATGGTGTCATCACCATCGGCAACGACAACGGAATTGTGGCCAACCTGGGGCGCAATGCCACCTTGCGCATCGGCAATGCGAATGCGCTGGGCACCAGTCAAAACGTGGGGTTCCGCAATTACGGCACCCTGCAGCTCGCTGGAAACAGCATGACCTTCACCAAAAATTTCCTCTTCACTGGCGGGGTGGGGATGGCAACATCGGCCGGCATCGAAAACGCCTCTGCGACTGCCGCGACCATCACCTTTGACTCGGGCACGCAGACCGGGCCGTCTTATCAGGACGTCGGTGTCGGACTGCGCAATGGTGTGGCGGGCGCGATCTTCGGCGGCGGCACAGCCGAGCTCTCCGTCGTGAAAATCGGCACGGGAGACACCGTGTTTGGTGCCGCCACAGGCGGCGGCGCTGTCGCTGACTCTTTCAGCAACTACACCGGCAACACGCTCGTGCAGGAGGGCACCTTGTATGCCGGCTCAAACAACGCCTTCTCGCCGAATTCCCGTTTCATCGTCAGTGACGGCGCGACTCTCAGCCCTTCTTGGACGGAGGCAGGCACGGGCTTCGATGTCACCATCGGCTCGCTCGTAGGTTCGGCTGGCGCTTCGGTGTACATTGATCAAGCCACGTTCAAAGTCGGTGGCGACAACACCCGGGATGCGGATTTCTCCGGCATCATCAGCGGTTTTAACAGCTTCTTCTACAAGGTCGGCGGCGGCGTGCAGACGCTCTCGGGGCTGAATACTTTCGGCGGCACCGTGGTGGTGGTTCAGGGCGGGCTCATTGGCGGCAATAACAGCGCCTTTGGCGACTCCACCAATTCCATCTATCTCGGGGGACTGCCCGGCCTGGCCAATGGTTTGCTGGGGGGCAAAGTGGAGCTGCTGCTTGCAGGCACCGCCTCTGAAGTGACGAACTCCGTGATCATGAATTCCACGGATGGCAATGACGAAGGCATCACGGTGATCGGTACCCGCGAGACCAGCGGCACCTATGGCTTTGGCCTTGGCGGCATGGTCTCTCTTTATCAAGATATTTCCACCAATGTGTTCTTTGAGGCGGATGGCGCCTCCACCTTCAAATTTGGCGACAGCGTGGCGGATGCGGGATTCTTTGCCATGACCAACGTGGTGAAGATCGGTGCGGGCACGGTGGAGCTTCGTGCGGCAAACAACTACGGTCGCTACGACACACTCGACCCCTACACCCCTCTGATCGGCGGCGAAGCGATCGACGGTGGCACCGTGATCCGTCATGGCACCCTCAGCCTGTTCGACAACCAGGCGCTCGCGGTGACGGTGGTGGAGCTGGGAGACACGCGGTATGACCTGAACAGCGCCTATCTGGCCACCACGAGCTCGCTCATCACCAAGACCACCGGCAGTTTTGATCCCGTCGGCAATGGTGCCAGCGGCGCCGGGACCGGAGCCTTCCTCAATGTCAATGCCGTGGTGGATGGCGTGACGATCACGGCAGCGGACGTGGGCAGGCGCATTCTGGTGAAGAATGAGAGCGATCACCCCGAGTACAACGGCGTCTATCAGGTCGTCAGCGTGGATGCCACCTGCGGCCAGATGAACCTCGTGCGCGTCGCTGACTTTGATGCATCAAGTGAAATGCGCTACGGCTCCAGCATCGCCATCACCGGCGGTCTGACGCAGGCCGGCCTGCAGTTCTTCCAGGCCTCTTCGGATGTGGCCAGCGTGAACACCGCCTCGACGGATCCGGTGCACTGGCTGCAGGACATTGCAGACGCCAGCATCGCCCTGCTTGCCGGCAACGGTGGCATGACCATTCTCAATAACATCGACATCAACGACACCAACGGCAGCGGCAGCACGACCCTTGGCGGCACCTTCACCAGCGGCACCTCTTACTTCAGCGGCAATGTGACGCTGCAGCATTCCACCCTCCCGGGCGTGGACAACATTCGCGAACTGACCCTCGTCTCCTCCTCGAATGATGATGCAGGGGGCGGTGAAAAAGGCGTGGTGATCTCCGGCGTCATTTCTGAAGCCTCGCCGGGGGATGTGCTGAGCGTGAACAAGCAGGGCTCCGGCACCGTGACCTTCACCAGTGACAACACCTACACCGGCAAGACCACCGTCACCGAAGGCACTCTGGCCCTGGCGGGTGACGGGGCCGTCTCCGGCACCAGCTGGATCGAGGTCAACAATGGGGCCTTCTTTGACTTCTCCAGCTCCAATGCGGTGGATATGACTTTCGACGGCCCCGTCAGTGGTTCCGGCACCGTGGTCACGGGGGCTGGCAGCCTCATCGTCGGCACCAATGGCGGTGCCGGAGTCCTGCGGCCCGGCATGTCTTCGGATCCTTCCAGCATCGGCACTGCGGGGAATGGCATCGGCGTGCTGACCGTGGATGGCAGCGTTGTGCTTGCAGGCAGCGCCAGCGGTGTGGATCGCCTGACTCTGCAGATGGGGGCCACCAATGGCGCGGACTACAATGACGCCGCCAATGTCGCCCTCCATATGGGAGCGGGAGATTTGACCGCCTACCTCAATTCGCAGGGCAGCTTCTACGACACGCACACCGGCGGCAATCATGACCGCCTCGTGGTCACCGGCTCCCTCACCCTGAACGCAGGTGGTCATGTCACCTTCACCAGCAGCCCCACCGACTACCAGCCGGTCATGGGAGACGTGTTCAACCTGATCGACTGGGCCACTCTGACGAACAACGGCTTTAATTTGGGGGCCGATGGTTTCAACCACCGTGGTGGCGGCCTGCTGGGGGATCTGGCCCTGCCGGATCTCAGTCTCTCCGGGCTGATTTATGACACCACCTTGTTCAACAGCTACGGCATTGTGGTCGTCGTCCCTGAGCCTGGGCGTATGCTCCTGCTGCTCATCGGTCTGACCACTTTGTTCTGCGGTCGTCGCCGCCGTCGTTGATCTTTGGTTGGAGGCTGGTTGCTGTGGCGTTGGACAAGCCTGCGGGCGCATAAGGAATGCGCCCGCAGGCTTTTTTCATGTGCTTCCAGGCGCATGGCTGCTGAAGAAGAGACTTCGTGTTCAGTGGGAGGCTTCAAGGCAGATCGGGCAGCCAATGCTTGCATGCCCGCCCTACGTAGGATGGGTGTGGCGACAGCCCGCCCGTCCATCAGCGTGTGTTAAACAGCATGGCACACGAGTTCCGCGGCTTCGAAGGACGCACTGCACCCCCCCCTTGCTGTCGGGCGGGCATCATTGCTGGGAGCGCCGATGTCCACATCGGCTCTGGCGAGCGTTCCTGCATCAGCGCCACGGAAACAAGATCACTGTCAATGGCGCGTGGTATAAAATCACACGCGATGATGATACATGGTAAATCATGCATGATCCCGCCATGGGCGGCGGTTGTTTGATTTTCCGCGTGAGCATCCTGCTCAGTGAGTTCTGAAAAAGGAGGTCGCTGAGCTCCCGGCAGGTGCCTCACCACAAGCCCGCACGAAGGAAAAAACACCGCCCCGCGCGGGCAAAATCACGCAGCTAAGCAAAAGCTGTATCTAAAAATAAAATGAAGCTTGGCGCGGCTGCACACTCGCGACGCATTCATGCCTCAACCACGGCCTCATAGGCAAAAATGATCCAATCGGACAAAATTCATTCAAATAAAAGAACCGCTGTGGGCTCACCCGCAGCTCAATCCGTCCAGATCATGAATACATCATCCATACAAAGTATGTCATCGCAAGGAGCTATTGCGGCCTCTGGCCGCAAGCTGCGCCGCCGTCGTGCGGTGGCTCTCATCACGGTGCTCAGCGTGCTGGCACTGGCCATGGTTCTGCTCACCGCCCTGCTCAGCGCCACTCGCGTTGACTACAACTCCACCGTGGCGCAGGTGGAGATCGCCAAGGGGCAGTTGCATGCCGACTCCGTCATCAATCTGGCCATCAGCCAGATCCAGCAGGGGGTGCATCAGGACTCCGCCTCTTCCGGGGTCGAAATCTGGGCTTCCCAGCCTGGCATGATCCGCCAGTACAAGCAGGACGGTACTCTCCTGCGCGGACTCAAGCTCTATTCGGACAGCAAAATGGTCGCCACGACCGATGCGGAGATCGCCGCAGACACACCGCCGACGGACTGGGACAAAAAGCCCGCGCAATACGTGGATCTCAACGAGCCTGTCGCCCGCCTGGACACGAGCAACCCCACCGGCCCGCCCCGGATGTTTTTCCCGATCATCGACCCCCGCGCCTACTCACAGACGCCGAGCCGTTCCGTCGAAGGCTTCAGCTACTCCACCTTTGCCAATGGTGTCTCGGGCCAGACTCTGGACGGCGTGGTGGCCCCGACCAGCGGTGGCGACGAATCCCAGCAGCGTCTGCCCATGCCGGTCGAATGGCTTTACATGCTCAAAGATGGCACATTGGGGTATCTCGATGTCAGTGGCAAATTTGTGAGCAGCAACGGCGGCACGCAGACCGCCACCCGTGACAATCCCATGATCGCACGCGTGGCCTTCTGGACGGATGATGAATCCACCAAGATCAACATCAACACCGCCGGGGAAGGCACCCCCTGGGAAACACCCCGGCTGTTTCATGTGCGCGATGGTGACTGGGCGAAGTATCAGCCCATGGCCTATGAGTATCAGCGCTACCCCGGCCACCCCGCCACGGTTTGCATGAGCACCGTGTTGTTCCCCGGCCAGAACATGAATCCACTCGTCTCAGACACCTCCGCCTTCGCCAAGGCGCTCACCTACAAGGAGGCCATCTATGACCTCATGCCCAAAATCCTCCCCGGCGGCTCCAAGGCGGGTTCCGTGCTCGTCCCGGTCAATCACACTTTCTCCCCTACCAACTTTCAGGCCGTGCAGGACGCCCTCGGCGAGCGCTTGTTCCCCAGCGTGGATGAATTCCTGCTGCGCTCCACCCCGCAGGGCAACGGCCAGCGCAACGAGATCAATCTCGGCACAAACCAGATCTGGGCGGGACTGCAAAACTATGAGGTCGTGGAGCGCCTGCGCCCGTTTTTGACCACGCGCAGCCGTGCGTCCGAGGCCAATCCCTTTGGCTATCCCAAGATCAGCATGTGGCCCGTGCACCGCACCAATTCCACCCGCACCCGCACGGTGTTTGACAACTCCATCGTCAACTGCGCCCAGATCGCCGGGAAAGATTATTTCTTCACCCGGCAGGACCCTCGCAGCCAGTCGGAACTCGCGACGATTCCCCGCAACACCCAGCTCTTCAACTATTTGATGACTCTGACGGGCCAGCCCATTCCAGGCTTTGGCGCTTCCAATGCTTCCTTCCTCACCAAATACGGCGACAACCGCCAGCAGATCCTGGTGGAAATCTTCGACTACATCCGCTGCACCAATTTGTACGATGACAACATCGCGGAGCGGAACGTCGGCGCCAATCCTTCCATCTCCGGCCTGCCCGATGCGCGGATCACATCCAGTTCCGCCGGCATGGCCGCAGGGACCTTCACGCCGATGCGTGACTCAAACGGCAACAGCTTCCCAGGTCATGGTCAGGTGATGCCGACGGTGATGCCGAAGGGCAAAGACCAGGTGTACCGCGGCATGGGCCGTTTCCTCACCATCAGCGAAGCGGGCCTGCACTTCATTGCCTGCGCCCAGGGCACCAACCAGGCTGGTGGAGTCAGCGCTCCGAAGATCACACCCAAATCCGCGCCCAACTACACGCCGCCAAACTGGCGCGGAAGTGGCAGCGACACGGTGCTCGGCTGGGACAACTCGGCCAACTGGTATTCCAACTTCCCGCCCCTGAGCGCCAACAACCAGAAGCCTTCCAATGGATTCTACAAAACCAGATATCCCACCGCTCATCAGCTCGAAGGCCGCAATGGAGACCAGACCGGGCACCCTGGTTACAACCCCATGAACTGGAACTGGACGCTGGACGCCGACACCCCGCTCGCCAGCGGCGTGAAGCGCGTCCAGGCCACCTTCCTGCTGGAATGGTTCTCTCCTTCGGCCGGATGGGCGCTGATCAATCCGGACATCGCCATCGAGATTGACGCCAGTTCGCTGATGGCCGGGGGCAAACGCATGTTCCCCGTCAATAATGGCATCACGGTGGTCCGCCCCTTCAAGCACATGAGCAACGCCTGGGGCGTTTATCAGCGCGGCGGCACCATTTCTTACCGTGCCTTCCTGCAGGAGCGCAAGCTGCCCGCCGTGGGCAGAGGGGTGAACGGCTACACCGCCGGCAGCATTCTCTTTGACGACACCAACATACCCGGCAATGACAGCCAGTCCCCCTACAGCGGCGGCGTGCATTACTCCTATTATTCCAACCGCTCCGGCGCGTTGCAGAACTGCAACCAGTACAATCTGGTCAGCGACTTCATCGATGTTCCCGGCGGCGATAACGGCAGGATTCCATTTTCCGGCGGCACCGTGATCGTGAAAATCCTCAGCAACGATGCCAACCCCCAGGTGCTGCAGACCTTCAACTTCTCCTTCCCCGGGGCGCAGTTTCCCTCCCCCATTCTGGCCACCAAAAGTGAGGACACGACTTATGGCACCAATTCAGATGGCTCCATCTGGGTGCGTCAGCCTGTGCCTGCTCCTTACTGGTGGGCATTTCATTCCGACGGTGCCCTCGGGCGCGACAAAACGGGTCACATCACCAAGATCGCCGCCGTTCCCTCCACACGCATGGGCGGCAGGTTCCGCTACATTGGCAATGAGATCGGAAACTATGGCGATGTCCCCTTCGGCGGCACCTACTACCGCGGTAATCTGGTGATCCCGGATGACACCCTGCAATCCATGGTGCTGCGCCACGGTGACCCCCGCCTGACCATGGGCCAGTACGTGGTGCCCGCCACCGAGTTCGAACAGCACCGGCTGTACGGCAAGCAGCGTCTCGCTCATAACATCGTCCTCGCCAACTGGAGCGAAGGCCCCGGCCTTGACCGCGGTGACGACAAAAAAGGCTGGCGTCTCGTCAAAGACGCCAATTACCACCCCGCCTTCCTTCCCGATCATCCTTACACGGCATCCACCGGGGCGGGATTGCAGAAGTATGGCGACTTCGACCGTGGCATCGCCAATCAGACCGACGGCGCCTACATCAACAAACCCGATGAGGGCAACACCTACAGCGTCACCGCCACCAACGGCCAGCAGCTCGTGCCCTACTTCTCGAATTCCTGGGTGTCCTGGCTCGGCGGCTCGACGTACTTTTCGCCCAACCGGCAGGTGTCCTCGCCCGGCATGTTTGGTTCTTTGCCCACCGGCGTGCAGGACTCGGGCGGCTCGGGTGGTTTGCGCCGTGAGCCATGGCGCACCCTGCTGTTCCGTCCACAAACGTGGAGCAGCAAGCAGGGGCAGCAGTTTCACATCGGCGCGTCGAACATGCTCAAAGGCTATGGCAGAAACGGTCTTCTCAACCATGGCATCGATCCGCCAGACTATCTCTTCATGGACTTCTTCTGGATGCCCATGGTCGAGCCCTATGTCATCAGCCAGCCCGGCTCCTCGGCAGGCAAGATCAATCTCAACTACCAGATGGCGCCCTTCCGCCACATCCGCCGTGCCACGGGACTGGCGGCCGTCATGAAAAGCGAAGTCCTTACGGCCGTCTCAGTCAAAGATGCCTTCGACTACCTGCGGCGTCCTGCAGGTGCACCCGCCACACAGACGGAGTCCTGGTTCTGGAGGGAGGACACCAGTGCCCAGGGCAACAAATACTGGCACCGGCAGATCGACATCGATGCCACGTTGAAATTGTTCGACGAGCGCTTCAACTCCGGCTTCGCCTTCATCTCTCCCGCGCAGATCTGCGAGATGTATCTCCTGCCCAAACCCGTGAGCAGCTCGGACAACCTCGTGCCCACCAGCTGGCCCACGACTCTCAGCGCTCTGCTCAAACCCTCGGGCAACAGCATCCTCGCGTTCTGGGAGAACCACGCCCTGACCGCCGACAATCTCAAGGAGCGCCCCTACACCAACATGTATCCGCGTCTCACCACCCGCTCCAACACCTACCAGATCCACATGCGCATTCAGACCATCAGAAAAGCGCGCTCGGCGGATCCTTCGCAGTTCGTCACCGGCGTGGACACCATCGGCTCCGAGTACCGGGGCTCGGCGGTCATTGAGCGCTATCTCGACTTCAATGACCCGGCTTTGGACAAGTCCAAAAACCTTGATTACGCCACGGGCAATCCGCTTTCCAAACCGTCCCTGGATGATCTGCACCGTTTCCGCGTCCTCTCACAAAAACGCTTCGATCCTTGAACCATCAGCCTCATCAAAATCATGAAAACAAAGGCTAAAAGCAAGCCCCGCATCGTTCGCCTGAGCCGCCTCTCTGCCGCCTTCTCGCTGGTGGAGGTGACCATCGCGGTCGCTATCGCCGCCCTGGGTTTCCTCACCTTGCTCGGGTTGCTGCCGCAGGGAATCAACATGGCCCGCAATTCGGCGGAAATGTCCGTGGGCTCCAAAATCATGCTGAAGCTCAGCGGCGAGATGCAGTCCATGGCCTGGAACAGGATCACCTGGACGGGCTACGGGCCCTTGCGGTACTTCACCAATGAAGGCAGGGAAATAACTGAGGGCAGCACCAGTCAGGAAGAACTCGCATCTTCGCTCGCTTTCGTGGCCTCGATTTATGTGCCGCAAAAGCCGCTGGACGTTTACCTGCCCGCTGGCACCACCGGCGCCGGAAAAGGCACGGCGGAGACCTACCTGCGGCGGGTGAAAATCTGCATCGCCACATCGGCGGATCCTTCCTTCGATTTCAATACAGCCTCCCCGCTGCGCATCACTTCCTCCTATGCCCTCATCGCCAGGATGGGGGACTGAGCACGCATCCAGACGCACTCCACATTCTGACCTATGAAACCCCTCCATCCCAAACTACGGCGGCATGGCTTCAGCCTCATCGAAGTGTCTCTCTCCATGGTGATCCTCTCGATCATCCTGCTGGTCTCGGTTCAGGTGCTTGGCCTCACTCAGCGTGCGTGGAAGCGCGGCGTGGCCCGCGTCGAGCAGTTTCGTGAGGCCCGCATGGCTTTTGACAGCATCACCGAAAACCTCCGGCAGGCCATCTTGAACACCTACCAGGCCTATCAATACAACACCGGGGACAAGCCCACGATTCCCACATCGCAGAATCAGTCTCCCACCAAATACATCCGCCAGTCGGAGCTCCAGTTCGTCACCGGCCAGGCTCAGACCTTGCTGCCCGGAGCGCAGACCTCGCAGCTCGTCACCCAGGCGATGTTTTTTCAGGCGCGTCTGGGTCTGAGCGACCGGCAGGGATACGAAGGGCTCAACCGTCTGCTGTGCGGCCGTGGCTACTTCATCATGTACACGGGCAATGATGCTTTCCGTCCCCAGCATGTGACCGCCCAAAGCATGCGCTTCAGACTCTGGGAGTACCGCCCCACGGCGGAGGAGAACACCGTTTATTCCGTCAAGCCGGGCCAGTGGTTCCTCAAGGCCCCGGCCAGCGTCATCACCTCCGCTGAGACCCTCACCACACCTGCAGACACCCGGCCCATCGCTGAAAACATCATCGCCCTGATCATTTCCCCGCAGGTCACCGCCGATGACGCGGCCTTAAAAAAGACCACCCCATGGTGGATCGCGCCGAACTACGCCTATGACTCCACCCAGCTTCTCAATACGACCACAGACAGCCCTCAGGGGACCCAGCACATGCTGCCCCCGAGAGTGGCGGTCACCCTCGTGGCCATTGATGAAGCCTCCGCTCGCAAGCTGGCGCAGAAATATCCAGACACCATGCCTCAGCTCATTCCCCCCGGTGCCTTCACTCTGGCGGACAACAAGCAGCAGGATCTCAAAGACCTGGCGGTCAAGCTCCGCGCGGAACAGCTCAACTACCAGGTTTTTTCCACCACCATCAGCATGCGTAATTCGAAATGGGGCCTCCTCCGATGAAAACATTCCTTCCAGTTCAATCTCCATCCTCCTGCCTGCGCAGGCGTTCTCATCCTGCCGGCTTCAGCCTGGTGGAATTGGTCATCGTGATCGCCATCATGGTCATGCTGATTGCCGTCGCCACCCCCTACACCCTCGGGGCCTTGCAGTCCGCCAACATCACCTCCGCTGGCGACACCCTCATGCAAAAGCTCGCCATGGCCCAGCAGCGGGCTTTGACGGAGAACCGCCCTGTCGGCCTGGATTTCTACTACTACACCGATGACGACATCAAAGGCTGCCACGCCATCCAGATGGTATCCTACAATCCTGCCACCAATCAGGCCTCACCCCTCGAGCCGCCCGTTTATTGGAACAAGCTGAGTGTCGTGCTTGTGGAGGGGGCTCTCTCTCCCATGTTCAGCATCAATCAGACCCCCGTCAGCACCGGGCAGGCCAAAGTGAATCCCTTTCAATCCCTCGGTGCCACGTATTATCGCGTCATTTTTTATCCGAACGGCTCCACCAGCCTGCGGGTGCCGCTGCGCACCGCTTATCTCACTCTGATTTCCACCAAGCACTACAAGGCAGATCTCTCCACGCCGCCTTCGGACTACTACACCGTGCAGATTGATCCCGTCACCGGACGCGGACATTCGTACCGCCCGTAAAAGGAGTGTGCTACTTGGCTGACGGCGTGGCCTGGGTCAGCTTCTCCTTCAAGAAACCGAACAGATCCGGGTACTTCATGTGCCCGTAGTCGTTGTTGTAATTGATCTCATGCTCGATGCCGACCGCCTTCAGCTTCCCGGCGATGCCCGCCCCGAAGTTTCCTGAATGCACCGGGTCCTTGGCGGGCGGCTTGCCGAGATCCGGCGCGCTGTCATAAAACAGCAGCACCGGCGGATCGTCCGCGCTCGCCAGAGCATAGGGCGAGAAGCGCTCGATCCACGGCATGAGGCTGTCCCGTTTGTCGAGAAACTCCTGCATGCTGCCGAGCCCAAAGGCGTGGTTGCCATATTCGTTGTTCGGAATCCACTCCTTCATCTGCCTGGGATCCAGCGAGGTCTGCGGCACGAAGGCCAGCACGCAGCGCAGTCGCGTGGATTCATGCTCGATGGGATCAACGCTCTTGGCATCCGCCATGTCCGGGCTGAAGGCCAGCCACAGCACCGTGAACCCGCCCGCTGAACCACCACAGCCGCCGATGCGTTCTTTGTCGATGTGCCACTCGGCGGCCTTGCTCCGCACAAACTGCAGCGCCCGCGCCGAATCATCCAGGCTGGCCTTCACCGGCGGCGAGATCTGCTCCGCCTGCGCATCGGCAATGAAGCGATAGTTGATCGAAACCACCGAGATGCCGTTCTCCAGGCATTTGCCGAGGAAATCCGGATTCGCCTTGTCGCCGGTCATCCAGCCGCCGCCATGGACGAAGAAAAGCACCGGCGCAGGTTGCTCCGCTTTCGCCTGGTAGAAATCGAGCACCTGCTTCTCGTGCTTCCCGTAGGGCACATTCGCTTGAGTGGGAACCGGCGTCTGGGCAAAGGCGGTGGCGCCTGCCAGCAGGCAGAGCGCGGCGATGAAGGGGCGGGGTAGAGGCATGGAGAAACGTGTATCACTCCAACGGATGAGACTCAATGCCTGCCCTCGCGTGTCTGAGCTTTTGGAACCTCAACCATCATTCCACGGGCATGCGCGACGGATGATTGTCGAAAAAGGGGAACCTCCTCCGCTCTACACTTCCAGCTGAATCCCCAGCTCAATGACCTGCCGTGGCGGCAGATCAAAGTAGCCGGTGGCGGGGCGCGACATGCGCGACAGCGTCACGAAGAGCTTTTTCCGCCACGCCGCCATCTTGCCGGGTCCGTTCGTCAGCAGCACTTCGCGGCTCTGGTAGAAGGTGATGCCGTTGCGCTTCACCTTGGTCTTCTCGCTCATCGCCGCGCAGAGGTCATTGAACACATCCGGCGGCTCGGAGAAGCCGTAGCGCAGGACCACGCGGTAAAACTCCTCATAGTACTCGCTGATCTCGTGGCGCGACTCTTTGCTGACATAGGGGGCGTCCGCAAACTTCACACTCAGCAGCACCACCTGCTTGTGCAGCGCCTTGTTGTGCTTCAGATGGTGCAGCAGCGCCAGCGGCAGGCCGTCCGCGCTGGCGGACATGAAGACCGCCGTGCCCGGCACCCGGATGACGCGGTCTTTTTTGAGTTCATCCACCAGATGCACCACCGGCAGGCGCCCACGCTGCATGGCCTGATACAGGATGGCGCGGCCGTCCGTCCACGTTTTCATGATGACCCAGATGCAGGCCGCCACGGCCAGCGGGAACCATGCGCCCTGCATGAATTTGATCAGGCTGCCGGAGACGTAGCCCAGCTCGATGATGGTGAACACCAGCACGGGGAGAAAGGCCTTCCAGAACGCCCAGCCCCAGATGAGGCGGGCCACAAAGAAGAACAGGATGCTGGTGAGAAACATCTCCATCGACACCGACAGACCGTACGCGGACGCCAGGTTGCTGGAGGTCTCAAAGCCGATCACCAGCGCGATGCACGCCACCATCAGGAGGAAGTTCACCTGCGGCATGTAGATCTGCCCGCGCACATCCGGATTGGTGTGGATGATCTTCAACCGCGGCAAATAGCCGAGCTGCACCGCCTGCTGCGTGAGCGAGTAAACGCCCGTGATCATGGCCTGCGAGGCGATGATGGTGGCCGCCGTGGCGAGCACGATCATGGGCACCAGCAGGGGCTGCGGTACCAGTTTGAAGAAGGGATGCTCCAGCGCCGTCGGATTACTGATCACCAGCGCACCCTGGCCGAGGTAGTTCAAAATGAGCGCAGGATAGACCAGAATGAACCACGCCCGCTTCAGCGGCTTTGAGCCGAAGTGGCCGATGTCCGCATACAGCGCCTCACACCCCGTCACCGCCAGCAGCACCATGCCCATGATGACGATGCCATGGTACCCATGATGCATGAGGTAATAAATGCCCCAGTGCGGAGACAGCGCCACGATCACCTCCGGATGCTCGATGTAACGGTAGAATCCCAGCGAGGCCAGTGCCGCGAACCACAGGATCATGATCGGCCCAAACGCCACACCAATGCGTGCCGTGCCGTGCTTCTGCACCATGAACAGGCCAAAGATGATCGCCACGGAGATGTAAACAATGACGTGCTGGGGCAGGGTGGCGCTGATCTGCTTCATGCCTTCCACCGCGGAGAGCACCGAGATGGCCGGCGTGATCATGCCATCTCCATACAGCAGCGCCGCGCCAAACAGCACCACCAGCACCACAAAGGCACTGGCCTTCGGGCTCAGGGCCTCCTTTTTCGAGCGCAGCAGGGACAGCAGCGCAAACATCCCGCCCTCTCCCTGCGCCGTCGCCTGGCTGAGCAGCCCGAGGTATTTGACCGAAACCATCAGCGTGAGCGACCAAAACATCAGCGAGATCGGACCGTAGATCATGTCCACCCCATCACGGCCTGGCTGGTAACCCGCATGGGTCAGGCACTCCCGCAGCGCATAGAGCGGACTCGTACCGATGTCCCCGAATACCACACCCAAGGCGACAAGGGCCAGGGTCCAACTGTTTGAGTTCTTGTGTTCTGACATGAGGTGTCTTCGGGAGATTCCCGAAGCCCTGTTTGAGTCAGGGACTGATGCTGATAGCCAGTGCGGTCCAAGATGCAAGAACCAGTTCGGTGTAGAATGCTGTTCGAACGAATAGTCTCTGGAGCAGTTCCCCACTGCGTCACCCCTCCATCATTCCCCAAATGGAAGCACGGAGACGTTCGATTGAGCCGCAGAGAAGCAAAGGAGCAGAGGTGGCGGAGATAAAAATAAAACTCTGCCCCCTCTGCCTCTCCGCCCCACTGCGGCAAAACCGAACATGCCCAGGACCTCCAAACAACAGGCTCTCCGAAAGCTTCGCCACTCGCCCCCACCTCAAATCCCCAGCCTCAACTGCCGCCTCTGCTCCGGCGCCACCAGCGTCGAAACGCCGATCCCGATCAGCCGCAGCGGCCCCGTCACCAGCCGGTCCCGGGCCAGCAGGTAGCACGCCATGCGGTAGATCTCACGCTCCGTCGTCACCGGCTCCTCCAGCCGGATCTGCCGCGTCAGCGTCGTGAAGTCGCTGTAGCGCACCTTCACCTGCACCGTCATCGCGCCCACCCCGTGGCGGCCCAGAGTCCCCGCCACATCCAGCGCCATCTCCTTCAGCGCCGCACGCAGCACCGGCCGCGCGTCCGTGTCATTGAGAAACGTGTTCTCCGCGCTGATGCTCTTGCGTTCCTCGCTCAGGTCCAGCTCACGCTCATCATTCCCCAGCGCCCGCTGCCGCAGCTTCGCCGCAAACGATCCCGCCACGCCCTCCAGCGACTGCGCCGAATCCTGCAGATCCCCGATCGTCCGCAGCCCCAGCGCCTCCAGCCCCTGCGCCGTCACCGGCCCCACCCCATGGATCGCGCTCACCGGCAGCGGTCGTAAAAACGCGATCTTGTCCCGGTCCAAGATCACCGTCAGCCCGTCCGGCTTTTGGAAATCACTCGCCAGCTTCGCCAGAAACTTGTTCGCGCTGATCCCCACACTCGCCGTCAGCCCGCACTCTTCGCGGATGCGCCGCTTGATCTCCGCCCCCATCGGCCGCGCCGCTTCAATGGCCGCATCCACCTCCAAATCCGGGTTCGCATGCGCGCTCACATCCAGGTACGCCTCATCCACAGACACCTGCTCGATCAGCGGTGTGAACTCCTGCAAAATCCGCATGATCCGCGTCGACTCCGCCCGATACGCCTCCATGCGCGGCCGCACAAAGATCCCCTGTGGGCACAGCCGCCCCGCCGTCCGGGAGGGCATGGCCGAGCGCACCTTGAACTTCCGCGCCTCATAGCTCGCCGCGCACACCACCCCGCGCTGATCCGGCGGCGATCCCACGATCACCGGCTTCCCCCGGTACTCCGGGTTGTCCCGCTGCTCCACCGACGCGAAAAACGCATCCATGTCCATGTGCATGATCACTCGCGGCATGGTCAGGGGGCGGGAGTTGGAAGTTGAGTGTTCAAAGTTCCCGGTTCCGCGCACGCCATGGACTGGGTGGAAAAATCAGGGTGGAAAAAAGTCATCATCCGGGATCGGGAAAATACATCCGCCCCCAATTTTTTCACCCGTTTGAACGCACCATTTCAAAACGTTCTCCGCCCCTCCCGGACAACGTTCACCGTTTGCTGACGCGGCGAAGCCCGGGGCTGCGGCTTCATCTGCCGCATCTGGGACAGGCCTCAGCCAAACTCACAGCGCCCGCATCAGAAACACCTTCTCCTCCTCCAGCAGCAGCGCCCCCGGGATCTTCTCCGCCATCACAAACGCACGGTCCGCCCTCCCCACCAGAGACAGCAGCCCCGCAGCCACCGCACGCGGGCCAGGGGGCAGGCTCTCGCTGCGGGGCAGGGAGGCCAGGTGCTTCGCCATCTCCTCACGATCTCCCATGCGGTACGCAGACAGCGCCAGCAGCAGCTCCGGCGGGATCCGGTCCAGCGTCCCACTCCCCGCCGTCTTCCCCTCATTCGCCGTCATCAGCGCCTTCACATCCACCATCTCCATCTCCACCCCCAGCACCAGCCGCAGATACACAAACCGGTCTGCAAACACCGCGCTGCTCGGGCTCATGACATGCAGTCGGCGGGACACATCCAGCAGTGTCTCCTCATCCTTCGCCCGCAGCGCCAGCTCCACGCTCTTTTGCAGGTTTTGCAGCGCCGCCTCGCTCGCATTGTTCTCCGCAGACTTCATCCCGGCCGCGCGGTAGGCCTGGCAGGACACATCCGCAAAATTCAGCTTCTCCGCCAGCGCCGCCGCCACCTGCAGCGTCGTCACATCCCCCGCCTGCGCCGCATTGACCACCGTACCCTGCAAAATGCGGCGGGACTCACGCATGTCAGGCTGCACATGGCTCAGCACCTCCGCCATCGCCAGATCCACCAGCGTCGCTGGCACCGGCGGCCTCGGCATCTTCAGCACGTCCTGCAGCTCCTCCCAGCGCTCCGCCTGGGACAGCGTCTGCACCAGGATCGGGTACAGCTCACGCGACTGCGCCGCCAGCTCCCTCGGCACCAGCTTCAGCACCTGCTCATTAAACTTCTCCCGCATCAGCCAGTACGCCATGTCTTCCAGCCTGCCGTTCTTGGTCTTCGTGAAGCGCCGCACCTCCGTCTCCGCCAGCGCTGCACGTTTTTCCGGCTGCAGCCGCATCAGCGCAGACACCACCATCAGCCGTGCCCCCATCGCCTGCAGCGGGTGCTTCTCCTCCATTTCCAGCAGGCGGTTCGCCTGCGGCAGCGTCAGCCCCCGGCTCCCCGCCAGTTGCAGGATCGCGTCCATGCCTGTCTGCGTGCTCAGCTCCGCCATCTGCCACAGCCTCTTCACCGCCTGGTTTTGCACCTCCACATAGTGGCTGCCCAGGTCAGACACCGCCGCCTTCATCTGCATCTCAGGCGTCGCCTCAGCCTTGCTCATCACCACCGCACGTTGCTCGATCTCCGCCGCCTCCTTCGTGTGCCCCTCCGCGCTCAGAATGCTCGAAAGCAGCTCCAGCCCCGTGTGCTCCGTGCTCTGCTTCAGCGGCAGTTTTTCATAAACCTCACGCGCATCCTTCGTCTTCCCGCTGCTGATCAGCGCGCGCCCCAGCGTCAGCTCCTCTTCCGCCGTCAGCGGCCGCTTCAGCTTCAGCCTTTGCAGCTGCTGCGCCAGTCGGCCGGGGTCGGAGCCCGTCGCCTTCAGAAACGCCACCATCGCCAGCATCACCTCCTCATCCTCCGGCGCGCGCTGGCGTGCCAGCGTCACCGCCTGGTGCGCCTTCACCCAGTCCTTTGCCGCCGTCGCCTCCTGCGCCTCCTTCGCATTCCGCCGCGCCAGCACTCCGCGCACCGCCGTCGCCATCGGGTGCCACGCAAACAAGCACACGATCAGCAGCACAAACGCCCCGATCACCAGCAGCGAAAACTTCCCGATCCGCTCCTGCGGCGGCATCTGGTCAGGGATCTGCTTCTGCGAATGGGAGTCAAATTGGAAAGCCATGGTCTTGAGGATTATGCGGGGTCATTACGAATCAGAGTCAAATGGGAGCCCCAGGGGCTCCGCGGCGGGGCGGGGCAGGGGCATCACTCACCGGGCTGGTCACTGCTGCGTTTGCGTTCATCATCGCCATCACCGCCGCCATAGCCGATCACCTGCACCGTGATGAACGAAGGCTGCTCCTGTCCCAGCGCCTGCTCCTTCTTGTCCTGCGCCGGTGCCTGGCTGTTCGTCGCCGAAGTCGCCGCCGCCGCGCTCGAAGACGCCGCCGCCAGCCCGCCCAGGCTCGGTGCCGCCACCGAAGGCGCCGCAGGCGTGCCCGCGCTCGTCCCGCCCACTGAAATGTTCGCCGAGTTCAGCACCACCGTCGCCGCGATGTTCAGATTCCCCGTCGCACGGATCCCCGCATCACCCGCGTCCACCGCACCGATCGGCGCGATCAGGTCCACGTTCCCCGGACGCACCCCCACCACCGTCGCCAGCACCCCGATGCCACCACCCGTCGCCAGGCCCGCCAGGTCCGTCGCCACATTCGCGCTCTGCGGGTCAATCAGCACCCGCGTCGGCGGCGCAGACTGCACCGTCTTCGACGACGTCCCCGCCGCGATGTCCCCCGTGGAAGACCAGATCGTGATGTCCCCGCCCTTCAGCGTGAAAATACGCGAGATCCCGATGTCCACGCTCTTGTCAGCAAAGATGTTGATGCTCCCGCCCCCTTCCGTGATGATCCCCGGCGGCGCCAGCGTGCTGCCGATCGTCGTGGCGGCCAGTTGCAGGCCGCCTTGCGGTGCCAGAATGCTGATGTCCCCGCCGCTCTTCGTCCGGATGTCACGCGCCTGTGTCTGGATGCTGCCGCTGTTCGTCGTCGGGAACAGCTTCGCGATCGCCGCATACCCTTCGCTGTAAGTCCCCGCATTCGGACTGTTCGGGTCATTGTGGTCACGCCCCGCATCACGCAGCGCCAGGTAGAAGACCGCCATCGCCAGCTGCTTCTGCTCGTCCGCCGTCAGCAGCGGGTCATTCAGATTCACCGTGGGCAGCCCCAGGATCTCCGCCAGCTCCGCGAGATACCGCGACCCTGCCGCCGTCGTGGAAATATACGTGATGAACGCGCCAAAGTCCGGCATCCCTCCGCCGATGCCCACCGCAGCCCCGCCCATGCCTGCGCCCACGATCACATCCGCCCCCGCAAACGGCAGATACGGATTGCGCCCGTTGCCGATGCTCGTGATCCCCACGCCCGTGCCGTCTGAATTGTTGGACCCTGTCCCCAGATTCAGATTCCGCCCCGCCAGCACCTGCAGCGTCCCCGGCCCGCTGATCTGGATGTCACCCGACAGAGGAACTTCGTTGTTGGCCGTGAGGTTGCCCGTTTTGACAGCCTGTGAACGCAAGGCGGAGTTGGCGTTGTAGGCAATCACATCCCTTCCGCTTGAAACGGTTGTGACGTCACCTGCTCGCGAATTTTGAATATAGAAGGCAATGTCTGTGATGTCTGTTTGAGCCAGAATGGTCGCAAATTTGGGCGAGTACAAAGTCAGACCCGAGACGTCACCCTTGGCCGCGTAAAAGCGCACCGGACTGGCATCATTCGCATGCAGCAGGTTCGGGGCGTGGAGCGTTTGCTTGACCTGGGACGATGCGTAGTTGCCGCTGGTTGAACCCGATTCTGCAAACACCGCATCTAGCGATCTCAAGAATGTGGAGCTGGTCACACGGGCCGCCGCATTGGTTTCGGGATTGAGCGGATTGTAGTAGGTCTGGTAGTAGGCGTATGGGGTCAGCACACCAGGAATCGAGGCCGGATTCGCGTCTGAAACATTGATTGAGGCGGAGCCCCAGACGGTGGTCTGCTTGCCAACGATGATCGAAGAGGAGACACCCGTCGGCGTCAGCCCATTGATGGACCCTGCGGCAAGGATTTCAACCGTGCCGGTTGCGGAGGGGGACAAGTTCATGCGGCCGGTCAGATTGATGTCTCCCGAGTAAGCCGTGGCACGCAGAGTGCCGGGCATCAGAGTGGTGAGCGTGCTAAACGGATCCACATTGGTCTCCGCCAGCCGCAGCCAGGGCTGATAATTCGCTGCTGAGCTCGAAGAGAGCAGCAGCTCGTTGCGCATCCACAAGCTCAGAATGCTGCTGGGGGAGGTTTGAGTCGGCAGCGTGGTTGCCTCCCTGATCGTGACGTTACCCCCCAGGGAGGTTGCCGAAACACCGCTGTCAGCCGCATACGTGGAGAAGTAAGTCTTGTACCAGTGCTTGTTGTTGACCCCTTGCGGCAGCAAAAAGGTGTTGGCCACTGGGCCCAGCAGCACATCCCCGCGCGCGCTTGCCTCAAAACTGCTCTTGCCAACAAACAAAGTGGTGGGGAGCCAGGTGGATTCTGGCAGCACGGTATTGGCCGACGTCAGCCTGCCGAGCGACGGCGAGCGCGTCGCGTTCGTGGTGATCGCCCCGCCCGCCTCAAGCGTGCCCGAGCCGCGCTCCACATAATAAATGCCGCCGTCGATGTTGCGCCCCGCTGTGACGGTCACATCACCACCGCCGAGCTCCTGAAGGTTCGCCGCACTCGGCGTGCCTCTGGCTGCCCGCGCATTGGTCGGCGCATGTGCACTGACATTCTGCACGTCACGACCCGCATTCAGCGTCACATTGCCGCCGCCCAGGGCCGCGATGCCGTCAAAGAAATTGCTGAAGTCAACCCACCACGTGGTGGACGAAGCCTCGTCGTAGATGAACTGCACATAACCCACATCGGCGACCTCCGTCACGCCGTATTTGCCGGACGCATCCACATAGCCCCGCCGCATAAGCCAGTTGTTGGGCAGCTCGCGTTGCGAGTCCTGGATGAGGTTGCCGCCTGAGTCTTTGGTGAGGTGCACAATGTCTGCGCCTGCCATCACGCTGACATTGCCGCCTGCCATGCTGTACTGTGCCGGATAAAACTGCTGGAATGCTCCCAGCGCGTTCTGAGTCGGAGCCTCGCTGACATCTGAAAAATACACAGTCGGCGCGACAAAATCATTCGGGCTGAAAACGGTGGTGACGCTGGGCACCGTCACGCCGGCAGAATAAATGGTGGCAAACTGATTGAGCAACTGCACATCCCTGCCAGCAGCGATTTCGATGTTTCCAGTGCCCGTGCGGATGACTTGAAAGCGGTTGGAGGCAGTCGGGTTGCCCGTGGTGGCGGTGTTGTTGCTCGGATTGATGGCCAGCCGCGTCAGTGCATTGGCGCCGGGCGAACTGTTGGCCCCCGAACTCGTAGGAATGGCCTGGCCGGCGTTTTTACCCAGCAGCAATGAACCCGTGCTGGCGCCCAAAGCGGCCAGCGGGGCCACATCACGGAAGTTCACAGCGGTGAAGTCCGCACCCGCTGCCAGACGGTAGGACCAGGACTGGACATTCACCGGAAGCGCAGTGTTGAGGTCTGTCAATGTGGCCAGCCACATGCGCTCAACGATGCGCGTGCCACTGGTGGCGACAGTGAAGCCATCACTCAGGGCGTTGTAGAATTCCAGATTGCCGCTCGCGCGCATGGTCAAAACCCCCGGCGCCTGTTTGGGCCCAAAACGGAAGCCGGCAAGATTCCAGTCATAGACCGCCGCCGAGCCTTGGCCGCTGCCCACGTTTGCCACGCCGAGCGTGATATTGCCGCCACGATTGCTTATCTCGATGCCGGGCGCGATCACCACCACTCCCGCGCCCAGGGACTCCAGGGCCATGATTCCTGCGTTGCCGCCCACCAGATTGTTAAACATGGCGGTGTAGTTGTTCATGAAGGCCGTTGCATCCCCCTTCATGCTTGTGCCGCTTGAGGCGTCCGTCTTGATCGTTACTCCCGCTAGATTCGTCAGCCCTGCCGCTCCGCCCTGAATGACCACATTGGCCTGGTTGAAATCATAGAGCTTGTATCCCTCGATCAAAATGCTCGAAGGATCAATGATCGTGCCGTTGATCGGATTGATTTGAATGTAGTTGTTAATGGCTGTCGTCTGCGGTGCCCGCAGATGCAGAGTGCCGCTGAATTTGCCCTGAGCCGCACTCGAACCCGCCACCGTGCTGGTTACGCCGCCCACCACCATCTTGTCCTTGTTGGTGACGCTGAGATTGAGCGTGGATCCCGCGAGAATGCTCACGATGCCTGTGCCCACGACCCCATTGCGCTGTGTGCCGGACTCAAGATTGATCTCTCCGCCCTTGCCGGCACTGTCAAAATCCGTCCCCTGCACGCTCAGCACGGCTCCCGAATTCAAAGTCACGTTGCCATTCGCGATCAAATCAATGCGCCCACCGGTCTTCCCGGAGGCGTTGATGGTGCCGTTGACCGTGATGGAACCCTGGTCCACGCTCAGCAGGAAATGATGCGCGTTGACCGCCTCAGCAACAGACACCGCATCAATCACCACATCGCCGCTGCGGATGCGCAGGTTTCGTTCGTTCGTGAACATCCCCCCGTTGAGTTTTTGATTGAGCGTGTCGAACGAGGCAAGACGGCCTACATCAATCTCGGCCGAGGCCGTTGTCCCGCCTGCACCCGCCTGACCCAGCAGTGTTCCGTTCATGGTCAGAAGACCTGAAGACGCACCCACGGTGGGGGCGCTGACGCTGAACGTGCCGGCGTTGCCACCACCTGCGTTGGCGGCCACGGTGACGACGCTGCTCGCAGAAAGGGTGATGTTGCCCAGATCCGCGGTCAGTATGACCTGCCCGGCATCCGTGTAGCGCACCACATCAAAAAAGGTCCTCGCCACACCGCCCGCATCCAGCCTTCCGCCAATCAGCAAATCACCCGTGAGCGCACGCATTGAAATCACACCGCTGGGGAGCAGGATGTCGGTGTCTGCTGTGAGTGTGCTGCCTTCAAAGGAAATCTTGGATCCCAGGCCTGGGGTGCCAGGAAGCGGTTGCACACCTGCTGGGCGCGTCAAAGTCAGCACTCCCGTCGAGGCAAACACCTGCGTGGCATTGCTGGCGGCGGTGAAGAAGGGCGTGATGGCAGTCAGGTTTCCCTGGACCCGGAACGAGCCTGCCCCCTGCATCAAAATGCCATTGGAGGCATTCAGCACCACGTCGGAAAATTGATTCACCACCAAGGCGTTTTGTCCGATGGTGATCCTGGCCGCTGTGATGTTCAGAGTGCCGGACGACGTTCCCGGTGTTCCCGCCGCAACGTTGGAGCTGTTATCGAGCAGGATCGACTGCGCCGTTAAGTTGACCGTGCCGCCGCCATTGTTAAAACCGCGAATTTCACCGGCATGCAGCGCCAGTGTTCCCGTGTTGGTGAACGTGCCTGTTCCGTAGAGGTCGATGGAGGTGTAGCTAAGAAGTGACAGCGCGGTGGTGTTTTGCAGTCCGGCAAGGGTGGCGCCGCCGAGCACCAGACTGCCGCTGGTCTGCAAAGTGCCGGGATCGTTCAGCAGCATCGAGATCCGGCCGCTGTTCAGATTGATGGCCGTGCCGGTCAGGCTGGTGATGCTGTCCAGGGAAATGGTGTTGCTGGAGTCCAGGGTGATGCTGGCGCCATTGATCAGCACCCCGGCGGCCACGTTCAGCTGCGGCAGGGCTGAGGTGGTCACCCCCGTGCGTGATGTCTGCGCGGAGACCACGCCGCTGACGCGTACCAAGGCGCCGTTGCCGGCGATCAGCAGTGTGTCAGCAGCAGTCTGGGTGCCTGTCTGCGTGATCATGGCGCCCGCAGCCAGTGTCACCGTCTGGTTTGCCACCAGGATAATTTCCGTGCCGCTCAATGACACCCCGGCATCCAGCGTCAGCAAATTCGTGCGCACGGCGACTGTGGTGCTGCCCGAGCCATAAGTCCGTTCACCACCGATGAGCAGGCTCTCCGCATTCCAGCCGCTCAGGAGTTCGGAGTTCAGCACCAGCTTGCTGGGCTGCGCAGGTGCTCCTGGTGCCGCAATCACAATCTCCAACGGGCTGCTGATGTCCACGCGGCCGCCACGTCCCGTTAGCATTCCGGCGGCGGTCAGATTGCCTGTCAGTTGCATGTTCTGCGTCGCGCCGATCAGCACATTGCCTGCGTCCAAGGGGCCGCGTGAAACAGGCAGGCTCAAGCCCGCCTGGGAGGCGGAGATGAAACTCTGCGCCGAGTAATCCGTGTACTCGGAACGCAGCCTGACCACGCTCTGCGGAGTGACCTCAAACGGTTGGTAAATGTCCCCTGTCACCGCCGGATTCAAACTGTTGAAACGGTATCCGTTCGCCAGCACCGCGCCGTCTGGTTTCACCAGGGAATCGGCCGGTGTTCCTGAGCTCGGCGTGATCAGGAAAGCTCCGGGCAGCAGCGCATAGCGTGCTGGCAGCAGGGTGTAAGTCCCTGCAGCGATCATGGAACTGCCTTTGAGATAGATCTGATCTCCCACATTCAGGCTGCTGTTTGTATAGCCGCTGTCGCCGCCTAGGTTGGCCGCGTTTAATCCCGTCGTGGCAAAAGGGGCGTACGGCGCAAAGGAGGAACGATAGCCGGGCATGATCGCAAACTTGCCCTCTGAATCGAGAATGTCCGTCGTGCCCCCATTGCCCTGCACCCAGCGGTAGCCATACAACATCCCCCCACCGCGGATGTCCACTTCAGATCCCGCTTCTGTCGTCACGCGGGTCGCAGAAATCCGGATGGTTTTGTCTGGCACGCCTATGCTGGTGATGTCCTGGCCGGTGGGATCAATCCAGTTCGTGCCGTCTTTGACGATGCCATAGGGAATGATGACTCCAGCACCCGTTGCCGGGTCGATCGCTGACACGGAGGTCGTGCTGCCAGTCTTCAAGGTGAGCTGCTGCGTCACGGGCACGTTCAAATTCGTCACCAGCCCCTTGGGGGCCGTGCCTGTGCCATCCCAGCCCAGCTGAATGCTGCCAAACGGAGCACGCAGGGTGCCGCCCTGCGTAATGGTGGATGCGTAGATGTTCAATCTGCCGCCGCCAGACAGCGGGAAATCCGGCGTCTCACCAGAGGCCGCAATAGTAATGGAACCACTTCCACCCGCATAATCGTAGGCTGTAATGGTGAAGGTGGAGGCGGTCACCGGATAGATCTGCCCCGCAGTGATGGTCAGATGGCCCGCAATGTCCAGGTAGCCGCTGCCACGCAGTTCCTGCCGTGCCGTCAGACTGGCCTCGCCGATCTTGCTCAATGAAAGGAATCCGGTTTCGATCAAATCAGCCGTCACCTCGAGTTTGCCAGTGCCAAAGGTCGGGCTGAACACGCTGGGAATGAAACCGGAGCCTGGATTGATAACGTTGAACGGATTGATCAGTTCTTCATCACGCGTCGGCTGCTGCAAGGCTTTGCCCAGGGCAATATAAGGTGCGGTGAGGCGCACCAGGGCGTCTGCGGCCAGCACACCCCCGTCCGCCACCTTCAGCTGGCCTCTTGCCGTCACATCCACCGCTCCACGGAACTCCACATTTCCAGCCAGCGTTAACGAATCGAAGCCGCCTTGCTGGAATGCATTGGCCCCGAAGTAGCCCATGCCTCGGAGGCCTGCTCCCAGCGGCTGGCCCACCACACTCTGACCAGGTGTAAACACCGGCTGGGTGAATGACGCCATGTCCTGGGCCACCAGAAGGTTGATGTCCTTGTCATCATTGCTGGCGTCTGGCTCCACAAACCGGTCAGACGCCACTACGAGGGTCCCGCCCTGCGCCTTGGCACCACCCGCCTGGCCGGTCAGCGTGGCCTGCGTATAAAGAAAATCATTGCCTGTGAGTTGAATGAGACCGCCGTTGCTGTCGACGCGCACTGCGACAGGCACGGCTCCCAGCACCATCTGCGAGACGGCGCTCAGCGGTGCCAGGTCTTTCCCCGCCTCCTGCGGCAGCAGATCCAGCACGCTGCTCGTGCCGGAGACATCCAGCACGGCTCCGGCATCAGCAATGATGTTGCCTTCGACTTTGATGGTGCCACCAGCATAGACCGAGCCCACGCGCCGGCCAAAGGGGTCCTCCAGCAGCACGGTTTTTCCGGCGGTGCTCACCCGGCTCGTTGCACCCAGATGTACCGTGGTAAAGGCGACCGTTGGATTGTTGTTTTCTGGGAAACGACTGGCTCCCTTGATTGTGACCAGGCCTCCTGGGGTAACGATGCTTCCGTTCATTTCCACGGTTTGTCCATGCAGCGTGACACTGCCGAGCGCATCGGTTTCAATCAGCGCTCCAGCTCCCATCACGATGTCGCCACGGATATTGAGCAAGGCGGTGACGAAGTCCTTCAGGCCGGGGGCTTCGAAATCGAGCGTGGCTGTTTGTCGGTAGCCCTCGGGATTCACCACGATGGACGTGGTGATGGCGCTCGACCCTCCGGACTGATGAATCGCGGCCTGAAGGCTGCTCACCACCGGACGGATGATTGTGCCAGGGGCAATGAGCACGGCAGGTGCAAACGACTGCCCGACCGCAGGCGCTGTGCTGATGTCTGCTCCCAGTCCCGTGATTTTAAACTGGCTAAAACCGCCTGAGCTGAAGAATTCCGGCTGGAGCACCAGGGTGTTCGCATACCCTGCTGTTCCTCCCACTTGAATGAGCGCTGCCTGCAGGGCAAGCGAGCCTCCGTTGGCTCCTGAGAAACCTTTCAACGTGGCTCCCAGCATGAGTTGACCGCCGAGCAGCGAGCCTATCAAGGGATCATTGCCTGCCTGAATCGAAATCGAACCAGCATTCCCGTAAGCGATGCTGTTGCTGGCGATCAGGCCGCCAGAGACATCCAGCACGCCGCCGGCTGCGAGATCCGCCGTGTAGCTTTGAATGCGGATGCTGCCGCCCCGGCTTGTGCTGACATAACCTTGCTTGCTGGAAATCCAATGAGGAACTGAAAGTGGTGCCAGTGCATCCCGGCGGTCATTGATCACCAAACCCGCGGTGCTCAGCACCGCCGACGCCCCCACGGTGACCTTGCCGCGTGACGCATTCGCTGTTGGATGCACAGCACTTGAACCCAAGGCCGTCAGCCGGGCTGTTTCATAGGGGGAAATGTTGTAAGCGGTGAGATTGATCTGGCCGCCAGGCGCTGACAGGCGGCCTTGGATGTTGATGTTGGCGCCATAAAAAATGATGGCGCCCGTTGCCGGGGCCTCAAGAGACACTCCGGCTGGCACCAGGATGTCACCGTCGCTGTTGTTCACCAGCAGTGAGCCAAATCCCTGCGTGGTTAGCAGCTCGGGTGAGAGCAGCACATGGTCACGACGCGCCTGAGGCAGCGCTGCGATGCCGCCACTGCTTGGAAAAGCGCCCACGGCGGCCTGCGTTCCACTCGCGTAACTGAACTCCACGTCCGGTGGGGTCGGAGAATACAGCGGCAGTTTCTGCGGGTTTCGGCTCAGTTGCTGGGCCTGAATTTTGATCGCCAGACTGCTTTGCTGTGGCGCTATTTCCAGCTGTTGGGGACCAATGATGGTGTGCCCTGTCAGCCTTCCATCCAGAGCCATGGACCCTGCCGCAAGCTCCAGGCTGCCCCCTTTGCCACCATTGCTGTAAGCTGACTCGTAGTGGCTGTTGGTTGCGAAGATGCCAGTCGTGGTTTCGGAAGTGCCCCAGCGCGTGTCAATGACGGAGGTGCTTCCCGTGTAGATGCCGTCATAGGCGATGTTTGGATCAGCGTTGGCGATGTCGACCAGGTTGCCATCAACCGCCAGTTGTGTGGTTGCCACAGTGCCGCCGCCAAAGTCCTCATAGCCGCTGGAGACATTCACCACAGAACCACTTTGCATGACCACCGAGTCACCTGCGGTCAGGGTGACATTGCCGCCTGCGGTGGTGAGCTGTCCCGCTGTGCGTTCGATGACTGCCAGATACCCGGTGAGGTTTGCCAGCGGGGTTCCCACCCAGGTCGTGCCGTCACTGCGCACACCCTGCTTGCGCAAGTCCACTGTGATCGTGGCGCCGCGCAGGTTGCTGTTGCGCTGCAACGCAGCATCCGCCAGTTCACTGCCTCGCAGCACGATCGACACGATGTATTGAGAGAGCGACGAGGAGACTGCCGTGGAGCCTGCCACGTCAATCACCGCTCCCTCATCCAGATAAACCTGGCCGCCCGCATGAACAAAATCCAGATTGGTGGTCCCGGTCCGCATGTCCAGATCCCAGATCCCCGCGCTGATTGCCACGTTCGCGTTGGGGGCCAGCAGGACGGAATTCTGACCCAGGTATACCCCTAGGCCCTGCATGTTGATCTGGGATTTCAGCGCCAGCTCCGTGCCGACCACCTTGGTGCTGCTGGACCATTCTGGCAGGATCTGCATGACGGAGCCTGCACCCGCCTTCACAATCCCGGTGGATGTGCCTGAGGGATACACAAAAACCGGCCCGAAGGTTTTGTTCGTCGGATTGTAGTTCGTGTTGGCCACCGCGTTGTAGTTCGCCAGCAGATCAATGCGTCCGTTCAATGCCACCGACGTGCTGCTGTCGATGAAGCCGTTCTGGTTCACACTTTTCCCCGTCACCACCACACTCCCGCGCGGCGCTTCGATCAGCCCCTCGTTTGTCGCCGTGCCTCCATAGCTGCCGACATCTCCCACGTACACATCCAGCCCGCGCAGTGACGGATCATCTGAACTGTGCGCGTCAAATCCCACCTGCATGCCGGCCGCCAGAATCGTCTGGCCGTCTGGCGTGCTGATGGTCCCATTGTTCGTCACATTCGGCCCGATCAATGCCACACGCCCGCCCACATTCGCAGACGAGGTGGGCGCGGTGATTTGCGCTCCCGCCTGCACGGTGACGTTGCCAATGCGGTTCCCGGGGGTGTTGGGCAGTGCAGGGGGTGTGTAGGCCGGGGTCGGGCCCTTGCTGCCTGAAGGCTGTGCATTGGCGGAAAAGAGGAACTGCGAATCCGGATTGTTCAGCAGCCCGCGCGTCACCAGGTTGTCATTCAGCGGCAGGGCCGAAGCCACCAGCGCATGCGTGTTCACCTCGCTCGCTCCGCCGAAGATGATCCCGTTTTGATTGATGATGTACACCTGCCCCTGCGCCTCGATGGAGCCCAGGATCTGCGTCGGATTGCCGGACGGATCCGTCACCTTGTTGAAGGCGATCCACGTCCCCGCATCCGCCCCGCCGGCGCTTTGGTCAAACTTCACCGTCGTGTCGCTGCCCACGTTGAACGTGTTCCAGTTTAGCAGCGCCTGCTGCTGCGTCTGCTGGATCGTCACAATCGTGTGCGCGTTTTGCAGCGATTGCGTCGGCGCATTCGCTCCGGTCGGCGCACCGTTGATGTCCAGTCCGCCCACGCCCAGGCCGTTCGGCACATCCGGCAGAGTCTGACCGGGGAAGTTGGGGTTCGCTCCTGCATTCGTCGCTCCCGCTGCGGCGGCACGCGCGGCCTCCTGCATCGCGTTCACCGCTTCCAGCGCCATCGAGTTGCGCGTCAGCATGTCCTGCGCATGCGCGTGGGCCTGCGCCGTGGCTGCCGCCGTGTCGATCGCATTCGCCGCTCCCGGCACTGTCGCAGCCGGTGTCCCGCCGCTGCCGCCGCCCGTGGCGACCCCGATGTTCGTGCTCAGCATGTCCGCGATCAGCGGTGAAGGGGCCAGACCTGTCAGGACCACCAGCACATGCACCAGCAGCACATGCGCGTGGGAGAAGCGGTGAGGCTTCGAAAAACGAAAGGAAAAAAGCTTCATAGGGGAGGCATTCAAGGTTTCACGCCCGCATCAGTGGCAGGCGTGTTTTGCATCAGCTTTGACAGCGCGACCCCGTTGATGGCCACAGGGTGTTTCTGCAACACTTCCGACACATAAGCCTGGATGTTGGCGCTGCTCTTCTCGGCCCGCATCCGCTGCGCCAGTTGCGCGCGCACCTGGTCAAAGATCGGCGTGAACGGCTCCCGCACGTCCAGCACCTTGAGAATATGCCAGCCGTCCTTCAGCCGCACCGGGGCGGAAATCGCGTTCACCTTGAGCTTCGGCAGCTGCGCCAGGATCTCCGGCTGGATCTGCTGCTCCCTGAGCCAGCCGATCTCTCCATCGCGTGCGGCGCTCTCTTTCTCCTCGCTCACCTCCCGCGCCACCTGCGCAAAGCTCGCCGGGCTTTCCTTCAGCCGCTGCTGCACCGCCTTCAGCTTCTTCTCCGCACCCGCTTCTTCCGCCACGAAAATCTGCGCCAGCCGGAACGAGCGCGGCACCGTCAGCGCCGCACGTCCGTTTTCATACGCCGCCTTCAGCTCGGTCTCGCTGGGGTAGCTTTCCGGCGGCCGGTTCACCGCTTTCAAATAACTGTCTGTGATCGCCGCCTCACGCGTGCTCTTGATCAGCGCCTGCGTCGCCGCCTCCTCGTCCCACTTTTTGGCCAGGGCCTCCTGCAGGATCACCCGCTGCACCAGCAGGGAGTGCACCAGCTTGTTCAGCGTCGCCGGGTCACGCGCCAGCGCTTCTTTTTCCACACTGCCCAGTGTGCCAAAGGAGGCCAGCACCTCGCTCTGATGCACCTCGATCTCTCCGATGCTCCCCACCACCGGGTCGCTCTCCGCCATCACAAGACTGCACCAGCCGCAGCAAAGCAGCACGCAGGACCACAAGCTTGCACGCAGCGATGCTTTTGGAGCGCGGAATTCATTCCGCAGCAGGTCGCGGGCATCCCCCGGCTGAAACGGCGCATGAGGCTTCGCAGACAGTCGGGTTTCGGAAAGTGAGAGGGCAGTCGTTGATGAGTGGAGTTCGTGGTGCGGCGGCGAGCTGCGGAATAAATTCCGCGCTCCGGCGTCCGTGTTCGCGAGTCCTCTGGGCAGTTTTTCGCTCATGGCCTAGCGTCCCGCAGGAGTTGATGCCTTCGCGGGGTCGCTTTTTCCCGCGCCCTTCGGTGCCTCATCCGGCTTGATCTTGCTGTCCGCCAGCTTGTCGCCGTAGTCCTGCACCAGCGTCTCCAGCTTCACCCGCATGTTGCCTGTGAAAGGCTCCCGCGCCGCGATCGCCGTGCCCAGTCCAAAGCCCTCATACTTCGAAAGGATCTCGCTGCCCACCTTGAACAGCTCGTCGTTCTTGCGCTGGTAGTCCGCCACCTTGCGGTCCTGGAGGATCACCCGCGCCGCCAGCTCTGCACGCTGCGCATCCACTTTCATCGCCGCCTGCTTCAGCTTCTCGTGCCCCGCTTTCCAGCTCGCCAGCGCCTCCTGCAGCCGCGCCTTTTCGCGCTCTTCCTCCATCACCTTCGCCTTCAGTTCCGCGATGGCTTTGGCATCCGCGTCCTTCTGCGCGTTGCTGTCCTTGGCCAGCTTCTTGAACTCCGCCTCCTGCTTCTTCACCTTCTCCTCCAGCTCCAGGTTCGCAGCCTGCAGCGTCGCGCGCTCAGCCTCCGTTTTCTGCTGCTGGATCATCACGTTGCGCAGCTGGTCGCGCATGCGCTTCAGCACGGCCACGGCAGGGTCCGCCTCCTCGGCGGCATGAGTCGCGCCGGTCATGAGGCCGGCAAAAAAGATCAGGGATGCAATGCGTTGCTTCATAAGTTTAGAATCGGGCGGTAAGGTCAAACATGATCACGTCTGAGCGGAGCGTCGGCCCCGCGATCTGCGCGGCGGCCATGTAGGAAAGGTGCAGTGCGGTCTGCTTGGACAGCGCCAGCGCCGCGCTCAGCGTGTACCCCTTCATGTTGGTGCCGCCGCCGCCGAAGTTCGAATCCGTGAACCCGTCCACCACCGCGTCAGATTCCACGTAGCGGTAGCCCACCCCGAATGCCCAGTCGCCGCGTTCGTTGAACAGCGTGGTCGGCTTGCCGAAGTTCACCCCCATGTACCATGCGGTGTCTCCACCCTCCCAGTTGCCGGTGCCGCCGCTGCGGTTGTTCACCACAGGGTCGGGGCGGTTCAGATTCCGCATCGCGGCAGTGTCCAGGCCCACGTTTTTCACAAACTCTCCCAGCAGGGACACTTGCAGCGGCCTCAGGTGGTTGAAGTCCAGGCGTCCCGCCCAGGCGATCTGCCGGAACTTCGTCGCCAGTCCAAAGTATTGAAACTGCGCCACCGTGCCATTCAGGTTTCCTCCCGGGGAGGCTCCTGCCGTCGGAGTGATGTTGCGGATCTTCCGGTACGTGTTTCCTTTCTGCGCAAACAGCGGGCGGCTGTTGTCCGTGTCGCCCGCGTCGTTCACAGACGCCG
This sequence comes from Prosthecobacter sp., assembly GCF_044222345.1. Classification (GTDB taxonomy): domain Bacteria; phylum Verrucomicrobiota; class Verrucomicrobiia; order Verrucomicrobiales; family Verrucomicrobiaceae; genus Prosthecobacter. The sequence continues at coordinate 66,724 of NZ_JBGANL010000022.1, forward strand.
GCACAAACGGGCTGGAGAAACGTCCTTCGATGTTTTCCCAGTCGTAATACGCCAGGCTCATTTTCCCCTCGATGTCATCTGTGACTTTGAACTCCACGCCGAACTGCGCGGCGAAGAGATACTTGTCATAGCTCTGTCCCTTCGTCGTGCTGTTGTCGGGGAAGTTCAGCGCGCTGTTGAACACGGCAAACGCACCGCCGCTCAGCCACGTCTTGAAGTCGGGGCTCCACGTGCTCTTGAGTTTGAAGGCCGCGCCATCCAGCGCCACGTCTTCATCCCACATGATTTCACTCGAGGTCATGAACAGGTTGTCAAACCGCCCCAGAAACAGCGCCACATCCGTGTTCTCCGTCAGTGAGGATTCATACTTGATGAAGGCGCGGTCCAGCCACAGCTGATACTTCGAAAAGTTCCCGCCCTGTCCGCCTGGCCCCGCCGCTGCCAGCGCCTGGTTCGTGGACACCGGCGTGTTCGTGCTGCCCGTCGCAAACCGGATGCCCGCCGTGAAGCCGTCCTGCAGATCAATGTCAAAGCCCAGACGCATCCGCATCAGGTACGTGTCGCGGCTCTTGTCCACATTGAGCTGCGGCGGGATCAGGCCCAGGTTATCAACTCCGAAATTAAACGGCTGTCCGCTGTTGATCGCGTTGAAGTTCGGAAACGCCCCCGTGGTGTTGTCGTTGCCGTTGGGAAAGTTGAATCCTTGGTACAGCATTCGCACATCGCCAAACAGCTTGATCCGCTGCGTCCACTCCGGCACCGAGCCCGGCGCCGCCCAGTGCTGCGCACGCGCCTGCTCAAACACCTCCGTGCGCAATTGCTCACGGATCTGCGCCTTCACCGTTTCAGGGATGTACGTCACCCTCACCTCCTCGGCGTCAGGCTGCACCGGCGGCATTGCCGTTTGCGCCGCCACCGCCGCCTGCGTTTCGGCCAGGGCTTGTGCCTGCGCCTTCGCAAAGGCCGCATCCTCTTCCGCACCCTTGATCAGGTCAGTCGCCTCACCATGCGTGAGGATGCCCTTTTGCACCAGCCGGTTGATCAGGTTCAGCGTCACATTCTGCGACGGCGTGTTCAGGATCGGCTGCGGTGCCGCAGCATTCGGGTCCGGCAGCACCGGCGCCGCATTGGCGGGGTCGGTCGGGATCGGCGCTGGAGTGCTTGTGGAAGTCGCCGTTGCAGCAGCGGGCGCAGGCGCGGCATTCTCAGCCAGCAGCGGCAGAGGCTCTGGCAGTGCGGGTTCCGCCGCAAACATCAAAGACGGCTGCAGGGCTGCGAGGAGGGAGGCGGTGAAACAGGCGTACGTTCTTCGCCAGACTTGTTTTGGAGTGAGCATGGAGCAGGGAGAAAATAGGGAAGGGGGCTTCAGTTCGCTTTGCGTGCGGTGAGTCGCAGGTTGATGGGCATCGGCATGTCGTCCGGCGGTGGCTCGTTGAGCACCAGTCCGTTGAAAACTTCGTTCTCGATCGCGGCGTCCACCTTGCTGTCGCCGGTGCTGCCCGTGAGCTTCACCCGCACGATGCGCCCGGTGTTGTCAGCCCAGATTTTGATCACGTTGGTAAATCCCGCGCGCTTCGTCGCAGCGTTGTTGCGCAGCGCATCCGCCAGGCGGTTCTGCACCTGCCCGGCATAGGAGCCCCACTTGCTGCCGCCCCGGCCGCCGCCGCCGATCATTCCACCGCCGCCGCCGCCACCACCGCCAAGGCCCAGCCCGCTGCCGTTGCCCCCGCCGATGGCTGTGCCCAGCGGCTCATCCGCGGGCTTGTCCATCGGTTTGTCCACCGGCTTGTCCACGACCTCTTCCGGCGCCTGCTCGATCATCTTCTCTTCCTTCTCCTCCGGCGGCGGCTCTTCCTTCTTGGGAGGAGGCGGCGGCGGTGGTGGCGGAGGAGGCGGCATGGAGATCGAAATCATCTCCATCTTCTTCTTCGGCGATGCCTTCGAAGGCGTGTGGTTCATGTACAGGTAGCCGCCGCCTGCGAGCCCCAGCCCGCCGAGAATCAGCAGCACGAGATGCCGCCGGAAAAATCCGGGCTCGTCGTCGTCGATGTGATTGGATGCCATGGTGTGGTAGAAAAAATCTGCTTACTTCTTCGCCTGCGTCGCCAGTCCGATGTTCGTGAATCCAGCCCGGCCCACCGCCGTCAGCACATCCATGATCGTCTGGTACTGCGTGCCGCTGTCCCCGCGTATCACGATGGGCGCCTCGGGCATCGCCGCCTTGATCGTCTCCAGCTTGCTGGAAAGCTCGTCAATCGTCACCGCCTGCGCGTTCAGCTTGATGTTCCCCTGGTTGTCCACCGTCACCGCCTGCATCTTCGGCCCTTCGATCGGCTTGGATGTGGAAGGCCCGCCGCGCGGCAGGTTCACCTTCACCCCCTGCACCCCGGCGGTTGTCATGATGATGAAGATCAGCAGCAGCACCAGGTAGAGGTCCACCATGGGCGTGACGTTGATGTCGTCGTAAGATTTGTTGTCGGCGTCCATGAGAGTGTGCAGTTACTCCTTGTAGTGTTCCGCCATCTTCGTGACGAACTCGTCGATGAAGGTCTCCATGTTCGAGACCACATCCTTGATCCGGCTGCTCAGGTAGCTGTAGATAAACAGCGCCGGAATCGCCACCGCCAGGCCCGCCACCGTCGCCAGCAGCGCGCCCGCGATACCCGGTGCAATGGAGTTCACCTCCACCTCGCCGGATTTCGCGATCACCGCGAACGTGATCATCACCCCGATCACCGTTCCCAGCAGCCCCAGGTAAGGACCGCCCGCGATGCCGATCGTCAGAAACACCAGCTTGCCATTGAGCTTCTGCACCTCGCGCACCATGCCGCCGTGCAGTGTCGCCTTGATCGCCTGGATCGAGCGCCCGCTCAGGCCCATTGCGATGCCCTTCGCCTCCTTCTTCTCCTGGGTGTTGAAGGTCACCTGGCGGAAGGACTTCATGCGGTGGCTGATCTCCTGCGATCCCAGGTGGTAGAGCTGATACAGCGGCGACTTCTTCATCAGCTTCTGCATCTTGCCGCTCACGCTCCCGCCGATGTTTTGAATGCTCTCATCATCCTCCGTGTCGATCGCGGTCAGGTCATTCGAGATCTTCTCCCAGCGCTTCATGAACTCCGCCGAAGCCTTCTCGATCGTGTTCAGGTACATCACTTTTCCCGCTGCGATGATCCAGCCCATGATCGCCAGCACCGTGCAGAGAAAGATCACCACCCAGCCGTCAAACGTCAGATCCTTCGAGATGTCCGTGATCAGCGAAAGATGCTTCATGATCTCGCCCTCCTCCTCATGGTCGGAGGCCTCGTCCTCACCCACCGTGACCAGCTTCGCCGCATCCGCCGTCGGTCCCTGGTTCACCGCCGCAAAGCGGATGAAGCCCGCAGGCCGCGCCGTCTTCGAAATCTGCAGCTCATCAATCTCACCCGCGTAGCCCGCAAAGCTGGTCGCCGCAGGAGATGTGTCCTTGTCGATCTCCACCGGGCCCTTGATCAGCGGCATCGCCGCCGTCAGCGCACCGTACGATTTCCCATCCACATACACCGTGATGCTTCCCGCATCCGCCACCGCTGCCACGTGGTGCCATGCACCTGCGGCAATGGGTGCCCCCACGCTGCTGCGCTGCTTGTTCAGCTCCACAAACGGAATGCCATTGTCCAGACCCAGGATGAAAGCGTTCGCTCCATCACGGCGGCTCAGGATCACCGCATTCGGCTGCAGCGCGCTCGGCTTGACCCACGCAGACACCGTCAGCGCCGCGCCCGGAGCCCATTCGCCCAGCGGCGGGGCAGGGGCCTTGATCGCCGTCTGCCCAAACACCCGCAGCCCGCTGCCCACAAGCGATCCCGCTGCCGGTGCTGGCGCACCTTCCGCATTCGCACCCGTGGCCGAAGAATCCGTGCCCGCCTTCGAAGCATCCGCAAAGTGGTACACCAGCGTCGTGTTCGCATCATACGTTTCCTTCGCCGACTCTGGCGCACCCGCCTCCGTGTTGCCGTAGTAGAGCCAGATGCTCGTCGCGCTCGCAGGCTTCAGGTCCGGCAACTGCACCCACACGTACGCTTCGTTCAGCAGCGAGTCCCACTTTTCCACATGGTGCTTCAGCACCGTCTTGCCATCCTCGGACACAAAGCGCAGATCGCTCCCGTCCTCCTTCGCGGACATGAAGCTGAACACACCCTCGTGCAGCCGCACCAGCACCGCTGTCGTGCCGATGGGTTCTGCGATCGCCACGCCCTTGCCCGTCGTGTCGATGGCGATCTTTTTGCGCGTGGGCCACTTCGCATCCCACCAGTTTTCAGCGGCGGAGGCAAAGGAAGTCGAAAGCGCCAGGGCAAGCAGCAGGGAGTTCAGGAAGCGTGGTGTGCGGGACATGAAGCGTGTGGAGGGGCTGTGCATTGAGAGAGTGAAAAAATGGGGTCGGCCTAGAAATCCATTCCCAGGCGGAAGAGCAGGAACAGGTCATGCGCCAGAGCGTTCGGCTGCGAGACCAGCGGCATCGCCAGATCCACCGATCCGGTGATGTGGTTCAAATAGCGGACACGCGTGCCAAAGCCCGCGCTGGCCAGGTCATAGCTGCGCTTCTCCGCAGGCAGCGTCTTGTTGGTGTACAGCTTGCCGCCTTCCAGGAAGGCGTACACCCGCCACTGGTTCTCACGCTCCTTCGCGGAGCCGATGAAGTTCGGACTGCGAAACTCCAGCGAGCCAAAGATCCCCGAGTCCCCCAGCCGCGTCGCGATCAGGTAACCACGCGCCGTGTTGTACCCACCGCCCGAAGTCTGCTCCGTGTTGATCAGCGCATCCGGCGTCGCCTGCCCCTGCACCCGTGTGTAAATCTGGAAGCCCTGCGCAATGTCATGCGTGTGGGAAAGATCTCCCCGGAGGTAGAAAAAGCTGTCCGTCGCCGCAAAGCGCCGCGCCGCAAACTGCGCCTGCGATCCCCCCATGCCCATGACATGCCACGTCAGCGCCGCGTTAAATTCCGTGAACGTGTTGTCCGTCACCCGGCTCCCGCTGTAGGCCAGGTTGAAGGGGTAATACGCGATGGGGGAGGAAACCAGCGCACCGCCCGCGTTCACATCCTGCACAAAGTTTTTGTAGTCGATCCCAAAGCTGATGGAGTGAAAATAGCCCGTCTTCGCCGGCAGCGTCTTCATCAGTCGGAAGCCCACGATCTGCCCTTTCCCGATCACCGTCGTCCCGCCCAGTGCCGCGATGTTGCTGTCCTGGATCGTCCCCGTCAGCATCGTGCTCAGCCCTTCCACGCTGTGGATTGGTGCTTGGTAAAACGCCGAATACACCGCGCTGTCCGTCATCCGTTCCGGCGCGATTTGAAAGCTCGCCCCCAGCGTGTGGCCCATCTGCCACAGGTTGCTGTAGCTCAGCGATCCGCTCAGCCGCAGCGGCACCGTGTTCGCATTGTGCTGGTTGTTGATCTCCCAGCTCCCGTGCGCAGGCAGCTTGTCCTCCACATTCAGGTCGATGTCCACCGTCCCCGGCACCACGCCTGCGCGCAGCTCCGGCGTGATCTTGCGGTCACGCCAGCGGTTCAGCGCCACGATGTCCTTGCTGATCTCGTTGAAGTTCGGCACCGTGCCCTCCTTCATGGAGGGGGCCATCTCCTTGATCTTGCTCGGCAGGAAATACCGCGCGCCTTTCACCCGCAGGCGGCCCACAGGAGTTTCTACCACTTCCAGGTAGATCACACCACGCGCACCCGTCTGCTGCGGCACCTGCACCGCCACGCTCTGGTAGCCCTTCGCCTTGTAGATTTTCTCCAGCGCCACACGCGCCCCCTCGATGTCCTGCTCCCCGCGGCCCGGACCCATGAACGGATACACCGCCTCCTCGATCTCGATCGCCTTCAGCAGATGATTCCCCCGCACGCGATACTCCCGCACATACAGGTTTCCGATCTGTGACAGCGCCGTCGGCGGCACCTGCGCCGCAGCCGCTTCCGTCGTTGTCGCCGCTTCGCTGGGGCCCTCAAGGCAGCTCAAACCCGCTCCGCAAACCAGCGCACAAATCCCGCGCGAGACCCCGCGAACCTTCCGGCATGCGGTGCTAAGTTTGAAGCTCAATTGAAAGATTGGAGGCGGCATTGACGCAGTATTCAAGACGCCTCCCTTTTCGTTAGACCAAGCCCTCGCTCAAGCTTGCCGCTGTTACGAATGCGTCACATCGTTTGCTCCAAATGAGGTCAAGACGGCGCAAACGATGATATTAGGTGACAATTTCGTCATCAAATATGCCTCTGTCCCTTGTCTCAGGCATGAGACGAATTATTTGGCGGCGGAAGTTGCGGCAGCCCGGTTCGCATCGAACTGGGCCTTGATGAATGCATCACCTCCAAACATGGATGAAAAACGATCGTCACTCTCTCTCCTTCTTTTGTCCCAGAGCTCGTAATACTCGGCGCTGGTTGGATCCAGCGGCTCCGCACTCTGCAGAGAGCTGGCGAAGCGGGTTCTCATTTGTTCCACTATCTGGCGCGTGCCGGAATCAAGCTGAGGGTCTGTTGCCGTGGTGGATAGCTCATCGCTGTTGCCGGACGGTTGTGGATTGTTGCCCACCAGAAAGGCGGCGGGAGTCATCGTCGCACGATTGGAGGGCGGCATAGAATTGCTGGCACTGGTGCTGGCACTGATCGGCGCTGCCTGCGGCCCGGTGTGCGTTGCGGCTGCATCACCCGCCGGCACTGGGCTCAGCAGACTTGTCAAAAGCCGGGTCTTTTCTTCATTCAATTGATTTCGTGCGGCCTGCTCCGCCGTTCCTGCATGGCTCCTGGAAGAATGACCGCCAGCCGTGCTGGACTGCTGCATCAATGCCTGGAGTTTGAGTTCGTAGATCTCATTCACTTCACCAGCCAGAATATCCCTGATCGTCACCTCCGGGCAGCCGATGGTTCGAAGATTCTTCACAAAGGTCGCGAAATCAGGAGCCTCAAGCTGGCTCCACTGAAATGCCGGAGATTTGGCAGTGGTGGCAGTCTTCGTTGGAGTTTTCTTTTCTTTTGAAGCTGGGGCAGCTGCCAGACTGGCGGACAGCTTTGGCGGATTGGGGGCCGGACTCAGCCAGCCAAGGACCGCCGTCAGGCCGAATGCGAGATTCAGCGCCAGGGATCCGGCAAGGAGAGGCTGCTGACGCAGGTGTTGCATGAAGCTCATGGAAAAGAAGGTGGGATGGGATTAAACAAAAACTGGTGCTGACGGCATTCGTCAGCACCAGCGAAGTCTTGGCTTGGATCAGCATTGCATGAACGCTGACAATGACATCAGGGGCCGACAAGAGCACCGTCGCTCGTGCGGGAGACAAACATCTGGGAGTAACGCAGGCCGGCGCTGCCGAGAACTGCTGGGTCGTCCAACTGAGTGGTCAGGCCGTCAACGAGGGCCTGCTCATCTGCAGTGACTGTGGGTTTGGTGTAGAGGTGCAGGTAACCCCACAGAGTATAGGCACCACGGTAGATGAGATCAGGGTTGGTGCCATCATAGAGGACACCTTCGTAAGCGAGGCGGGTTGCGCCGTTGGTGACGGAGGTATTGGCATCCGAGATGCCCAGGGAGGACATCAGGGTCACGTTGCGGGTGGCGGCTCCGACATTGGTGCCAGCAGCATTTTTGAGCTGCAGCGAGCTGGTGTTGGAGGTCGCCGCCATGATCGTTCTGATGCTGCTGCCGGAAGCATAGCCACCGTTGCCACCCGAGGTGGAACCGATGCCATCACCGACCGGCCAGAGCTGGGCGATGGTGTTCACGCCGGTAGCCGTGGTGATTTTGTACTGCTGCACGGGGGTGCTTGCACCATACTTCGTTTCCGCCAGGCAGGTAATGCGGGTGCCGGAACCGTTGTCACGACCCACCGCAAGCACGAGATCGGTGTCTGTGGAGACACCCGTGAACAAGCTCTTGGGCTGGTTTTTCGTGAGGATCGCACGTGCCTGCTGCTGCGTGATGCTGGTGATGCCTGTAGTGCCTTTGTTGGCAACCCAGCAGAACGGAATCACGGCAACGACATGGTCCGTGAGGTCCGCCAAAGGAGTGGGGGTCGAGTCAACAAACACGTCCGAAAACGCGATCGTGGCCGTGGCGTTCTCTGTGGCGCTGTTCACGCTGCCGGTGGTGTTGGCGGCGGAGGTGTAACCCGTGCCACTGGCGCCGGCAGCAGTCGCGGCCGGGATGAAGGCAATGTTGGTGTTGGCATCCAGATCCGCAATACCCGTGGCGGAGCCTGACCAGGAGCACTGAATGGTGACGGTGCCGCTGATGCCGCTGAAGGTTGTCCCCTGAATGGTGGTGTAGTCAGCACCTTCGTAGCCCGACTGAGTGGCTGCGGTGTTGAAGCCGTTGGACGAAGTCATGCCTGTGGCGATCTTGACATTGGCCGCACCGCCAAAAAGGGCAATGATGCCTTTGTGAACACCCGCGCGGAACGCTGTGGAGCCGGTGAGTCGGATGGTGGCATCCGCAGATGCCTGCTGGACGAATGAGAGGGCGATGACGCCCATGGCGATTTTGAAGAATGGTTTCATTGGCAATTTGAGATGAAAAATCTGAACAAGGAGTATTTTAAAAACTGGATGAAGTCTTAAGCCTTCTGGCTGCGACGACGGCGGCGGAGGAGCAGACCACCCAGTCCGAAGGCGGCGAGCACCGCACGGCTTGGCTCAGGCACTGCCGATGTGGTGGCGAAACTCACGACACCAGCGCTGCTGATCGTGAAGGTGCCTTCCCAGTGGGGGACGCCCACGGTCTGGCTCGGGTTTGCGTCCGCATTGCTGTCCAGAATGCGGTAAAGGTCCAGGCCGGTGGCATCAATGCCGTCGACGCTGCTGGCTTCAATGCTGCTGCCCACACCGAAGTTGGAGGCGGCGATGCTGGAGGACCATGTGGTGCCGCCAGTGGAGGGGATCACGATGCTGTCTGTGCCGGTGGCAGCAGCGAAGGTGGTGTTCAGCCCCTGGATGTTGTTGGCGATGGCCACACGAGAGGTGGACGAGTTGATGTTCGATGCCGTGGAGCTTTGCACCCCGGGATTCAACGTCGTCTGCTTCTTCGTGAAATAGTCGGTGGCACCTGGATCACCATCAATCGCCGGGTCTCCAGAGGCGGAATTCGCGTTTGCGACCGCACCCCAGAACAAATCGGAGCGAGTTTCCCAGCCACTGCCATAAGTGCTCGTCAGCAAAGAGCCGAGATCAGCAATGGAGGTGATGTTGGAGGTGGCATCACGATAAATCGTGTCGGCCTGACCGAGATTGACGATCAGGTTCGAGCTTGCCCCCGTGCCACCGGTGGCACGGAAACCGAGGAGGACGTCCCCGGCTGTGATGGTGGCGGCTTTCGCTGGGAAGGCTGCCACTGAAATCCCGGCCACGACAAGCATGGTGAGGATGTGTTTGTTTTTGATCTGCATGGTGTGTTTGGGGTGTCGGTTTGAGTGAATGATTTCTCCGTGAGTAGAGGCCTCATTTCCTGTCACCGGCGGTCGAGCAGTAGCCATCCTGGCAGACTGTTTCCAACGGTTGAGGGTTACGATTTGGACACGCCCTGGCGGAAGCTGGCACAGGCACATGCACGCCCGCGAGGCGGCAAGTATGGCTGTCGTTCAGTTGGGGAGATGTGAACAAAGTGTTGAGGCGTGGTACCACTCTCGGAATGAGGCTGTACTCTGCTTGTTTTTATCAAGCACGCCGAGCCAGGTCAGAACTTTGATGTTAAGATATTGTCACTTTGGTGACTCTCCCATCCTCGCCGGCTCACTCCGCGCGGCTTTACCGCAGTACAACTTGCAACGCGGCCTGCAGATCTGCGATGCCTGCGGATTCACGACTCCCGCTGGCAAGATAGGCGATGCCTCCATCCTTGCGAACCACAACGGTCTGCGGCACAAACTTGCTGAAGTAACGCTGGTAAACCTCCTGCTTTGGATCCGGCACCAGGGAAAACGTGATCTTGTTTTCACCTCCGATCCTCACGAGTTCCTCACGGCTGTGTCCGCGTCCAATGGCGATCAATTGGAAATCATGCCGGTTGAGCAGCTTCTGAAAAATTTCCTTTTCCAAATATTGCATCTCTGTGATGCAGGCTCCCACGCTGGTGGAGAAAAAATAAAGCACCACTGCTTTGCCCTTGAGGGCGGAAAGTGTGATCGTCCGGCTGTCAGTTGTTTTGCAGGTGAAATCCGGAGCCATCTGCCCCACCTCCACCAGGGTGTTCTTTTTCACCTCCTGATTCACATCCTCCACCGCAAAGATCGGGCACACGGTCAGCATCAAGGCAACAATCAGCAGAAGGGCGGGGCGGTTCATAAGAGCGTCGTGCCTCCATCACAGACCCGCCGGGACCTGTCAAAATCCGCTCTGGAACAAACATGTCACATTCCAGTCGTATCCTGGAAGGCTCTCATGCAGCTTTATCTGCCACTTTTGCCACAATGCCGCCCAGACACGGACTCCACCTCCTCTTTCTGCTGACACTCCTCGGAGTGAGTCACGCAGAAGAGCCCGCCGTGTTCACGCCGCCGCAGGCATACCCCGCATCACGTTATGAAGCCGGCTGGGGAAAAAATCCCTTCACCCTGAAAACGGTCGCCCCCATCGCCGCCCAGGACTCCTTCGCACGGGACCTCGCCATCGGTGCCCACTACGGTGCCGCGGACAATCCCACCGTCGTCATCGTCAACACCAAAACCAACGAGCGCACCCCCCTGCGCAAAGACCAGCCCGCGCCCGGCGGCATGCGTCTCAAGTCCGTCCACCTCTCCAGCGCACGCAATGAATGCCTGGCCGAAGTCGTCCTCGGAGCCGAAGCCGCCGTCCTCACCTACGATTCCAAATACCTCGGCCAGCTAGCCGCCACCGAAACCACCCGCCTCGCCGCCGCAAAACCCACCGCCGCGACCGCCAGGCCACCCCTCGTCATCCCCTCGATCCCGCTGCCCGGCGCCAGACCCGCCGCACCCCCGGCCTCCGCCGTCCTCACCTCCCGCCAGTTTTCGCCCCCACCCCGGACAGAGCCCGCGCCCGCCCGCCCCCGCTTCGCCCCTCCGAAGCCCCAGTAACCTGCATCCCGCGGTATGAACCGGGAACATGGGTAACAGATTGACCGGGGACATAGGTTACACTTTGCGGGTGGTCTATGCCATGGAACACCACCCCCACACCGGAACAGCGGTTGAAGTTTGTCACCCGGTATGAACCGGGAACATGGGTGACAGATTGACCGGGGACATAGGTTACACTTTGCGGGTGGTCTATGCCATGGAACACCACCCCCACACCGGAACAGCGGTTGAAGTTTGTCACCCTCGCCAACAGCGGCAGGTTCACCACCAGCGAGCTGTGCGAGCAGTTCGGTGTCAGCCGCAAATGCGGGCACAAGTGGCTGGTGCGCTTTGCGCAGGGCGGAGCCAGGGCGCTGGTGGACGCGAGCCGTGCGCCACACACCCTGCCGCAGCGCACCGAGGAGTCCCTGGAGCGACTGGTGGTCTCTGAGCGGCGGCTGCATCCGACCTGGGGGCCGAAGAAGCTGCGTGCGGTGCTGGAGCGCAAGCACGCCATCGAGCTGCCACCCGCAGTGAGCACGCTGGGAGAGATTTTGAAGCGCAACGGCCTCATCGAGTCACGGCGCAGGCGGCCCGGAGCCTTTGAGGTCAAACGCGGCGAACTCACCCAGGCAGAGCGTCCCAATCATGTCTGGGCCACCGACTTCAAAGGCTGGTTCTGCACGCAGGACCAAGAGCGCTGCGACCCGCTGACAGTGACCGACCTGCACAGCCGCTACCTCATCGGACTGCAGGCATTGCCGCAGGCCACGCAGAGGTGGACACGCATGGCCTGCACCCACTTCTTTCGCACCCACGGGCTGCCGGAGATCATCCGCATGGACAACGGCTCTCCCTTCGGCAGCATCGGCCCGGGAGGGCTCAGCAAGCTCAGCGTGTGGTGGATCAGCCTGGGCATCGATGTGGAGTTCATCAAGCCGGCGAGCCCGCAGCAAAACGGCAGCCATGAGCGCATGCACTGCACGCTCAAAGCCGAGTGCTGCGAACCCTCGAGCACGAACCGGGAGGCGCAGCAGCGGCGCTTTGGACGCTGGCGGCATGAGTTCAACCAAGAGCGACCGCATGAGGCCATCGGGCAGCGGACACCGGCTGATGTGTATCGCACAAGCGCGGTGAGGCTCGATGACCGCATCGCGGTGGATCTGTATGGGCCGCTGGTGGAAACCCATCCGGTGAGCGAGACCGGGAGCGTGTCGTGGCAGGGGCGCGCCTGGCATGTGGGGGACGCCTTCGCCGGACAAGGCGTGGTCTTTGAGCCGCGCGACGATGAAAAAGTGGTGGGAGTGCGCTTCGCCAATCTGGTGCTCGGCGAGATCGGCGGAGAATGTCCCCATGGCCGTATACGGCCGACCGCGTTCAAGAAGAGGCGCGGGAGCCGGAAGATCGTGGCCAAAGAGGTGAAAAGCGCATCTCAGCACGAATAAAGAGAGGAGGGGGCGACCGCATTTTGAGGTTGTTCCCAGCCAGCCATCTCGCTGCGCTCGCTATCTGCATGGAAACAACCTCAAAATGCGGAGCAGGCAGTGTAACCCATGTTCCCGGTCAGAGTGTAACCCATGTTCCAGTTCAAACCCGCGCCACCGCCCAGTCCCAAAATGGGGTCAGGTGCAAATACTTGACAAAAATAATTAAGCCAGACCGAGGCCAGTCCACCGACTCCTTTTCCACCTGTTTGTCATCTGTTGCGCCTCTTTGCGGCCATTCTCCATCCTGACTCAAGGGCCGCAGCTGACCGGTTTTTCGGGTGTTCACAGCCACGCAACTCGTCGCTCCGCTCGCCTCCTGTCAGTGCTTATCCCTCAAAATAGTGTGTGGGCGTGTAACCCATGTTCCCGGTCAGAGTGTAACCCATGTTCCTGTTCAAACCCGCCACCCGCCGCGCTCCCCAAAATGGGGTCAGGGTGCAAATAATAGACAAAAAATTCAAGCCAGACCGAGGCCTGGCCACCGCCTTCTTCTCCACCTGTTTGTCATCTGTTGCGCCTCTTTGCGGCCATCCTTCCGCAAACCCCACCCAGCCCTTAAAAGGGGGGGAGCAGGGTGCAAATAATTGACAAAAAGTGTCGCATCTCTGCACGCAGGACATTCATCCTATCCTCACCACAAGGCGCACGACATTCTCCCGCGCGACGCGCATCGGGTCAGTGCATACAAACCATGCCAGAATACACTGGAGGCCAAGCGCAAAACACATCAGGCCTTCCGCAGGCCTCCTGCTCGTCATCGCTGCATCATCCGCAAAGTCGAAAGCCATCCATGGCGCGCATCCCTTCTCACCCGCCTCGTATCACTTCTTCTTGTTCTCATCCTGATGCCCGTCGCTGTACGCCTGCGCGGCCAGTGCAGGCACCGTCTTCGCCAGCGCCGCCTGATTCTGCCGGCCCGAAGCATAGGATTCAAACACCGCACGGATCTCATCGCGCACCCGGCGGAAGACCTCCATCTGCTCCTCTTCGGTGCCCGTCGCGTGCGCCGGATCATCAAAACCCCAGTGGTGCCGGTTCACCTGACCCGGAAACATCGGACAGGCCTGGTCCGCATTCCCGCACACCGTGATCACCGTTTCGATGTCCTGGTTGAGAAATTCATTGAGATGCTTCGAATGATGCCCCGAGATGTCGATACCGATCTCCTCCATCGCCTTGATGCCAAGAGGGTGCACATAGCCCGCGGGCTTCGACCCCGCGCTCGCCACCGTGTAGCCCTCGCCCAGCGCCCGGCGCAGGATGCCTTCAGCAAGGTGGGACCGGCAGGAGTTGCCCGTGCAGAGAATGAGAATGGTGGGTTGTTTCATGGGAGTAAAAAGGAGTTTTGAAAAGCGGACAAAGTCATTTGGCATCAGGCCCGCACTGGCCATCGCAGCAGCCACTGGCTTGCAGGTGACTGCACAGCGGCACGGCAAGCAGTGCGCCGAGCACTGGCGCCACGAGATAAAGCCACAGATGCTCCGTATGATCGGAGATCAGCGCAGGCGCGAGCGAGCGCGCAGGATTCATTGAGGCGCCGCAGGCAGGTCCCGCAAACATCGCCTCCATAGCCACGACTCCGCCGATCGTGATGCCCGCAGTGATGCCCTTTTCCTTCGCACCCGTGGACACGCTCAAAATCGTCAGCATCAAAATCGCCGTGAGCACCAGCTCCAGCACAAAGCTCTGCGTCTCCGAACCCGCGGGCAGAGTGGCCCCCAGCGTGGCATTGTGCGGATAGAGGCCGTTCAGCAGAATACTGGCAGCCAGCGCACCGCCGGTCTGCGCACCGATGTATCCCGGCACATCCCGCCACGCAAAGCGCCGTGCCACCGCAAACGCCAGCGTCACGGCGGGGTTGAAATGCGCTCCGCTTACATCGCCAAAGGTATGAATCATCGCCATGACCACCAGCCCGAAGGTGAGGGCGATGCCCGCATGCCCGATGGCTCCGTGGCTTGCGGCATTGATCACGATGGCCCCCGTGCCCGCAAAGACGAGCGTGAAAGTCCCCAGGAATTCAGCCAGGCGTTGTCTCTTCATGGGAGGTTTCAGCAGCATTTGGAGCCCGGCGTGCAGCAGGAGGCGGCCGCCTCGACTTTCGGCGCAGGCGCACACTCACCCGGCAGGCAGATGCCACGTGCCAGGCAGTCCGTGTGCTTCAGCCCCAGATGAAACGCCAGCGCACCGTCGATCACCTCCGCGCCCTCCACTGGAAACTGCGCCACCACACCGTCCTCATATTCAATCTCCACCGGCAGGTTGTGGTGCGGCAGCACATCGTCCGCACGGTCAAAGATTGACGCCAGCTTCCCGCAGAGCAGGCGGTGCTCCACATCATCATGCACCCACGTTTGCAGCAGGCAGGTTTCCAGCGTGCGCCGCATGCCCCCGCAGTCGATGAAGTTCTTCATCACATGGCCCACTTCCGTGACGTGATAGTGCACGGGGATCATGCCGCCATCCGGCAGTACAAACAGCAGCGGCTTCTCCGCATGCGCATTCAGGTGAGATATAAATTCGGTGATGTTCATGGTAGGAAAAAGCAGTTAGCAGCAGGGTTTGGTGGTGGCCTTCTTCGGTGCCAGCTGGTCCAGGCAGCGCAGGAAGTCTCCCAGGCAGTCGCAGGCCAGCCGATAATAAATGTTCAGCCCGCGCTTGTCAGACACCAGCACCCCGGCCTGGCGCATCATGCTCAGGTGCTTGGAGACCGTGGACATGTCCGCGCCCACCAGGTCCTTCAGGTCGCACACGCACATCTCCCCATCCATCAGCGCCTCGGCGATCAGCAGCCGGGAAGGGTGCGCCAGCGCCTTGATCACGGCCGCTCGTTTGCTGGAGACTGTCTTGCTTGCAGGCATGGTTAAGTTGGTTATTTGGCTAAATAACCAAATAGTAGGTGCCCCGCAAGCCCTTTCTGCCAAAGCATGTTTGCAGCTCGCTGCTCTGGAAGGTGGGGACGCGCTGTGCACGTCCCTGAAATCATTCTTCCCATCGCAGTCTGCCACCTCAGCGCGCTCCCCCTTTCCAAAAGACCCCCCTGCGCCCACGTCCCGCCACAGCATCCCCTCTAATGCCCGACCGCAGGCCGCCCGCAGGATCTGCACCTTGATCTTCTCCCGCACATTGTTCAGCCACGCATCGTAAAAATCCGCCGACTGCTTCCACTTCTCCGCGGCCGGCTTGCTCAGCAGCCGCTCCTTGAGTTTGGCATGCAGCTCATCGGCCAGCCTGTGCTGCTGCGCCTCCTCCGGGGCCCCGGCTTTTTTCAAAATGAAGAGCGTATGCAGCTTCACCTGCCGTTCCGGTGTCACGTTGTTCTTCTCCATCTGCCGGGAGATCTCCTCCTCCGTCGGCGCGGGCGCCATCCCACGGATCTTCTGCTTCATGCGTATGGCGACGAGGCTCTTTTCACTCGCCATGCGGTACTCCTCCAGCGTGTAGTCTTCCTTGGGCTTGTCGCCACGTGGCACCCTCAGCGCGGCGTCTGCGTCACCGCCTCCACCGGCACGATCCAAAACACCTGCTCAGCGGCTTCGCCACCCGCCTGCGCCATCACGAGCTTCATCAGCTTCGGCTTCACGCCGGGACTCTTCTCCGTCCAAAACGGTGCCCACTGCTGCGTCGCAGGCTGCAGCACGCTCCATTCACACTGCGTCAGTTCATCAAACAGCACCACGCTGATCTCCCGTTCCGCAGACTGGCTGCTCAGCATCAGCCGCACCCCACCCCCGGGTTTCCCCTGCGTGAACAAAGCTACTTTGCAGTCCGGTGTCTCATCAAAGGGGGAGCGCACATGCTCCAGCTCCAGCCGCGTCAGGTATTGCCCATGCTCCTCCGTGGTGCTCACATTCAGCAGCGCCGTGGCGGGCAGTTCGGCCAGCAGATGCTCGCAAAACGTGGTAAAAGCCTGCATGCGCGCGTCACGCCGCTCCGCCCGGCGTACATCATCCGCCAGCAGCAGCGTGCCCTGCGCCAGCGAGTAAACCGCGCCCAGCACCAGCGCGGTGATCGCCAGCACGATGATCACCTCCAGCAGGGTGAATGCCTTGGCTCGGGATGTCTGGCGCAGAACTTTCATCAGCGGAAAAGCGGCGGATACGCCCAGGTTTCAGCGCTGGCCTGCTGCGGTGTTTTTCCTTCCTTCCACGCCGCGGTCACGCGCACTTCAAACAATCCCTCTACCAGCTGACCATCGCGATTCTTCAGCTCCAGCGGCGCGTGCGTCACGGTGTAGGTCACATCACCCTCCTGCAGCTTCACTTCTTCAATAAGATCTGGCATGCGCGTGTGTTCCACCAGCAGCGACCGCATGCGTTCCTGCACCGCCGCCTCATGGCGGCGCAGCAGGGTGTGCTCGCCCAGTTGATGCACCGCCTCCACCAGCGCCACCACGGCCATGCTGAACACCATCAGCGCCAGCAGCGTTTCCAGCAGGGTGAACCCACGCCGTGTCTTCACAGGCTTTCCTCCAGTTCCTGAAACCCGGCGGTCAGCGGGTCCAGTGTCGCACTGACCCAGTTTGCACCGTTTTGCCAGCGCAGTGTCAACGGTTCACAAAGACCGCCTGGACGCAGCATCAAATGCTGATCTCTGGTGGAAACAAACACCCCGCTGCCCGCATGCCGCACGGTGAGCTTCGCCTTCTGGCTCAGGGTGCTCAAGTCCACCCGCTGAGGTTGCACGGTGGTGAGCGTGCGTGTCATGGCCTGCATCAAGGTGCGTTCGGCGTCATGAGCCACCTTCAACAGTTCATGCTCCTGCGTGAGATTCTGCACCGCGCCTGCACCCAAGCCGATGACCAGAGACGCGATGGCGAGCACCACGATCATCTCCAGCAGGGTGAAGGCGGCTGCAGTGCGGTGCTTCATGGTGCTACCAGTTGCCCACATCGTCCTCAGTGTTCTCCAAGCCGTCCGCACCAAGGGAGAGCACGTCATAACCGCGATCGTTGTGCTTGCCGGGGTTGCGATACACCATCTTGCGCCCCCAGGGGTCGGTGATGCCGTCGGGCTTGAGGAGTTGGGTCCAGCGCTTGGGCTTGGGCTCGGCGGTGGGGCGGGTGACGAGGGCGTCGAGTCCTTGCTCTTGAGTGGGGTAGGTGAGATTGCTCATCTTGTAGGAGGTCAGGACGGTTTCCAGGGACTTGACCTTGGCTCCCGCGGTGACGTGCTCGGCATCGCCCTGGACGCCCTGCACCATGAAGGCCACGGTGCCGAGAATGAGTGCAATGATGAGCAAAACGACCATCATTTCGAGCAGGGTGAAGCCATTTTTGGAAGAGGTGCGGAGGTGTTTCATGAGGCGGGTTGGGGTGGAGAATGGGGAGTGGGTTGGGGCAGGTCTGGGGGAATGGGGGGCGCTGACCGACAGACAGGAGTGTCTGTCGTACCTATGAGTTAATGACGAAGCTGGCCGAGGGTGGAGAAGACGATGTTCACCATGGTGTAAACAAGGGTCCCGACGAGGGCGGCCATGATGAGGAGGAGGCAGGGCTGGATGAGGGCGGTGACGCGCTCGATGGTGCGTGTGAGCTGCGTGTCCATGCGCGTGGCTGCCTTGCCCAGCACTTCGGCGAGGTGGCCGGTGTCTTCGCCGATGCGAATGACGTCGATGGCCTGGGAGTCGAGGGCCTGCGTTTTTTTCATCGCATGACTCAAAGATGCGCCTTCTTGCACCAATGCTTCCGCTTGAGTGAGGGAATGCTTGAGGTGCAGGTTGGTGACGGCACGGCGCACGAGTTCCAGGGCATGCAGCAAGGGCACACCGCCGCGCAATAAGCTGCCGAGGGTTTCAAAAAACTGCAGCTCAAAGCGCGCGCGGGTGATGTCGCGGATGCCGGGCATGCGGATCATGAAGCGATGCCAGCCGGACTGGAAGCCGGGCGTTTTGCGCAGGGCAAAGAGCAGCATGATGATGCAACCCAGTGCAAGGGCGAGCAGCCACCAGTAATTGCGCAGCACGTCGGAGAGGCTGAGGCTGACCTTGATCATGAAGGGCGGCTCTTTGCCGGAGCCGGTGAGCAATGAGGCGAGTTTTGGCAAAAGGTAGGTGACCATGACCAATGCGAGCGCTCCGCCGGCACTGATGAGAAAGGCTGGGTAAATGAGCGCACCGACGACCTTGGCGTGGACGGACTCCATGAGGCGAAGGTGGCGGGCCTGGCGGTCCATGATGTCATCGAGCGCGCCGCTGTTTTCACCGGCGGCGATCATGTTGCAGTAGAGTTCGTCGAAGGCGGGCGAGGCCTGGCGCAATGCGGCAGAGAGTGGCACGCCGTCGCGTACGAGGGCACGGACGCGCGTGGCGAGGGTGCCGAGTTTGGAGGCGCTGCGGTTTTCCATGGCTTGCAGGGCTTGCTCGACCTGCAGGCCGGAGGCGAGGAGGTCGCCCATGTCTTCGGTGAAACGGATGACGTCGGTCTTGGAAAGGGAGAGGACGGAATCGCTCTTTGTTGTGTCGGATTTCGCAATTTCGGCGGTTTGGGACTGGATGGAGCGGGCCTGCAATCCGCGCCGGGATAATTGGCGGAGGGCATCGCCGCGATCCATGGCTTCGATGGAGCCGGATTTGACGGAGCCGTCGGCGGCGAGGGCTTGAAAGGCGAAGATCATTCGAGTTCTTCGCTGGTGACGCGGGCGACCTCTTCGAGGGTGGTGATGCCTTCGAGGGCTTTTTGCAGGCCGTAGTCGCGCATGGGGACGAAGCCGTCTTTGCGGGCCTGGGTTTGAAGGTCGGACTCGGAGGCGCGCTGGGAGACGAGGGCCTGCATGGCGGGGGTCATGAGGGCGATCTCATACAAGGCGACTCGACCTGAATAGCCGGTGCTGCGACACTGCTGACAGCCGCCGGGGGTGGCGCGGTAGAGCGAATTGCTTTTTTTGATTTCGGGGAAGCCGAGTTTGGTGAGTTCGTCGCGGGTGTAGTTGGCGGGTTCTTTGCAGGAGGCACACAAGCAGCGGACGAGGCGCTGGGCGATGAAGGCGCGGACGGCGGTGCCGACGAGGAAGGGCTTGACGCCCATTTCGATGAGACGGGTGATGCCGGCGACGGCGTCGTTGGTGTGGAGGGTGGAAAAGACGAGGTGGCCGGTGAGGGAGGCGCGGACGGCGATCTCGGCGGTTTCGAGGTCGCGGATTTCGCCAACCATGACGACATTGGGGTCACCCCGCAAAATGCTGCGCAGGCCGGAGGCGAAGGTGAGGCCGATTTCGTTTTTGACGGGTATTTGAACGATGCCGGGGAGCTTGTTTTCGACGGGGTCTTCGATGGTGACGATGCGGCGGTGGACGCTGTTGAGCTGGGTGAGGAAGGTGTAGAGGGTGGTGGATTTGCCGGAGCCGGTGGGGCCGGTGACGAGGACGATGCCGTTGGGCTTTGCGAGGAGGAGCTCGATCTTTTCGCGGTGCTCGGTGCTGAGGCCGAGGCGGTCGAGGGTGAAGCGTTCCTGGCCGAGGAGGCGGAGGCTGATGGATTCGCCTTCGACGCTGGGGATGCAGGCGACGCGGACGTCGATGGACTGGCCGTCGGCTTTGAGATTGATGCGGCCGTCCTGGGGGAGGCGCTTTTCGGCGATGTCGAGTTTGCTCATCACCTTGATGCGGGCGATGACGGAGGCCTGGAGGGATTTGATGTTTTCGGGGACGGGGATTTCGTGGAGGAAGCCGTCGATGCGGTAGCGGATGCGGAGGGAGTCGGGCTGGGGCTCGACATGGATGTCGGTGGCTTTTTGGGCGAGGGCTTCGCGGATGATCTGGTTGACGAATTTGACGACGGAGGCGTCCTGGTCTTCGTCGCTGTCGATGACGTTGGCTTCGTCGCGGAGGTGGTGGTCGTCGGTGCTGCCGCCGCCTGCGGCGATGAGGGCGTCAAAGGTGTCTGCACCGACGCCGTAGAGCTGCTGGATGGAGCTGAGGAGTTCGGTGCGGGGGGTGAGGCACCACTCGACGGGGAGCTCTGACTGGCGGGCGACGGCCTGGCGTGCGAGGAGGTCGCAGGGGTCGTGGCAGGCGAGTTTGAGGGTGCGTTTTTGAGGTGTGGGAGAATCTGCTACGTTATGGTGGGACGTGGTGGTGGTGCGACCGTGGCCGAAGCCGAGGGGGAGGAGCTGGTGGCGGACGGCGAAGCGTGCGGGGATGAGGCGCTTGAGTTCGGGGGCGTCGGCGGGTTCGGGGCGCGGGGTTTCGAGCCAGGGCCAGCCGAGGGTGTCGGCGAGGTGACGTGAGAGGAGGCGTTCGTCGGCAGCGCCGCTTTCAACGAGGGCGAGGACGGGGGAGATGCCGCCTGCAGCGGCGGTGCTGAGGGCGGCCTGGATGTCGGTGTCCATGACTCCGGCGGCGCGGGCGCTTGAATGGAGGATGGAGTTCATGGGGCGGATGGGGAGGGGAGAGGTGGCCGCAAAAAGACGACAAGAGGGGCAAAAAAAGGAGGGAATGGAGAGGGCGGAGGGGTAGCCGAAAAAAAGGAAAGAGAGGGAAAGAGGGGATGAGGTGGGTGACGGATTTGTGACCGTGGCGGGCGTTTGTGGGAGGGAAGCCGGGGTGGGGCGCGTGGGGGAGCGGGTTATTGTGAAGATTTCGTTGCTTTCAGAGGGAGGGATGGCCGCAATCCGTTCTTCGCTCTGCGAGCTACGAAGGACTGGGATGGGAAAATGGGGCGCTGTTTTTTGGCAAAGGAATGATGGAGCAAGGGAATGGCCGGAGATTGGAGAAGCAGAGGGGGAGACGATCAGACAATCAGATGTGTAGGCTGGGGAGATGCTGAGGTGTGGAGGAAATGGCATGGATGGGGCGTTTACTTACTTGTTGTTGGGGATTTTTTGGTTAGCCTGTGGGTTCTTATGAGCACGATCTGGGCATTTGATTTGGGGAAGGGGAGCATTGGGGAGGCGGTTTGGAATGTGGATGAGAAGCGGTTTGAGCATGTGGCTTCGCTGCTGATTCCGGCGGAATTTGCCTCGACGAAAGAGGCGGCGAGCCGTCGGCGGATGATGCGGACACGGCAGGCGCACAAGGCGCGGGAGGCGTGGCTGGATGAGGTGTGGAAGGGCGCAGGCCTAGAGCCACTGGTGGGACGGCGTGTGGGAAAGGTGGATGAGGCCGGAAATTGGATTCCGGAAGACGAATGGGAACGACGCAAGGGTAAATGGAAACTCCGCCACGGTGGTGACGAAAAGCTTGAGCGAGAGTTTCCCCAGAAAGGGGATAAGACCTGTTACACATCCTGCCTTCTGCGGATCAAGCTGCTGCGCGGTGAGAGACTGGAACAGTGGCAGATCTACAAGGCGCTGCATTCCGCGATTCAGAAGCGGGGGTATGGACGTGTGCCATGGGCGGCGCGGGATATTGGCAAGAATGAGCTTACCGAAGAGGAACTGGAAAGTGAACTCGCCAAACAGGAGCGGGAGCTTGCAAAGAAGGACCCGCATTACCGCGAGGCCATTGAAGCCTGGGATTGCTTCAAAAAAGAGGTTCCAGACGAGCGGTATCACTATCCCTGCTACTATGACGCGCAAAAGCAGAAGCTTTGGGAGCCGGGACCGCCGGAGGTCTTTCGGGATCGTGTGGACTGCTCTGCAGACAGCACGCGCAATGTGCGCTTTGCCCGCGAAGATGTAGAAAAGGAAGTGGCTGAACTGGCACGTAAGGCCGCTGCCCAGTTGCCTGGTCTTGCCGCAGCTTTTAAGCTTTGGAAAAAAGCGGGCTGGGTGGTGCGGCGCGAGTCACCACGTCCAGACAAGCATTTCACGGTGCATGCGGCGGACATCGGTGAGTTCTTTGTCCACGGGCCGGCTGGCCAAGCATCGGCGGAGGCATTGAAGGACTTTAAGCAGTACCTGTCATTTCGGAAGAAGGCCAACATTCATCCAGGCAGTGATGACGACTGGCTGGGGGCCACAGGGCAGAAGACGCCCCGCTTTGACAACCGCATCGTCAATGACTGCGCCTTGCTGGACGGCATGCAGGTCTGCAAGGTTGGGGCGCGTTTGGATGCAAAGACCGGTGCTCCGTATCCGGACTCGCTACTGCCTACGGAAGTGACTTTTTTGATGAAGCTCAAAAACATCCGCGTTGCTGGTGATGGCGGAGGCCAGCGCCCGCTTACAGTGGACGAATTGCGCATCGTTTATGAATGGGCCCGGGCCAAGGTGAAGGTGGTCAAATCGCATGCAAAAAAATGGGCAGAAAAGGTGACGAAATGCTACGCGGTGACCGCAGAGAATTGGGGTTCGGAAAAGACGATCAAGAGGCTTGGGCTTCGCCCTTTGCCTGGCCATGAACTGGTCAAGCCACCCAAGCTCGAAGGCCGCAGTCGTTTCAGCCGCCCTGCGTTGAAGCTCATCCGCGCGCTGATTCTGGGTGGGCAGCAACCTAGCGTTTTCCTATCCCGCCTGGAGCAGAGTGATCCGGCGTTGCTGGATGCAATTGGAATGGAAGTCTTCGCCGTAGATCCTGTGCAGATGGTGAATGGCAGAAGGCAAAAATTCTCGTGCCCGCGGCCCTACGTGCTGCTCAGCCAGTTGAAATTTCTGCGTGATCTGGTTCGCACCAATGACACTTGGGAGGGCATCTACCTGCCAGAACAGCGCATGGATTCTCTGACTGCAAAGCATGCGGATGCAGACGGTCAGGTGGATGCCGACAAAGCCATCCGTGAACTCATCGGTGCCAATACCGACCCCATCGTGAGGCACCGGCTCTCTGTGTTTGACTCTCGTTTGGTGGACCTTCGGGAAAAGCATGGTGAGCCAGATTCCATAGCTTTGGAGTTTGTACGCACAGACTTCATGGGAGAGCAGGCGAAGCGTGATCTGGCCAAGTTTCAGAAGGACCGTGAGAAGGTACGTGCGGAGGCCAAGGAGCGTACGCGCGAGCTGGAGATCGACACCAAGTCGGCTCCCATGATGTATGAGCTGTGGACTTCCCAGGGGTTTGACTGCCTCTACTGCGGGCAGAGGATTTCCACGGGTGAGTTTGACTCGTGCGAGGTGGATCACATCGTGCCACGCAGCAGAAACGGCCCTGACTCGATGCTGAACTACGTTCTGGCGCATCGGGAATGCAATTCCATGTACGGCGGCAAAGGCGACAAGATACCCTTTGAATGGTTGCATAAAACGGAGAGATGGGACGCCTATGTGAACCGTGTGAATGAGCATGCCACCAAGCTGCGCAACAAGAAGGTTCAACTACTCCTGCGCGAGGATGCACCCCAGTTGGTGGAGCGTTACACCGCGCTCGTGGAGACAGCCTGGGTTTCTCGGCTGGCCAAAAAGATTGTTGATCTGCGTTTCGGCTGGAAGAACAGCAATGACGGGGATGGAGACAAGCGGGTCACTGTTGTTTCCGGCGGCCTTACCGGACGCATCCGGCGCAAGTTCAAGCTCAACAGCATTCTCAATCCTACAGCAGAAAATGAAGAGGAAGCCGAAAAGAAAAATCGAGGCGACCACCGTCACCATGCATTGGATGCCATGGTCATCTCATTCCTTCCTGACTGGATGCGTGACGAGAAGAAACAAAGTTTTTTTCGCTTTCCCGTACCTGTCGAGAAAGATCCACGCGGCTTCTTTTTGCGCGAAATCGAACGGGTCACGCCAAAAACCATTGCCTATCAGAAAGCCGTCCTAGCCGATACGACTTATGCTTCCCGATGGAGAGGGGACGAAAAAGAAGCACGAGTTATTGTCCAGCGAACGTCGCTCGAAGGTCTAGCTATGCAGCCTGTGGCACAGAATAAGAAGGAATTTAGCTTGGACTATCTGCGCAAGCAGATAGCAGACGTTCGAGACAAAGTGATTCGCGCCGATTTAAACAAGTTTGTTCAGAATAACCCGTCTGAAGGGATGTGGAAACAATTTTGCGTGGAATACCGCAAGGCTAAAAAAGATGGAAGCCCGGGGCCGCGTGTTGCGCAGGTCACTGTGCTGAGCGGCTTGCCTTCTGAATACCACGAGATGTCCAAAGATGGCTCTGGAGCTTGGCGAAGAGGCGGAGATAATCATCAAGGGCAGATTATTTATCGTGATCCTGCGGGGGTGGCCAAAGTTCAGCCCATATACGCGCATGCATCCATCACCCGAGAAATGCATCGACTAAAAGAAAGTGGCTGCTCTATCCGTGGCTTTTTCCAATCTGGCTGTCTTGTTGAAACCGTAAAAAATATTTCTGCTGCAGATTACAACAGGGTCATCAGAAATGAAAAAGACCAAAACCGAAGGGTGGCGGCTGAAAAAGATCTGCCGCCTTGCCGTATGATTTTAAGAAGCATTAGGACTAACAAATCCATGATCGAGTTGACTCTTGCTAACAACACCCGGGTTGTTGGCAAAGTGGATACTTGGATGTCCGCAGGGTTGTGCCGGGTGAATTAAGAACGAAAAGATATGAGCTATCACATCCTGCACGTCTTCCAGCATGGAGCCATGCTGGGCAAGGAACGCGGATTCATCACCTGCAAGGGGGCGGATGATGTGCAGCCGAGGCGGATGCCGCTGGAGGATCTGCGGGCGGTGGTGATCGCGGCGCGAGGGGTGATGATGAGCTCGAATTTTATTTCGAGCGTGGTGGAGGGGGACGGGATCATCCTGCACTGCAATGAGAGCTACCAGCCCTGCGGGGTGACGGCGCCGCTGGCGCGGGTGATTGATGCGAAGGCATTCATGAACCAGTGTGCGCGGCCACGGCGGCTGAATGAGAAGCTGTGGACGCGGATGCTGCGGGGCAAGACGGTGAACCAGACGAAGGTGCTGGACCGGTGGGACATCCGCAGCGCGCATCTGGAGCGGGCGATGGAGCAGAGGGACATCGATGAGGGGAACTGTGCGAAGCGCTACTGGCAGCTTTATTTTCCGAGCATCGGCTGGAGTGCGACGAGCCGGGACCGGAAGGAGAACACGGCTCCGAACCAGATGCTGAACTATGGCTACACGGTGCTGGCGGCGCTGTGCCATAGATCGCTGATCGTGCATGGGCTGACACCGAGCCTGGGGGTGCACCATACGACGCGGTACCAGAGTGATCCGCTGGTGTATGACCTGATGGAGGCGTTCAGGCCGCTGGTGGACTGCCTGCTTGCGGAGTTCATGACGGAGCCGGAGCCGACGATGCGGCTGTGGAGCAAGAAGGTGGGGACGGAACTGCGAGAGCGCCGCGTGCAGCACGAACGCTATTCGCTGAAACTGATGGACGCGATCGATGCGAGTGCATCGAGCCTGACGCGGAGCTATGCGGCGATGGACGCGGAGGCGTTCTGGGTGCCGGAGCTGACGTGACGAAACGTTTTGCGCTGCCACGTCCGCGGGAGCAGCCCCACAGAATTGCAGGCAAGAGTGCCTGCATCACTTGGGAAGAACTGAATGAAACAAAGCCCTTTCAGAATGGGATGGATTCTTGTCATGTTTGACCTGCCGGTGCTCACGGAGCGTGAGCGCAAGGAGGCGACGCGGTTTCGCAACAACCTGCTGGATGAGGGCTACCTCATGATTCAGTTTTCCGTGTATGCGCGGCCGTGTGTGAGCCATGAACATCTGGAAAAGCACATGGCGAAGGTTCAGGCTTTTGTGCCGGAGGCGGGGAACGTGCGCCTGATGTTCATGACGGATGAACAGTGGAAGAAGAGCGTGACGGTGATGGGCAAGAACTACCGGCAGGGAAAGCGGGCGGTTGATCCTGATATTCCCAAGCAGATCGAGTTCTGGGAATGAGGCGGGCCGAGTTTACTTAGCCGTGGCGTGGCTGGAGGAAAAAGAAGCACCCATCGGACGTGCCAGGCAGAGGTCCGATGGGTGTGATCCGGATAAGACGCTACCCCGGTGAGAAATGCGGTTCTGATCAATTTAAATGAAATACAGGGCGGATTATTAACGAACCGAGAGGGACCCATTGATCCTAATATAGCCAACCTCTGCAGAGGGTGAAGTCAAAACCGGAGGCGCTCATACTCTACAGCGTCAGCATTATAGCCAGCCTCACCGGGGTGAAGTCAAACTTACGCTCAGACTGCTCAGCAGCGCCAGTATTATAGCCAGCCTCACCGGGGGTGAAGTCAAAACTGTCGTTCAGTCCATCTGCGCGGACAGAGGAGTATAGCCAGCCTCACGGGGTAGAAGTCAAAACGAAAACCTTACTGCTGATCCTGAGTTGTCCATTATAGCCAGCCTCACCGGGGGTGAAGTCAAAACTCAATCTGCGCCCAGCTCACGGCGGCGCCGGAGTATAGCCAGCCTCACCGGGGGGTGAAGTCAAAACCTTTGGAAATGCGTTCTCATTCTCCCCAAATTGCATAGCCAGCCTGCCAGGGGTGAAGTCAAAACCGCTCATTGATGGACTCCAATTTACGCACCAATTCTCGCTAACCTCACCGGGGTGATAAAGCACTTCAGCTCAGGCATTGCAACTCCCGGCACGGCATTATAGCCAGCCTGCCAGGGGTGAAGTCCAAAACTTGTATTCGGCCTCTGCCTTCCGCCAGACTGATTATAATAGCCTCACCCGGGGGTGAAGTCAAAGCATTCAGCCTCTGCCTTCATGGACAGAATTATAGCCAGCCTCACCCAGGGGGTGATCAAGCTGTGCAAATAATCGGTGCACGATTCCTCATTATAGCCAGCCTCACCGGGGGGTGAAGTCAAAACATCGCGCAGATCAGTATTGGCCTTGGCCTATTATGTCGCCCTCACCAGGGGTGAAGTCAAAGCCACGGATTTCTCTCCAGACGCTGGATGATATTATAGCCAGCCTCACCGGGGGGTGAAGTCAAAACATGTCGTGGCGAGGATCGAGCGCGGCGATGATTATAGCCAGCCTCACCGGGGGGTGAAGTCAAAACTGGAGGGCAGGAAGCCCCAGAGGAGCCAAGGTGTCAGCAGCCTCACCCGGGGGGTAGAAGTCAAAACCCGCAGTTTCTCAGCCAGGCTGGAGTGATGTTATAGCCAGCCTCTTGAGGGGAGTGAAGTCAAAACATGCAGTGGCGAGGATCAGGCACTGATGATTATAGCCAGCCTCTGCCAGGGGTGGGGGTCAGCTTGGAGGGCCAGGAGGCCCCGGAGGAGGACTGAATTATAGCCAACCTCACAGGGGTGGAGAGTCGAAGCCAGACCCAATATATTTATTTCCTCTCTCGTATTATAGCCAGCCTCACCAGAGGGGTGAAGTCAAAACCGGATGAACTGCTTGGCCAGGCCTTCGTCCATTACCTGCAGCCAACTCACGGTGAAGTCAACCGCCACCGGTGGAAGACGCTGAATTATAGCCAGCCTCACCGGGGGGTGAAGTCAAAACCACCGCAGCAGGTTCAGACACCTGCGCATTATAGCCAGCCTCACCGGGGTGAAGTCAAAACCGCATCTTCTTGTGGGCATCAGGGCTGCGTCATTATAGCCAGCCTCACCGGGGGGTGAAGTCAAAACATAGGCAAGATCTTCCAGCAGGGCCATCTCATTATAGCCAGCCTCACCGGGGGGTGAAGTCAAAACCGCGGGGTCTTTCCGGTGAAGGGTTGGCGTATTATAGCCAGCCTCACCGGGGGGTGAAGTCAAAACCTTAAACACGAGATTCCCACCGCGCGGCGGATTATAGCCAGCCTCACCGGGGGGTGAAGTCAAAACTTGAAAGCGCTGGTGATCGTCAGCGGCACAATTATAGCCAGCCTCACCGGGGGGTGAAGTCAAAACACACCCTCAAACAGCCGCGCAAACTTCGTGATTATAGCCAGCCTCACCGGGGGGTGAAGTCAAAACCAAAGAAATCCACAGGTCCGCAGGTTTCACATTATAGCCAGCCTCACCGGGGGGTGAAGTCAAAACGCGGCGGAGTCCGCCGCCTTTCTCCTGTCGATTATAGCCAGCCTCACCGGGGGGTGAAGTCAAAACCTTCGCATTGGCGAGGCAGTCGGCCACATAATTATAGCCAGCCTCACCGGGGGGGCGATGGCGAAAAACTGAAGGCTATAAGGCAAGAGCGGCAAGGACTTGGGAGAGGTGCTCAGCAGGCTTCACCTTCTCCAAGATGGTCGTGATGCTCCCATCCACGCTGATGATGAAGGTGGTGCGCTCGGTGCCGAGGTACTTTTTGCCGTAGAGGGATTTTTCGACCCAGACGCCGTAGAGATTGACGATGTGGTGGTCTTCGTCGGCGATGAGGGGGAAGGGGAGGGTGTATTTTTCGATGAACTTGGCGTGGCGCTTGATGGGGTCGGTGCTGATGCCGAAGAGGTGGGCTTTTTTTGTGATCTGGGACCAGGAGTCGCGGAGGGCGCAGGCCTGGGTGGTGCAGCCGGGGGTGTCGTCTTTGGGGTAGAAGTAGAGGACGATTTTTTGGCCGCGAAGTGAGCTGAGGGTGAGGGTGGTTTCAGACTTGTAAGTGCCGCCGATGACGGGGGCGGTGAAGTCAGGGGCGAGGGTGTGGAGGGCGGGGCGGGGCATGGGGCGGAGGGGAAGTTGGCGGTGGTTTTCGTGGCGGAGTTGGGGGACGCTTGGTGGCTGGTTTGGAAGAGGTGTGGGCGTGGCGGGGCGGATGGGATCAGGATGATCCCACTCCTGCCGGAGGCGGTAGGCACTTGCGGAGCGGGAGGATCTGGCCCGTTCTTCGCTGATGCTACGAAGGGCGGGATGAGTTTGAGGAGGAGGACTAGGAAGATGAGGCGGAGCCTCCTTCGCTAACAAAGCCCAAGGGGGGAGGGATTAGTTGAAGCCGAGGGTGTGGAGGAGGGTCTGGATGAGGGAGTAGAAGAGCCAGGTGTAAACGGCCCAGGCGGTGATGATGAAGCCGAGGACCATGAGGATGAGCATGAGGATGCCGGCGTAGTAGCGGAGGGTGCTGCGCTGGACTTTGTCTTTGTGACCGGCCTGCCAGGCGAGGAGGAGCTTCAAATTGCGGGTGTTGGATTTGAAGAAGACGGAGGCGAGGGCTCCGGCGCCGGGGATGAGGCCGATGAGGAAATTGATGCCCATGTTGAGGGCCATGCGGAGGAAGACGGGGATGGTGATGCCGGAGCGGAGGGCATCGAGCAGGATGATGACGCCTGCGCCGGAGGCGACGGTATCGCCGACGCCGGGGATGAGGGCGAGGATGGGATCGAGTCCGAAGCGGATGTTGGTGCCGGGGACGCGGAGGAGCTCGTCGAGGTATTTGGAGAGGATGCGGGCGGCGGCGTTGCCGGCGGGGTCTTTGCTGGCGGCGAGCTTTGCGGCGATGGGATTGATCTCCGGCGGGGTGGGCGGGAGCACGGCGTCGACTTTGAGGTCACGGGCGGGCGCTGGCATGGGAGGGGATACGCTGTGGGTGGGGTGGGGGCAACGGAGGAATGACGAATGACGAATGACGAATGACGAATGACGAATGACGAATGGGGAGTGATGGAGTGATGGAGTGATGGAGTGATGGAGTGATGGAGTGATGGAGTGATGGAGTGATGGAGTGGGCTGGGGTTTGCGACGCTGAGGCGTGGCGGGATGCGGTGCAGACGCTGCTGGTGCCCGGCGCGGTGTGGCGGGGGCTTGGGTTTGCTTTCCCGGATGGGCGGGCGGGTACCTAGGGCGGCGCTCGATGAGGCTTCCTCCTTCGCTCTGCGAGCTTCGGAGGACAGGCTGCTTTGCCCTAGGCTGCGATAGGCCGCCCCTTGGGGGCTGGGGGAGATGGGGGCGTGGTGTGGGGAAGTGGGGAGTGCGGAAGCTTCAGGGACGTGCGGTCCGGAGCCGACAGGATTTCGGCGCTCTCTGTGCGGAGGGACTGCATGCTGGGTGGCGGGAAATATAGCGTTTTCCAAAACTGATTTCCGGGAAGCGGCGCATGGAGACGCTCGGCGGCGGCTTGAGGACAAGCCGCCCTACCTCGCGCTGGGCGCTCGCATGCTCGGCGCTGGTAGGCGGCTGGCTGTCCTCATCCAGCCGCCGTCGACGTGTCCTGCGTAGCTCGACGCAGGAGAGCGAAGAAGGAAGCCCATGATCATCGATCAAGAAACAGCCTGCTAAACGGAAAGGAGTTTTGCGAATGGCTATAAAAATCCCCTTCCTCCGGCGGGCGGTGGAAGGGGATGGCTTTGATGAAGCGGTGGCCGGGGTGGGCTGCTTAGCTCTTGCTGGGGAGATCGACGAGCATCTGGGCGTTGCTCGGATACCGCTCCAGCAGCGAGATGACGCGCTGGATGGCTTCGACGGGCTTGTGGCCGGCGAGGCCGCGGCGGAGCATGTGGATTTTGTCGAGCTGGAAGGTCTGCAGGAGGAGCTCTTCGCGGCGGGTGCCGGATTTGAAGATGTTGACGGCAGGATAGGTGAACTGCTCGGCGATCTTGCGATCGAGGACGAGCTCCATGTTGCCGGTGCCTTTGAACTCCTGGAAGATGAGGTCGTCCATGCGGGTGCCGGTTTCCACCAAGGCGGTGCCGAGGATGGTGAGGGAGCCGGCGGTGCGGGTATTGCGCGCGGCGGCGAAGAGACGGCGGGGGATTTCGAGGGCGCCGACGCCGACGCCACCGCTCATGACGGCACCGGATTTGGCGGTGTTGTTGAAGGCGCGGGCCATGCGGGTGAGGGAGTCCATGAGCATGAAGACGTGCTCTCCGCATTCGACGAGGCGCTTGGCGCGCTCGATGGCGAAGGTGCAGATGCGGGTGTGGCTCTTGACGTCCTGGTCGTTGTTGCTGGCGTAGATTTCGGCCTGGGGGAGGATGCGCTTGAACTCGGTGACTTCTTCGGGGCGCTCGTCCACGAGGAGGATCATGAGGTGGGTGCCGGGATGATTGGTGACGACGGCCTCTGCGATGTGCTGGAGGATGGTGGTCTTGCCGGCGCGGGGTGCGGCGACGATGAGGCCGCGCTGGCCACGGCCGACGGGGGTCATCATGTCGATGACGCGGGTGGTGAGGCGGTCCTTGGTGGTCTCAAGCTGGTAGCGCTTGTTGGGATTGACGGCCTTGAGTTCTTCGAAGAGGGGGAGATCCCGCATGGCGAGGGGATTGCGGCCATTGACCTCGGTGACTTCGGTGATCTGGGGGCCGCGTGCGCCTTTGCACTGGACGCCGACGATCTGCATGCCTTCGCGGAGGCCGTATTTGCGGACGAACTCGGGGGCGATGAAGGCGTCCTGGGGATTCTGGGCGAAGGAGAGCTCGCGGCGGCGGAGGAAGCCGTAGCCTTTGGGGGACATTTCGAGAATGCCATTGGCGGGCTCCGGGGGGCCGAGGGGTTTTTCGGGCTCGGGCTCGTAGTTGCGGCCGCCCTGGGGGGCGCTGTCGCGATCGCGATCACGATTGTTGTCGCGGTCGCGGTTGCCGCCGTTGTCGCGGTCGCGATTGTTGCCGCCGTCGCGATTGGCGTTGGGATTGGGGGTGTAGGGGACGCCGGCGCGGCGCTGGGCATCGCGCTCGGCACGGCGCTGCTTCCAGCGTTCGAACTTGGCTTTGCGGCGCTCTTTGGCGGTCATGGGGCGCGGCTGGCCGTTTTCGCCGATGACGGTGTAGCGGGGGAGGCCATTGGGCTCGGTGCCGGAGTTGGCGCCGCCTTCGGCTTCGTCATCGCCTTCGGAGTCTTCGGCGCTTTCGGGATTGGCGGCGGGTGCAGCAGGGGCTGGGGCAGTGGCTTGCGGGGCCTGTGCAGGAGCGGGGGCTGCTTCCTGGACGATGGCGGCGGGTGCGGCTTCGACGGGGGCGGGCGCTGGGGCTGCGACTGCGGGGATGTCCAGATTGAGCTCGGGAGCTTCGGCGGCGGCGGCCTTTTTCTTGGCGGTCTTGCGTGCAGGGGCTTTGGCCTTGGGCTTGGCTGCGGCGGGGGCTTCCTGTTCTGCGATGACGACGGGGGCGGCTGCTTCGACCACGGGCTCGGCGGCGGGTGCGGCTTTGGCCTTGGCTTTCGCTTTGGAGGCTTTCTTTGCAGCGGGTGGCGCGGCTTCTTCTGCGGCGGTGGCGAGTTCCACTGCGGGCTCGGCCTTGGCTTTGGCGGCGACTTTTTTGACGGCTGCTTTTTTGGCCGGGGCTTTGCGCTTGGTTTTAGGAGCTTCGAGCTCGGCGGTGGATTCGTCAGACATAAACAGGAAAGGGGAGGGGATTAATCGAGCTGATCGGCAATGGCGTCGTCGATTTCAAAATTGGCGTGGATGTGCTGCGCGTCGTCGTAGTCGTCGAGGATGTCGTAGAGACGGATCAGGGATTTCGCGGTGTCCACATCGCTGATGGTGACGGTGGTCTGCGGCTGATAGATGAGCTTCTGCGAGGTGGAGGTGAGGCCTTTTTCGCGGAGGGCGGAGTTGACCTGGAAGAGCTGATCTGTGGCGGTGTAGACGATCCATTCGTCGCCGTCTTCCTGGATGTCTTCGGCGCCGGCATCGAGGGCGATCTCCATGATCTGGTCTTCGGTGGCGGCGGTTTTGTCGAGCCGGATCTCGCCGCGGCGTGCGAACATGTAGGCGACGCTGCCGGAGTCTGCGAAGGTGCCTTGGTTTTTGCCGAGGAGGACGCGGATGTCGTTGGCGCTGCGGTTGCGGTTGTCGGTGACGATTTCGATCATCATGGCGACGCCGCCGGGGGCGTAGGCTTCGTAGAGGATTTCTTCGATCTGCGCGCCGCCGAGTTCGCCGGTGCCTTTTTTGATGGCGCGGTCGATGTTGTCATTGGGCATGTTGGCGGCGCGTGCGGCGAGGACGGCGCTGCGCAGGCGTGCATTCATGTCAATGTTGCCACCGCCGTGCTTGGCGGCGAGGGTGATTTCCTTCGACAGCTTGCTGAAGGCATTGCCGCGCTTGGCGTCCGTGATGGCTTTGCCGCGCTTGATTTTGGACCATTTATTGTGGCCTGCCATAGTGAAGAGCGATGTCTGTGGGAATGCAGCGAACGGGTGCGGCCATGACGATGACGGCGGCCTTCCGTGCGGTGTGGTTTGGGGGAATGTAGGAGGGGGGGAGCGGCCTTGCCGCGGTGAGACTCTGCAGGAATGACGGCTACGCAGCGAGTGCGGAGTCGCGTTTCATCAGCGCGAGGGCCGGGGAAACTTCGGCAATCCTGCCGGGAACAACACCAAGTGTTCACCAGATTGAGAGAATCTGGAACGGCGTGAAGTGTGTGGGATGCGGGGCGAGGATGCAAGGGTTTTTTTAAGGGGGATGAAAAAGCGGGGATACGGAGGGATGGCCGCAAAAAGGCGCAAAAAAGGAAAAAGGGCTGAGGAGATGCTGGGTGAAGGGGGGGGCTGAGGCGGATGTGAACTTGAAATGGGAGGGGAATGCGGGGCGGCTGGTATGTGGTTTGCTGGGGTGTGGCTGGCTGCTGGTGGGGGTGCGCGGGTTGTGAAAGCCGTGGGGAATTTTTGTCAAGAATTTGCATCCTGACCCCATTTTGGGGCCTGGCGGTGGCGCGGGTTTGAACAGGAACATGGGCAGCCCATGTGACCGGTTCGAGGACCCCCGTTTTACGCGGGATGAGCGGCCAGCTGGAAGAGCCGATGTGGTAGATGATCATAACGATCGTGGGACACTGCGCGCTGTGCGGAGTGTGTCCTCATCTGGAAGGGTGACAACCGGAAAACCGTCATGATCCAGCGGCAAATGAGACGTCAAAGATGCGAAGTCATCGGGTGTGATACGGCGGAAATACTCCCGATAGCCTCTGAGTGGGTCGTCCAAGGCTATCCAATAGCCGCGATCTGAGTTGTTCCCGGATGATGGTGGCCCGCTGCTTGCGCTGCCAGACGGCAGAGTGGCCGACCGAAGTGATGAAGTCCCTCCCCGCCTCACAATTCTGTTTCCAAGGGACTCCTCAACGTAGTTTTGTGAAATCATGAAACTGCGTTTCTTGATGGTTGCAACTATCGTGAAGCCCAAAGCCTTGCTCAGAATCTCGACGGCTTTGGGAGGAAACCGGGTCTTCAAATAAGCGCAGGTGGCATCCTTGTCCGAAATGAAATAGTCGCCCGTGGGGCCACTCCAGGGTTCTGGGTGGTCAGCAAGGCCTAGCCAGTGGAGAATCAGGCGAGCGAATCGGGGCATGGCACGCGACTGGTTGGGGGAACTGCTTGAGGAGGAACAATGCTGTGTCATTCGACAATGACATCAAGGTGATGTTTTTTTTGCCGGATGAATGGGGTCAGTCTGCAAATAATTGACAAACCGCAGGGCTGTCATTGGGCGGGGGATTCGGCGTGATCGAGGAAGTGGAGGAGTTCCTTGGGGGCTTGGGCGCGGACTTTTTTGCGGTCGAGGCGGCGGAGCTGCTGGCTGACGTTGGCGGCGGATTTTCATGGCGAGCTTTCGGCGAGCCATTCCTGGGTGACGGTGGTGGCGCCAGAGGAGGTCGGCGAGGAGGAGCTTGCGGGGATCGGAGCCTGTGAGGCGGGTGACTTCGGCGGGCTTGAGGCTGGCTGCTTTCAGGCCTTGCCTGAGCCAGGCTTCGGCCTGCTGCTGGCTGTGGGAGGTGACGTGGGGATTGCTGCGGTAGCTGCGGGATTTGGGGGCGCGGTTTGTGATGGCGGCGTCGGCGAGCTTGCGCATGGCGTCGCCAAAGGCCTGGGTGCCCCAGAACCAGCCGCGGCGGAGGTGGCTGCTGCGGGCGTCGGCTTCCTCGGGGAGCGGGGGGACGCCGCAGGTGGCGAGTTCTTCGGTGAGGGCGCGGCGGTCGAGGCGCTTGATCATCTGGCGGCGGCCGGCGGCGTTGTCTTCGAGATTGAAGGCGCGGAGTCCGCTGGCGGCAGCGAGCCACTTGGGGCGTTCTTTGGGCGGGAGGGCGTAGCCGCCGGCGAGGCTGCTCCAGCGATAGTCGAGCACGCTTTTGCCGGATGCGGGGCGGATGAGTTTGGCGCGGACGGGGTTGAGGTGGATGTAGTCGAGGAGAGTCTGATAGTGATAGGGATCCGTGCCTTCGACGATGACGGCTTTGTAGCGGTCGCCAAAGAGGCGGCCCCATTTGCTGTGGCGGACGTTGTAGCGGCGGGTGAGGGTGTTTTGCAGCCACGACATACCGGCGACGAGGTTGGGCTCCGGGGTCTGGAGGAAGAGGTGGTAGTGATTGCCCATGAGCACCCAGGCGTGGACGCGCCAGCCGGTCATCTCGCAGGCCTGGGAGAGGGTGTGGAGGAAGAAGCGGCGGTCGGCGTCGTCATGGAAGATGGCTTC
>NZ_JBGANL010000161.1:0-2349 GCF_044222345.1 Prosthecobacter sp.
CGCTGCTCAGCCCCCCGAGATGCTTGTCCGGGCTCACCACGATCACACTCTTTCCCATCTTCTTCGCCTGCACCGCCGCGACGATCGCAGACGCCGTGCCGCCATAGACGACGATGTCATGATCCTGAGCAGAAACAGAAGCCGCGCAGCCAAGCGCGAGCGAGAGAAGGAATCGGGCGGTGGGTTTCATGGGCGCATGAGAACGGCAGAGGGTAGGTGTGTCAATCAGCCAACTCTTTGCGTCGGGCAGCCGAAGGAACGATCTATTTCAGAACTCGGCTCATCGAGAATGTTCCAGTGGAGACCTTATGGCTGCGGTCCGCTCAGCGCTCGCTGAGCGGGAGCATGTCGAGGCGGGTTGAAAAAGGCGTGGTGTGCTGGCCGCATGGGAATCGCGGGCTGCCTCTTGCGAGGCCTATCCGCATGTTCAGGCCGGGAGTCAAAGTCCCGGCCGGACGAACAGAGCAAAGAGCAACCAACACACCACATAAGGAGAACGAAGATGAGCAAAGAACTATTGTATTTGGGCCTTGATGTCCATGCCGAAAACATTGCCGTGGCCATCGCCGAGGCGGGACGCGACGGCGAAGTCAGGAGCCACGGGATCCTCTCCAGCGACCTGCAAAACGTCGAGAAGGTGCTGCGCAGGCTGGGGCATCCGCACAAGGAACTGCGCGTGTGCTACGAGGCCGGTCCGTGCGGCTTCGTGCTGGCACGACGTTTGAAGCAGTGGGGCATTGCCTGTGATGTCGTCGCGCCCTCGCTCACGCCGAAGGGATCGGGCGACAAGATCAAGACCGACCGGCGTGATGCGCGCATGCTCGCCCGCCTGCACCGCGCCGGCGAGCTCACCGCCGTGCACATCCCCGATGAGCGCGATGAAGCCATGCGCGACCTTTGCCGTGCGCGCACCGATGCCGTGCAGGATTTGCGCCGCGGACGCCATCAGCTCAAAGCCTTCCTGCTGCGCAACGGTTACCGCTACAGCGAGAAGACCTCGTGGGGCGTGGCGCACATGCGCTACTTGCGAGAGCTGGTGCTGCCGCATCCCGCCATGAAGATCGTCTTGGAGGAGTACCTCCAGGCCATCGACGCCGCAGCCGGGCGCATCGAGCGGCTGGAGGTGCACATGCGGGCGTTGCTGGAAGACTGGCACATGAAGCCCGTCGTGCTCGCTCTCATGGGCCTGCGCGGTTATCAAACCGTCGCCGCCATGATCACCGTCTCGGAGATCGGCGACATCCACCGCTTCGCCCACCCGCGCCAGCTCATGGCCTACCTTGGACTCGTGCCCAGCGAGAGCAGCAGCGGCGGCAGCCGCACGCAGGGAGCCATCACCAAGTGTGGCAACGGCCACCTGCGCTGGATCTTCAACGAATGCGCGCAGCACTACCGGCTGCCACCGAAGGTGAGCCAGGAGCTCACCACCCGGCAGCAAGCTGTTCCCAAAGCCCGGCGCCGCGCGGTGCAGGAGCTCTCCTGGCGCTGCCAGAACCGGCTGCACGAGCGCGGACGCAAGCTCGCCGCACGCGGCAAGACCCGGCAGAAAGTGCAGATCGCCCTGGCGCGCGAACTGGCCGCCTTCGTCTGGGAAGTCATGCGCATCACCACCCCACTGGCCGACGGCAGCCACGCCATCCTCCCCCCACGGCGCGAGCGAACCGCCATCAGCACCGAACCCGCAGCGAAGAAGAAAGGCCGCACCTATGTCCTGAAGAGCACGACGAAGTAAGCCGCCCGCACCGGATTACCCCGCAGCCAAGACAGAGAACCACCAACCCAACATGCCAGACATCACACCTTAGAACCAGGCTGATCGACGCGGAGGCCAGCACACGAGGGACGTTATGAGATCAGAGTCATCGAAAGAAGACTTGAGCGCTCGAGCCGAGACTGTGAGAACCCAGGCCGCGGTGAACAAAAGAAATGCGTTACCCAGCACGCGAATATCAGCATAACCACCGAAGTGATAAGAGTCACCCTGGTCGGTCAGTCTGCTTCTAAGGTGAGAAGAACAAGCCAGAACGAAGAAGGTCATGAAAATGACAGCGCACCCACATTCCCACTTGCCAAAACCGGAGCCATATCAACGTCCCGGATCAGGCGACGGCGAGCGGGAAATGTCGATGACACGACAGATGCCATCCGAGCCGTTGCCTGCATCCGTTTTGTTAGGCCTATTTGTTTGTACTGACATACTTTGGAATGTTGATTCCGCAGTAGCTTCCGGCCCAAAGCTTCTCGAAAGCTGGGCTCCCGGGACGGGCCTCGACGTCTGACCGTTCAACGGTCCAATACCGGTTCTCATGGTCGGTACGCTTGATCGCCTCTCGGCGGCAACGCTCGACG
>NZ_JBGANL010000073.1:0-18804 GCF_044222345.1 Prosthecobacter sp.
CACGAATGACGCGGAGAGCGATTTCACCACGATTGGCAACGAGGACTTTTTTGAACATGAGGGCGCGGAAGGTGTGAGAAGTCTGCTTGGCAGGAACGTCGGCGGGGCCCGAACTCGCGGGCCTGGACGTCAAGACAGGGGCAGGGAGGGAAATCAGGCTTTCAACTCAAACAGGGGCTGGCCATACTGGACGGGCTTGCCGTCTTCCACGAGGACGCGGACAATGGTGCCACGGGTGTCAGCCTTGATTTCATTCATGACCTTCATGGCCTCAATGATGCAGACATTGCTGTTTTCACCCACACTGTCGCCGATGTTGGCGATGGGCTTTTCTCCCGGAGCGGCGCTGCGGTAGAAGGTGCCCACCATCGGGGAGTTGATGGTCGGTCCCATGGCTTCCGAAGCAGCGGCCGGAGCCGATGCGCTGGCGGCAGGGGCTGGCGCGGGGGCTGCAGCGGCAGCTGCCGGAGCGGAGGCATAGGAGACGTGTGAACCGGAGGACACGGGCATGCTCTGGAGCAGTTCTTTGACGGCCTCCAGATCAGAACCACGGCGGAGTTCGAGTTTGGCGCCTTTTTGCTCGCTGTGGAAATAGGTCAGGTTGTTCTCAGCCATGAGTCCGACGATTTCGCGGATCTGTTTGAGGTCGTAGGCTGAGGACGAAGGGGCGGCGGGGGCAGCTGGTTTGGTAGTGGTACGTTTGGCCATGTCGGGAGAGGTGTGTCAACGGACGGAGGACGATCATACAAACTCAACCAGCTGTGGCAACCACAAAGGCATCCTTGACTTTTAAGTTCGGATTCCGCCCAACCTTTCAGGGAACGCGCGGAAATTTGGAAAAATCGGGCTTCCGCTTCTCCACATAGGCGTTTTTGCCCTCCTTGGCCTCTTCGCTCATGTAATAGAGGAGCGTGGCGTTTCCGGCGAGGTCCAGCAGGCCCATCTGGCCGTCGCAGTCCGCGTTCAGGGCGGATTTCAGGCAGCGCAGAGCCAGCGGGGAGTGCTGGAGCATCTCGCGGCACCATTTGAGGGTCTCCTCTTCCAGCTGATCCAGCGGGACGACGGTGTTCACCAGGCCCATCTCCAGCGCCTGTTTGGCATCGTACTGGCGGCAGAGGTACCAAATTTCACGCGCCTTTTTCTGGCCGACGATGCGGGCCAGGTAGCTGGAGCCGAGGCCGCCGTCAAAGCTGCCCACCTTGGGGCCGGTCTGGCCAAAACGGGCGTTGTCTGCGGCGATGGTCAGATCACACACCACATGCAGCACATGGCCGCCGCCGATGGCGTAGCCGGCCACCATGGCCACCACGGGCTTGGGCAGGGTGCGGATCTTCCGCTGCACGTCGAGGATGTTCAGGCGTGGCACGCCGTCGTCGCCAATGTAGCCGGCATCTCCGCGCACCTTTTGGTCGCCACCGGAGCAGAAGGCCAGGGGGCCTTCGCCGCAGAGGATGATCACGCCCACACTCCGGTCCTCATGCACGATCTCAAACGCCTCCAGCATCTCCTTCACCGTCAGCGGCCGGAAGGCGTTGCGCACCTTGGGGCGGTTGATGGTGATCTTGGCGATGCCATCGCTGGTTTTTTCCAGCTTGATGTCTTTGAAGGTTTTGATCGAGGTCCACATGGGGGAGGGGAAGTTGGCGGTTGTTTGCAGTCGTTGGCGATGGTTTGCGATTGTTGGCCGAGCCTCAGAAGAAGGACGTTTGCGGCGGTTTGGAAACAATGGCAAACCACCGCAAACAACTGCCAACCATGGCAAACTCAGAAGTTCGTATACGTGCGCAGTTCGGCAATGCGTGCGGCGATGTCCGCGTGCGTCACGGTCTGCAGCTTGTGGGTGCTGAAGGCTTCGCAGGTGTAGCTGGCGGTGACGCTGCCGTGAACGACGGCGGTCTTCAGATCTTCGAAGGTCGGCTTGGTCTTGCCATTGGCGGCGAGCCAGCCGGACAAACCACCGAGGAAGGAATCTCCGGCGCCGGTCGGGTCAAACACGCTGTGCAGGGGGTAGGCGGAGCAGGCGAAGAATTCCTCCGGCTTTTCGCCAAAGAGGAAGCTGCCGTGCTCGCCACGCTTCACGATGACGAAGCGCGGGCCCTTGGCCTGCAGCTTGCGTCCGGCTTCCACGAGGTTGGTGGTGCCGGCGAATTCCTTGGCCTCGCCGTCATTGATGACGAGGAGGTCGATGCGCTTGAGCACTTCATGCAGGCGCTCGTTGGCGATGCTGATCCACAGGTCCATCGTGTCAGCGGTGACGAAGTCGGCCTGGATCTGGTCCAGCATCTGCATCTGGTTGTCAGGGCTCATGTTGGCGGCTACGGCAACCTTGGCGGCTTTGGCGGCGGCTGGAAGATTGGGCTGCCACTGCTCCAGCACATTGAGGCCCACCTTGTGGGTGGTGCGGCTGTTCATGTCCTCATGGTATTCGCCGGTCCAGGTGAAGGATTCACCGTCGCTGCGCTCCAGGCCGTCCAGCGTGATGCCGTGGGAGGCCAGCATGTCGAGATGAGGTTTCGGGAAATCATGACCAATGACGCCCACCAGATGGACCGGCTGGCAGAAGATGCTGGCGGCCAGGGCCGCATAGCTGGCGGAACCTCCGAGCAGGTTTTCCTGCGAATCCTGCGGGGTTTTGACATTGTCGAGGGCGACGGTTCCGGCGATGACGACTGACATGAGCGTGTATTTGGTTAGATAAGGTGTAATAGTTAATCCTTGCCTCGCAGGCGGCGGACTTTAACGGTACAGCTGCCAGCGGGGACGCGGATTATCGGTTCCACCTCCGTTGTGTCAATTGCCACTCCGCACACTCTTTCATGCGTCTCAGTCTTTGCTTTTTCATGCTGATCCTCCTTCCCGTGGCGACGGGGGTGCATGCATGGCTGTTTTGCCGTGACAACCTCCCCCGGCTCAGCGAGGAGGCCATGGCGCGGCTGAAGGCCGCCGGGGTACACAATCCCGTCGTGGACCTGCGCTTTTATGACATAGCCATCAGTGGGGAGGCACCGGACCCGGCTGCACGCGAGCAGGCGCTGGGGGCTATCCGCACACTCGTGCCTCTGCGGTTGCAGCCCGGCGCGGAGCGCATCCACGTGCGGGCCAGCCTCAGCGCCCAATTGGATCAGAAGACCCTGCGTCTCCGCGGTTGGTTTCCTGATGGGGATGAAATCAGCCATGTGCGCCGCCTCGTCGCTGATCTGCGTCCCGATCTCGTCATCAATACGGAGGAGCTGCACTCCGCCCCCGAAGTGCGCTGGCCGGAGGGAGTCAAGCCGCCCTTCACGGCCAGCAGTCCGCTGCTTAAGCCGATCATCGACACCCTGCGCGTGCCTGCGGAGCTGCACATCCATGCCAAAGGTGATGCCATCGTGCTCAGCGGACTGCTGCCAGACACGGCCTTGAAGGAGGAGCTGGTGGCCGCGCTCGCGGAAGTGGCAGGCGCGCGGGTGGTGGACCCCACCGGACTCCAGGCCAGCCCGCATGTGCTGTCCGCAGCCTTCGCCAAACCACAGCTGCTCACGGCCTTTGCGAACAGTTTTTTCTCCCTCCCGCCGCCGCGCTCCTTTGACATCCAGAGCGATGGCATTCCGCACCTCACGGGGATGGCGACGCGGCAGCTGGAGAGCCAGTGGCTGGCGCTGTTAAGGCCCATCACTGGCGCTGCCAAAGTGGATGCGCAGCTGACCCATTTGCCCTCCGTGTATCATTTTCCCGGCTATCAGATTCAGTCCAAGCTGCCCGCCGCCACCCTGGACTCACTGCGCGAAATTTTGCGCGACTGTGTGATCATGTTTGATCCCGGCTCCGCGAAAATTCCGCCGCAGGAGCAGATTAAACTCTCCACGCTCGCGTCCAGCCTGCTCGCCGCAGGTCCGAGTCTGGGGCTGGTCATCGGTGCCCACCCGGATCCCGCCGGCCCCGAGAAGTCTGAAAAAGACATCAGCAAAGCCCGCGCTGGAGCTGTGCTGTCCTTCCTTGTTGAACAGGGCGCGCCCACCACGGACATCCATGCGGTGGTGTTTGACCCCATGCCTGCCGGTTCGCCTGCGGCTCCTGCCGGCCCGCGTTGTGTCGAGATCCTCATCAAATAGCTGCCTATGAAATTTGACTTTGAATCCCTCTCCACCGAGCCGCTGTTTTACATGCTCATGCACAGCGGTGCCTTTGTTTGTGTGCTGGGGTTCATCTTCTTCGTCATCGGCCTGCTGTTTGGTTACGCGACCTGGGGCCGCTACAAGCGCCAGACGCGGCAGCTGCTCGGCGAGGCATCCTCCTTGAAGGATGAGATTGCCAGTTTGAAACGCAAGGTGGGAGAGCACTCCATCCACCCAGCTCCCGCCATCCCGATGGCCACGGAGACGATTTACATGCCCAAAAAAGAGGGCGTGGCTGCCGCCGAGGCCGTGGCTGCCGTCACGGCAGAAACCATCACCACGCGCGACATTCCTTTGCCTGCCATGGCTTCTCAGCCGGAGGTGCCGCCAGTTGAGCCCATCCCCGCAGAGGTGAAGCCGACGCCGGAATCAGTGCCGGCAGAGCCATCCGCCGAACTTCCCACGCCTGCGCCACATGCATCGCCGCTCGCAGCCATCATTTCCGCACCGCATGCCCAAGAGGAAGCGGAGGCCGGGGTGGAGGCACCCGCATCATCTGGAGGCCTGGTGCTTGCCGACACCCTCCCTGCATTGACCGAGCTCCTGCTGCCTGCCCTGCCTGAACTTGAAGCGCTGCCCAAGCTTGAATCCCAGCTTGAGCCTCAGCCCGATTCCGACCTCGATCCCAAGCTCGGTCTCATCTACAAGACCCAGCCTGAAAAAGTGGACAATCTCACCGAGATTGAAGGCATCTCGCTCGTGCTCGCAAAGCGTCTCCATGACATCGGCATCTACACCCACGCGCAGATCGCCGCCTGGGATGAAGATCAAGTCAAAGAGTTCTCCGCCCGCCTCGCCTTCAAAGACCGCATCGACCGTGAGCGCTGGGTGGAGCAGGCCAGGAAGCTGGTGGCTGCGCCGGCCTCTGAATGGGCTTCCTCAGCACGGTTGGATTGCGAAGCAGCCGATGGAATTAGGTGAGAACAAACTCACTCAACGCAACGCTCTCTCCCCAACATGTAGGTGAGAGGCGAGAGCTGGTCTTGCTCTAGGGCAGCCTCGCTGCACGTGTAAAACAGGAGGTGGGTTTCATCGAGAGCAAGACGCGACAAGGAGGATCAGGCGAGCCGAGGATCAGCGTCGGCAAAAAGCAGCATCTCAGAGCTGGGCCGCGCTCAGACCTTTCCAACCGACTTTGCTGGAAGTCGGAGGTGTCGATGCCGAGGTTTGCTGCTCTGGGGAGCTCGGGATAGATTTGCAGCAGCAGCTCGGCTGCAAGTCGGAACGTCTCCGCCAGGGACCATTCACACTGCTTGGCGAAGCTGCGGAGTTCACGAAACAATTTCCATCAATTGAATGTCGAGACGGCTTCCTCACCGCCACTCATGCTTGGGATACCTTCCACGCAACTGCGCCTTCACCGCCGGATACCCTTCGCGCCAAAACCGGCCAATATCTCCCGTCGTTTGAATAGGGCGCTGCGCGGGTGAGAGAAGATGAACGGTGACGCTGATGCGGCCGGCGGCGACTTTGGGGTTTTCGTTGACGTCGTACATGTGCTGCAGAACGGCGCTGACGCTGGGGGGCTGCTTTTCGTCGTAGACGATGCGGGCGGTTTTGCCGTTTTTGAGGGGGTAGCGTTCGGGGGCGTATTTGTCGAGCATCTCGCGCTGGGAGTGGCTGAGCCACTGGTGCAGGGCAGGGAAGATGTCTTTGTCCTTGAGCTGGCGGTAGGCGATGCAGCCGGTGCAGACTTGCTCGATGATGAGGTGGCGGTCCTCTTCGCCGATGGCGGGGATTTCGAGATCGGGCATCCACCTGGAAAGGCAGTTCACGCGGGTGATCCATTGCTCGACCTTGTCGTTCCAGTTCGTGAGTTGCAGACGGCCTGCAATGACTTCGGCGGCGAGCAGGCTGGCGGCGGTGGATTCGTCGGGCTCGCCGCGTTCGCGACTGCTGAGGACGAGGCTGCGGAAGCGCACTTCCTCCAGATTCATCACGCGGCGGTTCACGGCGTCGTAGGCGGCGCGGGAGGCGGTGGTGAAGTCTTCGGGGAAGAGTTCGCGCAGCCATTCCTCTTCAATGCGCGTGCAGTTGTTGAGCTGCACGGTGAGCGCCTTGCCCTGCACCTCGACGATCTCGGAGGCGACGATGAGGCGCGGTGGACGGATGTGCGCGTCTTTGCCAAGGTGCCCGCTGTAACCACCCGC
Organism: Prosthecobacter sp.; assembly: GCF_044222345.1. GTDB lineage: Bacteria > Verrucomicrobiota > Verrucomicrobiia > Verrucomicrobiales > Verrucomicrobiaceae > Prosthecobacter. Next base: position 6,305 of record NZ_JBGANL010000073.1, read on the forward strand.
GAGCCGGTAGATGCGACTGCCGGTGCTGGTCTCCACGCCGAGGTGATCGCTGAAGGCGGCGAGCAGCATTTTCGCAAGCGCAGTGGGATCGGCGACTTCATCGTTGATCGGCAGGCCGGAGCGTTTCGCGAGCTGGAGGAACTGATCAGCGCTGCGTGCGGCTTCGCGTGAGGCATTGGCATGGATGCCATAGCGGGCGCAGTCATCGGGGTTGAAGTTCATTGCTTCCGCGCGGGCAAAGGCGCGGAGAATGGCCTGAAACTCGGTCACGTCATCGTGCTCCCACAGGTCCTCGTTTTTGTGCGAGGCGTTGTTTTTGCCGACGAGCAAGATGTCGCGCCCCTGGGCTGCGGCGGCGCAGAGCGTGGCCTCGCGCAGGCAGCCAAACTGCGCAGCGGCGAGGAGCATGCGCGCAAAGCGCGGGTGCAAGGGGAAGCGGCTCATCTGCCGGCCTAGCGCGGTGATGCGGCCTTCATGATCCAGCGCGCCGAGATCGTGCAGCAGATTCTCGGCACGCGACTGCGAAGCGGGCGTGGGCGGCTCAAACCAGTCGAAGGGTTCAGGCGAAAGCACGCGCAGCGCCAGCAGGGCTTCGCTCAAATCAAGACGCTGCACTTCGGGCAGTTCGCTCTCGGGCCGCAGCAGGTGCTCGCGCTGCGTCCAGAGACGCACGGCGATGCCGGGGCCGAGACGGCCTGCGCGTCCGGCGCGCTGCTCCGCCGAGGCGCGGCTGATTTTCTGCACGGTGAGGGTGTTGATACCGCGGCGCGGATCATACGAGGCGGTGCGCGCCAGTCCGCCATCCACCACGGCGCGCACGCCTTCGATGGTGAGGGAGGTTTCCGCCACGTTGGTACTGACGATGATCTTCGGCTGCTCGCCGGGCGTGACGGCGGCGTCCTGATCCTGCGGTGTCAGCTCGCCATGCAGCGGCACCACACGACGGCCACGCGCAAAGCTGCGGCCCTGGATCGCCGCGATGGTCTTGCGGATTTCATGGCCGCCGGGCATGAAGACGAGCATGTCGCCAGAGAATCCGGGCGAGAGCGCGAGGTCTTCGCAGGCGCGTGCAGCTTGGTCCCAGATGGGCTCGGGGTAGCCGGTTTTCAGTTGCAGCGGCGCCTGATAGCGCACCTCCACGGGGAAGGTGCGGCCTTCGGATTCCAGCAGCTTGGACGGCTGCATGAAGTCCACCAGCGGCCCCGGCACCAGCGTGGCGGACATGACGATGATCTTCAAATCCGGCCGCCGCGTGCGCTGAAGCTGTCGCGCAAAAGCGAGCACGAGATCGCCGTCCAGATGCCGCTCGTGGAATTCATCGATGCAGATGCAGCCCACGCGCTCCAGTGCGGAATCTTCGAGCATCATGCGCAGCATCACGCCCTCCGTCACATAGCTCAGCCGTGTCTCCTTGCTGGTGATGTTTTCAAAGCGCACCTGATAGCCCACCTCGCCGCCGAGGCGTGCATTGCGCTCACGCGCGACGCGCTGGGCCAGCATTCGCGCGGCGATGCGGCGTGGCTGCAGCACGATGCAGCGTTTGCCCTCAGCGAGGAACCCGGAATCCAGCACGAACTGCGGAATCTGCGTGGATTTGCCCGAACCCGTGGGCGCTTTGATCAGCAGATTCGGCAGCGCCGGATCCAGCAGGGCGGCGGTGAAGGTCTGGCGGAGTTCAAAGATGGGAAGCGTGGCTGGGTTGGACATGGACACCCATGGTGTGGCCCACGAACCTCATGAAATACACGAAAAAATTGCCTGATCAGCGCCTTGCGTGAGGACTCAATAGTTCAGCGTCATCATCCAGTAGGCAAAGTCAGCATCATCACTCGGGCCGGTGGCGGCGAGGTAGGCACCCGCGAAGAAGTGCGAGTAGCCGATCAGCATGTCGAGATGCGGCGTGAGCTTGGTGTTGATGGTGAAGTCGAGCTCGCAGCCTGCGTGGCTGTTCGCGTTCGGATTGATGGCGCGCACGCGAGTGGTGCCGTTGGCGCGGTACCAGGCATCGCCCGTGGTGGTGAGCCAGAAGGAGTGGAAATCGAGCGTGGTCTTCACCTTGGAATGCGGCTGCGCGGCGAGGCGCAGAACGACGTTCTGCATGTTCTGCCATGAGAAGGTGTCCATGAAGCCATAGGGCGGATGATTCGTGGGGAAGAGATTCTGGAAGGTGTGCACGCGGCCGTCATTGGGATCGCTGTCGCCGCTGCCCGCGCTGTATTCGAGCGCGAGGCGTGGCTTCCATGCATGCTTGAGCCAGTTGTAGCCGCCTTCCAGATGGTAGGCATAGGCGCTGAGAGGCTGGCCATTGAGCTGCCCTGTCTGCCCTACAAGCTCGACGGTGTAATCCCAGCCCTTCAGCTTGGTGGGGTCACCCTTGTGCCGTGTGCCGAAGGTGGCGAAGTTCGAGATACCGGTGGGGTTTTCCTCATGCAGATGAAAGACGTAGAGATCCGTGGTCTGAAATGGCAGGAACTGGCTGCTGAAGTAGAGGCCGCTGAAGAATTGATTGCGCGTGGCTGCGTCATTGAGCCAGTCGGATTGATTGAACTGGGAGCGGCGGATGCGCACGACGCTGGAGGTAAAGGCGTCAAGCCACCACGTGGGCGTCTGGTAGTGCAGCTTCACCGCATCAAAGGTGCGGCTGAAGTTCTGCCACTCCAGCGGGCCCACGAGTCGCTCATCGCCATAGCTGAGCACCTGACGGCCTGCTTTGACACTGAGGTGCGTTGGGTTGCCGAGTTCGATGCTGGCCAGGCGCAGGTCAAAGCTGTCATCGCCCTCCGCGCCGTTTTGCAGCGGCACATTGGCGCGCTTGGAAAAGGCCTCGCGCACGTCCTGACCCTGCACGGCGATTTTGACAAGCTCATCCGGCTGCCACTCGATGCCCAGACGCACGCGGGCGAGAAGGTAGGTGTCATCGGTTACGGCATTGCGGCTGGAGTCGAAGTCATATGTGTTGTTGCGTGTCTCGCCACGGGTGCGCGCCTGGAAGTTCCACTTGAGCTGTTCGGCGATGCCCTCGGCCAAGGCGGGGAAAGCACAAAGACTGAGGAAGAGAAGTGGGAGGCGCATACGCTTCTTGAAAAACTCGAGCAGAGTGCGATGAGGCTTCAGCTTTTAACCAGCAGGATGCCTGGTCGCTGTTCCTTCACTGTGCAGCAATGATGTTATGAAGTTTCAGAATGTCTTCAAAGGCTCAGAAGGGGGCTGCCTCCTCCGGTTCCGGCTGGTAAGTGCCGGAACCCACGAGGCGCTCAAAAATCGGTGATGCCATGAGCGTGGTGACCACGGCCATGATCACGAGCGTGGCGAACAGGCCTTCCGAAATGATGCCGCGCTGCAGGCCGATGTTGATGATGATCAGCTCCATGAGGCCGCGTGCGTTCATGAGAATGCCGATGCCCATGGATTCACGCGGGGAGATGCCCGTGGCGCGTGCCGCCAGGGTGCATGCGAGCCATTTGCCCATCACAGCAGCAAATAGCACCGCGAGGCACATGCCCCAGAGGTACCAGGTGTTCAGCAGACCGATCTTCGTATTCAGCCCGGAGTAGGTGAAGAACAGCGGCAGGAGCAAGGCCACGGCCAGCGGCTGAATGCGGGCGCAAAGTTCGCGCACCATGAGGCCGCGTGGCATGGCTGCTCCCATGATGAATGCTCCGAACACTGCGTGCAGGCCGATCATATCGGTGAACCACGCACCGAGAGACATCATGGCGATGCCAATGACGAGCCCCGCATCCGTGAGCTTTTCGTTTTGGATGAGGAGCGTGGAAAACTTCGCAAGCAGCGGACGAATGATGAGCAGCGCGACGCTCACGAAACCGATGGCGCCGCCGATGTTGTAGAGGGCGTGACCGATGTTGTTGTCAAAACTGGCGAGCACGACGGCGAGAAGAATCCAGGCCGTGGCATCGTCAATGGCGCCCGCCCCGATGGCGACTGTGCCCATGGTCGTACCGGCGAGTCCTTTGAAGTGAATGATGCGCGCCAGCATCGGGAATGCGGTGATGCACATGGAGGCACCGAGGAAGAGCATGGCCTCCATGATCGAGGTCTTTTTCGGGAACAGCTCAGTGTGGTGGAAGAGCACCCAGGCGAGCCCCGCGCCGAGCAGAAAGGGCGTGACCATTCCGGCAACCGATACGGCGACGCTGCTTTTCAAGCGCTTGCTCACAATGTCCACGCGGAACTCCATGCCGACGATGAACATGTAGAGCGCCAGGCCGAGCTGTGATGCGGGGAAGAGATAGCAGGAGGTGTCCCGGAGTTTTTGCGCCTTGTCCCAGGGGAAGAGCCACTGCTGCCATTCTGGGGCCAGAGCGCCAAAGAGAGAGGGGCCGAGAAGCACGCCGGTGATCATCTCCGCCACGACCTGCGGCTGGCCGAAGCGCGCTGCGATGGCTCCCACCACACGACAGGCGAGCAGGATGACGGCGATCTGGAGGAAAAACTGGACGGCAAGGGAGACGTTATTCATGAAGTAAGCTGATAATGTCGCAGAAGCACTGGTAACGAAAATAGACTTTCGCTATCGCTTTGATGCCGGTTCGTTATAGTCGGCACCCATCATGGAACTGCGACATCTGCGATATTTTCAAGCCGTGGCCGAGGAACTGAGCTTCTCGCGTGCCGCGCGCCGTCTCCGCATCGCCCAGCCTGCATTGAGCCGCGCAGTTCAGGAGGTCGAGCGCGAATTGGGTGTGCAACTGATCGAACGTGAGCGGCGTTCGCCACGGCTGACTCCAGCCGGGGCCGTGCTGCTGCATGAGACGGGTTTGATTCTTGAGCGCCTGGACGATGCCTTCCGCCGCGTGCGCCGAACCGCCAAGGGGGAGGAGGGCGAGCTGCGGCTGGGCTACATCGGCCCGCCGACACGGCCTTTTCTCGCGCGGCTGCTCAAAGAATACGGCAAACGCTTTCCACGTGTGACGGTGATTCTGGAGGAGCGCACTCCGGAGCGTGTGTGGGAAATGGTTTCAAAGGGCCGTTTGTCGGTCGGATTGACCCGCCCTGTGTTTGCGCATGATGCCCTCGGTTTGCAGACGCTGCTGCTGCGGGAGGAGAAATTCTGCGCCGCCGTGCCGCTGGATCACCCTTGGGCGAAGCTGACTTCGCTGAATTGGAAGAAGCTCGCGGGCGAGCCACTTATTCTTTTGGCGCGGCGGGAGGGGGCCGGTTCTCATGACGCCATCCATGCGTCCTTTGAGGAGGCGGGTTTCGCCCCGCGCGTGAAGCACACACCGAGTCTGATCGGCACGGTTTTGCAATACGTCGAGGCGGGTGCCGGCATCGGTGTCGTGCCGGAAAGTGCGGCGAACAAGAGCCTCGCCCTCATTCCGCTCAAGCCGCAGCAGACCATCCCGCTGGTGATGGTGTGGGCCAAGGAAGGGGATGATCCGGCGGTGCTGGCGTTCCGGGATCTGGTGAAGGAATGGCTGAAAGCAGGGGAGCTGTGGGGCTGAAAAGCGTTGCGCCGCAGCCCTGCTGGTGCTCCTTTCGCGCCCCCCAATCGCCGGTGGCAATCCAGTCATTCGGCACACCCCATACCCCTCAATCGTCCTACCTACCATGTCCACCGACGCCAAGAACTCTATCGCCCAGATGGAAAAGATCGTTTCCCTCTGCAAGCGCCGCGGCTTCATCTTTCAAAGCAGCGAGATCTACGGCGGCTGCGGCGGCGTGTGGGACTACGGCCCGCTGGGTGCGGAGCTGAAGCGCAATCTGCGCAACGTCTGGTGGAACACCATGACCCGCGAACGCGAGGACGTGCTGGGCCTGGACGCCAGCATCCTCATGAACCCCGCCATCTGGAAGGCCAGCGGCCACGTGGACACCTTTGCTGACCTCATGCGTGAGTGCTCGCTGACCAACAAGCGCGTGCGTGCCGACCATGTGGAGCCGCAGGACGGCGTGGTCATGAAATACAGCGGTGCCACATCCCCCACCGGCTGGCGCTGGGATCGCACGGTGTCCGCTTTGCTGAAGAATGGCGAGCACATCGAAAGCTTCCGCAAACGCATCCGTGCCTTGATCGCGCAGAACGCCGGTGAAGCCGCTGGCAAGCCCGAGGAGATCGAACTGCTCAATGAAGAGAAGATCGACGCCGTGAATGGCAGCGTCGATTTCCATCCAGAGACCGGCGGCGCTCTCGGCGAGGCGCGTCCGTTCAACCTCATGCTCAAGACCTACCTCGGCCCAACCGCGACTGAGGCTGACGTGACCTACCTGCGCCCCGAAACCGCACAGGCCATCTTTGCGCAGTTCAAGAACGTCTTCGACTCCAGCCGCGTGAAGGTGCCCTTCGGCATCGGCCAGATCGGCAAGGCCTTCCGCAATGAGGTGACTCCGAAAAACTTCACCTTCCGCAGCCGCGAGTTTGAGCAGATGGAGCTCGAATTCTTCATCAAGCCCGACGAAGCCGTGGAGATCATCAGCGGCGAAGTCGCCGCCTGGAGCGAAGGCGCGGATCTCAGCGAGCCCAAGCCCAACTGGGGTTGGGAATTGTGGCACCGCTACTGGGTGGATCAGCGCACCAAGTTCTACCAGGGCATCGGCCTCGGCGACGTGCTGGAGTACTACTGGCAGACTCCCGCCGACCTGGCCCACTACGCCCGCGCCTGCGTGGACATCCTCTGCGAATTCCCCTTCGGCACGGAAGAACTCGAGGGCATTGCCGCTCGTGGCGATTTCGATTTGTCCGCGCATCAAAACGCCAGCACGAAGTCCCAGGAAATCTTCGACGAAGAACTCAAGACCGCAGCAGCGAAGCTCAGCGACGAGCAGAAGGAAGCCCTCATTCAGAAGCGCCTCGCCGCTGAAGCCGCCAAGACCAAGGGCGAGCCGATGCCTGAAGCCGCTGTGCGTGCCTGGTTTGAGCGCCTTTTCAAAGGCAGCTACGTCCCTCACGTCATCGAGCCCTCCGCCGGTCTGGACCGCATGGCGCTGGCCGTCATTGCCAAGGCTTTCTCCGAAACCGAGAAGGTGGATGAAAAGGGCAAGAAGGAGGTCATCACCGTCCTGCGCCTGCACCCGCGTGTCGCTCCGATTAAGGTCGGCGTCTTCCCGCTGCTCAAGAACAAGCCCGAGCTCGTGGCCAAGGCCCGCGAAGTCTATGCGCTGCTCAAGAAGCACATGAACTGCTTCTACGACGAGACCGCCTCCATCGGCCGCCGCTACGCCCGTCAGGACGAAGTCGGCACGCCCTTCGGCGTCACCATCGACTTCGACTCCCTCGGCGAAAAAGGCCCTGAACTCCTCGACACCGTGACCCTTCGCCACCGCGACAGCGGTGAGCAGGAGCGCGTGAAGATCAGCGACCTGCTGGGCAAGCTGCTGCCGCTGGTGGGATGAGTGTCGGATTTGGCGTCCGAAAGCTCAGCGACGGGCTGAGCTTTCGAGGCGGCGCAGGGTTAGGCCTTTTCGGCTAATTGCTGCGTGATTGGGGTTCCATGTTCGTCTCTGAGTCGCGGGCCGTGATGGAGGTAGAAATGAAGGTGCTTGGTGCTCTGGTAATCACCGCTGTTGCTGGACAATCGGCAACCGCCGTGATCGTGAGTAATCTTGCGACAAAGCTCGGCGGCAACACTGAGCATCTCCTGTGCGACAGACAGATCACCAGGCTCCAGAGCAGCGAGCGAAGAGATATGGCGCTTGGGGATGATGACGATGTGAACGGGCCAGTACGGCTGCGTGTGGTGAAAAGCGAGAACTTGTTCAGTCTCGGCGACACGCCTGACAGCGATTTGTCCTGAAAGTACTTGGTCGCAATAAAAGTCCATTGAAATGGGCGAATCTGGCGGAGATTATGATGGGAGGAAGGCGTTCTGTACGTGTTGCCTAGTGAACTCTTTGATCATGATTGAGCAATTCGGTCAATGATTTCCATGATCCGTTCCGGCGACGATGTCCCCAAGTAAGTCGCGGCGATGATCTCACCTTTTCGAAACCATAAAGCCTCAGCATTTCCGCCGATGACCAGATTGTATTGGGAAAGCCGTTCGAGAAATGGAGTCGCACCATCCCAATCCAGAACTCGAAAGACGAAACCATTCGGAAGATCGAAGGTGTTCAGTGATTCGCAGATTCTTTTGAATCCCAGAACGGCCGGCCCCGACCAAAACGCCATGAGGAACAATACTCCGCAATCCATTCTGAAATCGTCCTCAGACGCTACAGGCACATATTCGAAATCGGAATACGCACTGTCGCTGTATTTCCGCAGCAGCTTTAAATTGTCAGGTGCTTCAGGCATTTTCTTGGCAACGCCTAAACTAGGCCGGTCGTTGGTGGCGAAATCAAGCTGGGGATTGCCGAAGTGCTGTTTCGCTACCGAATGATGGCATTTAGAGCATGGCGCGAATAGAAGTGCACAATGTGCGTTATTTAGCGATCATCGCTCCCACCAGCTCCGCAATCCGCGTGGCCCCGGCTTCATTGGGATGCACTGTGTCGGGAAACCAGGGCTTGTTTCCCAGCAGCGGGGTGTGCAGGTCGATCACGCTGATACCGGTGATTTTCGCGGCTTCTTGGATGGCTGGGATGACCTCCTTGCGGATGACGTCTTCGGTGATGCCCCAGTTGCCAGGAAAGGCTGGGACGGGTAGGCAGGCCCACACTTTGGGGTGGCTCGGCAGCGCCTGGAATTCTTTGATCATGGCCACGTAGTCAGCCACGAATTCGCCTTTATGGCTGGCCCAGATGCCCGTCTTGGAGTCGTTGGTGCCCAGCGCGATGATGACGATGTCCGGGCTGGACGCGAGAGCAGGGCGGTGATCAAACGGGTCCGCTTTGCGAAGCATTGTGCGGCCGCCCACACCGAAGTTTTGGACGGTCCAGTTTGCTCCCAGAATCTCCTGCAACTTCGCTGGATAGCCGTCTTTTTGCGGATTCTGAATGCCGACGCCCTGTGTGATGCTATCACCCACACAGGCGACACGGACTGGATCGGCTGCCTGGCTTTCATGGGGCAAATGAAGAACAGCGAGGGCGAGCAGAAGCGTGGTAAAAAGACGCCGGTTCATGAGGAAGGAGGTGTTTAGGATGGAAGGGCGGTTAGATCTGGTGTGACGAACGAACGCTTGGCCTCGGCGGACATCAGGCGATCACGTGAGTAATAAAGCAGCGGGGTGTGTTTGTCGCTGAGCTGTGTCTGAGTGTCGAAGAACGCATCAGCCGATTCAGCGGGGCCAAACTGGCGCAGGGCGGTGTGGACAAGTTGCAGCCACACTTGCGTCAGCGTTTCGTGATAACCTCCCGTGGGTGTGTCCTGAATGCCGTGGGCGGCGTTGTAGGCTTTGATGCCGGTGCGCAGGCGCTCCAGAGCCTCGGGGTAGGGGAGGCGCAGCAGGTGGAGATAGGCCACCTTCAGGTGGGCGCGGTGCGTCCACTGTGCATGCGGCAGGCTGTGATCCTCAAAACGGCGGAGATGCTCTTCGTCGTCCATGGATTCAAGCCTCCTCCTTTGCCTACATCTCCAAAAAGTTCTTCAGCAGCTTCTTGCCGTCTTGGGTCAGGATGGATTCTGGATGAAACTGCACGCCGTGGATGGGCAGCTCCTTGTGGCGCAGGCCCATGATTTCGGATTCATCATCGCTGCAGGTGGCGGTGATGGCGAGGCAGTCGGGCAGGGTGTCGCGTTTGACGAGCAGGGAATGGTAGCGCGTGGCCTCAAAGGGCTGCGGCAGGCCTTTGAAGACGGATTCGCCCCGATGATTGATCATCGAGGTCTTGCCGTGCATGAGGCGTCCGGCGCGGACGACCTCGCCGCCGAAGACGTGGCCGATGGCCTGATGACCGAGGCAGACGCCGAGGAGGGGGGTGGATTTGCCAAAGCGCTCGATCACCGCGCAGCTGATGCCGGCTTCCTTCGGCGTGCAGGGGCCGGGGGAGATGCAGATGTGGTCGGGCTTGAGCTTTTCGATCTCATCCAGCGTCACCTGGTCGTTGCGGCGGATTTCCATGACGGCTCCCATCTCGCCGAAGTATTGGACGAGGTTGTAGGTGAAGGAGTCGTAGTTGTCGATGATCAGGAGCATGGGAGGAACGGCAGGCAGTCAGGGCGGGTCAGAAGCCGCGAAGTTGGAGGATGTTGTCGAGTTCGGCCTGGAAGGCAGGGATGTCAGCGGCGGGCGGCTGGTAGCCGGGGGCCGGGCCACGCATGCCAAAGCGGCCCTGCTCATCCATGAACCACTGCACGGTGACGCCATCGCTGAAGGTGGCCCTGCCGCTGAGGATGGCGCCGGGAGGGGGGACTTCATCCACGGAAACTTTCAAGGTGCCGCCGGCAGCAGCTTCATCGGTCGCGGCGGTTTCGCCATCGGCAGCGGGCTCAGGTGGCGGTGGCGCAGGCTTTTCCTCAGGCGGCACTTCACGGGGCTTGTCCTGGATTTTGACGCCCAGCTCCATGATGAGCAGGCGGGTCTCCATGTAGGTCAGCGTGGTGGCGCATTCGCTGCGCAGGCGGTCCTGGATCTGATTGAGGCTGGCACCTTCAGCGGCCCATTGTTCGACGAGTTGACGCTGCTGTGGAGTGAGATTGGCCATGAGAAAGGTTTACGTAACAGGAACGGGTTCAGCCGTTCATCTTGTCGGTGATGATGTGGCAGAGTGTGGAGGCTTTCTTGTGCAGCGTCTTCACTTCTTCCTGAGTCAGGGCCTTGCCTTCCGGAACATCCAGCAGCGGGAGCATGGACTCCAGGCCTTTGCGGAGCTCCTGCAGCGCAGGGTTTTTCATGATGCTCGGATGCAGGCTGTCGAGGCTCATCATGTAATACTCGGCGATGTCACGGCGCGTCAGCTGGCGGGTCTTTTCCTCCGCGTAGTTGTCGCTGATGCTCTTGGTGGCGATCTCCAGCGCACGCAGCCAGCCGCCGAGGCTGATGAGATGCGCGATGTCCACATCCCGCAGCATGACCATCTCCGCCTCCACATCGGCCTGGGTTTTGGCCAGTTCCACACGCAGGTCCTGCCAGTTGCCCTTGAGGCTGTATTCAAACAGGCTGCCGGTGTGCTTGTTCATGCGGCTGCCCGCGCCGAGCGCCTTGCCGTATTTGATCATGGCGCGGCCCACGGCCTCCATTTCCTCCACACGCTCGCATTGCACGATGAGGAAGCCGTCGGCGATGAGGGTGCCGAGGCCCATGGCCACGATGACGCGGTCGGCGGGAGTTTTGTCGGTGAAGGGGCGCTTGAGGTCGTCAAAGCGCAGCTTGCCGACGTTGTTGAGCATGTCGAAGAGTTTGCGGATGGAGGGCGTGGTGAACTGGTTCACCCCGTATTCCTCACGCACGTGTTCATCACCCACTACATCCTCAGGGATGGGGTTCCTGGCCGGTGTGCGCTCCGGTGAGGCCGGAGCTGCGTCCTGGGCGTTGAGCACAGCAATGCCGGCGGCTCCGAGCACGGGGAGCAGCAGGCGGACGATGAAACGACGAGTCATGGTGTGGAGAGGATACGTAGTCGCCCCGGCATTTCCAGTGCGAGTCTGGAAAAGTCTTTGGGAGTGCAATTCGCTACATTTGTACGATTTCCACCGTTCATTGATTTCACCATGCGCCTGCTCCTCCCTTTGCTCCTTCTCTCTGCGTTCCACCTGCCTGCCCAGGAGGTGCCGCCACCGCTGACGGAGTATCAGGGCCGCGTGATCGCACGAACCATGCACTGGAAAGGTGCCGAGTGGCTGATGCGCCGCGTGCGGGAGGCGGAGGAAGGCCCCTCCCAGATGCGCGAGCAGCTGCACGTGAAGCCCGGCATGGCGGTGTGTGACATGGGCTGCGGCAATGGCTACCACACCCTGCCTCTGGCCGAGATGGTCGGCGAAAAGGGGAAGGTCTATGCCGTGGATGTGCAGCCGGAGATGATCGAGATGCTCAAGCAGAACATCGAGAGCAAGGGCCTGAAAAACATCATTCCCATCAACAGCCTCTACCACGATCCCAAGCTGCCGCCAAACACCTGCGACATGATCCTGCTGGTGGATGTGTACCACGAGTTTTCCCACCCCGTGCAGATGCTCGCGGGCATGCGCGCCGCCCTCAAGCCCGACGGCCAACTCGTCCTGGTGGAATTCCGCGCTGAAGATGACAGCGTCCCGATCAAGCCCGAGCACAAAATGAGCAAGGCGCAGATCAACAAGGAGATGAACGCCAACGGTTTCAAACTCGTCCGCGAGTACGACGGACTGCCATGGCAGCACCTGATGTTTTTTGGCAAGGCGGGGGAGGGTGCGGCGACGCCTGTACCTCAGGCTAAGTAAGCAGCAGAATCTTCATCCTCTTGCTCTCTGAAAGCGCGGTGAGGCAGTTCATCCTGCCGATCCGTTTTAAGCATGCTGGGGGCTCCGGCAGCGGGCTAGGGACACAGCACGCCTTTGAACGCCTTGCGGTTGTCACGGCGGAAGTCGGCGATGGTCTTGAAGTCCGGGCGCAGGGTGCGCAGCATCCAGATGACTTCGAGGTTGCGCGCAGCCTCCGCCTCCAGGCGGCGGCTGGAGCGGATGC
>NZ_JBGANL010000162.1:0-2264 GCF_044222345.1 Prosthecobacter sp.
TGTTTGAATTCCTGACTGACAAGGCCGCGCTCGATCTCAGCGACAAGGATGGAATGAAGCAGGCAGAGGCCCTCGCCCGCATCATCAAGAGCGCACGCTCCGAGGACCGCCGCTTGCTCGATCAGCTCAATGAACGGGTAAAGGAACTCGAAGCCGAGAAGAAGCAGACCAGCGCCGCCGTCCTCGCCGCTGCTTCTGAGAAAGGCGCATCCCCGCAGCTCATTGAGAGCGTGCGCGCCGCGCTCAACTTCCGCCCGCCGCAATCCACCACCACGCCACCCCAAGCCTCTGCGGCTTGATCTGCCATGCCTGAAGCACTGCCAGCCCTGCATTTGACTCGTCACGCCATCCAGCGCGGTGAGGAGCGCCTGCGCCTCAGGCCAGACAGCCTGCTGCGCATGACCAGGCATGCCATGACCAAGGGCATGCCCATGGCCGAGACGCACGGGCATTTGCTGCGCTGGCTTGAGCAGCATGCATTGAAGCACGGCAAGGGAAGCCAGACCTGCATTCGTGACGGCATCGTGTTCGTGATCGAGAATGACACGCTCATCACGGTGCTGTTTCTGCCTGCCGAGCACCGCATGCAGGTGAAGAAATGGACGGCCAAAAACCGACAGCCCGCCAAATCGTCAACAAGCCTTAAAGACCCCCATTCTGGCGTGGTGACCCCGGAAACGGGCCGCGATGCCTTAAAAAGGGTCTCAAATGCTCTTAAATCGCCTGTTTCGGGCGGGTCTCAACCCGGAGGTGCCGTCTGATGGGTTACGCCGCTCCAGCCGCCCTGGCCTCCGAGCCGCCGAATTCCGGCATCAACATTCATGTGCCGACGCCGATGAAGGACCGCATCGCGGCGGTGCTGGCCAGCTACTTCCTGCCCTATCAGGAGAAGTGGATTCGGGACGAGTCGCGCAACAAGATCGCTGAGAAGTCCCGCCGCTGCGGTCTGACTTTCGCGGAAGAGTTTCGCCGCGTGGAGCGCATCAGCGCCCAGGGTGCACGCTATGACGCCTACATCACCTCCAAGGATGAAGGCCTCGCCAAGCAGTTCATCCGTGAGTCGAAGAACTTCGCCAACATGTTCGGCATGGTGGCCGATGACATCGGCGAGGTCGTCTTTGACAGGGACAAGGGGCACAGCGCCTTTGCTCTGGAGGCCGCGACTGGAAAGCGCATCTATTCGCTGAGCAGCAATCCCGACCAGCAGGCGGGCCGCGCTGGCGACCGCACGGCGGATGAGTACGCGCTGCACAAAGAGCAGCGCCAGCTCTACGCCATCATGAAGCCAGGCACGAAGTGGGGCGGGCAGCTCTCTATCTTCAGCACGCATCGCGGCGTGGGCAGCTACTTCAACCAGCTCATCAAAGAAGCGCGTGAAGGCGGGAACCCGAAGAAGTTCAGCCTGCACACCATCACGCTCACGCAGGCCGTCGAGCAGGGATTGTGGATCAAGATCCGCGACCAGCTGCCGGAGGACGACGAGCAGAAGCAATGGACGGATGAAGAGTTCCTTCAGGCATGCCGCGATGAAATGCCCGATGAGGAAAGCTTCAATCAGGAGTACATGTGCATCCCTGAAGACGATGCGGACAGCTACCTCCCCTGGGAGCTGCTCATCCCCGTCAGCAGCAAGACCATCATGGGCATTGACTGGCGTACGCTGCCAGGGCCGTTCTTCCTTGGCTATGACGTGGCGCGGAAAAAGGATCTCAGCGTCATCACGCTGTATCATCAGATCGGCAGCATGCTCGTCCAGTGCGCGGACATCCAGCTCGGCAAGATGACCTTCACGGCCCAGCAGCGTGTGCTTCATGCGCTGCTCGATGACAAGCGCATCAAGCGCGCCTGCATCGACGCCACCGGCATCGGGGCCATGATGGCGGAGCAGGCCGCAGAGAAGTATGGCACCGACCGCGTGACGCAGGTGATGTTCACCATGGCATCCAAGCAGGAGCTGGCCATTCCCTTCAAGCGCCGCTTCGAGGACAAGACCATCACCATCTATGATGACATCAAGCTCCACGCGGATCTGCGCAGCGTGAAGAAGATGACCACCAGCGCAGGCAATGTGATCTTCACCGCCGAGGCCGGTGCCAGCGACGGCCATGCCGACCGATTCTGGTCACACGCGCTCGCCGTCAATGCTGCCGAGGGACTGACCAACCCCGGCATCTTCGCCCGCCTGAAAAGCCTCATCAACCAGCGTGACACTCGCTCACGTGATCGCCGCCGCAGTCGCGGTGCCTTTGGTTGATTCCCCCTTC
>NZ_JBGANL010000163.1:0-2264 GCF_044222345.1 Prosthecobacter sp.
CCGGCACTACCACCTCCACGGCCAGCTCCGGCGGCACCACCACCCCTTCCATAGGCAGAGGAAGCGGCACCCACACCACCAACGGCGTCACTGCCCCGCCTGTCGGCCACGGCAATCTGATACCAGAAGACACCACACACCCCGAGCACATCGACCTGGCAAACCGGCGGACGGAGAACCTGGAAGAAGTCGCGCGCAAGCGCCCCCTTAACCCTCATGAGCAGGAAGTCTATGACAACGCCCGCCGCGTCCGCGACCGCAACAGCCCTGCGACTCCGGGCAGCCGCAACACCGGCAACCCTGACGACCTCGCTATGTCCGGAGACGAAGACGCGCTCGTCCCCGTCACTCCAGATGGCGAAGACGCCACGCTCGATGCGGCGGCAGACTCTCCGCCTGCCTCACCACCAGCCCAACCCGCAAATGCCGTAGGCACGACGATTAGCAGACCGGGCGCGGCGAATCCGGATACTCCCATGGCATCGGCAGGCTCATCCACACCCCCGCCCAATGCGCCTCCTCCCAATGCGCCTCCTCCCAATGCGCCTCCTCCCAATGCGCCTCCTCCCAATGTGCCTCCTCCCAATGTGCCTCCTCCCAATGTGCCTCCTCCCAATGTGCCTCCTCCCAATGCGGCCGCCTATCCCCCCATTGATCACGACCACATCATTAAGGCCGATTTCAACAAAGATGGTGCCCCCACTGGAGGACACAGCTTGGTTAACAATGACGTTAGAATAATTCCTGGCACAGCAAGTAGAACCAACCCGCAGGGGGTTTACGAAGCTCGTGTTGAAATGCAGAATGCCAGCGGTGGATGGCAAGCAAAACTCTCAAACAATGGTTGGAATACAATGTTTCCTCAAAATTGGTCAGAACATCAAATTAAAACTGAAGTCGAAGCCGCGTGGAATAGTTCGATGAAAACCATTTCGCCCAATGGAAAAAAATGGAGGTCCGTCACTCCGTCTGGAGTAGTAGTTGAGGGGTACATCAATCCTCATACTCCAAACAAACCTGGTAGAATAACTGCATATCCAATTTATTAATTTAGGCATCACTATGAAAATGCTCATGCATGACATCGAAGGCTGGGGATCCGAAGTAGTTGCTATCGGCCACGAACTGGAAGAGAACAATCCTTACAATATGGTTCTTGGAGAAATGCTGTCTTTTGAATTGAAATATCCGAGACACTGCGAATCTCTTTTGCAAGCCGCAGACAGAGTCGAACACCAGGGCGGTGATGCACGCGAAGTGCTGCACGACAAGGCTTGGAGAGTAGTGATTCGTCCCACTGAGGTTGCAATCGAATACGAGTTCGATGACATGGGCGATGAATGGAAGGCTGTATTCCCTCTCGGCCAAGTTCGCCGAGCGGTGAGAGGCTGGATGAAATTCCTTCAAATGCCTAAGTCTCCCGAACGCCGTTTAATTGTGGATCTGGATGCGGATTGATGTGGAAAATGGATAAAAAAGACGCCAAGCCTTGTGCGAGTCACTCGGATCACCGCATTGACTGACAAACGCTTAGTAAAGGCACAAGCTGCAGTCGTTAGCGCGTGATGGGGCTCTGCCCGCTCACCCAGCCAGCCCTATCAAAGCTGGCAAGCCCACCCACCAAAGCCCGGCTCCGCTCCTTCTGCACAGGCCGGAATACCAGAGAATACCACCCAAAGCCCCGCCGATGCACCGCCTGGCATGCAGCCATCCAAAGAGGCGGCATCCGCAGGTCCAGTCATGACGCTGGACAACGCCCCCCAGGTGCTTGGCGACATCGAACGCCTCAAGGCCAAGGAGAAAAACGGCGGGCTCACCAAGGACGAGCAGATCAGCCTGCACCATGCCGAAACCCTCCTCGCCCGTGCCCAGGTCACCAATCTGGAGACCAAGCAGAAAGCCCTCAGCAAACTGCCCACGCCCCGTGATCTTCATTCCACCGAGCTCGACGCGCTGGCAAAAGCCAAAGCCATGCTGGCAAGACCCTGGCCCGGCACAGCCCCCGCCAGCACCAGCCAGTCCAGCAGCGACAGCCTCCCGCCTGGAGACACCTCCACCACCCACGGCGTCACGCCGCCTGCGGGCATCGCCACCAGCGGTCATAGCGGCACCGGAGACACCTCGGGCACGACAGCCACCGGCAGCGCCACCTCCACGGCCAGCTCCGGCGGCACCACCACCCCTTCCACAGGCAGCGGAAGCGGCACCCACACCACCAACGGCGTCACAGCCCCGCCCATCGGCCACGGCAATCTGATACCAGA
>NZ_JBGANL010000074.1:0-18632 GCF_044222345.1 Prosthecobacter sp.
CGCCCCGACAAAAGCTGCCGCCAAGACACCCGCCCCCGCCAAAAAAGCCGCCGCCAAAGCCGCTGCTCCCGCCAAGAAGGCTCCAGCTAAAGCTGAAAAGCCCGCCGCCAAGGCTGGGAAGCCTGCTGCCAAAGCTGAGAAGCCTGCTGCCAAAGCCACCCCTGCTCCGGCACCCGTGAAGGCCGCCGCTGTCGCCGCTCCGGCTCCAGTCAAAGCCGCCAAGCCCTCCTCCAAGAGCACTCCCGCTCCGCTGGTCCCCAAAGGCCGCACTTCCGTTTCCACCACCGGCACGCCGCGCTCACGCCTCAATCGTGAAGAAGAAGGCATCACCATCGAAATCGCCAAGGGCCCGGTCAAGATGACCCCCTTCCTCAAGAAGCAGAAACAGCGCCTCATTGAGCTGCGCGACGCCTACCTGAACTCCATCGAAGGCGTGGCCAGCGAGACCATCCGCAATGAAAACGGTGACTCCTCCGCTTTCGGCATGCATCAGGCCGACGCCGGCAGTGACGCCTATGACCGCGACTTCGCCCTCAGCCTGCTCGGCAAGGAACAGGACGCCCTCTACGAAATCAACGAAGCGCTCAAGCGCATCGAAACCGGCACCTACGGCCTGTGCGAAGGCACCGGCGTCATGATCCCCGAAGAGCGCCTGGAGGCCATGCCCTTCGCCCGCTTCTCCGTCACCTATCAGGAAAAGCTGGAGCGCAGCCAGATGAGCGGCCGCTGGAGCCGCCCGGTGCACTCCCTCTTCGGCCTCGACAATGCCGACGACGCTTCCGACGACGACAAGGACGAAGATGACGCTGCTCCGAGCTCTTCAAATAACAACTCAGGCGAATCGCTTGACTTCTCCAAAGAGTGATCTAGTCTCAGCCCCCCAAATTTATGCCGCGAGAAATCATCACCCTTGAATGCACCGAAGCGAAAGCCGCAGGTATGCCGCCCTCCCGCTACGTGACCACGCGCAACAAGAAAAGCGTCCGCACTCCGGGCCGTCTTGAGAAGGTGAAGTTCAATCACTACATGAAGAAGCGCACTCTTCATCGCGAAACCCGCTAATTTTTACCCAAGACTGCCATGCAACCGAAGACCAAAGAACGCATGTCCAATTTCCGTCGCGCGAATCGCAAGATGCCGCGTCGCCGTGTGGACATCCCGGTGGAAAAGATTTCCTACACCAATCCTGAGCTGCTCGCCCGTTTCACCACGGAATCCGGCAAGCTCATTCCCCGCCGCATCACGGGTCTTCCAGCCTGGCTGCACCGTGTGGTCGTCCGTGAGATCAAGCGCTCCCGCGCTGTGAACCTCATGCCTTGATTTCGCAGGGTTTGCCCGTAAAGGGTCCCTTTTGATCTGCTTCCCACTGTTGCAATAGCGGCAGTGGGAAGTTTCATTTCCAGCCCATGTCCGCCCTTACCGACACGCAAAATGAACGCGATGAACGCTGTCTGCCCATTGATCGCGTGGGCGTGCGCAGCCTGCGCTTTCCCCTGAGCATCCGTGACCGTGATGCCGCCGTGCAGCACACCGTCGCCACCGTTTCCCTGGCCGTTGATCTGCCGCACCATTTCAAAGGCACTCATATGAGCCGCTTTGTCGAGGTGCTGCATGCCCACGGCAAGGAACTGACCGTCTCCAACATCGTCGCCATGCCGCGGGAGCTGATGAAAAAGCTCCATGCTGACAAGGCGCACGTGGAAATGCGCTTCCCATACTTCCGCTCCAAAAAGGCCCCGGTCTCCGGCGCTGAGGGTCTGCTTGACTACGGTGTGATCTTTGAAGTGAACACGGACAAGGAGAAGACTGACTTCGTCCTCACCGTCGAGGTGCCCGTGACCACGCTCTGCCCCTGCTCCAAGGCTATCAGCGCCCGTGGTGCGCACAATCAGCGCGGCACCGTCACCCTTGCCATTCGTTTCAGCGACCCCGTCTGGATCGAAGACCTCCTTGAGCTCGTGGAACAAAGCGCCAGCAGCGAATTGTACAGCCTCCTCAAGCGCCCTGACGAAAAGTTCGTCACCGAAGCCGCCTACGACAATCCCGTCTTCGTCGAAGACCTCGTGCGCAACATCGCCGTGAAAGCCAAGGCGCATCCGTGCATCACCTGGTTCCGCGTTGAAGCAGAGAATTACGAATCCATCCACAATCACAACGCCTGGGCGGTGATTGAAAGCCACACATCGCCATCATGAGTTACGTCACCGCCGTTCTGCCCACCGACCAGCCCCCGCTGATGCACCAGGCGGTCGATGAGGCCGTCCGCCTGCTGCGTGAGGGGGAAGTCGTCGCCCTGCCCACCGAAACCGTCTATGGCCTCGCGGCCAATGCGCTGGATGCCGCTGCCGTCGCGAAAATCTTCGAAGCCAAAGAGCGCCCCACCTTCGATCCGCTCATCGTTCATCTGGTCAGCAAGGAGCAGATTGATCTCGTGGCCGATGTGCCGCCGGAGATTGCCGCCACGCTGAAAAAGATGGTCGAACGCTTCTGGCCCGGCCCGCTGACCATTTTGCTGCCGAAGAAGCCCATCGTCCCCGATCTCGTCACCGCCGGGCTGCCCACCGTGGCCGTGCGCGTCAGCTCCAATCCCATTTTCCGCCGCGTTATCACCGATCTCGGCAAACCCATCGCCGCACCCAGTGCGAACCGCTTTGGCTCCATCAGCCCCACCTCCGCCAGCGCGGTGCTTTCGGAGCTCGATGGCCGCATCCATCTCATCGTGGATGCCGGCGCCTGCATGTTTGGCCTGGAGTCCACCATCATCAAGATCGAGCCCGGCAGCCCGAAGATGTTCATCGACATCGTGCGCCCGGGCCCCATCACGGCGGAAGATTTGAAAGCCTACGGCAAGGTGCGCTACACATCGCGCACCGTCGTCGATGAAGCCACCGCCGCCCCCGGCCAGCTCGCCTCCCATTACGCGCCGAAAACCCCGCTGCGCCTGCTGGAGCGCCCTTCTGATTTCATCCCCGAAGAGGGCAAACGCTACGCCCTGCTGAGCTACCGTGGCGAAGAAAAGGACGGCTATCTCAATCTTTGCGAATGGGAGGAAGTGATGATGCTCAGCCCCGGCAACGGCAAGCTCCCCGAAGCCGCCGTGCGCTTCTTCTACGTCCTCCGCGCCCTCGACAAGCTCGGCGTGGATGAAATCATTGCAGAACCGTTGCATGAACATGGCATGGGAATCGCCATGATGGACAAACTGCGGCGCGCCAGCCGCCGCTACTCCTCATGAGCGAAGAAAAAAAAGACTCCTCCTCCCAGGCACGATCCACCGGGATCGTTTCCATCGCCATCCTCTGCAGTCGCGTGCTCGGCCTCGTGCGGGACCAGATGCTGAACGGCTTCTTTGGCTCCGCCTTCACCGGCATCTTCACCGCCGCCTTCCGCACGCCAAACATGCTGCGTGACCTGTTTGCCGAAGGCGCGCTCTCCACGGCCTTCGTCACCACCTTCTCCAAGAAGATGAAGACCGAAGGCGACGAAGCCGCCTGGGTGCTCGGGCGCAAGATGATCTCGCTCTCGATGTGGTTCATGGGCATCGTGGCCATCGCTGGCGTGCTGCTCTCGCCGATCATCTTCCGCATCCTGACGCCCGGTCTCAGCGAAGAGGCCAAGGTGCTCGGTATCTGGCTGGCGCAGATCATGTACCCTTTCATCGCGCTGGTGTCCGTCACCGCGCTGGTCATGGGCATGCTGAACTCAAAGAAAGTGTTCTTCATCCCCGCCGTCGCTTCAGCGTTCTTCAATCTTGGCTGCATCGTCGGCGGTGTCGCGCTGGCGTGGCTCATTGATCCCGGTTTCCGCCACGGCCATGTCAGTGAAAAAGGCCTCACCGGCTTTGCCATCGGCACCTTGATCGGCGGTGTGCTCCAGCTCGCGGTGCAGCTTCCCTCACTGCATCGTGTCGGGTTTCGTTTTCGCTTTGACTTCGGTTGCAAAGACCCTGCGGTCAAAGAAGTGCTCCACCTCATGTGGCCTTCGATGCTTGCCGCCAGCGGCACGCAGGTGGCGGTGCTGCTCAATTCCATTTTCGCCTCTTACACACCTGGCAAGGAGTCGGCGCTTGCCTGGCTGGCGAATGCCCAGCGCCTGCAGCAGCTTCCGCTCGGCCTGTTTGGTGTCGCCGTGGCCACCGTCACGCTGCCCATGCTTTCCCGTCTGGCTACCGAGGGCATCACCCCTGCGTTTCGCGGCGCCCTTGCCAAAGGCCTGCGCCTCGTGCTCTTCCTCACGCTGCCCTGCGCTGTGGGCCTCACGCTGCTTTCAAAGGAAATCATCTCCGTCATTTTCGAGCACGGTAAATTCACCGCGCAGGACGTGCAAAACACCGCTGCACCGCTGCAGGCCTACGCCTTCGGCCTCATCTTCTACGCCGCCATCAAAGTGCTGCAGCCCGCGTTTTACACCATCAACCGCCGCTTCATTCCCATGCTCGTCAGCATCGGCGTCATCGCGTTCACGGCGACGGTGAACTCCATCACCGTCTTCGTCTTCAAGTGGGACCACACCGCACTTGCCTGGGCCACGGCGGTCGGTCTCTCGCTCAATTTCCTCACGCTGTATCTCTGCATGCGCAAGTTTGCCTCCGGCCTTGAAACAGGCTCTCTGGTGCAGTCACTCCTCAAGCTTCTCATCGGCATTGCCGTTATGTCCGCTGTCTGCTTTACGGCCAAGTACACGATCATGGCGGACTGGTCGCACCTGAACTTCATGCTGCGCTGCGCCGGGCTCGGCGTCAGCATCAGCATCGCTGCGGTCGCCTATTTCGCCGTCACCAAGAAGCTCCAGGTGGAGGAAGCCGGCGAATTTCTCTCGTTGCTAGGCCGCCGCTTTGGCAAGAAGTAACCGGCCATGCCGCTCCAACGCTTCTGGTTTCAGGTCGCCGCCTTTCTTGCCCTCGTCTGGGCTGGAGTCGGCGTGGTCATGTGGGTGACCGAGGACTCGGTGTTTTCGTCCGAGAAGACGCTCGCACTCATGGCAGATGCGCCGTGGCTGGCGGATGAAGATCTGGCGGAATCGAAGCGCAAAGCGCACCTCGACAAGGTCATCAACTCCGTCATCAGGCTCGACTTCAGCCAGCGCAGCACGATGCGTGAGGACGGCCTGGAGACCATGGACCGCTTTTTCAAATCGCTCACCGATGAAGAAAAGGGCGAGTACGTGAACCGCACGGTGGAGGAAAACTTCAAGGCCGTGATGAAGGGCCTGGAGAAACTGCCCGCCGAAGACCGCCGCCGCATCATTGGCGGCATTCAGCGCGAGATGAAAAAGAAGTCCGCGAAGAATCCTGAGATGCAGATGATGCTCGATCAGGACGCGGCCAGTTTTGAAAAATCCTTCACCAAGGACATGGGCCTCTTCTTCAAGGAAGCGCCGCTCTCCATGAAACTGGAAATGGCCCCGATGCTCGAAGCCATGCAGGGGCGCATGCAAGGGATGAGGATTCGGTGAAAGCCGGCCACCGAAGCGCCTTCCGGGCCGCAGGTCGGGTGTGTTTGGCGAATGCGGCATTCTCAAGCACAGTGCTCCCCTCCGCCAAACCGCCCGACTTCGAAGATGTTCGTACGCGACAGCACATGCCATGCGCTGAGAGACGGGCGGGCTGTCGCCACACCCATCCTACGACCGAGCATCAATCGCTGCGTGATTCTACTTCTTCCACCCCATCGGCTGCGTCCAGGCCATCTCTTTCTGTCCTTCGAAGGACGGATTTGCAAAAGGCTTTGAGGAGGTGATCACCGCGCGGAAATACAGCTCCTTGCCACTGGGTTTCCAGACGACTTCCGTGCCTTCGATGGTCGCCAGCGTCTTGCCGATGTCGTCGGAGTAGAGCAGGCGCGGCGGATGCAGGTCATCGGCCACCGTGGGAGCCGGGCGGGTGGTGGCGTCGTAGCCGGGCAGCGTGCCGCGAATCTGCGTGCTGTAGGTGACGCCGGGCTCTGCATGAATGCGGATGCGCAGCTCGCCGTCCTTGAAGCTCACATCGTCCAGCGTCACGCCTGAGGAGGCGTAGAAATCGCCGGCCTTCATCGCCTTCACGATCTCGGCGGGGTCCAGGCTGGTGGCGCGCACCATCACCCAGCCACGGCCGGGGCCGTTTTCCTCGCCGTGGTACTTATGCGAGTCATCCGTGCCCACGCCGTAGAGCGGTGGTGCTTTGAATTCAGAGATGCGCAGCGTGTTGGCCACATCCCAGATTTTTTCATGTCCCATGCGCGAGGCATCGCCGGGGTAGTTGATGGTGGGGTGGCCGTTGTAGATCTCCCAGAAGTTTTCCTCCAGCACTGCCGCCAGATCCTCGGCGGAAAGCGCCCAGCGGAAGTTCGGGTGGTTGATGTGGGAGAACATGGGGATGCCGAGGCGCTGCGACTGCTCGTTCACCATTTTCAGGTTGGCCCGCATCACCTCCTGGATGCTGCTGAGGTCCTTCACCGGCTTGATCTCCTCGCGCAGATTCAATGCGTTGAGGTGGATCGGAATTTTGCCAAAGCCTGCGCTGATCTCCTCGGCCTGGATAAGCAGGAACTTTCCCGGCTCTTCAAACTTGGGGCGGTACTCCTCCAACTTCTTCAGCCGCACCTCGGTCACGCCGTCTTTGACACGAGTGGTCACCCACTCGTCGCCAAAGCGGGCGTGGTATTTTTCCATCGTGGTCTTGCCCAGTGCCTTGCGGCGCTTCTCGATGGCGGGCTCGCTCATCCACACCTCTTTCGCCTGGAGCACGTTGTGGTCGGAGATGGCCAGGAAGTCGTAGCCATGCTGCTTGTACCAGTCCGTGATCATCTCCGGAAAATCGTTCCCATCACTCCAGAGCGAATGCGTGTGCGTGTTCCCCTTGTACCAGCGCGGCTCTGCGGCGGTGGCGGTGTGGATCAATCCGAAAACGAGAAGGCTGAGAATGGCTGGGCGCATCTTTTCCGAACGCATGTTGCAAGTCTCATCTCGCGTGAATTGTAAGGATTGTTAGCGCTCCTTATCCTAGTATCCAGGTGGCGGAGAAAAGCGTTGTTTGCCGAGTGAGTATGGACAACTTACCTCATGCGGCTAGCTCCTATATCTCGTGCCCAATTGATCAAGCGCCTCCGCGCACTTGGTTGGGATGGCCCTTATGCCGGAGGAAAACACCAGCACATGGTCAAAGGCCTTGTTCAACTCACCATTCCAAACCCTCATGGCGGAAGTGATATTGGCATCAACCTGCTCAAACTGATCCTCGATGAAGCTGGCATCTCCCGGCAGGAGTGGCTCAAGCGCTGATCATGGTACGAGGCCGAACTTTTTGCGAAGTCGCGACGGCAGGCAAACCCAAGCCACGCTTCAACGCCAGGCTCATCCAGTCATCCAGCGCCGATCCTAGTTCGGAGAGGGCGGCTCTTTTGCTCGAACCCACTGCCAGCAAGCCCGCAAATCCCGGGATTTTGGCCGCATAACCTTCATCTTCGCCAAGATCAATGATCTCGGCGCGTTTCAAAGCCATCCGGCGGTATTTGAGAAGGTTATCCACGGCGGGAAATATGACTGCTGAGATCTTAAATGCAAGTCGTGGCAAGCTTGGGAGGACAAAGCATCACTGCTCCACCCGGAAGATGTGCATCGACATCCCCGTGGGGTGCAGCGCCACGTAGTTGTCTGCGCCACGCCATTCGTAGGTCTGGTTGTGCAGCAAGTCGGTAACCTTGTAGGGGCGGCTGCCATCGAGGCCGAGGGCGGCCAGATCCAGATGCACCATGCCGATGGCGGGATGATGGGCGTCGTGGCTGATCACGGAGAGGATGCGGTTGCTGAAGTCGGGCGTGACCTTGCTGTAGCAGAGCATCTGGCCGTGATCGGCACCGTGGAAACTGAGATTGTCGTAAAGATGCAGCGCCGGATTGTCGCGGCGGATCAGATTCAGCGCGCGGATGAAGGCGGTGATGTTGCCCAGTTGGTTGTAGTCGCGCTGCTTCAGTTCGTACTTCTCGCTGTTGTCGTATTCCTCCTTGCCCGGATACGGGTCATTCTCGCAGAGTTCATAGCCGGAGTACATCCCCCAGCAGGAGGACATCGTGGCGGCCAGCGCGGCGCGGATGCGGAACATCTGTGAATTGGCATTCTGCAGGTGGCCGGGAAGGATGTCCGGCGTGTTGGGCCAGAAATTGGCGCGGTAGTACCAGCGCATGTCCGTGCGCGTGAGTTCGGTGGCGTACTCGGTGAGCGAGTGCTTGTCCTCACGCCAGGTGAAGTAGGTGTAGCTCTGCGTGAAGCCCACCTTGCCCAGCACCTGCATCATCTTTGGCTTGGTGAAGGCTTCGGCGAGGAAGAGCACATCAGGGTCCTTGCGCTGGATGGTGGCGATCAGCTCTTCCCAGAACGCCACGGGCTTGGTGTGCGGATTGTCCACGCGGAAAATTTTCACGCCGCGATCCACCCAGTACTGCACCACGGCGATGAGCTCCTTCCACAAGTTGCGCCAGTCGTCGCAGTGGAAGTTGAGCGGGTAGATGTCCTGATATTTCTTCGGCGGATTCTCCGCGTAGCGGATGCTGCCGTCCGGGCGCTTGTAGAACCACTCCGGATGATCTTTGACGTAGGGATGATCCGGCGAGCAGTTGAGTGCAAAATCGAGGGCGATCTCCAGTCCGCGCTTTTTCGCTTCCTTCACCAGCCACACGAAATCCTTCTCCGTGCCGAGCGCGGGTTCGATGTGGCGATGCCCGCCCGTCGGGCCACCGATGGCCCAAGGACTGCCCACATCATCAGGCTTGGCCGTGAGCGTGTTGTTTTTGCCTTTGCGGGCCGTGATGCCGATCGGGTGAATCGGCGGGAAGTAAATCACATCGAAGCCCATATGAGCCGCGTGATCGAGACGACCCAGGCAGTCGCGGAAGGAGGAATGCTTGTCGCTACGCCCTTCGGCGCCACGCGGGAAGAATTCATACCAGGCGGAGAAGCGGGCGCGCTCGCGTTCTGCGGTGGCGCGCAGCGTGTCGGAAGTGGTGGATTGGGAGCGGTCCGGATACTGATCCATCAGGCTCTGCATCTCGTCCGAAAGCAGCACGTCCATGAGATCCGCAGCCTTCACCGTCGTGAGCAGATCCGCGAAATCTTCGAGCTGCGTACCCGCAGTCGGCACACCCGCTGCGCGTGCGCGCTTGGCGGCATCTCGCAGCAGCCGTGCACCTTCCTGCGCCTCGATCGGCACGTCCGGATCTTTGGCCTGCACCCGCACGGCAAAAGTCTTCTTCCAGGAACGGAAGGTGTCGCCCCAGGCTTCCACCACATACTCCCAGCGCCCTGCTTTGGAAAAGCTGCACTGCCCATGCCAGCGGTCATTTTCAGTCGGCTTCATCGGCGCCTCAAACCAGCGGCGTGAGCCCGTCAGCCGCCAGCGTAGCACCGCGCTCATCACATCGTGCCCGTCTTTGAAAATGTCACACCACACATCCAGTGGCTCGTCGATCACCCGTTTGACCGGATGCCGTCCGCCATCCAGGCAGGGATAGAAGTTCTCGATGACAACGGTGGGGGCGTGGGTGACGGACATGAGGGAGGAGGGAAGTTTGCGGGGCTAAGGGTGTTTACAGTCGTTGACGGTGGTTTTCAAAGACCTTCCGCTCCCCAGAGCATGTGGAGTCACGCGGGCACGCGCCTGCCTTGGCAGTGGAAACCACCGCAAACTCAGGCCAGAAGAGGGCGCAGCATGTCACAAATCTCAGGCACTCGCACAAACGGATCTTCCTTGGTCTCAAACTCCAGCGTGAACCAGCCCTGGTAGTTGGCGTCGCGCATGATCTGGATCACGCGTTTCACATCGCTGGGCTCGCTGACGCCTTTGGCGGCACCTTTGCGGCTGATCTCCATCTTGAGCTGCACGTTGACGGCGTAAGGGGCGATCTTGGCGAGGTCGGCATAAGGGTCTTCCGTGTGGAAGTTGCCGCTGTCGAGGTTGATGCCGGCCCAGGGGCTCTTGGCAGCCTTCACCATCTTGATGAGGTTTTCCGGTTCGGCGACGATGCCGCCGTGGTTTTCCAGACCGAGGAAGACGCCCTTCTTGGCGGCGTAGTCGAGGCACTCCTGGTAGGATTCGAGGCAGTTGGCCACCGCCTGCTCCTCGCTGAGGTCCTTCGGCTGCGGCCCGGCAAACACGCGGATGTGCGGTGCGCCCATGATCGCGGAGTAGTCGATCCACTTCTTCGTGTAGGCGATCTGCTCGCTGAGCTTCTCGCCTTTGGGCAAAGCAAAATTGTTGCCCACGGCGGTGCCTGCGAGCTGCACGCCACGCAGGTAGGCACGGCGCTTTACCTCCAGCAGAAAAGCCTCGTCTACGTCCTTCGGGAAAAAGTAACTCGTCACTTCCGCGCCGGGGACGTTGTTGTCGCCGCACCAGTCGATGAAATCGAGGATGCTCCACTGCGCCTTGCCGTTCTTGGGCTTCTGCTCCTTGTCGCGCATCCACTGGAAGTACTCGCGGAAGCTGTAGGCGGCGACGCCGAGCTGCATGCGGCTTTTGCCGGGACGCTTGATGGGCTCAATGGCAGGCAGGGTGGAGACGCTGAGCGCGCCAAGGCTGGTGGAGAGAAAATGACGGCGTGAGATCATGGCGGATGAAAGAACGGATGGAAAAGACAGGATTAACAGACTTCCACCTGCATGAACAAGATTTCTCTTTTCGCCGCCGCCCTCTTTTTCACCTCCCTCGCCCACGCCGAGCCCACCAAGGTCAAGCTCTGGCCCGATGGCGCACCGGGAGCGAAAGGCACGGAGGACAAAGATCAGCCCTTCATCAATGTGTGGGCGGCTGCCAAGGACAAGGCCAATGGGGCTGCCTTTGTGGTGTGCCCCGGCGGCGGTTACGGCGGTCTGGCTGCGGATCATGAGGGCGTGCAGGTGGCCAAATGGTTCAACGGCCTCGGCGTTTCCGCCTTCGTGCTGCACTACCGTCTCGGCAGCCAGGGCTACCATTTTCCCACTCAGCTCATCGATGTGCAGCGTGCCATCCGCCATGTGCGGGCGAATGCCAAGGAGTATGGCATTGATCCGAACCGCATCGGCATCATCGGCTTCTCCGCAGGTGGTCACCTGACCTCGATGGCGGCGACGATGTTTGATGAAAAGCCTGCAGGCATGACGAATGATGCGATTGATCAGGTCAGCGCGCGTCCGGATGTCGCTGCGCCAACTTATCCCGTGATCTCGATGATTGAAGATTACGGACATAAAGGCTCCCGCAAAAATCTGCTGGGGCCGAATGACAACGACGAACTGGCGAAGCACGTGAGCACGGAGACGCGCGTGACGGCCAATACGCCGCCCACCTTCATCTTCCAGACCGATGAGGACACCGTGGTGCCTGCCGAAAACGCCGTGGCCTTCTACCTGGCCTGCCGGAAAAACAAAGTCCCCGCCGAGCTGCACATCTACCGTCCCGGCCCGCATGGCGTGGGCCTGTTTCTGGGCGATCCCGTGCTGGGCACCTGGAGCACGCACCTGCGCGACTGGCTGCGCAATCAGGGGTTCCTCAAGCCGATGAAGCGTACCGCCATCAACGGCAAGGTCAGCGTGAACGGCAAGCCGGTGAGCTGGGGAAGCATTGTCTTTGCCTCAGATGATCCCTCCGCACCCGTGGCCTGCGCACGCGTGATGGGCGGCAAGTTCAAGCTGGATGAGCGGACCGGCCCCATCGTCGGCAAAGTGAAGCTGACGGTGAGTTACAGCGCAGCGGATGTGCCGGGGCTGGAAACAGCAGACGGCACGGTGACGACGAAAGAGCAGAAGCCCGGCGCAGGCGGCTGGAGCCTCGACATCGCCGCAGGTGCAAAAGACGTGGAGCTGGCAGTGACGCGTTGAATCAAAGCAGGCGAAGCATCCCATAGAGAACGACGGACAGGATGAGCAAGGCCCCTGCCATCCAGGCAATGCGCGAAAACGTCGTGCGTGCGCGGGGCCAGCGCCATGCCACTATTCCAGCCACGGCTGCGTTGATTGACAGTCCTGCCAGGATGGTGCCAGCAATCAGGATGAAGGTCCCCAGCCCGTTGGACTGGGGGCCGGTCTCCTTATAACCGGCGATCATGGCACCGAGCACCACCAGAGCCACAGGGGGTAGCGCCAGGGAGAGCGTGCTATAAAATCGGGCGAGTGTGAGCAACATGAAATTTCGGGAGCTGTATGCCAGCTCCCGAGACATTCAAACAGACGCCGCTGCAGCGATCAGTCTTAGAACTTCTTGATCAGCAGCGCAGCGTTGTGGCCGCCGAAGCCGAAGGAGTTGCTCAGGACAGCGTCAATCTTCGCCGGACGGGCGGTGTTTGGCACCACGTCCACGTCCACCTCGGGGTCGAGGTTGTCGACGTTGATAGTCGGCGGCACCACCTGGTCCCGAATTGCGTAAATGGAGGCGATGAGTTCGACACCACCCGCAGCGCCGAGCAGGTGACCCGTCATCGATTTGGTGCCGGAGACTAGCAGGCCATTGGTGGCGTAGTCGCCAAAGACGCGCTTGATGGCGCGCAGCTCGCACAGATCGCCCATGGGGGTCGAGGTGGCGTGAGCGTTGATGTACTGAATGTCGGTCACGTTCATCTTGGCATGGCGCAGGGCCATCTCCATGCACTTGGCCGCGCCCAGACCTTCCGGATGTGGGGAGGTGAGGTGGTAGGCATCTGCCGTGGCGCCGTAGCCCACCAGCTCCGCGTAAATCGTCGCACCGCGCTTTTTGGCGTGCTCCAGTTCTTCGATGACGACAACGCCGGCGCCTTCGCCCATGACGAAACCGTCACGGTCCTTGTCCCAGGGGCGGGATGCCCGCTCAGGATCGTCGTTGCGCATGCTCAGCGCCTTCATGTTCGCAAATCCGGCAAGGCCGCAGGGGCGGATGGAGGCTTCAGCGCCGCCGCAGATCATCACGTCGGCATCGCCAAATTTGATGTTCCGCCAGGCTTCGCCGATGTTGTTGTTCGAAGTCGCGCAGGCCGTGACGATGGCCATGTTCGGTCCCATGAATCCGTATTCCGCCGCGATCATGCCGCTGGCGATGTTTGAGATCATCATCGGGATGATGAAAGGGGAGACGCGGGAAGGGGACTTCGTCAGCAGAATCTCATACTGCGTTTCCAGGGTGCCGAGACCGCCGATGCCACTGCCAACCATGACGCCCACGCGGTGGGGGTCGAGGCTGTCCGGGTTCAGACCAGCGTCCTTGGCGGCCATTTTCGAGGCTGCCATGGCAAACTGGAAGTAGCGGTCGGCGCGGCGGGCGTCCTTGTGATTGTTGAAATGTACGGTCGGATCAAAATCCACCACCTCGCCCGCGATCTTGCAGTCGTACTTTTCGGTGTCCATGGACTGGATGCGGCGGATGCCGCTCTTTCCTGCCTGGATGTTCTTCCAAAAGTCATCTTTGGTATTGCCGACCGGGGAGATAACTCCCATGCCGGTGATGACTACGCGACGCTCGCTCATGTGTATAAATAGGGGTTGGTTCGAAAGTTCAGAGAACACGGATTGCACGGGGGGGCAAGGGAAAACATGGCAGCGAAAAGCTTGAGACCTGGGTGTTTTGGGTGTCATGCTCAAAGTGTGATTCGTTTGCCATCCGTTCTTGCCGCCGCCCTCTGGCTGACGCTGCCCGTCCAGGCGGCGCCCGATCCTGCGCTCATTCCACCCGTGATGCGGGAATGGATGGCGATGCAAAAGAGCATTGGCAGCATCAAAGTCGCCTTTCAGCAGACCCACACCACACCTGCGCTCAAGGAGCCCGCCACCGCCAATGGGCGCTTCTGGCGCATGGCCGACGGCCGGTTTCGCCTGGAACTGGGGTCACCCGCGGCGACGATCCTGGTCTTCGACAAGGAAACCGTGCGTCTCAAGGAAAGCGCGGACGCCCCTTGGCAGACCTTGAAGCCCGACGACAGCCGGGTGCGCATGTGGATGAAATTCCTCAGCGGCCGGGAGATGGACCCTGAATCCCTGACAAACAACTTCACGCTCAAAGTCACCCAGCAGGAGAAGGGCTACACCACCGTGGCCATGATTCCGCGGCCGTTGCTCATCAAAAAGTATCTCAGGCAGCTCGACATGCAGATCGAGCCCGGCGGCAGGCAGCTTCTCGGTTTCCGAGTTGTGCAGGGAGATGGGTCCACGCTGCTGCTCAATTTTGGGCCGCCCGAGAAGCTTGTGGGCGATTTAGCTCCATTGTTTCAGCCTCAATAGTCCCGGTTCAGCAGGTAGTCCGAGAGCTGGCGCAGGCGTAATGCGGCGTCACCAAACACATCCAGCGCCCGATGAGACGCCTCGGTGAGACGGTGCGCTTCCGCGCGGGAGGCTTCCAGGCCCATCAGCGCCGGGTAGGTGCTCTTTTCTGCTTCGACGTCCTTGCCGGCGCTTTTGCCGAGTTTTTCGCTCGTTTGCGTCACGTCGAGGATGTCGTCGATGATCTGGAAGGCCAGGCCGGTGGCCATGCCGAAGTCATGCAGCGCCTGCATCTGCTCAGGGCTTGCGCTGGCACTCATGCCCCCCAGTTTCACACTGGTGGTGAGAAGCGCGGCGGTTTTGCCTTCATGGATAAAACGCAGATCCTCCAGAGGCAGCTTTTTGCCCTCGCCTTCCAGATCCGCCACCTGACCACCCACAAGATGCAGGCTGCCTGCCGTGCGTGCGAGTTCCAGCACCATCACCGCCGTGGGATGATTCGAAGACATGGGCGTCTTCGTCACCAGTTCAAACGCCAGGGCCTGCAGGGCATCCCCCGCCAGCAGCGCGATGGCTTCGCCATAAACCTTGTGGCAGGTGGGCACGCCGCGGCGCATGTCGTCGTCGTCCATGCAGGGCAGGTCATCGTGAATGAGCGAGTAGGTGTGCAGGCACTCGACGGCACAGGCATTGTAAACCGCATCCTCTGCCGATCCGCCACAGGCTTCCGCCGCTGCGAGGCAGAGGATCGGCCGCAGCCGTTTGCCGCCGGCGAACATGCTGTGCCGCATCGCCTGGTGCAGGGTCACCGGACGAGTGTCAGAGCCCGGGATGAGACGGTTCAGCGCTGTATCAACAAACTGGCAGCGCTGGGCGAGGTATTCTTTGAGATCGGACATGGGCTGATTGTGAAGCCGTGAGTCTGCCTCAATTCAAGCAGGATTAACAAGAGAGGGGCCGGTGATCGGGTTCCATCGCTGCAATGGGGAGGCTTTCGCAGATTATGACTAAAGTCATGTAATGATGGGAATTGTCGCGAATAAGACAAATCTGTGAAAGATAAGCTGATTCATGCTATCAATAAAGGTGTCTAAATCATTCGACCATGGAGGTTTAAAGGTGGGAGGGGTGCGTCTCGAAGGTAAATATCTCTCCGCTAGCTGGATGGTTTTGGTCGCGGCTACGATCTTGGCATGGATCAGCCTGATGCCCATCGCCTGGATTGGCTATCTGATGATCCAAAACAACATGGTTGCCAAGGCGACGAAGCTGATCGTGGTGGGATTGCTGACGTTTTTTTGGAATCTCTTTTTCCTCAAACGATTGTTATTCGACCTCTATCAGGAGGAGCGCCCTGACAAGGAAAGATGCCACAACAGGGCGCAGGTCGTCGGGATTCTCGGCGTGCAAGCCATGCTTGCTCTCCTCTGCAACCATCTGGCCGGGTCATTCAATCCCATCGGCATGCAGCAATGGTTTTGGATGCCCGTGGCTGGTTTTGCCGGAGTGCTTTTGAGAAGGCGTCGGCACATGTTTTTGGTGCTTTTCATAACTCTGACCATTTCCACCGCGCATGAATACGCCATGCGCGGCCTGAATCCGGCGGTGGTTTGGACGTGTGGCCAGATCTCCACCAGTGTGTTCATCATGGGCTGTTCCTTTGCGATGACGCAGGCCTCGAGGCAGCGCATGAACACGGCACGTCTGGCGGCGGAACTGCGCACCGCCAACGCCCAGCTTGAACTGCAGGCCGAGCAGGCGGCGCTGCTCGCCGTGGAGCAGGAGCGCAACCGCCTGGCGCGGGAGATCCATGACGCGGTGGGGCACAGCCTGACGGTGGTGGGGGCCCAGCTCGATGTTGCGGAGTCTTTGATGAAGCAGGACCCCGCCCGTGCGCTGGATGCGGTCCAGAAGGCGCAGCGCGCCAGCCGTGAAGGGCTGGCGGAAATCCGACGCTCGGTGGCCTCCCTGCGTGCGACGCCGCAGGAGCAGCGCACGCTCGCCGAGTCGCTGACTTCGCTGATCACAGGTGCTGAACGGCCCGGGCTGAAGCTGGTGTTGCAGCAGTCAGGAAAGTCACGTGCCTTGCCATCTCTGGTGGAGATTTCGCTCTATCGCTGTGCACAGGAGGGCATCACCAACGCGTGCCGGCATTCGGGTGCGTCGGAAATCGCGGTGCATCTGGATTTCACTTCGGATGCACGCATCATGCTAAGTGTGACGGACAATGGCCGCGGCTTCAGCCGAATCCCGGAAAACAGCCATGGATTGAAAGGCCTGCGCGAACGTGCGGCATTGCTCAATGGTGAGTTTTTCGCAGGAACGGAGCAGCAGGGAGGAGGCTGCTGCCGCATGATCATCCCGGCATGAAAGCATGAATTCACCCATCAAGACCCTTCTCGTCGATGATCAGGCATCGTTTCGTGAAGCGATGCACATCCTGCTTGAGCTCGACAGCAGTGTTGAGGTGGTTGCCGAAGCTGCCAATGGGGAGGAGGCCCTGAAACTGACTGCGGAACACATGCCGCAGGTCGTGCTGATGGATCTGCAAATGCCGGTGATGTGCGGTGCAGAGGCCACCCGGCGCATTCGTGACAGGCATCCCGGCATACGGGTGCTGGTGCTCAGCGTCTTTGATCAGGAAAAGGATGTCTTCGAGGCTCTGCGTGCAGGTGCCTCCGGTTACATTCTCAAAAACACTCCGATGCCGCAGATGCTGGATGCCATCAGGGTCGTCGCTGCTGGCCAGACCTATCTGCAGCCCACCATCGCCACGCACGTGGTGGCGGAGTTCAACCGCCTCTCCCGACCCATCACCCTCAACGGTGAGGACCGTCGCCTCGCCAGCATGCTCTCTGAACGTGAAGTGGAGATTCTCCAGCATCTGGTGCGCGGCATGAGCAACAAGGAAATTGCCTCTGCCCTGAGCCTTGCCGAAGGGACGGTGAAGAATCACATGACCCGCATTCTGGACAAGCTGCGGGTGCCGGACCGCACAGGAGCCGCTCTCAAGGCGCGTGATCTCGGGCTGGGCTGAAATTACCGCGTCAGCAGTTCCTCACCGCGATACATCACTCGCTCGACCATGCCTTGCAGCGTTTGGTCGATGAAGGGCGTGTTGATGCTTTTCGACTTCATGAAGCCGCGGCTGAAGGTGGTGGTGCGGGCGGGATTGAAGACGATGAACTCGGCGGTGCCGCCTTCCTTGATGGGAACGGGGGCCAGTTTCATGAGGCGGCGCGGCTCGGCACTGTAGCGCTGCACGATGAGCTGCCAGCTCAGGATGTCCTTGGCGATGAAGCGGTCGTAAAGCGAGACGAGGGCGCTTTCGAGACCGGTGATGCCGAAGGGCGCGCTGGCGAAATCCTGATTCTTTTCAAACGGCGTGTGCGGGGCGTGGTCCGTGGCGATGACGTCAAACCAGCCGTCTTTGAGGCCCTGAAGCAGCGCGGCATTGTCCTCGGGCGTACGCAGCGGGGGATTCATTTTGTAGTGCGTGTCGTAGTCGCCGATGTGCTCATGATTGAACATCAGGTGATGCGGCGCGATCTCGCAGGTGACGCGGATGCCGCGATCCTTGGCGCGTTTGATCGTGCCCATGCCTTCGGCGGTGGTGACGTGCTGGATGTTGAGATGCACGCCGGTGTATTCCGCAAGGCGGATGTCGCGTGAGATGCAGATCTCCTCGCTGATGCTCGGGATGCCCGGCAAGCCCAGCGCGTAACTGATCTTGCCTTCGTGCATGCAGCCCTTGCCGCTCAGGGCCTTGAGCTCGCAATGGCTGGAGAGCGGCAGGTCGTAATCTCGTGCGTATTCCATCGCACGCCGCAGCACCTGGGGGTTGTCCACGGCATAGCCGTCATCGGTGAGCATGACGCAGCCGGCGGCCTTCATGCCCGCGATGCCAGCGAGCTCCTCGCCCTTGCGGCCCTTGGTGATGGCTCCGCTGGTGTAGATGCCGGGGCCGATGCGCGTGCGGCGGGCGCTTTCCAGCACGCTGCGGACGACCCCCGCGTTGTCGATGGCGGGCGTGGTGTTGGGCATCATGACAAAGCCGGTGACGCCGCCGTTGATCGCGGCTTCTGCACAAGAGGCGATGTTTTCCTTGTCCTCCTGGCCGGGTTCACGGGCATGGACGTGGATGTCAAAGAGCCCGGGCAGCAGAATGCGGCCGGTGCAGTCGATGATTTCCGCGTTTTCGACGCCGGTGATGCCTGCGGCCACGCCGATGATCTGACCGCCCTCGACGAGCACATCGGCTGTCTGGAGCTGCGGACTGTCTTCGCTGGCGATCTGGGCGTTGCGGTAGAGGCGTTTCATGCAGCCATGATGTCAGGCATGTTTTCCGCCTGCGCAAGCCTGTGAAATGAGATCGTCTGAAGCGGAGGCGCTCCAAGTGATGCGGGCACTCCTGCCCGCAACGAATGGCCCGGGACGCTCGTTTTGCAGGCAGGAGTGCC
>NZ_JBGANL010000023.1:0-94461 GCF_044222345.1 Prosthecobacter sp.
ATGAGCCAACTATGTCGAGCGCAGATAGAATGTAATTCGTCATGGATCGTAGCTGTTGCGTTGAAACTACATTTTGAGCTTTGCGTTCATTCGGCTTGAAGGTATTGCTTCGTTACCCATCCATAGCCTCCTTCAAATTCAATTTGAACCCATTCAGTAGTTCCGTTCATCATGGGTGGGCCGATAATGCGGATGCCGTTGAACCCATTGGGCAATCTCGCGGAAATCGTGTTACTGACGCCGGGTCCATTTCGGACATTGAGGGTGTCGCCGATTCCAACTCCAGTAACGCTGTAAAACACTGGACGTGTTTCCTGAGCAGGAAACGACGACAAAAGCGGTTTTAATGGCGGAGACGAGTCGGAAACCGGAAGAGCCCGAGGGATCTCGTCAGGCGTTTCAACTGGAAGCGCCCGCGGAATCTCAACACGCGTATCGGCTGGTGTGGTGTTCACGCTCACCGCTTGGCTATCTGTCGTACCTGTTGTGTTCCGGTGAGAGGAAGGCTCACCAGCCGGGATAAATAAAACGACCCAACGCTTAGAAAAAGGGGCCTTGAGGCCAAAGAAAAAGAGAATAAACAGCACGGCTAACGTGCCGCAAAGTATTAAATAACGCCACCCTGCGACACTCGTATCAGGTGCCAAAATTCGTAAAACAACGAATACGCAAAGTGATATGACAATGCTGAACGCCCACATCTGAACAGGGTCGAGACGCAATGCTAAAGTGTCGGCGAAGAATGCAATAAGCGCCATGCCCGGCATAAGCAGAAAAACCGCCATTGCCAGCAACAACAACACAATGATGCCTACTATGGGATGCTGCTTTTGCTCTCGGTTCTGGTTGGATGTGCTAGCCATTCAGGTAAATCGCATTCGTGAGTAATTGTTAGCGCATCGTTTGCACAAGAAAAATGGTCACAGTAAATATGGAGCCTAACAAGGTGGCAAATGCAATGGCGCAGTACGTGGAGGCCCGCAAGTCCCGCAACTAACCCCGCCCGCAAATCACGCCGCCTCGGCCTTGTACCATGGCACAGAGCATTCTTCCGTCCGCTTGCTGGACTGCTTCAGCCGCGTTACGCCGCGCAGCCGTTCCTCCAGTTTGGGTGTGGTGTTGGGATTATTCACACATGGAATTGACCCTCCTAGGCCGTTGCAAAGCCACATTTTTGTTGCCCAGCAACGGCCTAGGAGGGTAAAACGACACTCATGAGCGCCACGTTCCGTACTTTTCCTACATAAATGTGGGCAATAAAGCGCCTGACAAAACTTGAAACCTGTTCACCATCCACACTGTTCGCCCAACTCAATGCCACCGCAGCCTATCAAAAGATTTAGCCCCCGTATTCCATGACCACAATACTTTGGATCATTGGCGGCCTAGCCGTCCTATTTGGAGTGTTTGCACTGTTTTCTTCCGACAAGTCAGACCCGAAAGAAAGAGCATCTGAGGCCCTTGGTGCCGCCGCAGGCGGTGCCGCAATGGGTGTCGGATGCATTCTTCAGCTCATCATTCCTGCATTGATGCTGTTGGCTGGCTTGTGGCTGCTTGCCAAGATTTTTGGGAACTGATTCAGGATGACAGAATCTTCACGACGCCACTTCACTCTCATCGTTGCTGCGCTTGCATTTCTTGGATGCGCTTCGCTGCCATACGGATTCTACATGATTTTGAGAGTCGCAGTTTGCTCGTGGGCAGTATGGACTCTCATTTGCGCCCGCCCGCCGTCTGAATCACCTTGGACGTGGTTTTTGGTCTGCTTGGCTCTGCTTTACAACCCGATCATCAAGGTTCATTTGGGACGAGAGCTTTGGGTGGCGGCCAACATTTTTACAGGGATCGGACTTCTTGCATATCACCGCACTCAACACTAAACCAAGGGCGAACAAAACGGATGCAGGCAACGGCTCGAATCCCAGTTCAAAGAGCAAATCACGCCGCCTCAGCCACCAGAGCGCGCCCCACCGCCTCGCCATCCAGCGCCTCCGCGTTCTGAAACCACGTCGCGTAAAAGCGTTCCTTGGTGATACGGCTCTGAATATCGAAGGCTGCGAGGCAAGATCCTTCCGCCTCAAGAAGCAAAGCACTGGGAATCAACAAGAAACTAACAAGATGAGGCTCAGCAACCGCCACTATCTGGGAAGATCAATTTAGGTTCAATTGAATTTAAATGAGTCAATAAGCGTGCGGAGCGCTTCCCCATTTGTTTTCCAATTACCTTCACTCATGGTGCCGATAATCCAGTAACATTCCAAATCTGACTTCATCACTCGGGTGTATATGTGTATTTTCGTATCATTGGATCCAGTAACAGCTTCATAGGTCGAGTCGTTAGTAGCAAACCACCCGGACGTTGGTTTTGAAATTAGCGTTCCTTCTTCAGCAAAAAATTTTGCTTTCGCGTTGGCAAAATCGACTGCTGTCATGGGTGTTCTTATTCTGTTGATAACCACTCTCCCCATGATCTTAAGCGAGTCGGTCACCATGAATTGAACGTTATTTCTTTTGGATTGATCAATCAGGGAATCGAGCTCAATCAGCTTGGCTCCAAAATATTTTGATTTCTCAGCCGCAAAAGATTGGCCTTGCAGGCCTGAGGCAAAGGTGGCCAAAAGAAAGATTATTCTCAAAAATGATGGGTTTGATTTCATGCAGGATTATTGCCAGTAAATGAAGTTATAACAGAGCGAACCCCTGTTTTCATAAAAATGCCGAACCAACGACAAAGCGGTACCAAGCTCGCCGGGGCCTACATCAGCGCCGAGAAAGACGCTGCCCTAGCCAAGCTCGCCGCGCAGAAAGGCTACGCCAACAAGGCCGAATTCATCCGCGCCCTCTTTGATGACGCCCTCGCCGAGAATACAAAAAGCCCAGCAAAAACACGCAGTTTATCAAAACCCAAATAGTGAACCTGCCGGTCTTCCGCGCACGAATATGGCGTTTAATAACTCAAGGCAACTGCACTTCTCGTAGACAATTGCTCAAGACTACCTGCAATCGTTCATATCCATCAGGAGGTTCTTAATTACCGCGTTATCGTCGCCAGTGATTGGGCAGGGCTTTTCCATCACGTCGCAAATCAGATTGTTTTTCGTAATGTAATATGACTGCTCTATAATCATAGACAGCGCCATGATCGCTCGACAGAGACGCGGGCCATCGAACACACCGTCAAGGCTTGGAGCCTCCAGCCA
Organism: Prosthecobacter sp.; assembly: GCF_044222345.1. Classification (GTDB taxonomy): domain Bacteria; phylum Verrucomicrobiota; class Verrucomicrobiia; order Verrucomicrobiales; family Verrucomicrobiaceae; genus Prosthecobacter. The sequence goes on from NZ_JBGANL010000023.1 coordinate 3,201, forward strand.
TTTTAACCATGCAATCATTTCAGCACGTAGGTGGTTGGTCGCTGGAGCCCAAGTTTTTTCGAGATTAGCCGCGCTTTTGGTGAGGCGTAGTTGCTTGAGAGTGGGAGCGATACAATAAAATGCGAACTTGGCTTTGTAGTCCGTTAATTTTTCTTCGTCTTTCAGGTAAACAGAAGCCGTGCCTATGAAGCTGACGCATTCGAGATGTCGCGCAAGAATGACAAGGGCAGCAGCCCTTTTGAAAGGTCCTGGCTGCTTCGGAAAAAATTCCGAAGTGAAAATGTGTTTCGAAGCAAAACGACACAAGCGATCAACACCTTTAGATGTAAATTCAGGAGAACACCCCGTCTCGTCTTTGAGATATTTGTCCCAATAAATCGAAACCCCTTCCAAAAGAGTGCTAACAGTTTTGTGGTCAATCTTTGCGTCTTCGCCGTCTAGGAGCCCCATACTTTTACTACACAGGTGTTAATAAAAAGAGGGTGCAATGCACCCTCCGGTTTCGATTCAAGGTGTGAATTAGGCTTTTATCAGAGTCTTATTTTTGCTGATCTCGCGAGATTCCTCGCAACATGCAACAACATCAGCCACCGAAAAATCATCGACTACAGTTGAAGGAGCATTTGGGATCTTACCCATCCCTTTGGATGGGCGGCAGATGACTGCAACGTCGAGTTCGTCGAGTAAGCCATCAGATTTCATGTGTGCAAATGAATAGTCCATAGAACGAGAGTGCGGTAAAAACTACAGCATTTCCCTCCAGAGGGCGGGAGATGGATGCGGAGCCTAATGATTTTATTAAGGCAGACAAGCATTTTTTTACTTGTTTACAAACATACTATGGATTGGGAACAGGTCCAATATTCATGATTAAGCATATTTTTAGCCTGCTTTGAATAGACGCTTAGCGTCGCTGCGGGACAGAGGTTTAAACAGCCGTCTCCCTGCGCAGACATTGTTCTAACCTACTGTCCCACTTCGCCGGCAATCACGCTGCCTCGGCCACCAGAGCGCGTCCCACCGCCTCGCCGTCCAGAGCCTCCGCATTCTGAAACCACGTCGCGTAAAAGCGTTCCGTGGTGACCTGGCTCTTGTGTCCGAGAAAGTAGCTCGCTGCCGCCAGTCCCGACCGCATGTACACAATCGAGCCTGCCCACATTCTCAGCTCGTGGTTGCCCTTCGTGCGGTCTGGAATGAACTGCCGCAGCCAGGTGTTGTGCAGTCGTTCCACCAGCTCCTTGCGCGCCTCGTTCGCCAGCGTCGGTGCAATCAGCAGCCCCTCACGCTTCAGCAGGATCTCGCGCAGCTCATCATCCAGCACCAGATTGCGGGGTGCACCGTCCTTGAGCGGGTCAAAGTCGGCACGTTTCCGAATGCTCAGCACCCATTGCGGCTTCCCATCCTTGTCGGGCCGCTGTTCAATCCACTCCCGCTTGGCGGCCAGCAGCTCCTTATTGCGCAGGCCCAGCCGTCGCAGCATCGTGTTGACCAGCCACAGCTCCGCATAGTCCAGCTTCACCGCCCGCAGCCGGTCCAGCGGCACCTCATGCGTCACCGTCACGCCATCGAGCGCCCAAGCCACGCGCGCGCTGTCCGCACCCACCGCCTGCAAAATCCCCGCCTTGTCGCCCAGCTCATGCAGAGGCGTCCCGCGTGAGGCATAGACCGATTTCACCAGCATCCCCGGCGCCAGCGGTCCGGCGATCTGCATCGTGCGCAGTTCCGTGCTGGCCTTCTCCATCGCCGCATAGACGTCGTGATCCCACGGCGCGAAACTATGGTCCGGTTCGGGAAGCGACCACATCGCCCGGATCGGTGCGACGTCCGGCACGTGCAGCCCGGCAAACTTCGCGTCGATCATGTCAGGCCGGAACAAAGCTTTCACGCCACGCAGGCACGCATTCAAGCCGCTGTTGCAGTCCAGTTTATCAACTCGGTTCACCGCACCCTCCTTGCCGCCCTGGCCCAGCGAATAGAACCGCAGCACGTTCTCCTTGGTCAGCACCTGGTCAATCGTCACGCTCCAAGGGTTGGAATCATTGACCACTCGCGCGAGACGCAGCCAGCTCGACAGGTAGGCGCGCATCGCCCCGTCCGAACAAATCTTGTCCCCCGTCTTCGCGGCATCGTGGATCTGCTTCACCGTCGCAATGTTCAGCGAACGTCGAGCCTGTCCGGCCCGCATCTGTTCGACCCCATTGCCCGCCTCCTGCATCTTTTGCAGCTTCGCCTTCGCCGCCTCCTCGGCCTCCTTCACCGTCGCGCAATCGGTGAGTTCACGCACCCGCTTCTTCATCCATTTGAAGTCCATCGTGAAGTTCGACCCCTCGTAACGGCGGTAAAACGACACAGTGACACCGCGAATTTTCCGCACGGTCCGGCTCTTCCAAAAAGTCTCGCTGCTCATGGTGACCAATTGGTGACACTCTTGGTGACACTTTGCAACAACGAAGTCACCCCCATACCACCCCCTTCCATCGTTGCCTTTAACCTCTTCAACCTGCTCCGGCTACGCCTTGCATTCCTTCATTTCACTGGGGAAAACGCCCTTTTCACCCAGTAAAACAAGCAGTGCCGCTGGCCGGACTCGAACCGGCAAGGGAGTTACCTCCCAGCAGATTTTAAGTCTGCTGTGTTTACCATTTCACCACAGCGGCGTGGGGAATGCCTGCGCCGCGAGTGTAGCGGCAAAGCCGAATGCCTCAATAGCTGAAAATCTCGCCATCCTTGAAAAAGCGCTTCAGTTCGACTGCGGCGGCTTCGGGGGAGTCGGAGGCATGGACGACGTTGGTCATCTTGTCAGAGCCAAAGTCACCACGGATGGTGCCCTTCGGCGCGATCTTGGAATCCGTCGGGCCCAGGAGATCACGCACGTGGGAGATGATGTTCTCTCCGCTGATGGCCACGGCAATCACCGGCTTGCTCTTCATGAAGCTGGCCACATCCGGGAAGAAAGGCTTGTCCGCGATGTGCGAGTAGTGCTCCTTGAGCAGTTCATCCGTGAGCTGGAGCATCTTGCAGCCACGAATGCGGAAGCCTTCGTCTTCGAGACGCTTGAGGACTTCGCCATTGATGCCGCGTGCGACGCAGTCAGGTTTGAGCAGGATGAGGGTGGTTTCTTGGGCCATGAGGGTCTTGGGGGAAAAAGGGTGCGTACACTGCCGTCCGCCGCTGCATCCGTCAAGGCTGGGAATGTTTTGCCAGATGGAAACGCGGCGCTAGGCTCTGCGCCGCCTTCCCCTCCGCGTCATGCCTGCACGCTCCTACGCTTTCTTTGATCTCGATCACACGCTGCTGCCGTTCGACACGCAGGCGCTCTTTTGCAACTTCGTGCTGCACCGCGAGCCCTGGCGCGTGCTCCTGCACGGACTCTTCGTGCCAGTCGCACTGGCTCGCGCCTGCGGTCTCGTCAGCACCGCCACCGCCAAGCGCGCCTTTCTGAGTTACCTGCGCGGCATGCCTCGCGAGCGCCTGGCCAGATATGCCAGAGAGTTCGCCGAAATCTGTGTGCCGAAGTGGGCCTACCCATCTCTCCGCGCCGAAATCCTCCGCCACAAGCACCAGCACCGCGTGCTGGTGCTCAACACCGCCAGCCCCGACTTCTACGCGCATGAGATCGCCCACGCCCTTGGGTTTGATCACTGCCTCGCCACGCGGTTTGAGGTCGGTGCCAAATTTCCCAGCATGCCCAGGCTCGTCACTGGCAACAACAAGCACGCGGCCAAGATCACCGCCATGGAAGAAGTCGTGCCCGGCCTGACCGAACTCACCGACCAGGAACGCTCTCAAAGCTGGAGCTACTCCGACAGCGCCGCCGACCTGCCCCTGCTCGAATACGCCGGCTACGGCGTCCTCGTCCACCCCTCCCGCAGCCTCGCCGCCATCGGCAGGCAGCGCGGCTGGGCCATCCTGCACCCCGAGCGCCCCTATGACAACAAGCTCGGAGACATGCTCCGCGTGGTGCTGCAAATGTTCGGCTTGCATCCGGAATGAAGCGCGCCCTTGCTCAAGGCGCAGATGGACTTATGATCGCGCCGGTTAAGCGAGGCACCCGTAGCTCAGTGGATAGAGCAGCCGATTTCTAATCGGCTGGTCGCAGGTTCGATCCCTGCCGGGTGCACCATGCGGGAAAAGCCGCATGAAAATCGGTTCCCGCACCGGTTTGCTTTCGGCTCAATGCCGGGATTCACCTGGCCAGGTGCACTTGGAAAAATCTCGACACTTCAGCGAACTGCTCGTTGTTCAGCCGAAACCAATGCCCTTTGTCAGGCACCACAATGAGCTGGGCTTTGACTCGGGCTGCGGAAAGGGCCTGAAAGAACCACTCGCTGTGTTCCACTGGAATGATTCTGTCACGATCTCCATGGATGATGAGGAACGGCGGCAGTGAGGAGTTGATATGGAAGACGGGGCTCGCATCTGCAGCCAGGTCGAGTTTTTGCTCGATGGCTCCTCCCAGCAGTTTCTCGATGAGGTTCAGCCCGACGCTGCGTTTCGCATACAAGCTTCCCAGTTCGATCAGATCGGTCACCGGATACAGCGCGCACACCGCCCGAATGCGCGACTTTCCCTCGGTGGCACCAAGCAGTGCTGCCAGCTGCCCCCCGGACGATTCACCGCTGGCCCCCATGCGCCTGGCGTCGATTCCGTAACGAGCGCCGTTATCGCGCAGCCATTGCGCAGCGGCCTGGCAGTCCTTCAGTTGCGCTGGGTACACTGCGGTGTTGGTCATGCGGTATTGAATGGAAGCCACCGCGATGCCTGCGCTGGTGAGATCCCGCACGTTCACATGGTAGCCCTTGCTGCCAAACCTCCAGCACCCGCCAAAAATCCACAGCACCACGGGTGCGGGTTTGGCTGTTTGAGGCACATACAAGTCCATGTGCAGCTTGTGCCCGCCCGGTGCAGCAAACAGAACATCGCGGTACATTTTTTCACCCGGGCGCTCCGGCCCATAGGAGGAGCAACCCGCCACCAGCAGCATGACAATGAGGCAGATGCTTCTTCCGATACCTGATGCGATTGACCCAGCGGCGGAAGTCATCGGAAAATCAAGAAAGCGCATGGTCATGACATATACGCAGAAGAGGACTTCTCGTCTCTGTTGCAAAGGATCGATGTCGAGATCGCGTACGCCAGACTTGCGATTGGAAGGCGTTTCGCGGGTGTGGTCATGAGGCACCGCATCAAAAAGTACATTGCAGCGGCAGCTCAAAGATCATGAACGTCGGTGCCGACATTCTTCAGTGGTGCTCCCGGTGGGATTCGAACCCGCAACCAAGGGATTATGAGTCCCCTGCTCTAACCGTTGAGCTACAGGAGCATGCGCACGGTGCATGCGATTATGCATCGCACAGAACACGCGGCAACTGATGATCTTGCGGCATCGATTGCAGACCTCTCTGCAAAATCCTGCCACTCGCCTCAAAATGCCTCACCGCATCAGGTCTGGAAGACCCACGGACTCAGCCGGGGGCGCAGTCGCGAAACGGCAAGCCTGGGTCCCACTTGCACCCACAGGCCATTGATTCAGATAGCGCCATGAAGAGGCGCGAGAAAAGGTCCCATCACCCCACGATGCCGTCATCCGCATTTCAATGAGATAGAGCGATACTAAACCGTCCTCTCCGCCTCAATATCAAACAGGAAGTCGAAGTCCTCCTTCTCCAGCAGGTTGGTGAAGCCGCCTTCGCCAAGCACGTTGTTAACCATGAGGTTCTTCTTGTGCTGCAAGGTCATGATCTTTTCCTCGATCGTGCTCTTCGTCAGCATGCGGTAGGCCATGACAGGCTGCGTCTGGCCGATACGATGTGCCCGGTCAATCGCCTGGTTCTCCACGGCAGGGTTCCACCATGGATCGTACAGGATGACGTAGGACGCGGCGGTCAGATTCAGACCGCTGCCGCCGGCCTTGAGGGACAGCAGGAACACACTGGCGTTTTCATCTTCCTGGAAGGCTTTGACGATTCCAGCACGGTCCGTACTGGCTCCGGTGAGCCAGTGGTACGGCAGCTTCATCTCTTCCAGCTTGGTGCGGATGATCTTCAGCATGGAGACAAACTGGCTGAAGAGCAGCACCTTGTGGCCTTCATCATGCAGCCCTTGAATCACTTCCAGGGTGGAGGTGAGCTTGGCGCTCTCTGCATTCTCCGCCGTTTTGTCCACGAGACCCGGATGGCAGCAGATCTGCCGCAGGCGCGTCAGGGCCTGCAAAATGGCAAAGCGGCGGCGGTTCACCATGTCAAAGCCGGAGCTGTTCAGCACCATGTGCTGCGCGCGGGCCAGTTCTTCTTTGTAAAGCTCTGCCTGGCGTCCGCTCATCTCGCTGAGCAGGTTTTCTTCACTGCGTGAAGGCAGGTCACGAGCCACCTGGGATTTCGTACGGCGCAGCAGGAACGGACGCAGGCGCGCGGCCAGTCGCTCCGAGGCACGCGGATCTTTGCGGCGGTCAAAGTGGCGGTGGAAGTAGGCGCGCTCACCCAGGGCTCCGGGTGTCGCAAAAGTCATCAGACTCCAAAGATCAAGCAGGCGGTTTTCCAACGGCGTGCCCGTCAGCACCAGACGGTTGTCGGCGCGAATTTGGCGCGCTGCCTTGGCGGCCTTCGAATCCGGGTTCTTGATGTGCTGGCCTTCGTCGAGAATCGCTGCAAGCCAGCGGACGGCGGCGAGCTCGCCATCAAAACCACGCATCTGCGCGTAGTTCATCACCACCACGTCGATCTGCGTCATCACCAGGTTCAGATCAAACAGATCGCGGTCATGCAGCACCAGCACCCGCAGATCCGGCGAGCCCTTCTTGAACTCCAGCGCCCACACGTCGAGCACCGATTTCGGACAGACCACAAGCACGGGCAGGTGCGGTCCGTCAGCTTTTTTGCGGGAGCGCAGCCACAGCACCCACGTGATGGCCTGCAGGGTTTTGCCCAGGCCCATGTCATCCGCCAGGATGCCGCCGAATCGATTGGAGGTGAGATAGGTCAGGAAATGAAAACCATCGACCTGATAGGGACGCAGCGTGACGTTCAAGCCCTGGGGGACGTCAGGGCGCGCATCGAGCTTCGCCTCCTCCATGCGCTCCACGATCTTGCTCCAGGCCTTCGGATTGACGATCTCCGCCGCATTCTCCTGCGCGAGCTGCCGCCAGTGCAGGCGATGGGCCTCGTCGCTGTTCTCATTGAGGTCGATACCGAGACGGTCGAGCATCTCCTGCTGCTCATCGCTGAGCTCCAGCTTCACACGTCGCCAGCTGCCATCCGCCAGACGCACGAACTCTCCCTTCGCGGCGATGAGGCGGCGGATGTCGGCGGGCTTGAGGTCCATCCCTTCGATGTCAAAAACCAGACGCAGGTCCAGCCAGTCAATGCTGCCGGCCTGGGTGGCCTCGATGCGCACGCGTGCAATCAGCGGATCGGCGAGAATCGTCTGCAAGCTTTCATCCGTCTTCAAATTGACGTTTTCAGGCAGCTGCCCGGCCCAGGCATGAAACATGTCCGGGAAATCTTTCGCCATGCGCACGCGCCAGGCGTCATTTTCCATGTCCCAGGTGCGGCGCAGCTGGTTCATCAGCTCTTCGGCATCCCTCAGAGCTCGCCGGTCACGGCAGACGATGGCGTCGGTGTCGGTGTCAGTCGTTTTTTTTTCATCCACCGGCTGCCAGCCGGAAAAGCGCAGCATCTCACGCACGCGCCCTTCACCATCGACCGCTTCGGCTTTGAGAGTGACAAACTCAGCGCCGCCGGAGTGCGAGGTCTTGGCCAGGCAGGCGGCGGTGATGTTCACATGCAGATCCTCATGGCGCACACGGCTCTTGATCGCGTCGGGCACCGGGATGTCGATCTCACGCATGAAGGAGATGCCCTCGGCGGTGGCCAGCGCCTCCAGCGGCATGGTGACAGCTGCATCGATGCGTGACTCGTCATGCAGCCAGACCGGACCGCTGAACAATGTGTCCGAGCTCAGGTACAACGTCTGCACCCCGCGCAGAATGCGCAGCGGCAGCGGAGCGGGAGTCCCGTCCGCAGTTTCAAGCTGAAGGGTCAGATTCAGGCCGTTTTCACTCAGGCGTGCCACCCAGCTCAAAGGCTCCGCCACACGGTGGAAAGGCAGTTCATCCAGCGTGATCATGCGCTCCTGCAGCGCCGGCTGTTGGAACAGCGTCGCGAGCCATAGCGCATGATGTTTGGATTCCAGTCGGAAGGAGTCGTTCCAGTTCTCATCACTCTGGGACAGACAGGAGACCAGCAGCAGCTCCGAACCGCCTGAAGTCACAATGCGTCCATCACGGTGTTCACGGCGCAGGTTGTCGAGCAGCGCGGCATCGACCGTGGTGTACGGGGATGGCGTTTCACCTTCAAGGCGCATCTGCAGGCGCGCATCATTCACCGTGATGAGCAGGCGGAAGTCACACACACGCGGCGGCTGGCGGTGGGTGTGCCGGTCATCCTGACGCGCGTCGATGAACTCGCGGATGCGCTTCTGCCACGTCGGCACGGTGCTGGCGTGCCGCCATTCACGCAGGGCTTCACGGGTGCCGTCGATGTCGGACATGCCGCGCAGGAAAGCCGGCACCGCGAGTCCTTTGTCCGCGAGCGCGAGTGCGATATAGTTCCAGAACTCACGCAGGGTTTTGGGCGCTTCAGGCCACAGCGCCACTGGGTCGAGGCTCTGGATCGCCCACTTCGGGTGCAGACGCACCATGTCCTGGTCAAAGATCTTGCCGGTCAGGCGCACGCGCTCATAGCGCTTCTCCATCTTGCTCAGATAATTCTCCTCATCGGGCGTCAGCGGGCGCTCGAGCTTGGCGGTGAGCAGGTGCTCAAAATCCTCTTCCTCCACCGGAACCATCGGCAGCGTGCCACGGGCCTCGCGGCGCTGCAAGGCCACCAGCGTGGTGCACAGGGCCAGATCCTCCAGTTCCTGATCGTCATCCACGTCGGTTTCGCCGTGCCAGCCATGCTCACCGCGCAGCCAGCGCACCTGGGCAGGGCGGTCATCCAGCCGCACCTCGGCCATCATTTCATCCTCCAGCAGTTCCAGTCCCCTCACGGCATCATCGTCCGCAAGGCGTTCCGCCTCCTGACGGGTGCGTGCGTCGAACGGGCGGAGCAGAATGGGAAGGTCGGTGATGAGGCTGGACATGCGAGGAATTGAGGCCCTCGCCGGTCAGCGGCGGGGGAACCGGAGCGATAGCATGGACAGTGGCCTTTGGGAAACGAGGATTGCTGAATTTCCGCATTCCCACTCCTTGTTTGACAACGCTTCCTCGTCCAAACACAGCCCATGCTCTCCCCCGTCCTCACCCCCGCAGGTTTTCTCTCCCACGAAGGCGTGGCAGCATCGGCGGCGGACAGAAAAATCGCCTCCGCTGGCTCTCCCAGCGCCATTTTTCGAATTTTGAGCACCGATTTGCTCACCGCCGAGATGGAGCCGCCTTGGAGATGGCTCAGGGAGTTCGCCCAGCAGTTCTTCACCCGCCTGTGCCAGACCAAGGATGCATTGAGAACCTCAGTGTTTGCTGACCGAGAAGCCTTCATCGCCACCGCCCCCCCCTTCGCTGGCGCGGAATACCTCACCGCCGAGGTCCTCGAACGCTGGTGGCTCGAACTCGCGCAGCACATCAATCAACTGGCCACCCACGGCGTGGAGGCCTGGCTGCGCGAGGAGTGCCCAGCCTGGCATGTCGTTGGCCGCGTGACATTCCACCTCGCCGAAAACAAGACCGACACCCAGCGCCCCTTCGCCTTCCTCGCCACCTTCACCGAAAAACTCAGCGCCACCGGCCAGCCACAGCACCTGCCGCTGGCCCGTGCCCTCCAGCTTTACTCCGGCCAGAAAGATCAAACCGCACTCAACGCCCTTCTGGCTCCGGTACGCACCGCCGCAGAAAAATCCAAACTCATCCGCGAATGGCTGGAGACCAAGCGCCTCTTTCAACCCATGGCCATGTCTCCCCAGGAGGCCTTCCGCGTTCTGCGCGACACCGCAGTCTTTCAAGAGAGCGGCATCGTCATGAAACTCCCCGACTGGTGGCGCAGCGGCAAAGGCCCGCGCCCCGCCGTCTCTGTGACGATCGATGCCCCCAAGCAATCCTCCCTCCACGCCGGAGCCCTCCTAAACTTCAAAATCGCCGCCAGCCTCGAAGGCGAGCCGCTCACCGACGCCGAATGGGACAAGCTGCTCAGCGCCGACACCGGCCTCGTCTCACTCCGCGGCCGCTGGATCGAAGTCGACGGGGTCCAACTCCAGCAGGTGATGTCTCACTGGCAAAGGGTTCAGCATGCCACGGGCGAAGGCGGCATCGGTTTCCTCGACGGCATGCGCTTGCTCGCGGGCTTTGATCCTCGTCAGGCAGCGATGGAAGAAGAACGCACGGAAATGGTGCACGACTGGAGCGAAATCGTGGCGGGCAAAAATCTCGCACATCTGCTCCATCAGATGCGCGCGCCTGCCGAGGCCGCACCGCCTCAGAATCTGCGTGCGACCATGCGTCCGTATCAGCTCCAAGGCTTTGCATGGCTGCAGTTTTTGACTCGACTCGGCCTTGGTGCCTGTTTGGCCGACGACATGGGCCTGGGCAAAACATTGCAGGTCATCGCCCTGCTCCTTGCTCGGCAAAAAGAATCGAAAGCGCCGGCCCTCCTCGTCGTCCCAGCCTCCCTCGTCGGCAACTGGAAGGCCGAAGTCGCCAAGTTCGCCCCCGACCTGAAAATCTTCATCGCGCATCCATCACAGTCCTCGCGTGAAGCACTCGACCATGCAGTCCAGCATCCTCCCGAAGCCCTGCGCGGTTTTGATGCCATGCTCACCACCTACCAGTTTCTGCAACGCACCGAATCCTGGCAGCAGCATCCATGGAGCGTCGTCATACTGGATGAGGCCCAGGCCATCAAAAATCCTGGCAGCGCCAGCACGAGAGCCGTGAAGCGCCTGGTTGCACCCACTCGCATCGCCCTGACCGGCACGCCGGTGGAAAACCGCCCCGGCGATCTCTGGAGCCTCTTCGACTTCCTCAATCCCGGCCTGCTCGGTGGTTCCGCCGCCTTTGCCGATGCGGTGAAACGCTGTGCGAAAAGCAGCACCGGTTTTGCACCGCTGCGCAAACTGGTGCAGCCCTACATCCTGCGCCGCATGAAGACGGACCGCAGCATCATCACCGACCTGCCCGACAAGATCGAAACGAAAGCCTTCTGCGGCCTCACCAAACGCCAGGCCACGATCTACGCGAAGCTCGTCGACCAACTCGCCAAGATGCTCGCTGACAAGGAGATGGAACCCATCAAGCGGCAGGGGCTTGTGCTGGGCTTTCTGCTAAAGTTCAAACAGATCTGCAACCACCCCAGCCACTGGAACGGCGATGGTGCTTGGAACCCTGCAGACAGTGGCAAATTCACGCGCCTCGCGGAAATCTGCGGTGAACTGGCCGAGCGCCGTGAACGCGCGCTCATTTTCACGCAGTTCCAGGAGACCTGTGATCCCCTCGCCCGCTTCCTCGCCACCGTCTTTGGCCGCGAGGGCCTCATCCTGCACGGCGGCACTGCCGTGAAGAAGCGCCCGCAGTTGGTGGAATCCTTCCACCAGCCCGATGGACCGCCCTTCATGGTCATCAGCGTCAAAGCCGGCGGCACAGGGCTCAATCTTACCGCCGCCAGCCACGTCATTCACTTTGACCGCTGGTGGAACCCCGCCGTGGAAAACCAGGCCACCGACCGCGCCTTCCGCATCGGGCAGAAAAAGAACGTGATGGTTCACAAATTTGTCTGCCAGGGAACCATTGAGGAGCGCATTGATGCCTTGATCGAAGAGAAGATGAGCCTCGCCCACGATCTGATCACCGGAGACGGCGGCGCCGAAAAACTGCTCACCGACATGGGGGCGGAGGAACTGTTGAACTTTGTCGCTCTTGATGTGAACTCTGCGGTCGTGTAAAAGACCCCCATGTGGTGGTCTTACCAAGATGTTGAAGAACAAAAAAAACAGGTTCAGCGCGAGATCGCGAAGCGAAAGAAGCGTGGAGAAAAATTTGAAGTACTGCCAGCTCCAGCGGGACAGAAGAAACTGAGCACGACGTTTTGGGGGCAGTCCTGGTGCCGCAATCTGGAGTCTTATCAGGACTATGAATCGCGGCTTCCGCGTGGACGCAGCTACCTGCGCCAGGGAAAGGTGTATGATCTGAAGATCGAATCAGGCAAGCTCAGTGCTGTGGTGGCGGGATCAGAGCTGTATGACACAAGCATCACCATCGAACCGCTGCCAAAGAAGCAGTGGCAGAAGATCGTGAAATCGAGCGCAGGACAGGTCGGCTCGATGCTGGATTTGCTCGCTGGAAAGTTGGGGGATGGACTGATGAGGGTGCTCACCGATCCGGACGACGGTCTGTTTCCGAAGCCGAAGGAGATTCGCTTCATTTGCTCCTGCCCGGACCATGCCGACATGTGCAAACATGTCTCCGCCGTGCTCTACGGTGTCGGGGTGCTGCTCGACACCAAGCCGGAACTGCTCTTCACCTTGCGGGGTGTGGATCAGGCTGAACTGCTTTCCAACGCCAGCAATGCAACGATCACGGATCTCTCCAACAGCACCGGTGATCTGGCCGAAGCCGATCTCTCGTCGATCTTTGGCATCGACCTGAGTGCGGAAGTGCCGCTGGAGCCATCCGCCGAAAAGCCGCCGGTGAAGAAGGCTGCCAGGAAAAAAGTCGCGGTGAAGAAGCCGAAGAAAGGTTGATGGACAGCCTCACTTCACATGCATGACTCCGCGCATGATGACCCAGTGGCCGGGGAAGGTGCAGAGGTAGGGGTAGTCCCCGGGTGATTTGGGAGCAGTAAAGCGCAGGGTTTCGCTGGCGTTGGGATTGAGCAGCTTGGTGTGGTGCAGAATCTTGTCTGTCGGTGGAATGAAATCCTTTTTGATGCCATCCGGGTCTTTGGCCATTTCATTTCCGGCCAGGCCGATTTCTTCCACGCTGCCGGGCTGGCAGATGGCGAGATTGTGGGCGGTGGCGTCTGGATTGTTGAAAACGAGGCTCACCGACTGTCCAGGCTTCACACTGAATTCGGTTTTATCGAACAGCATGCGCTCACGCACGCAGTTGATGGTGATCCTGGCGACACCGGGCTGTTTGTCGAAAGCGGTTTCTTCGGCGGTCTTTTTCTTCTCGAAGGGGCCGCGTTTGTAGTTGGCGGCAAAGGCATCCATGAATGCGGCAATCTTCTTGTTCTCCTTGTCCTTCCAGTGGCGTGAAAGCGCCTCGCTGCCGAGTGCGGTGCGCACGGCGTAGGTCAGATGGTCGCCCATGGGCCGGTCAAACACACCGAGCACGGCATTCAGCGCGTCTTCGGTTCCAATGTAGCTCGCGGCAATGACGGCCTCCATGCGCACGAGGCTGTTGTCGTCATTCGCACGTGCGCGGAGCTGCTCGATGCGGTCTGGAAGATCTGTGTAGCGCAATTGCGTCGTCGCTGCGGCGCGGGCGTGGTGTTCTTCGCAGTTGAGCAGCTCTTTGAGCAGGGCGGTGTTTTCCGTACTGAGAGTGCGGTAGGTCCACAGGGCTTCGAGCTGATGATGGCGGAAGCGCGCATCCTTGGGGTCGAGTTTGGCCACCCAGGCATCCAGCGCGGTTTTGACTTCAGCAGCGTAGCGTTCATGCAGCTCGCGCTTGGCCTGGTAGCGCCAGCGGTAGTGCGGGCTCTTCAGGAGATCGAGCAGAGCGGGGATCGGTGCGCCAGCCACTGTCGGTGGTTCGGCGAGCTTCGCTCCTTTCGGCACGATGCGCCAGATGCGGCCGCTGGTGCGCAGGCGGCGTGGGTCACGCAGCGAGTACTGCGCGTGGCCTTTGATGGGGTTGTACCAGTCGCAGATGTAGAAGTCGCCACGGGGACCGGCCTTCACATCGGTGGGGATGAAGCTGAGGTTGGTGGAGAAGATGAGATCGCCGATTTTCTTTTCCTCGTAGTGGTCGTCCATCTCGATCCACTGATGCATCTCGATGTTGTTCGTGGGTTTGTAGCGCGCCTTGATGAAGCCGCCCTGCAGCTCCTGCGGCCAGAAATCGAAGTCGACAAACTCCTGGCCGCAGGTGCCGGAATACGCGGGCATTTTACCAGCGCCGGGATGCTGCTCGGGATAAGGCGGATTGGTGGCGTGAAAGGCGCTGGCGAAAATGGGATGGCTGGCCACGTGATGGCCCCAGTCATCGAAGGTCACGCCCCAGGGATTCGTGCTCGGGTAACTGCCGAAGGTGCTGAGCTTCTGTGTGTCGGTGCGCAGGCGGAACCAGCCGGAGTTGTCCAGACGCACGGGGCCGTAGGCGGTTTCAATTTGTGAGTGAAGAAAGATGGAATCACGGATGATGAGATCGCCATCCGGGCTCCAGACAAAATCATGCAGCGCGTGGTGGGAGTCCTCCGTGCCAAAACCGGTGAAGACCTGGCGGCTGAAGTCTGCCTTGCCATCACCATCCGTGTCTTTGAGAAAGGTGAGGTGGGGTTCATCGGAAACATAGACACCGCCGTCGCCAAATTCGAAGGCCAGCGGGATGTGCAGGTTGTTCGCCCAAACTGTGGATTTGTCGGCCCGGCCATCGTTGTTCGTGTCTTCGAGAATGATCAGGCGGTCCTTCGGTTCCTGGCCGGGGTAGAGATGCGGGTAGGCCTGCGAAGTGCTCACCCACATGCGGCCCTGCGTATCCCAGCGGATTTGGATGGGATTGGCGATTTCGGGGAACTGCTCTTCGCTGGCGAACAAGTTCACTTCGAAACGTGGATCGACCTTGAATGAGGCGAGTTCATTCGCGGGTGTCATCCATTCGTTCGCGCCTTTGCTTTCCTTGGTCGCGGGCATGGCAGGGACATTGGAGTCATCGACTTTTTTACCGGCGAAGCTTTGGCCCTGTGCGATGGCCCAGATGCGCTGGTCGCGATTGGCCACCATGACATCAAAGCTCCGCATCGCTGGGAGGAAATCGAGGTAGCCATAGTCCTTGTTGCGGTCGCCTGTGTAGTAGAAGCCGTTCAGCGGGCGGTAGCGCTGGAAAAACTGCCGGTTCTTGTCTGCGATGGCGGCGCGCAGTTCGGGCGTGGTTTCTGGAGCGCTGACTTCGAAAGTGGCGCGATACAGGGCCTCGCCGAACACCGCGCAGCCTTTGTCCTCAAGATGCACGCCGTTGAAGGTGAGCCCCTTCATCGCAGGCAGCATGGGCTCAAACACGTTGGCGAATCCCACCTTCTGCGCTGCAGCGACTTCACCCATCGCCTTGGTGTAGGCGGCAAGCCGGGCGTTGTTCATGTCCGCCGCCGGGACGCCGGTCACATTCTCATTGGCGATGGGCGAAACCAGCACCACGCGTGGCGCTGTCTTGCCGTTGTAGGCATGCGTCTTCAACTCCTGCACCAGCGCCGTGAGCCGCAGCTTGAAATCGGCCAGTTTTTCCAGCCCACCGAAGGATTCATTGAAGCCAAACGCCGCGAAGATCACATCCGCCTTCTGTGCAAACAGGTGCTGATTCAAGGTGCCGAAGTTTGTGGGCCTCGGCATCAGGTCCACTTCATCCGCCGACCACGCCAGCGTGCGCACCACGAGCTGCTTGTCTGCATGCCCCTTGAGCAGCATTGCTTCGAAATGTGGGAACTGCGCGCCGCGATCAAACAGCGTATTCCCAATGAACACGACGTGATCTCCCTTTGCCAGAACCAATGGTAGCGCTGTATCCACGGCCGCCGTCACTGGTGGCAGCGGCGCGGCTTTTTCCTCCATGTAATACTTCGCCAGCGCCGGGTCTTCAGGCGGCGGGGGCTTGCCGGAGTCCGTGTTTTTCGCGTCCAGTGGATTCACCGCCATGGTCGGATTCCGTGCCGCTTTTGTGTTTTGAGCTACAGCGCACGTTGAAACAAGTGCGAGGGCGAGAAGGAAAGCGGCAGGCTTGGTCATAGGGCGAATGCAAAGGAACGTGTGCAGGCAGTTTTTTATCTCTCATCAGGAGGCGAAACCGGACAAAAAAGGCGGGCCATTTCTGGCCCGCCTTGATCTCAGACGAGAAATGAATCCTGCACCTTACTTCACATGCATCACCCCACGCATGATGAGGTAGTGGCCGGGGAAGGAGCACACATAGGGATAATCACCGGGCTTGGTGGGGGCGGTGAACTCGATGACTTGTTCTTTGCCGTGGTCGAGCAGCTTGCTGTGCCAGAGGATATCGGTGCTTTCGGGGATGAAGCCGGTGTCGAAGCCTTTGGCCCCGAGGGCCATGGCTTTGGTGGCGATTTCCTCGGCTTTGCCGGGATTCACCAGCAGGATGTTGTGCGGCATGAAGTCGGGATTAGCAAAGGTGAGCTTCACCTTCTTGCCGGCTTTCACGCTGAGTTCCTTCACGTCATACATCATGCGCTCAGGAATGGTGGCGATGCGGATGGTGGTGAGCTCGGGTGTGTCACTGAGAATCCCAGACTTCTTCGCCTTTTCCTCCACTTCACCGGCGATGACGCCGCCGTGCATGGAGGCTTCGACATTGAACCAGAGATGCTGCACGACGTTGGCAGCATTGCGGGCGTGCAGCTCGGGAGACTTCTGCAACTGACCGAGCAGCTCCACATTCCGCACGTTGTGCTGCTGATGAATCCACAGCGCTTCGAGGAGGTGGTGCGCGTCCTCCTTTTTGTTCGGATCAAACTGTTTCATCCACGCCTGCGTGGCGGCAATGACTTCCTTGGTGTCGCGTTCGCTGAGCTCGATGTGGGTGCGGTGACGCACGCCGTCGGCGGGGTGTTTGAGGTTTTCCAGCAGCGCAGGGATCGGCTGACCATCCACAGCCACGATCTTTTGCAGCGGACGCCCTGTGGCGGTGATGCGATAAATGCGCCCATGCTTGTGGTCGCGGTTGGGATCGCGCACGTTGTGCTGCATGTGGCCGATGATGACGTTCTGCCAGTCGCTGAGATAGAGCGAGCCATCCGGCGCAAACACCGCGTCGCTGGGGCGGAAGTTTTTGTCGCCGCTCATGAGAAAACCGCGCGAGGTCTCTTCAGTGACGGTGCCATCAGCCTGGGTGGTTTTCACCTTGAGCTCGTCGCCTGCGGGTTCACCCCAGACGGTGCCTTTGTCGGCGTCGCGTTCGAGGTGGTAATGCTTCACGCCGAGGAAGCCGATGACGTTGCAGATAAGGAAGTCTCCCTGCATTTCGTCGGGGAAGTGCGTGCTGCTGACGACCTCGCTGGCGGTCACCGGGCGCACTTCCTTCTTGAGCAGTTCATACATCTTGAAGCCGTTGCCTTCAGGGCGCACCTGATACGCACGGCCGCCGGTGCCGTCCGTGGCATATTGATAGCCCCAGGAATCAAACGAGGTGCCGTGCGGATTGGGTGAATTGTCCGCATGCTTGGCGATGGTGAAGCGGCGTGGATCGAAGCGATACATGGCCGAGGCACCGACGTTCAGGGATGGACCCCAAGGGTGCTCGTAATTGTGCTGCATGAAGACGCCGCTCTGCCAGTAGAGACCGCCATCAGGGCCATAGATCAGATTGTTCGCGCCGTGGTGAGTGTCGGAGCTGTCCAGGCCCATGAGCATGATGGTTTGCACGTCCGCCTTGTCATCGCCGTCGGTGTCCTTGAGGAACAGGATCTCAGACTGGCGGGTGACGAGCACGCCGCCGTTCCAGAACTCAAAGCCCAGCGGATTTTGCACGCGGGCAAACTCTGTGGCGCGGTCGGCGCTGCCGTCATTGTTGTCATCGTGCAGGATGACCAGCGCGTCGTTCATCTCCTTCAGCGGCTCCCACTTCGGATACGTCGGCCATGCGGCGACCCAGAGGCGGCCCTTGGTGTCGAACTGCATCTGCACCGGATTCGCGATCTGCGGGAAGCGCGTCTCGTCGGCAAAGAGATGAACCTCAAATCCCTTCTTCACCGCCATGCGCTGGATGCCCTCTTCGCCGCTGAGGTACTTCAACGTGCCTTCCTTCTGCGCGCTGCTGCTCTTGCTGCCACCGCCCACGTTGGAGATCACCGGCACGGGCTTCGGCACATTGCTGTCGTCGATTTTTTTGTCGCCGCCCGTGATGCGCGCCCACACGCGCTCATCGCGGTTTGCAGTCATCACATCCAGCATGGAAAGCTCATGCTGCAGCACCACAGCGTTGTTCTGGCCATCGACAAAGCTCAGCGTGGAGCGGCTGCCCCAGACGTCATTGCCGTCGGAGGCGTGGTAGCGGTTGTACCAGTGCAGTTCCTTGTCCATCACGGCTTCGCGCAGCGGCTCCATGGAGGGCGACGCGCTCATCTGCTTGCCGAGCAAGGCCTTCGCAATGACTTCCGCAAGCTGACGATCTCCCTCGATGGAAAGATGCACGCCATTGATGGTCAGCGGCTCCTTCGCGGCTTTGAACAGCTCCAGCGATGGGTGATACAGGTCCACAAACGCCACGCCAGCTTCCTTTGCAGCTGCCTCAGTGGCTTTCGTGTAAGCTTCGAGCTGCGCATTGTGCGCCTTGCCATCTGGCACATTCACATTGCGCGTGTCTTCATGGGCGATGGGGCTGAAGAGGACGATGCGAGGGAAGGATTTGCCATTCGCCTTGCTGCCGCGGGTCTTCTTCACGAACTCGACGAGCTGCTTCTGAAACTCCTCCGGCTTGTTGTCGTAGGATTCGTTGTAGCCAAAGAAGCCGAACACGACATCCGCCTTCACATGGCGCAGGTAGTCCGTCATGTGCGTGGCGCCGCTGCTGCGTGGGTAGTTGTTGGGGCGGTCGCCGCTGGTGCTCATGTTACGGAAGCGCACCTGCAGATCGGGAAGCTGGCTTTGCAGCAGCGTTTCCATCCAGCCATCGTGCTGCATGCGGTCGGGAAGGCCGTTGCCGAGGATGGCGACGACATCACCTTTGCCAAAAGCGAAAGGTGCAGGGTCTTTGTAATCTGCAGGCACTTCGGCCAGTTCAGGTTCTTTCACAGGAGCAGCGCCGCCGCCGGCGTTCTTCTGCGCAGGCTTGCCCGGCTTGCCGTCAAAGGTCAGGTAGGCAAGCTTGCCGCCGCCCTTCACATCGATCACCATGGATTCCGGACCGGCGACATTTTTGATCTCAAACACTGGTTTGCGAGCTTCATCGAGCAACTGAAGGGTGAAGTCGCCCAAACGGTCCGAAAAGCCCTGACGGCTCCATAGGCTGATCGTGTCGATGGCCTGACTGGAGCCCAGATCCACTTCCCACCATGGGTTCGGCTGGTTCTCTTTCGTATGCGTCTGGCCACCCTTGCCCCAGTCCGGGCTCTTGTTGCCATCAAAGGCGCGTTCCGGGACGCCGCCGTTGGTCGTTGTTGATTGCGAGGCCTTGCCGCCCTTCACCACGTTCTTGCCACCGCTCATCACTTCGATCTCCGCGATTTGCAGGCAGCGTTTGTCACCGGGAATCTCGATGCGCACATAGCGGGCAGGTTTGCCCGTATTCACAGATACCTTGGCAGCTGCAGCACTCGTGGTCGTCGCCGCTGCTGGCTTTGTCTCCGCCCTCTTGCGGCTCCTCGTGTCGTGGTTCGCCGGAATGACCGAGGCAAATCCGGCATACATCTCGGGTTTGACGCCATGGGCATAGGCACCGCCGCCAAAGGTATTCGGCTTGAACGGGCCAACAAATGAAACATCGAGGTCAGGCTTGATCGCATCCTCCAAGCCCAGCGCCCAAAAGATGCCGTTCACGATCATGCGGCGATAGCCTTCATTCGTGATGTCTTCCGAGGTGCCGTAGAGCGTGGTGAAGACACGGCCAGCTTTGCCAGAGGCGGACTTGTAGGTGCGTGTCCACTCGCTGGGCATCGGTGGTTTGGTGGCATCCGCAGGAGAATCCTTCGTCATGCCATTGAGCGGCTGGGCCATCGTCAGAATCTCGCCATCCGTCGGTTTGCCCACGTATCCGCCCGCCTGCACCCAGATGTCCTTCACGCCGCGAAGAATGGGATGCGTTGCCTTGTCCGGCACGATGGCGATGCGCGTGCTCTGCTTGTGATTCGTACCGTAGTGGCCTACCCATGTCTGTCCGAGCACCTGATGGCCAAAGCCCAGCTCATAGCCGCTGACCTTGCTATCAAAGGAATACTTCGCGTAAGGATCATCCTTCGTCGTCTTGAATCCATGCGTCGCGGTGCGCAGTCCGACCACCGGGCCACCACGGGCAAGGTATGCATCGAAGTGCTTCATCTGCTCCGCCGGAAACTGCTGAAAGCGCAGGAAGACCACCGCGAGATCCGCCGTGTCCAGCGCCTCCATGCCCGGCATGTTCGCCACTTCACCCGCCACGATGTCGCCTTCCTTGTCGATGTCGAACAGCACCGTGCACTTGAAACCCTGATGCTTGGCCAACAGACGCGCGATGGCCGGCAGTGACTCTTCAGAGCGATACTCGTGATCCCCGGCCAGGAAGACGATGTGCTTGCCCTTGCCGGGCCCTTCGGTGCCTTCAAAGACAAGTGGCGCGGCGCTCGCGAAGGTCGCGAGCGAGAAAAGGGTGAGGAGTACGGCGGCTAGGTTGGTCATAAAAGGTCAGAGCAAACGTGGGATTGCGGTGTGGTATCTCGCGGTGGGGAACGAAACCGGACAATAAATATTGGAGGCGTGCAATGTTTCTACTTGCGGTAGTCCGCGCCGGTGAGGCTGTGCAGCACGGACTGCTGCCAGTCGTGAAGTTCGGCTTGCAGCTTTTTGGCGATGTCGGGCTGTTGCTCAAAGACGCTGGTCTTTTCAGCAGGATCTGTGGCGAGATCGAAAAGCTCTTGTTTCACTGCCCCGCCCTTCTTCTGCTCATGCACCACCAGTTTGTAATGACCGTCGATGATGGCACGTGGGCCGAGGTAATCGGCGTCAGTGATGGTGGTATGACGATAATTGCTGAAGTCGCGCGTGGCTTTGCCTCCTGCCTTTTTGGCAAGAGGCGTAGTGCCTTGCTGCAGCTGGGGATCGATATAGGGCTCGGCCTTGCTGAGATGAGTGGCGTCGAATTGCCAGAACCAAAGCGGCTTGGGGCGCTCGGTCATTTTTCCATCCAGCACAGGCAGGAGGTCGGTGCCATCGATGGGGCGGTCCGGCAGCGCCTGGCCGGTGAGGGCGCAGAGCGTGGACAGGAGGTCGCTGGTAGTGGCGCGAAATTTCGTGCTGCGTGGCTGCGGGATGCGCGCGGGCCATTCGATGAGGCCGGGGACAAGCACGCCGCCCTCGTAGACCTGCCCCTTCACACCGCGATGCGGCAGGACGAGCGAGCCATCGGCAGAGGTGCCGTTGTCGCCACAGTAAAAGAGCAGCGTGTTTTCGCGCAGGCCGCTGGTGGCGAGATGCTTTCGCAGCGTGCCGATGGCACGGTCCATGGCGGTGATTTCGGCGTAGCGTTCGCGCAATACCTCGCCCAGAGGACGTGTCGTCGGGCCACCGGTTTCGTTGGAGGTGAGCCTGACCTTCTTGTCTTTGTATTTGGCGGGCAGATCATCGTAGAGCCCGAGATCCTCCGGCAGGCCGCTGTAGGGCTCATGCGGGGAGCCGAACCACACGACGGTGAAGAAGGGTTTCTTATCTTTGCAGGCGCGGTCGATGAACTTGATGGCTTCATTGATGATGACGGCGGAGCCTTCGCCATGGATGACTTCAGGCGGGCCGCCGTTGCGCGAGAGGGACGGATTCAGTTCAAAGAAGTTGTCGTGTGAGACCCACTCATGAAATCCCATCGCGCCAGGGCTCGTTGGTGAAGAAGATTTGACCGGGCCGAGGTGCCATTTGCCAAAATGGCCGCAGTGGTAGCCGGCTTTGGCAAGGATGCGCGCGATGGTGATCTCCTCCGGGCGGATGGAGAAGCCGGGATTGAAGGTGCCCATGCGGTTCGGATGACGGCCCGTCATGAAGCTGGCGCGGGTGGGCGAGCAGCTCGGATGTGCAGCGTAGAAGTTTTCGAAGCGAAAACATGTCGCGGCCATGTCATCGAGCACCGGCGTTTTCACATGGGGATGGCCGTTGTAGCCTGTCTCCTCCCAGCCGTGGTCGTCGCCCATCATCAGGATGATGTTGGGAGGCTCCGCAGCAAATGACGGAGCACTAATGGAGAGTGACGAAAGAAAGATGAGAGCGAGCAGGCGTTTCATAAAGCGTGCGGTTCACTTCTTCGTCGGCGGCACCACGGGGCCGGTGCCTTGCGGGCTCTTCGTGCGCGGCTTCTCGATCTTCACGGCCCCGGCAGGAAGTTTTGCGGGATCAAAGGTCGAAGGCTCTGTAACCGGGAGCACCTTAAGACGAAGGTCTTTGATGTGCACGCTGTTCGGATTGCCGCGATGAAGCTGAATGGCGAGCAATCCTGACAGGGCACGTTTCTTGTCATCGTAGTCGGTCAGTTCAGAGGTGATCTTGCCGTTGATCTTGTGCACGAGATGATTGCCGCGTGCGATGATGGTGTACTCGTTCCACTGCGATACATCGACCTTCACCGGCTCATGCGTGGAGAGCTTCCACAGCGCGCCTTGAGGGTCGAGCATGACGTTGGTGCCATTGAGGCCGAAAATGCCGCGTCCCTTTTCTTCATAGGTCATGCCTGTGTGCTCCATCGCGGGATGGATGTCGATCTGATACCCCGTGATGACCCAGGGTGCGACCTCTGGCAGCTCGCGGCTGCGGTATTGAATGCCGGAGTTGTTGTCGCCTTCCACGCGCACGGTGGCGTGAAGTTCGAAATCCTTCACCACGCCGCCGCGCCAGATGAGGAAGGAATTGTTGGGCATGGCATCGGGTCCGGTGCAGGTGCCGATGACTTCCCCGTTTTCCACCTTCCAGAGCTTGGGGTCGCCATCCCAGCCGGTGAGGTCTTTGCCATTGAACAGCGAGGTGAAACCATCCTCGGCCGAAGCTACGGCGGCGAATAGGAACATGGAGAGGAGTGCGGCAGATCTCATGGTGCGTGGATGGTGAGTTGAATCGGGTGGGGCAGGAACAACGGGGCTGCACAGTGATTTCTCGTCTCGCTTGCAACTTTCTCACTTCATTCCCTGTTGGTTTGCTTCCATGCGTTCCCTTGCCCTCCTCTCTTTTCTCGTGCTGACAGCTTCGTTGTCTGCGCAGCAGCCA
The DNA here is from genome assembly GCF_044222345.1 of Prosthecobacter sp. GTDB lineage: Bacteria > Verrucomicrobiota > Verrucomicrobiia > Verrucomicrobiales > Verrucomicrobiaceae > Prosthecobacter. Next base: position 26,283 of record NZ_JBGANL010000023.1, read on the forward strand.
CCCTATGATGTGTTTCCTGCGGCTGATCCGCCCTACTACCGCGTGCGCTATGAAGCCTCCACCCAGCCGGGGGAGCTGATCTTTCCGGTGAACTACACGGTGTGGGTGCCGCCAGGCGTGAAATCCCTGCGCGGGGTGATCGTGCACCAGCACGGCTGCGGTGAGGGCTCGTGCAAATCTGGCCTCACCGGCGCCTATGACCTGCACTGGCAGGCGCTTGCCAGAAAGCACGACTGCGCATTGCTGGCACCGTCTTATGAGCAGCCGGAGAAGGCCGACTGCCAGATGTGGTGCGATCCGCGCAATGGATCGGATGCGGCGTTTCAAAAGGCGCTGGTGGATCTGGGAGCGAAATCCGGCCATCCTGAACTCGCGAAGGTGCCGTGGGCGCTGTGGGGACACAGTGGCGGCGGTCATTGGGCGGGAGGCATGACGCTTCTGCATCCGGACCGTGTGGCTGCCGCGTGTTTGCGCTCCGGCGTGCCGATGCTGGAGGCCAATCCGGCGCGGCCCACAATCAAGGTCTACGCTCTGCCTCAGACAGTCGCTGGGGTGCCGATCATGTGCAATCTGGGCACCAAGGAAGGTGTGACGGTCAAGGAAGGGCGCTTTGCCGGGGCATGGGCTGCAAACGAAACGTTCTTCACCGCTGTGCGTGCGAAGGGCGGACTCATCGGCGTATCGGTCGATCCCTTGACCTCGCATGAGTGCGGCAATCAGCGTTACTTTACCATCCGCTGGCTGGATGCCTGCCTGACCACAAGGCTGCCAGAAAAGAGCGGCGGCGCGCTGAATCCGATGCCGACGAAAAACTCCTGGCTCGCTGCGCTGCTCGGGACTGAAGCCACGCCTGCCGCCAAGTTTGCTGGCGAAAAAGAGAAGTCCGTGTGGCTGCCGAATGAAGCGGTCGCCAAGGCCTGGGAGGTCTATGTCAAAGACACCGCCGTCCCAGACACCACCCCGCCGCCAGCGCCTACGGGGCTGCAGGTGAAAGACAACGTGCTCACCTGGAAAGCGAAAGCCGACCTGGAAAGCGGCCTGGCCCATTTCATCATCGAACGTGATGGCAAAGAGATCGGCAACGTGCCAGAGCAACCGAAGAACTCCTTTGGCCGTCCGGTTTTCCAAGGCCTGCAATACAGCGACACGCCAACCAATCCGCTGGTGGAGATGATTTTCACCGATAAAGCCCCTGAGGCCGGTAAAAAGCACCAGTATCGCGTGATCGCGGTGAACACGGCGGGGCTGAAATCCGAGTAAAAGGGCGTGTTTCCTGCTGCAACACGGGGTGCTCTGGCTACGTATTAGCCGGACCCCCAAATCATGAACAGACGCCGTTTCATTCTCCAATCTCTGGGCACCTCCCTCGCCCTGCCAGGACTCCCCTCCCTCATGGCTGCGAATGTGGGCGGAAATTCCGCGATCAAAGCTGCCAAGGGAGCAGGCGCTGGAGCGCGCCGGTTTGTGGCCATCGGCAATCTGCTGGGCTATCAGACGAAGCAGCTCTTTCCGACCACCAAGGGCCGCGATTATGAGAAAACCGCACTGCTGGAGCCGCTGTGGGAAAACCGCAGCCAGATGACGGTCTTTCGCGGCCTTGATCACGGTGTGAAGGGCGGGCACTTCGCGGTGCATTCGTTCCTTTCCGGGGTGCTGAACTCCGAGGCGCAAAACCGCCCGGATGGCAATGTCACCATCGACCAGTATCTCGCGGACGAGATCGGCTTCGAGACGCGGTTTCCTTCGCTGACTGTCGGCTCAGAAGGCGGCATTCACGGCGGCTGCCAGATCGCCTGGACGAAGTCGGGCGTGCGTGTGCCTCCCGTCACAAATCCTTCACAGCTGTTCGAGAAGCTTTTCGTCAGTGACTCCACGGAACGCCAGGCACGCCGGGTGCAGGAAAACAAGGTGCAGTCATCCATTCTCGATTCGGTGATGGACGAGGCGAACCGCCTCTCCAAGCGCGTGAACAAGGAGGACAAAGACAAGCTGGATGAGTACCTCACTTCCGTGCGCGACGTGGAGAAGCGCCTGGAACTGCGCCAGCGCTGGGTCAGCCAGCCGAAGCCCAAGGCCCCTTTTGACAAGCCCGCAAATCACAACGCCGTGGAAGACCTGCCGATCCTCTATGAGCTGATCGCGCTGGCGCTGCAGACGGACAGCACGCGCATCGCCACGCTGGAAATCGGCGGCGACTTCATGCCGCAGCATCTCGGCATCAAGAAAGACTGGCACGGCCTCTCGCACCACGGCAATGACCCGGAAGCCATCGCGAGCCTCATCACGCTGGAAAAGTACCAGATCGAGCACTTGGGCAAATTCATCACGCGGCTCTCGAAGATGAACGATGGCGACCGCACGCTGCTGGATTCCACCACCGTGCTCTTCGGCAGCGGCATGGGCGATGGCAATTCGCACAAGAACTCCGACCTGCCCATCATCCTCGCGGGTGGCGGCTACAAGCATGGTGAATTCCGCGAAGTGCCGCGTGAGGGCATCAACAAGGTGCCGCTCTGCAATCTCTTCGTGGACATCGCGCAGAAGATGGGCGTGGAAACGGATTCCTTTGGCAACAGCACCGGGCGCTTCTCTTGATGAGCATGATGGCTCCGACCCCGCGCCTCAGCGCATTGCTTTGTCTCGCGCTCCTCACCACGGCCCATGCCGCCGACGATGCCCCCAAGCTCGCCCAGCAGTTCCTCGGGAAATACTGCCTGGAGTGCCATGACGCGGATGTGCAAAAGGGCGATCGCGCCTTTGAGAAGTTTGCGCTGCCGCTGAAGTCCGTTCCTGATCTCATCGATGCGCGCGACATCATCGACCAGCTGACCTTGAAGGAGATGCCGCCGAAGAAGGCGGATCAGCCCACTGATGAAGAGCGCCTCGCCATGATCCGCGCGCTGCGCGAAGGCACAGTGGCCGCCTATGGCAAATTTCAGAGCACTGGCAGCCGCACCGTCATGCGCCGTCTTTCCAGCCGCGAGTATGAGAACACCCTCGCCGTTTTGTTTGGCCGCAGGGTGGACACGCTGGGCCTCACGGCGGATTTCCCAAAAGAGAAGACGAGCCAGCACATGGACAACATCGGCAAGTCGCTGGTGACCTCCGGCTTTCTCGTGGATCAATACTTCCAGTCCGCGAATCGCCTCGTCGAGGCGCGACTCGGCAAGCCGGCGACCGAGCCGAAGAACTGGCGCTTCAACAGCCACTTTGTTCAGTACGAGGAGCTGACCGGCTCCCACAAGTCCGCCTTCAACTTCCGTTACCTCTGTCTTTACGAGCAGCCGAACACCGACACCCGTCAGGGCGGCTACGGCCATATCGAAGACTTCAAGCAGGGTGTGCCCGTCTCCGGCCTTTACGACATCGAGGTGGAGGCTGCCGCAATGCACCGGGACACGCACTACGATCCCGCCATCTTTGGCATCGACTTCTCAGAGCCTTTCATCCTTGGTGTTGTGCCGGGAGATGTCACCAAAGGCCACATCCATTACCCGCAGGCCATTGAGCCGCTGCTCGCAAGCACCGTGGTGCCGGACAACACGCCTACCTGGTTCAAATTCCGCGTGTGGCTGGAGGCCGGGCAAACACCGCGCTTCATCTTCCCGAACGGTCCGTATGAATCACGCGCCTCCGTGGTGACGATCAACAAACGCTACAAGGACGAGTTCAAGGCGGACACAGGATCCTCGGGCGTTGGCCGTGCCCACATCCTGCTGGAAGGCAAGCTGCCACACATCCGCATCAGCGAGATCAAGATCAACGGGCCCGTGCCTGAAGAAAAAGGCGGCGCCGAGGAGATCGCCGTGTTTGGCAAAGACGGTTTCCAGGTAGAGCATGCGATGGAGCAGCTCCAGGCCTTCGCCGAGAAAGCCTACCGCCGCCCTCTTACCGACGCCGACCGCCAACCCATCCGCGCTCTTTATGACAAGCGGCTGGCCGAAAAAGCCACACCGCGCCAGGCCGCGCTGGATGCACTGAAGCTCATCCTCTGCTCCCCCTCATTCCTTTACCTCAGCGAGATCACTGAAGAGTCCGCGAAAGCCCTGAGTTCCTACGATCTCGCCTCGCGCCTCTCCTACGCCCTCTGGGCTGCTCCACCCGATGCAGCGCTGCTCGCCGCCGCCAAGTCCGGCAAGCTCACACAGGATGCCGAGCTGAAAAAGCAGATTCAGCGCATGCTCGCCGATGACCGCATCAGCGGTTTTGTGGGCGGCTTTCTGGACAGCTGGCTGAACCTCCGTGAACTCGGCGGCATGCCCCCGCCGCGCGAGGTCGTGCGCGCCTATTATGCGGAGGATCTTCCCACCTCCATGAAAACCGAGGCCCAAGTTTTTTTCCGCGATCTGCTGAAAAGCAATGGCTCCGTGATGCAGTTCATCGACTGCGATCACAGCTTCGTGGACAAGAAGCTGGCCAAACTTTACGAACTGCCCGAGCAGAAGACCCTGCGCCTCGCCGATGGTTTCCAAAAGGTCAGCCTGAAAGGCAATGCGCATCGTGGTGGCCTCATGGGCATGGCTGCCGTGCTTACCGTGAGTGCGAACGGCGTGGAAACCTCGCCCGTGACCCGTGGCGTTTGGGTTACCGAAAACATTCTCGGCGTCCCGCCACCGCCGCCGCCAGATGTTGTTCCCGCCATTGATCCAGATGTCAGCGGAGCCACCACCATCCGCGACCGCCTTGCCAAACACCGCGCCGATGCCGCCTGCGCCGAGTGCCATCGAAAAATTGATCCGCTCGGCTTCAGCCTGGAATCCTTCGACCCCGTCGGTCGCTGGCGCGACAACTACCCGAAGGTGAACAAAAAAGCCCCGCCTCCCAAGATCGACACCACGGGCGAATTCCCTTCCGGCGAGACCTACACCGACTTCGCCAGCTTCAAGAAACTCATCCACGACACCCGTGCCGACCTTTTCAGCCGCCACCTCATCCGCCAGATCCTCACCTACACCACCGGGCGCACCATGGAGCTCAACGATGACTTCATCATCGACAAGCTCCACGACAAAGTGAAGAAGCAGGGACTTGGCCTGAACACGCTGATGGTTGAGTGTCTGATGAGCGAGGTGTTTCGGTCGCGGTGATCTGTTGGTGAGAAGTCGCCCACGTTGCGACGAGCATTCAAGCAACGCGCCAGCGTCATGGAGTGCGGTGGCAGAGATGCACGGCGCAAGCCTGCATCGACGACACCGCTTTCGCGAGGCGCTGAGTGTCGCAGGTCTTCCCGTGCCGTCCGGCCTGCGAAAAGCGGTGTGGCGCTGCGCTTCCCACCGCACTCCAAGACGCTTCGCGCTCGCGTGAGCGCTGGAGTAGTCGGAAGTTGGCTTTTTACTTCACTGCAGGCGCAGCTGGAGCCGCCTCAGGCTTCGCCTTCTTCGGCGGCGCGATGCGAGGCGTCAAAAAGGAATCAATCAGCGCCTTGTCAGCCTCGCACTTCGCACCACCTGCCGGGATCTCCACACCCGCAGACCACAGCACGCCATTGATCACCAACTGCCGCATGCCGGCCTGTTCCCAGGCACCATGCGCATCCAGCCCACTGAAGCTGAACGAGTGCCCACCGCTTGGGCGGTCATAGGTCCACGCCACGATGTCTTTGTCTCCACCTTCCGGCGAGCCCAGTTTTTCTTTGCCCGACCACACCAGCGGCGTGATCCCCTTCATCTCGGCGGGAAACTGAAAGTGGTTCAGCCACCCGTCATTGATCTTCCACGGTGTGACACCGCTGGTGATCGCATGCTTCGGAAACACATCATGCACGCTGTCCCAATGGCCGCGGCTGGAGAGCGCATTGTACGCCGCCCCGGTCCAGTTCATCGACTGCGCTGCAAACGCCGGTGTGAACTCCACCGCCTGATGAAGGTTCACCAGTCCCGTCTTGCCATCGGCCATCTTTTGCACCGTGGCCACATGCTCCGGTGAGCCGAGGTAGGCCTGCTTGCCACCGCCATCGGTGTAAAAAACCAAGGCAGCCGCGCCCTCAAACACCTTCTCATCGGCAGGCCATTCTTCGTTCACCAGCACCGCATCCACACCCGGCGTCTGCTTGAGCAGCACCTGCATAAGGCGGCAGCCGCCGAGGTAGTCATGATGGCCCGCCTTGTCCACCTCCTTCACCTTGCCGGCGACGAGGACGATCTTGACGCTGTCAGCCGCCCAGGAGGAGGCGGTGCACAGGGCTGAAGCAGCGAGAGAGAGCAGGAAACGGGAGCGGGAAATCATGGCAGGTAAGTGGAAGGCTGTCTAAACGAACGCACTCACCTGGAAATGTCTCCCAATCTTCACGGCCGGGCGATCTGGCCGTCGCGCTGAAACATCTGCCAGTCCGCTGCATAGTCCGCATTGATGAGCCATGAGGCCGTGGTTTTGTCTCCAGCAAATGAGGCGAAGGGGGCCGTGGTCAGAGTTTGATAGCCGCCCTGGGTGACGTCCCAATTCTTGCCGAGAGATCCGCTCTCAAGCATCAGTACATTCAGCTTCACCGGACCTTTGAGCGGGTCCGCGTCCGCAGGCACGCGTGCTGCGAAGGTGTGGCGCAGGAAGGAAAACACCAGCGGCCAGGTCTTCTCCCCCGGTCCGTGTCCCGTCTTCGGTTCGACGGCATAATTCCAGAGCGCGTTGTGCTTCTTCCTCATGGCTTCGACGACGCCCATGTTTTCTTCTTTTGAGGGCCGGGCAAAGAAGGCGTCATCTTCCCCAAAGATCACCAATCCGGGGATCTGGGCTGCACCAGGTTGATAGACTTGATACGTCGTGCCTGGGCGCATGGAAACCCAACCCCAGACGCGGGTGCTTTCGGCGGAAAAGATGGCGGAGAAGCCGGTGCCATTCGAGTGGCCGTAGAGAAAGAGGGGCGCATTCTCCAGTTCCGCATGCTGCGCTCTCTGCCCAAATGTTTTGAGCCGCTCATACAGCAGGCTCCGCGGCCAGAACCCACGCTGCATGGGGTTCCCATTAAACTTGAACAGCGCCAGGTGCAGCTCTCGCGCTATCTTCCTCAGCTCAGCATGCTTGTACAGCGCCTCTCCGCTGCCATGGCCGGACATGACCACGATGCCCCTGGCCTGTGCCACGCCATCCGGAATCCACAGGTCAAACTTCACGTCCTCTCTTTTGCCTTCGCCCTTTTCTTTCACCGCTTGCTGCCACTGCTCATCAGTGAGTTTCCAGTCCCAGCTCCGCTCCACCGCCTGCTGCGGCGAAGGCGTGCCCCACTTCGCTTCATCCAGCACACCATCCCAGTTCTTCTGGCCCTTCACCTGAGTGTTGGCCCGCACCCAGCCGAGGCTGTGGCATTCGGGCAGTTGCAGGGTTTCGGTGAGTTCAATGTCAGCGGCATGGAGATTTGCCAGCAGCAATGCGGCGACGAGAAGGAACGGCTTCATGAAATGGGTGAATGAGACTAGGCGATGAGCTCTTTCAGCACGCCGGAGCTGTCCCCATGCCGCTCGACGTTCACGCCCACACCATGGAGAAGCGTCAGCCACGCATTGCACAGCGGCGTGTCTTTCGGGGCGACGATGTTGTGGCCCAGCTTGATGCCGGCACCTCCGCCGGTGAGCAGCGTGGGGCAGTTGTCGAGGCTGTGTTCCGTGCGGATGTTGCTGCCGTAGGCGAGGGCGATGTTGTCAAAGAGACGGCTGCCGTCGGCTTCCTTGGTGGCTTTGAGTTTGTCGAGGAATCCCGCGAGCAGATCGCTCTGCGTGAGATCGCGCTGTTTGGAAGCCTCCAACTTTTCACCCATGGTCGAGTGGTAATGGCTCATGTCATGCGGGGCCACCTTGATGCCGATGCTGGTGAGCAGGGTGCTGACTGGCTGGCGGTAGGTGAGCACGCGGGTGCTGTCTGTCTGCATTGCCGCGAGCATGATGTCATACATGATCTTGATCTCTTCTTTTCCAGCGAGACCGGGTGCAGGTTCGGGTATCGGTGCCTTGGGCTGCGGCACGCCGATCCACTGCTCGTCCTTGCTCAGGCGTGTTTCGATGTCGCGGATGCCCTGGAAGTATTCATCGAGCTTGCCCTTGTCCGTTTTTCCGAGACCTCGCTGCATGACGCGCGCATTCTCCATCACGGTGTCCAGCACGCTGCGCTTCTGCGCCAGCATGGCCTTCTGCTGCTCGATGGGCGTGGTGTCCTTGGAAAAGAGCCTGTGGTAGGCCTCCACGGGGCCTTTGTGTCCGCCGATGGGTTTGCCGCTGACATCCCATGCCATCGAGAGCCCTGGGCCGTGTCCTGATGCCTCCGCATTTTCGCTGCCATTGAGTTGCAGGGAGGCAAAGCGGGTGTCGAGGCCGAGCTTTGCTGCCGCGACCTGATCGGCGGAGATGCTGTTGTGAAAGTTCTGCCCCGGTTCGCCAAAACGGTTCGCCCCGGTGAGCCACATGGTGCTGCCCCAGTGGCCATCGTTGCTGTACTTGTTCCAAAGCCCCTGCACCACGCTGAAGTCCGCCTTGTGCCGTGCCAGTGGTTTAAGTCCTTCAGGCAGGGTGTAATCCGCTCCCGGTTGCTTGATGTCCGGAAACCAGCTCTCCGTCGTGATCCCCCAGCCAAAACCGAGAAAGACCAGCCGCTTTGGTGGAGTTGCTGGAGCCGCCGCCGAGGCAAAGCGGCGGAAGCCAAGAGATTCCAGTGCCGGCAGGGCAATGAGCGCGGTGCTGGATTGAAGAAAGTGGCGGCGCCGGATGGGTGAGGTGCTCATGATGCTTTTTCGTTAAGAGATTACTTCGTATGGAACTCCTGACTTGCGACCAATGCGTGAATGAACTCGCGGATGGCGAGGTCTTTCTTGTCGGCCTGCTGAATCATGCCTGCGACAAGGGGTTGATCACGGAAGCCGGGTGGACGGCCCAGCGCAAACTCAATCAAGGCCTCGCTGAAGCTGCGGGCAAAGGCGTCTGATTTGGAGGCGATGACGTCGCGCAGCCCAAAGAAGTCTTTGAACGCCGGGCCTTTGTAGAGCGCCGCTGCGGCTTCGATGGTCCAGGTCTTTTTGCTTTTGGGATCAGGCTTGCCGTTTGCGTCGACCGCCATGTAGCTGTCCTCGGTGCGCCACTGTCCGGCGGCATCGAAGTTCTCCAAGCCAAAGCCAATGGGGTCGATCTTGCGATGGCAGCTGGCGCACTGCGGGTCCTCCTGATGCGCGAGCAATCGCTCGTGCGTGGTCAGCACTTTGCCTGCAAGCCGTGTGATCGCGGGGACATTGGCAGGCGCGGGTGGTGGCGGATCATGCAGCAGCTTGCGCAGCACCCAGGCGCCGCGTTCGACCGGGCTGGTACGTTCGCCATTGCCACCCATGAAGTGAATGGCTGCCATGCCGAGCAAGCCACCGCGTGGTGAGTCCTTTGGCAGCGACACTTTTTCATAGCCATCTCCCTTCACTCCAGGAATGCCGTAGTAGTGGGCGAGCACGCGATTGATCAGCACGTAATCAGACTTCAGGAGGTCACGCAGGCTGGCGTTGTTTCGCATGAGGTACGCCATGGTTTCATGGATCTCCCCTTTGGCGGCGACCTTGGTGCCGCTGTCAAAGCGCGGATACAGTGAACGATTGACCTCAAAAAAGTCGATGCGATCCAGGCCGAGCCACTGATGCGTGAAGGCTTCGAGGAAATCTGCGGAACGCGGGTCATTGAGCAGGCGCTCCGTCTGCGCTGCGAGCACCTCCGGCTTTTTCAAATCACCGTTCCGCCCCAGATCCAGCAGCTGCTTATCCGGCGGCGCACTCCAAAGAAAATACGAAAGCCGCGTGGCGAGTTCCATCCCCGTCAGCTCCCGACGTTTCTCGTCTGACGTAGGTTCCGCGAGGTAGAGATACATGGGGGAGGACAGCACCACGGCCAGAGTCTCCTTCAGCGCTGCGCTGTGCTTGTCTCCCGCCTTGCGGCGCACGTCATAGAGACCTAGCAGGCGATCGATGTACTCCTTCGGTGGCGTTGTGCCACGGAAGGCCTCCGTGGCAAACCGCTCCAGCGCCGTGCGCAGTTCGGGCGCGGCAGGAGCGGGAGATTTGTCATCCAGTGGAATACCAAGCGCTGCGATGCCCGGCGGCTTGGGCTTGTCGGTTTTCGGCACACGCTCCACTTCGATCCAGTCCACCCACAGCGTCAGCTCGGGCCCGATGCCGTTGCGCTTCACTGCCTCGGCCCGCTTGCGCCCGCCCTCCTCATTGGTGTCCCAGCTGCCCTTTTCACGCACAAACAGCAGTCGGTTCTCACGTGTCATGTTGCTGCGTGTCAGAGTCAGCGGAATCTCAATCACTTGGGGATTTTCCATCGTGCCGGTGATTTCATGGGTGGCCATGACACGCCCCGTCCGCGCATAGATGCCGAAGTCGAGGAAACGCCTTTCCGCAGGTGCGTCCTTGGTCGCTGCGGCCTTCACGCGCACGATGTAATCTCCCACCGGCCAGTCAAAAGGCACCAGCAGTTCAATGTAGTTCACATTGAGCTCCGCCGGATGCCGTGTCTGCGTGCCAAGATAGGCCCCCTTCTCCACCGCAGGCTGCGCCATGTAGTACTGGTGATACTTCAGCCAGCCTGCACCCAGTGAATCGTTGGCCAGATCGGCGTCGTTTTCGCCTTTCTTATCAAAGCCAAAGGTACGTGGATTCGGTGCGCCGGGAATCCGTGCCCACTCGCGCCGGAAGATGCTGTCGTTTTTCGATTCCTTGCGGATCTTGGCCACGATGTCCTTGTTCTCAGGCCTGGCCGCCGCTTCCTCCACCGCCTTCACCCAGTTCTGCGCCCGCTTCTGCGCATCAATCTGATACTCCACGAATTTCTTCACGATGGGCGTCGTCGTCTCGGCTTCATAGTGCAGCTTTTTCTCCACGCCCGCCGCCGCCTGCCACGCAAACGCTTCCTCCACAGCCTCGCGTCCCAGCAGCTGGTATTGCTCAAACTGGTTCGCCGACATGAAAAGATTCGCCCCCACCGTGTCAAAGCCACCCGCGCCGCTGTCTGCGGGCAGATCAGACACATTGACGTCCACGCCGAGCAACTCCCGCAACGTATTCTTGTATTCACGGCGGTTCAGCCGCCGCATGGTGATCACGCCATTTTGATCCCCCAAAGTGCGCCGCGCCGCGACCATCACGTTTGCCAGATCATCGAGAAAATCAGCCTTCGCAGCATTCGCCGGCTGCTTCTCGTCCTCCGGCGGCATGTCGCCGGAGTTCATCTGATTGAGAACCTTCTGCCACTTCTCCGCCGTTTCGATGTCCTTGATCTCAAACGGAAGGTCGTCCACACGAAACTTCCCTTTCTGCCTTTCCGGTCCATGGCATGAAACACAAGTCTCCTGGAACAAAGCCATGTGACGTTGATCCATCACGGCGCGACCCTGGGCCTCAATGGCGTGAGTGGGGGCATAAGCGGACAGCAGGAGGGCGAGTGGCAGTAACGGACGGTTCATCAGGAGAAGAAACAAACGCATTTGGACGATCCATGTATCTCGCCATCAGCATCAAAACCAGACGAAGAAAAACATATTTACGCAGCCCGGCCTTTTGCTCCACCGCGGCTCGATGGCGCTGACCTTCTTCACCCCAAACTCAAGAGGGAAAAGCGCTTAGCAAACCCCAAAGAATGAGCGTACACGACGAAATTCAAGCCTGCTTCATGGATATGCAGGACTAACTGAAACATGGCCTCCTCGTGTTTGATTTCATCCGCAGAGCCTGCATGCAGAACAGCTGCGACGGCATAGATACGGATGACTGGCTGAGAGGCTCCTGTCGTTGGCTTTGTCGGTTCTCCTGGAACCGTAGGTGCGGAGACCTTCGGTGGAGCAACAGGGGCAGAGCCGAACGTTGGCGTTTTGACCCGCGTGATTCTATACCCGAGGACGGGCGGACTTCCGGTACTGCCAGTCGAAGGCGTCGCATCCAATAGGGGGTTCAGGCTGCATTCCACCGCCACCGCGGCCAGGGCCACAGCCTGCAAAGGCGAAACCCGATGCAGTGTCAAACCATGTCTCAGCGCGGCTCTTCGCTCCACCATGGTGGCAGGCTGCTGAAGAAAAAGGAATCCTGCTGAGTGCCTTCCGGTGTTCGCACCGGTTCAATCATGACCTTGTAAGAGCTCCTGGGGGCTCCCTCAAACGTGACATCACAGAAATGCTTCCTGCCGAATCCGAGGGCAATGCCTGAACTCTCCGTGATGCGCTTCACCGGGTGGCGGTTCCATGCACGCATGAACCGCTGGATGGCTTCCTTCTTTCCTGGCCAGTCTGCACGCAGTGATTTTTCCCATGCAGCATCAGGCGCACCGCCCATCTGGTAGTTTTCAAACTCCTTGCTCTGGGTGTCGTTTTTCAGCTCGGCCAGCACCGTGGGTGAGAGCAGATCGTCAAACGCCTCTGTCGCATCCTCAATGGCGCAAGCGTAGAAGAATGAGCGTGCCGCATGCATCACGGTGTCGCTCGGATATTGGTAATTGGGACCGCGCTGGAGCGCGTCTGTCCAGTCCGTCACGGTGATGAAATTTTGCGCACGTTTCATGATGTCTCCCGGCGCTCTCACCATGATTTGTTGATTGTCGGTTGTCGCCCTGGCCTCATGTCCGGAGCCATCCCGGATGATGGCATCCAGCCCGCCGGAGATGATGTCGGAGGCAAAGGTGTGATGCAGGGAAAATGTTCGCGTCCTGCTCTCCGCAAGTCCCGCTGCAGCCTCCGATGAATCAGCGAGGAGCTTGTAACGCAGTTTGATGCGGGCGGAGCTGTCCGCAAATCCAACCACCTGCAACAGGCCCGAACTCCCGTCTTGAGTGTGAAATAGAATGGCTTTCGCTGCTCCGTCTGGATCGAGTTCGGGCTGGTCGAAACGCACAAATGGAAGTGCGGGGCTTTTGGCGTCTGCTGCGCGATCCGCCATGAGCATCACCTGCGCCGCCTCCGCTTTCGCAAATGAGAGGTCTGTAGATACCAGCGATCCACCCAAAAATACCAGCGTGATGCGCGGCTCTGTGCTGACCGCCATGAGATCAGCACCTGTTTCTTCCGCCCACTGCCGGATCGGGGCTTCCACTTCAGGTGGTGTTTGCCCCTGGGTGAATCGAATTTTCATGGCTTTGAGAACATCCTCGGGCGCTGCCACGAACTTCCCGGTGTCGAGATCGAGAAAGGATTCATGGGGAGCACCTCCTGGCAGGCGAATGATGCGTTCAACGACGGGACCAAAGACCGCAGTTCGGTGTCTTGCAGTGGCACGCGGTGCATCGACACGAGATGCCAGATAGATGACAAACATGAGGCCAAGCAACGCCAGCAGAATCACACCCGCTATGATCAGCGGGCGCAGACAGCCATTCTTTCTTTTGAGTGCGGGCTGGGAAATGGCACGTGGCTGCACAGCCGCCTCCACCTGCGTGCGGAATTCTGCCGCCGTCTGGTAGCGCAGCTCCGGTGTCCGCTCCAGCGCCCGCAGCACGATCTCGTCGATGCGCACATCCACCTGCACACGCTTTGAGGGCATCTCAATTTTTTCCTTCGGCCGCTGGCCGGTGAGCATCTCGTAAAGCACGACACCGAGAGAGTAGATGTCCGCCCGATGATCGGCGGTGCCATTCGCTTGCTCCGGCGCTGCGTAATCCGGGGTGCCGCAGGGGAGTGAACCGGGCACGCTGGTTCCCGGCTCATTGTCATATGCGAAGGCTCCCTCCTTACCGCCGATCATCTTCGCGATGCCAAAATCAGCAATTTTGACCACGCCTGCCTTGTCGATGAGCAGGTTCTCGGGCTTGATGTCACGGTGCACGATGCCGTGATCGTGCGCGCATTGCAACGCCTCGCATACGGGTGGCACGATGCTCAGCGCCTCCTTGGGTGTAAGCCGCCTTGCTTGCATCAACTGGCGGAGATTCATCCCATCCACGAATTCCATGAGAAGGTAGAAGAATCCGCCCGACTGCCCAAAGTCATGCACGGTCACGATGTGCGGATGACTGAGCTTTGCGAGCGCCTGCGCCTCGCGCTGGAAGCGTGCGGAGAACCCTGGCTGCCCCGCGAGTTCCTCCGGCAGGATCTTCAGCGCGACAAAACGATCAAGCTGCGGCTGGCGCGCCTTGAAGACCGCGCCCATCCCACCGCTGCCGATCAGGCAGGAGACTTCCAGGTGGGGGAAAGCCGCTCGAACGGCTTCCAAACTCGGCGGCTCATGAGGCCCTGATATTCCGTCCATCGTCGGTGCCAGGGCCTTGGCATAGACACAGCGCGGACAAAGTCCATTGGCAGAGCCCTCGGGAATGGGCTGGCCGCATTGAGAGCAGGGATGTGATGTTTGGGGTGTCATGCCTGTTCCTTGAAGACTCGGAGCGAAATGTTACACCCATTTATCCATGCACGGAGCAAAGGTAGCGCAGTTCGTCCTCGACGTTTTCGTGCTCGTCCAGTGTCTGCGCAATTTCATGCCGTAGCAGTTCGCGGAATCGTTTGCGCAGGCGATGCACGGCCACTTTCACCGCGCCTTCGCTCATGCCCAAAGCACGCGCCGTCACTGCGTGGGATGCGACCTCGTCACCCATCAGCCACGGCCGCAGCGCTTCAAACTGCCCTTCCCGTCCGTTCAGGTGCTCCGCTGCTAGCGCGGCCACAGCCCGGTTCATCACCTCGACAGCCCATTCACGGTCGAAAGCCTCCACCATGGGGGTGACCGTGGGGTCTCCGATCATGAGCGCAGGTGAACCGTCCACCTCGGCATCCAAGGATTCATGCACCATGCCGCCGCCACGCTTGGCCCGGCGTGCGTGAGTCTGCAATCCGCTGACGAAGTATTTCACCGCACCCAGCAGATAGCTGCGAAACCGCCCGCGCTCCGGGTCCGGCCCGGGAAACCCACGCTGCAGCAAATGGGAAAAGAACGAATGTGCATGATCACGTGCCGCATCCTCATCAAATCCCTGCCGCCTCAAAAAAACAAACACCGGTTGATAGTACGCGGCGCATAGATCGCTCAACGCCGCCCTGCCTTCAGGCGATGCGGCGTTTGCACGCAGCACCAATGTCCAGCGTGTGGGCATGAACCTGCCGGTGGCGTGCGTGAATTGCATGAGGTCTCTGTGGATGACTTGGAGGTATGGGAACCAAAGTTACACATCTTATACGAATCGCATGGAAAGCACCTGATCAACTCAATCGCCGGAACCCTGCTTGCCCGCCCCCCATGGACGAGCGATGCCTGCGGGCCGCACAACCGGCTCCCCCGGCAGAATCAAGGGAATAATTTTCAATTTTTGCCTCAAGATTCCCCGAGCACGGAAAGGCCGGTCGATTACTCTCAGTCACAATTTATACATATATGTCCGACTCCTCCGGTTCATGGGTTGCACGCTTCATGCGTGCTTTGTTTGGGCAATTTCACTACCAGCCGCCTGCCTGGGTGCCGCGTCTTGCCTGTGCGGCGGATGATCAGGTGCGGAAACATCCCGGCTGCTACGCCCTCGCCATCGTGATCACCGGGCTGATGTTTCTCATCGTGCCACAGGTGCGTCATTATCGGGATGCACATCGGCCGCGCCCCCAAGTGCGGACTGAAGTGCGTGAGGCTAAGGGGCTGCTCCTGATGCCAGCGGTCACGCCAATCATCAAAAACAAACCGCAGCCGCAGCCCATCACGTTGCAGTTCAATGCCTCGGCGGCCAGATTGGATGCCGTGGGCAAGGCGGCCTCTGGCGTCACGCTCAAGCCAGCACACGCGGGCGTGTGGACCTGGAGCACGGACAAGCTGCTGGTCTTCACCCCCGCCAAGGACTGGCCCGCCGGTCAGGAGTACACTGTGCAGCTTGATCCGGCTCAGCTGCCCAAGGAAGTGGTGGTAAAACAACCAGTCTGGAAGGGGCGGACCCAGCCGCTGGAGCTTACGGTGACCAGTTCAGAATTTGAGATCGATCCACGTGATCCTTCGATGCAAAACGTCGTGGTGGGTCTCACCTCAACTCACCCGCTCGACAGGGCGCAGATCGAGCAACTGGTCTCACTGGAAGTCGTGGGTGGCGCGAAGATTTTTGACTGGAAAGGGCAGAAGCCGGATGCGCTGTTCTCGGTCACGGAAGGAAAGCTGCAGCGCGAGTTCTGGATTCGCACGGCGCGGATCCAGGTTCCGGCCAAGGAGGATTTCTTGAAGATCACGCTGCACAAGGAACTCACCTCCACGGTCGGCGGCAGCTCGCTGACAGCCGACATCACCTCGAAAGTGCGCGTGCCTGACGTGGACAGCGGCTTCAAGATCGCCGATGCGAACACGGAGATTCTGAAGGCTGATGATGGCGAGCCGGAACAGTTTTTGTTCATCAACACCGAGGGCTATGTCACCACGGAGAATCTGCTCAAGCACCTCGGCGTCTGGCAGGAACCACCCAATTTTCGGATCACGGATGTGAGAGGCAAGCGCGTCCCACCCGGAGTCAATGACGTGACGGAGGATGTGCTGCGGCAGTATGCGCCCGTGTCGCTCAAGCCGGTCGAACTGGAGCTCAGCGATGATCATCCGGCGACGACGCGGCATGCCTTCAAATTTCTCACGGAGAAGCAGGGCCGTCTGTTCGTGCGCATCACGCACGGAGTCGAGGCCTTGGGCGGCTTCCGGCTCAGTCGGGAGTTTCGCTCTTTTCAATCCACGCCACGTTTCCCGAAGGAAGTGCAGTTGCTGGGCAAGGGCGGCATCCTGGCGCTCAATGGCGAACGCAAGCTCTCCCTGCAGTCGCGTGGCGTGCCGTTTCTGCGCTTGAAGATGGCGCGCGTGCCTGCGAAGCAGGTCAACCACCTGGTAGTGATGACGGAGGGGGACTTCGCGAATCCTTACTTCACGATGAACGACAGCTTTGACGAATCCAACATCGCCCACTTCCTGCGCCGTGTGCAGCCGGTGGCGATGAAAAACGAGTTTCAGGCCTGCTACTCGGTGATCGACTTCGCCAGCGCGCTGCAGGCGCCCGATCCCGCCGATGCGGATGCTTCGCGTGGCCTGTTTTTCCTCACGGCGGAAGGCGTGCAACCTGTCCCGGAAAGCAAAAAAGCCATGGAGGGAGATGATGTGGAGGACGACTGGCGGGTCATGGGGCAGGCAACAACAAACCGCTTTGTGCTCGTCACTGATCTCGGCCTGATGGTCAAAACAAACGCGAACGGCTCGCGCGATGTATTTGTGCAGAGCATCCAGAGCGGCGAACCGGTGAACGGCGCCGTGATCACAGTGATGGCGAAAAACGGTGAGTATCTGCTGCAGCAAACCACCGCCGACGGCCATGTGCTGCTGCCAGACGTCAGCAATTTTCAGCGGGAGAAGCGCCCCGTGGCCATCGTCGCCACGCTGGGCAATGACTTGTCATTCCTGCCATTCGATCGTCCCGACCGTCTGCTCGATTTCTCACGTTTCGACATCGGTGGCGTGCAGGCATCAGATCAGGAGGCTCTCGAGGCCTTCGTGTTCACGGAGCGCGGTGTGTATCGTCCCGGAGATGACATCCACGTGGGTGCCGTGCTGAAGCGCCGTGACTGGGCCGCAGGCCTCGCAGGGTTGCCTCTCGAAATGGATCTGGTCAATGCGAAGGACGAAGTGATCGACACCCAAAAAATCGTACTGTCCGCTGACGGCTTCATCGAATTGAAAATGAAGACCGATGAGTCCGATCCCACGGGCCGCTACATCGCGCGCCTGTATCTGGTCAAAGGCATTGATGAACGCATCCGTCTTGGGCAGACCCTGTTCAAGGTGGAGGATTTCCAGCCGGACCGCATGAAGATCGATGTCACCCTCACCGGCAATGAACTCGCCGGATGGCTGCAGCCGGGTGACATCAAGGCGGACGTTTCCCTGCAAACACTGTTTGGCTTTCCGGCGGCGAAGCGTCTGCTCAAAGCACGAATGGAATTGAGCCCGGGGGCTTTCGCGTTTGCTCAGTTCCCCGATTTCATCTTTCACAACCGGCTGCCGGAAGCAGAAGACACCGAGGAGACCGAGGCCGGGCAGAAGATCAATCTCGGCGAGCAGAAGACGGATGACACCGGCGCGGCCCAGTTTGATCTGGCGCTGGAACGTTTCGACAAAAGCTGCTTCCAGGTGAGCCTGCTGATCGAGGGCTTCGAGGCCGATGGTGGACGCAGTGTGCGCAGCGGGAAAAACTTCCTCGTGGCCGCGCTGCCGTATGTGGTCGGCTACAAGCCGGATGCCAAACTCGACTACCTCGGCAAGGACACGGCGACCAATGTGCGCTTCATGGCGGTGGGGCCGGATTTGAAACCTTATGTGCCAAAGGATCTCGTGGCGCGTCTGATTCAGATCAAACACGTGTCCGTGCTCACCAAGCAGAATAGCGGCAGCTACGCCTACGTCTCGACGCAGCGCGAATCCATGGTTTCGGAGGCCCGCTTTGCTCTGCCAGCGGAAGGCGCCAGTTACGCGTTGCCAACGAATGCGGCGGGTGAGTTCCGCCTCGAATTACGCGACCCGGAAAACAACATTGTCTGCGCCACAGCGTTCACCGTGGTGGGCAAGGGAGACCTTGACCGCAGCATGGAGCGTGACGCAGAGCTGGGCATCAAACTGGCGCGCGGCACGTGGAACAGCGGTGAGTCATTGGAAGCGAGCCTGAGCGCTACCTACACCGGCGCGGGCCTCATCACCATTGAGCGAGAGCGTGTGCTCGGCTGGCAATGGTTCAAAGCAGGCACGACTTCCAGCGTGCAGCACATCACGGTGCCGAATGACATCGAAGGCTCCGCCTACGTGAACGCCTCCTTTGTGCGGGCGCTTGATTCTAAAGAGATCTTCACCTCGCCGCTGAGCTATGCGGTGGAGCATTTCGTGGCGAATCCCGACAAGCGACGCATCGAGGTGAGGATCGACTCACCGGAAAAAGTGAAGCCTGGGGATGTCATGAAGATCGGCTACCAGACTGCGAAGCCATGCCGCATCGTGATCTATGCCGTGGACGCAGGCATTCACCAGATCACCGACTACAAGCTGCCGGACCCGCTCGCCTATTTGAACCGCAAACGCGCCCTCGAAGTCGAGACGGAGCAGCTCATGGACCTGATCCTGCCCGAGTTCTCGCTCATCGCGCAAAACAAGGCCTTCGGCGGGGATGCCGACAAGCCGCTGCGCTTGAACCTGAATCCCTTCAAGCGTCGCAAGGAGCCGCCGGTGGTGTTCTGGTCGGGCTTGATCGCTGCAGGCCCCGAACGCCAGGAAGTCAGCTACACGGTGCCGGATTACTTCGCCGGCAAGCTCAACATCATGGCCGTGGCCGTCGCTGAGGATTCGGTGGGCCGCGCTGAAACGAGCAGCATCGTGCGCGGGCCTCTCGTGCTGACTCCGAATGTGCCGTTCTTTGCCGCACCGGGAGATGAATTCACCGCCTCGCTCACCGTGGCGAACAACCTCGAAGGCGCCGAGGCAAATGCGCCGATCAGCATCGTGGCGCAGGTCACTCCACATCTCGAAGTCATCGCCTCCCCGCAGGGTGCGGTCAATGTGGCCGCTGGCAAGGAGGACACAGTGCGCTTCCGCATTCGGGTGAAAGAGGAGCTCGGCGGTACAGAGATCACCTTCAAAGCCGAAGCCGCCGGTCAGGTGGTGCTGCGGCGTGCCACGCTGAGCGTGCGACCCGCCGCGCCGTTCATCACCAACGTGCAGAGCGGTTACTTCCGTGAGAAGACTCATGAGGTGAAGGTCACGCGTGAAATGTTCCCGCAGTATCGCAAACTGAACGCAAACGTTTCCGCCCTGCCGCTGGGTCTTGCGCGTGGTTTGGAGTCCTACCTGCACGCGTATCCCTATGGCTGCTCCGAGCAGATCACCAGCCGCGCTGTCTCACGCCTGCTGCTGGCGAAGGAGGTGGACTTTGGATTTGATGCGGCGGAGTCCGCAAGGCAGCTGGATGATGCATTTGCCCTGCTGCGCAGCCGCCAGCATTCCAGCGGCGGCTTCGGCTACTGGGATTCAGATGCCGATGCAGGCGTGGACTATCTCTCGGTCTACGTGACACGCTTCCTCACCGAAGCACGGGATGCCGGACATGCGGTCCCCTCCGCACTGCTCGAAGGCGCACGCAATCGCATGCGGCAGATGGCACGCAGCCAGGTGGACAGCCTCGACGAGGCGGCCATTCAGGCGGCGGCGATTTATCTGCTCACGCGGCAGGGCGAAAACACCTCCACCTTTGTGCTGAATCTACGCGACAACCTGCGCCAGAAATTTCAGGAAGCATGGCGAGGCCACCTCACCGCCGCGTATCTCGCAGGCACTTATGCACTGCTGCAAAAGCGCCCTGAAGCGGTGACGCTGATGCAGGACTACTGGGCCACGGTGCGCAAAGGCAAAGCGCTCGGCTCTTGGAATGGCTGGTACTATCTCGATCCCCAGGTGAGCCAGGCCGAGGGCTTCGCCGTGGCCTGCAAACACTTCCCGGAACTCGCGGGAAATTTTGGCTATGACGATCTCGCCATCGTCACCGAACCCCTCGCACGCAACCGCTTCAACACCATCAGCGCCGCCACCACGATCCTCGCGATCAAGGCCTACTCGGATCTCGCCAAACAGTCAGGCGTGCGTGTTTCACTGACGGAGCTGCCGCGTACAGGCGGCACCCCCGTCCCGCTGGTGCCAGAAACCACCGGCCTGATCCAGAGCAACTTCAGCGCGCAGGCGGGCGGCTTGCGCTTCGGACTCGTTCAAGGTGGAGGCCGCGACCTCGGCGCGTTCTATCAGGTGACGGAAGCCGGGTTCGACACCGGCGTGCCTACCCAGCGCATCGTGGATGGCCTGGAAGTGTTCCGCGAAATCATCGGAGCAGACGGCAAGGCCGTGGCCAAACTCAAGGTCGGTGAAGGTGCGCTGGTGCGACTGACCGTACGCAATGTTTCTCCCAATGCACTGCGCAACCTCGCGGTGCTCGATCTGATGCCCGGCAGCTTTGAACTGGAGCCCAACGGCCTCAAACCCGGACGCGGCACGATGCCGGGCGCCGACTACGTGGATGTGCGCGAAGACCGCAATGTGTTTTTCTGCGGCCTCGGCAAAGGTGAAGTCAAGACCTTCAGCTATCGCATCAAACCCATCGCCGCAGGCAGTTACGTCATCCCGCCCGTGTTTGCGGAGAGCATGTATGACCGCGGCACCAAAGGACGCGACGGCGGCGGGAAAATCGACGTGGAGTAACCGTCATGCGTGCGCTTCATCGTCTGCTGCGAATGCGTTTCCTGCGCTGCTCTGGCGCGGTACTCCTGCTGCTGGCGCTGGTCTGGCTGCTGCTGCCCCAGCCGGAGCTGTATCCCCCGGAGTTTCGTTTCTCGCGCACGCTGGAGGATCGCCATGGCAGGCTGCTTCATCTCGCCCTGACACCAGATGGCAAGTATCGCCGCTTCACCCCGCTGGCGGAGATCAGCCCGGCCTTGATCAAGGCAACGCTAACTCTTGAGGACCGCCATTTCTACGATCACCCCGGAGTGAATCCGCTCTCGATGCTGCGCGCGGCTTGGGGTGTCGTTTCAGGTTCGGCTCGCGGCGGTGGCTCCACCATCACGATGCAGCTTGCGCGTCTGCGCTACGATCTGCATACCCGCACACCATGGGGCAAAGCCTGGCAGATGCTGCGTGCAGTGCAGATCGAGAAGCACCACTCGAAGGACGACATTCTGGAGGCTTATCTCAATCAGGCACCGTATGGCGGGAACGTGGAAGGCGTGGGCGCGGCGGGCCTTCTGTGGTGTGGCAAATCCGCGCAGGATCTGACCCTGCGCGAGGCCGTGGCACTCTCCGTGCTGCCGCAAAGCCCGACAACACGCAGACCACGTGCCACAGGTGACAACGCGAGCCTCGCCGCCGCACAGCACCGCCTGTGGGATCGTTTGCGCGAAGAGCGCGGCCAGCCTGCCGATCCTTTGGATGCATCCTTCACGCTGCGACAGTTGCAGCCCGTACCACGTGAAGCCCCCCATCTGGCACGGCGATTGTTCACCGAGAAACCAGCCGACGATCGCGCCAGTTCCGGAGCGCCGCTTCGCTGCACCGTAGATCTCAATCGGCAGCAAGGTGTGGAGCAGGCGGTGAATGATTACGTGCAGCGCAAACGCGAGGTGGGCATCACCAATGCCTGCGCGCTGCTGGTCCATGCGCCTTCGCGCGAGGTGCTGGCCTATGTGGGTTCCAGCCGCTTTCTCGACAGCAAGATTCAAGGTCAGGTGGACGGTGTCCCAGCACGGCGCTCGCCGGGATCAGCCCTGAAGCCCTTCATCTATGCACTGGCCATGCAGCAGGGGTTGATCCACCCACACACTCTTCTACGCGATGGCCGCATGGCCTTCGGCAGCTACAACCCCGAGAATTTTGACCGCAACTTTGCCGGCCCCATCTCAGCCGCAGATGCGCTGTATCACAGCCGCAACATTCCGGCCGTCGCTCTGGCCCAGCGCCTCGATGCACCCGGCCTGTACGGCTTCCTCAAAGAGACAGGCGTGGCCCTGCCTCACCCTGCGGATTTTTATGGCCTGTCCCTGCCTCTCGGAGGTGGCGAAGTATCCATGGAAGAACTGGCCGAACTCTACGCTCTGCTGGCCAGCGATGGCACTGCACGTCACCTGAATTATTTCAAAGCGGAGCAGATCGTGGAAGCACAGCCGCTCCTCACCGATGAAGCCCGCTACCTCACACGTGAGATGCTGCGCACGCGCGAAGGCGAACCCGTGATGGATGATCCCGCAGTGACGTGGAAAACGGGCACCTCGCACGGCTTTCGCGATGCCTGGGCCGCTGGCATGCGCGGCGACTATGTGTTGGTGGTGTGGATCGGTAATTTCAACGGCAAAGCCAATCCCGCCTTCATCGCCCGCGAGTGCGCCGCACCGCTGCTGTTTGAAACCTTTCGTCATTTGCGCCTCCCAATGAAACGCGAAAAGCCGCCTGCCGGCGTCTCACAGGTGGAGCTCTGCGCAGTCTCTGGCCAGCTGCCCACCCCACACTGTCAGCATCGCGTACAAGGCGGGTTCATTCCCGGCGTCTCCCCAATCACGCCCTGCGACATCCATCGCGAAGTACTGATCGATGCCGCCAGCGGCCTTCGCGTCGCGCGTGCTGACGGCAAACGCGCGCTGAAACGCGAGGTCTTTGAGTTCTGGCCGCCCGACCTCCTGGAGATGTTCAAGCTCGCCGGTGTTCCGCGCAAAACACCGCCACCTCTGGAAGCCAGCTCTGAATCACTCGTCGCGGCAGATGCAGCCGCAGTGCCAAAGATCGTCTCACCTCGTTCCGCCCTGGTGTACACCCTGCAGGCCTCCGATGCCGCACGGCAGAAAATCCCGCTGCGTGCGGACACCGCCCCCGGCGTGAACCGCGTCTTCTGGTTTGCCGGCCCCCGCTTTCTCGGAGCCAGCGATCCCGCCACACCCGTCATGTGGACCGCAGCCGCCGGCAAATGGCGCGTGCATGTGCTGGATGATCAAGGCCGCAGCGCTGCGGTGGAGGTGCGCGTGGAGATGGTGCCGTGAAGTTCGCAGCTATTGCAGGACAAAATCTTTCGACTCCAGCTTCAGCAAAAACGCCTTCGCCTCCATCCCGCCCGCAAACCCGGTCAGCTTCCCATTGGAGCCAATCACACGATGGCATGGCGCGATGATCGAGATGGGGTTCTTGCCATTCGCCGCACCCACCGCACGCACCGCACCGGGATTGCCAATCTGCTCCGCGATCCGCGCGTAGCTCCGCGTCTCGCCAAAGGGAATCGTCAGCAGCGCCTGCCACACCTGCCTCTGAAACTCCGTGCCGGTGAAATCGAGCTTCAGCTCAAACTTCTCGCGCTTCCCGGCAAAGTAGTCCGTCAGCTGCCGCTCCGCCTCCAGCAGCACCGGATGCTTGGTGTCTTCATGCAGCGGGCTGAGGCGCACGCGCTTCGGGTCATCGTTTTCCCATAGCACCGCCGCCAGCCCCTGCTCACCCGCCACGAGCGTGAGCAGGCCCACCGGCGAGGGCATGGTTTTATAAAAATAGCAGCGGGATGTCATGTCAGTGCGGTTTTCGTTCGAGCAGATCATGCCGCCTTCAGGCAATGGCTGCTGGCCATTTTCGGCCACGAAGATAAAATAACTCCATGTCCGAAAACGGCCAGTCCGCAAGAGCTGCACAGCCTAGCCTGTTGAACTCCATGAACCTGATCGATGACAATGCCGCTTACACTGCGCTGAAATCCCGCGACCCACGCTTTGACGGCATCTTCTACGTGGGCGTCACCTCCACCGGCATCTACTGCCGCCCCATTTGTCCGGTGAAGGTTCCCAAGCGCGAGAACTGCCTCTTCTTTGAAAACGCCGGGGCTGCGGAGAAGGCGGCCTTCCGCCCCTGCCTGCGCTGCCGGCCGGAGCTGGCTCCAGGCCATGCGCCGGTGGATCATGCGCATCGGCTGGCGAATCTGATCATGCTCCGCATGGACGAGGGTCTGGCGGATGAAGGCGCAGGCCTCGAAGACATCGCCACGCAGTTTGGCCTCAGTTCCCGCCAGTTGCGCCGCATCGTTCAGCAGGAGCTTGGAGTCTCCCCTATTGAGCTGATTCAAACCCGCCGCCTCCTGCTCGCCAAACAACTCCTCACCGACACCCGCCTGCCGGTCATCGAAATCGCTTTTGCCAGCGGCTTCTCCAGTCTGCGCCGCTTCAATGACGCCTTCAGCCGCCATTACCGCATGCCGCCCACACGTCTGCGCAAAGAAGCCGCCTCACATCCGGGCGGAATGCACGCCACGGACACCTCCACGCTCCAGCT
This sequence comes from Prosthecobacter sp., assembly GCF_044222345.1. Taxonomy (GTDB): domain Bacteria; phylum Verrucomicrobiota; class Verrucomicrobiia; order Verrucomicrobiales; family Verrucomicrobiaceae; genus Prosthecobacter. The sequence goes on from NZ_JBGANL010000023.1 coordinate 51,034, forward strand.
CGGCTACCGCCCGCCCTATGACTGGCAGTCCATGCTCAAATTCCTCGCCACCCGCGCCATCCACGAAGTCGAGTTCGTAACCGCAGACACCTATGCCCGCACCATTCGCCTTGGCAATCACACCGGCTGGATCAGGGTGTCCCATGCACCGGCAAAGAACGCGCTGCAGGTGGTGTTCACCCATTCGCTCACCCCGGTCCTGCCCGCGCTACTGGGCCGGCTGCGCCACATGTTTGATCTCACCGCGCGTCCCGACCTCATCTCCGCCCATCTGATGCAGGATGCCACGCTGAAGAAGAGCGTCCTGCAAAATCCCGGACTGCGTGTGCCAGGTGCGTTCGATGGTTTTGAATTGGCCGTGCGCGCCGTCCTCGGCCAGCAGATAACCGTGCAGGCAGCAACGAAGATCGCCTGCCGCTATGCCGAAGCCTTCGGCGAGAAAATAGAGACGCCGTTTCCTGAACTCACACGCCTGACACCGCAGGCGCAGGAAGTCAGCCGCGCCACCATCGATGACATCGCCCGCCTCGGCATCATCCGCACCCGCGCAGCCTGCATCATTGGTCTGGCAGAAGCCTTCCGCTCAGGCGCTCTCAAGCTCGACCCCGGTGCCCATCCCGAAACCACCATTGCTCAATTGGTGAGCCTGCCCGGCATCGGCCCCTGGACCGCGCACTACATCGCCATGCGCGCCCTCCGCTGGCCGGATGCTTTTCCCAAAGAAGACATCGCCGTCCGCAACAATCTCGGCGGCGTCACTGCCAAGCAGGCCGAAGATCTGTCCCAGCCCTGGCGCCCGTGGCGCAGCTATGCGGTGATGCATGTGTGGAATCGCCCGGTGACAAAGTGAACAGACGCTTCATTGTCGGGCTTACTTTGCACACTGTCTGCTACGTTCGCTCATGTCACGAGTAACCGCCTGATGCGCGTGACGAACCCCGATGAAAGAACTCATTTTTAAAAACGAGCCCGCTTTCCTGGAGGCACTATGGGCAGTGCCTCAAGAAACACTTCGCCTGCTTTGCCCAGTATGTGGTGGGGACGTGATGTTTGTGCCAGACTGGAAGCGTGCCCGCGAGCTCACCGTTCATCCGGGGGCGTATTGCAGGGTGGACCGCAGGCATCTGACGGTGATGTTTGACATGGCTCCCGAGCAGCGTCGCCGGCAGGCTGGCACGCCTGCTTGATGCCGGGCGCGAACGGAATTACCCCGGCCTGCAAACCTTGGCCTCAGGTTTCCGGTGAACTAGGGGCAGAGCGCACTGAACCACAGCAATATCCACGCACCCGGCACAAGGAATAGTCAGCTCTACTGGAAACCACTATGCCAAAATTGCGGTCGCACACGAGGGCACGTACCGTATCGGACCACAATATCGCAAATTTCGCCTCGGGGCATCATAGCAGCCGTGAACACAAACCACGAACGCGCTATGAACACCACCTCAACTGCCCACACCACCCCCCGCCAACGTTTCATCCAGAACCTGGCTGAGAGTGAGCTCTTCCAGCACTACCAGAAGGCCTTCCACACGCTGACCAGCCTGCCTCTGAGCCTCGAAGCCACCAAGGATGACTCTCCCATCGACAGCATCATCACCCGCAAGGGCGTGGCCGGTGTGGTGGAAACCCAGGTCCCGGTGCGCGTCGGAAAAAACACCATCGCCATCATGCTGACTGGCGGCGTGCGCCTCCAGCCCGCCAATGCCGAAAACTTCGCCCCCGTGGCCAAGGCCCTTTTGGATGACAACCGCACCGCCGCAGAAATCCGTGGTGCCAAGGTTCATTTCGAACACGCTCCCGTCATGGAGCCCGCACGCTATGAGGCCGCCGTCGCCATCCTGCAGTCCTTTGCCCTTCAGCTGGGAGACAGCGCTCACCGTCTGCTGTTTGCTACCGCCACGCATGAGCCCGAAGCCGTGCGCAATGCCAAGACCTTCATCCACAACCATCTGGCCGAGCCGATGTCCCTCGAAGCCGTCGCCAGCGCGGTGAACGTGAGTCCCTTCCACTTCTGCAAGCTCTTCAAGCGCGCCACCGGCCTGACCTTCACGGACTTCGTGAACCGCGCCCGCGTGGAAAAGGCCAAGCGCATGCTCATGAAGCCAGCCGCTCGTATCACCGAAGTGGCCTATGACGTTGGTTTCCAGAGCCTCTCCCACTTCAACCGCAGCTTCCGTCGCATCGCTGATGAATCCCCCACGGAATTCCGCAGCCGCATGAAGCACAGCGGTCCGGCCCTGATGGCCGCATAACCCTTTGTCGCCATGCGCACCGCTCTGCGGTGTTTCGACGACAATTGCCCCGGAGAGGCTGCCTGAGCGCGTTGGGCCATCCTTTCCGGGGTTTTTTGTGCCCGGATGGCGAGGCCGGAGCGCGGACTTCAGTCCGCAGCACGCCGCAAACATACCCGACGCCGCAGCAGCCCCGGCACGTTCTGGAAACCGCAGACACCCTCCTGCCTGCGGCACACCCTGTGGACCACTCACGCCCGTCAGCCCTGCATCCCGCCGCGCAGATGCACTTGACCCCCCGCACCCTCTGCGCACACTCGCGTTTCACTCTCCCAACCCTGAACCGAGAACCTAGCACCCCGAACACTTCTTTATGAGCCGGAAAATTCGTTATGGCATGATCGGCGGCGGACGCGGCGCCTTCATTGGCGGCGTTCATCGCATCGCAGCATCGATCGATCAGCAGATTGAACTCGTCTGCGGCGCTTTTTCCTCTGACCCCCAGCGCTCCAAGGACAGCGGCGCCGATTTCTTCCTGCCCGCCGAACGCTGCTACGCCAATTACGAGGAGATGATCCGCACCGAGGCCGCCCTGCCTGCGGACAAGCGCATGGACTTCGTCTCCATCGTCACCCCGAACCACCTGCACTTCCCCGCCGCCAAAGCCGCGCTGGAGGCTGGCTTCCACGTCCTCTCCGACAAGCCCGCCACCTTCAACCTCGCCCAGGCCAAGGAACTGGCAGGCATCGTCAAGAAAACCGGCAAGCTCTACGGCGTCACTTACAACTACACCGGCTACCCCCTCATGCGCCAGGCCCGGCAGATGATCGAAGAAGGCAAGCTCGGTGAAATCCGCAAAGTCGTGGTCGAATACCCGCAGGGCTGGCTGGCCACCATGCTGGAAAACACCGGGCAGAAGCAGGCCTCCTGGCGCGTCGATCCCGCCATCTGCGGCGCCGCCGGCTGCATGGGAGACATCGGCACCCACGCCATCAACCTCGCTGAATACGTCACCGGCCTCCACATCAAGGAGCTCGCTGCGGACCTCACCATCTTCCTCGCCAAAGAAGGCCGCCGCCTTGAAGACGATGGCAACGTGCTGCTTCGCTTCACCAACGGCGCCAAGGGCGTGCTGCACTCCAGCCAGATCAGCATCGGCTGCGAGAACAACCTCAGCCTCCGCGTCTACGGCTCCCTCGGCGGCATCGAATGGTCCCAGCTCGATCCGAACACCATGATCGTCACCTCCTTGGACAAGCCCAAGCAGATCTACCGCACCGGCCTCGGCTACCTCGGCAGCGCCGCCTCCGCCTGCACCCGCACGCCCTCCGGCCATCCCGAAGGCTACCTCGAAGGCTTCGCCAACATCTACAAAAACTTCGCCAACCACATCCGCGCCGTGAACGCCGGCACCACCCCCAACCCGCTGGACATGGACTACCCGACCATCGAAGAAGGCGTGGCCGGCATGGCCTTCATCGAAGCCGTCGTCGCCTCCTCCGCCAACAACGCCGCCTGGACCCCGCTGGACTACACGCCCACCACCCGTGCGAAGTATGGCGATGCCACGCTCACGAGCGATCGCGGCGGACTGGCGTAAAACCAGCGGCAAATTCTTGGAGCGATGCCGGCACGAACTGGCATCGCTCTTTTTTGAATTCAGCTCAGCATGCAGCTCTTCACTTCATCCATTTGCACGAGGGGGTGTCTCTTCATTCAATCTCTCGCTGCGGGCTGAGATGGCTCAGGCGTCGGCTTTACTTTCCTGATCTGATAGTTGAAGAAGTCTATGGGTTCAGGCTGCTCTGCAGAGGACAATTGCACCGTCAGACGTGTTCCACCTTTGTTCGCACCTACGATCGCGCCTTCCATTCCTGAATGCGGTCCCAGGCTCACTTGGATCTGATCACCTATCTTGCAGCGATCCCGTCGGTCAGTGTACTGTGCCCAGCAGAAAAGCCCGGCCAATGGCGCCAGCATTGCCGTCGCGAAGATCCAGTTTCCCACGGCATAATTCAAGACAGCGGCCACGATGTAGGCCAGGAGCAGCATCTCAATAACCCCCGACGGAGCAAAGCCAGCAGCCTTCCGATGCTGTGGCAGAAGAGGCGTCAGCTTGTTCATGNATTCAGATCATCTCAAAACAAAACGGGGAGAACAAGCCTGCGCTCATTCTCCCCGCTGATATCAATCATTCCACAGCTCAGATCGCCACCGGCTTGCCCGACTTCGCGGAGGCATAGATCGCGTCGATCACCTGCATCAGGCGCAGGGCCTGCTCAGGGGTGTTCAGCGCAGGAGCCTTGCCTTCGATGGCATGGATGAAGTTCGCGGCGGAGCCGATACGGCCCATATCCTCGCAAGCCGGCACGGTGATGCTGCGGTTCACGCTGTTGCCGTTTTCCTGCACGTAGAGTTCGCAGGTGTCGATGGCGGTGTTGTCCAGACCGTCGATGCCAAAAAGACGCTCCACCTTGCCACCGGCCTTCGTGCCCTGGAAGACCACGGAGACTTCCTCGCGCTTGATCATCTCCGCCCAGGAAACCTGGAGGCTGAGCACCTGCCCGGTCTTGAAGGTCACAAAACCGTGCGCGGCGTTTTCCACATCCGTCGTGCCGCCCACGCGGTCGGGGATGCCCCAGGGGCCCTTGAACTGCTTGTCCTGGATGAAGTCGGTGAAGACCTGGCCCATCACGTAGGCAGGCTCAGGATAACCCATGAAATACATGGCCAGATCCACCATGTGCAGCAGGTCGATGAGCGCACCACCACCAGCCAGATCCTTCGTGGTGAACCAGCCGCCAAAACCGGGGATGCCCGTGCGGCGGATCCACTTCGCCTGCGCAGAGTTGATCTTGCCCACCACGCCGTCCTTGATGTACTTCATCATCGCCTGGGACTCCGGACGCGCACGGTTGTTGAAGTTGAAGAGCACTTTCTTGCCGGCCTTCTCGGCGGCGGCGATGATCTCCTTCACCTCTTTCGCGTTCAGCGCCGGCGGCTTCTCGGAAAAGACATGCTTCCCGGCCTTGAGACACTGGATGGCCAGCGGCTTGTGAAACTTGTTTGGCACGATGACACTCACCGCCTTGATCTCCGGGCTCCCCTTCAGCATGGCTTCCACGGATTCATACGATGTGGGAATGCCATACTTCTCCGCCGCCCGGGCTGCCGCTCCGGGAGCCGCATCGGCCACAGCCACGATCTCCGCGCCTGCCTGGCGGAATCCCGCCGCGTGATACTGCAACATGCCGCCTGCTCCGATGACTCCGACTTTGATGGCCATAATAAATGTGTTCGTTAAGTGATTGGTGAATTCTGACTGAGGGTCGCGAGAATGGAGATTCCCCGCCACCGAGTCAAGATTTGAAAACGGGCCCCGCAGACCCGCTCCGTTCACACTTCGTCATTCTGATTTCGACATTCGTCATTTGGACGCTTTCATTCCCCCACCCCCTGCTTCCCCATGCCTTCTCTCCGTCCAGCCACGCTCGCCGACCTCCCGGCCATCAATGCCATTTACAATCACTACGTGGAGCACAGCACCTGCACGTATCAAACCGTCCCCAGCACCGAGCAGGAGCGCCGCGACTGGTTTGACGCCCACGGCCCGGAGCACCCCGTCATCGTCGCCGAAGAAGATGGCACGATCATCGGCTGGGGCTCTCTCAGCCGCTTCCATCCGCGCCAGGCCTACTGCCACAGCGTGGAGGATTCCATCTATCTGCACCATCAGCATCAGGGCAAAGGCATCGGCAGCCTGCTGCTCGGCGAGCTCCTCGCACTCGCCAAAAAAATCGGCCACCACACCGTCCTTGGCGGCATCGATGCCGATCAAGCTGGCAGCATCGCCCTGCACGCCAAATTCGGCTTCATCAAAGTCTCCCACCTCAAGGAAGTCGGCCACAAGCACGGCCGCTGGCTCGATGTGCTCTGGATGCAGAAGATGCTCTAACCAAGTTGCCCAGTTGCGCCGCAACTGGATCAGGAAAGCTCCGCTTCACGAAAGCACACACCAAGGCCCCTCGCCCCCGTGCACGTGTTTCGCTGCCCCCCCCCTCCGGCAAGCCCGTAGGGCCACCACCACCTCAACTGCACGCGTCCGCACGGCTCTCTCCGTGCCCCGCTACTCAGCATCTGCCGCGACCCCAACCACCGGCACAATGAGCCGCGACGGATGCTCCGCATCGCAATAAATCCGGTTCGTCTGCTTCACCTTCTCACCTTCCTCACTCCACGGCTGGCCTGTGCCGGGATTCACATCAAAGCGCGGAAAATTGCTGGAGGTGATCATCACGCGCACCCGATGGCCGGTGTTGATGACGAGGCTGGTGGACCAGCAATCGACGGTCACTTCCTCGATCTGCCCGGGCTTCAGCACCTCGGGCTTCTCGCGGGATTTGCGGTAGCGCAGACGCTGGATGCCTTCGGCCATGAGCATGCTGCGGCCGTCGGGATACACATCACAAATCCGCACGGAGAGATCAGTGTCCGCAGCGCTGGAGGAGACGAAAATCTTCGCCCACAGCCGACCGGTGATTTCCACCGGCTTGTCGAGCGCCTCGCTGGTGAAGACCACGGCGTCCTCTCGACTCTCGACCCTGCGCTGATCCATGGTTCCCCGCGCAATGGTGAGGTTCTGCCCACCCATTGTGGGGCAGGGATTGGCGGGATCAAAGGTATATTCGTGAAATGGGGCCGCCTGCTCCGGTGCCTGCAGCACCACCTGCTTCTCCGCTGTCAGATAGAAAGACGTCTCCTTGGCAGGAATCGGCCAGTCGTTCGCGTAGCGCCATTCATTTCCAGGCGCTCCTGGCGTGCTCGTGTCTCCCATCACGTAGTAGGCCACGGCAGGCTCCTTCTCCACGCCATTGTCAATGCCGCCCAGATAATGCTCAAACCAGCGAACAGGGTCATACTTGGCGGGCACTCGGCTGGCGTTAGGAAAAGTGAGCTCTCCCGCCGGCATCTTGCCAATGCCATGATGCCAGGGTCCCATGACGAGTTTCTGCGTGCCCTTGGAACCTTCGCCGCCCTGGTGCTGCCTGCCGATAAACTGGTCGATCGTCCCCTGGGCAAACATGTCAAACCACCCTCCCACATTCACCGCAGGCACATTCATCAATGCGAACCGCGTGTGCGTGTCATTAGCGCGCCAGTAGTCATCGTAGGAGGGATGGGCTCGATGGATGTCGAGGGCCTTGGGATCAAACTTGTTGCCTTGAGTCCAGTTCTCCACATCAGCCTTGCGGAAGGCGCTGCCGATGTAGCTCACGTCTGAGTACATGTCCGCGGGAGCCACAAGAATGAACTGTGCCCTCAGCCCCGCAGGCGCCGCACCTGCCAGCAGGTTCTGCGTGATGCCGCCTGCCGAGCCTCCGATCGTCGCGATGCTCCCATTGCACCACGGCTGCTTTTTGATCCACTCAATCGTGTCCACGCCATCCTGGTGCTCGCCCCAGCCGCAGCCTATGAAGGGGATGTTTTCCCCCTCGGACTCATAGCGTCCACGCATGTCCTGATTCACAAAGGCGTAGCCGCCGGCAGCGAAGCCTGGTGCGCTTTCGTGATGCTTGATCCGGTTATAAGGTGTCCGTGCAAGAATGACGGGGAACCGCCCCTCGCCATGCGGCAGGTAGATATCAGTCGCCAGCTTGATGCCGTCACGCATGGCAATCTTCTCGGTCCTTTTCTCCACCGGCCTCGTGTACTCCCCCACCTGTTTCAGCCAGCCCTCAGAGGTCACCCCTTTGCCCGGCATGGCAGAGCGTGAAAGCATCCCTTCGATTTGCCGCGACCACTGCTCGCCATAGGTCTTCTTCACAAACTCGACTGCATGCGCCTGCTCCTCGGTGGAAAGCGCGCTGTTGTGATCCACATCCGCCATCGTAAACAAAGCCCGCATCTTCGCCGCCAGCGCCTCATCCGCCGAAGCATGGCATGAAAGAAGTGACAACAAGACGGCGAGCAGCAGGCACGAGGGCTTCATGGAGAGAGTGTGTGTAGACCGCTGAGTGATTCTGCACAGGGTTTGATATGACAACACCCTCATGTTTTACCTCCGTTGAAATGACATGCTCTGACCAAAGCCAAAATGAACCCGCGGATGACGAAGTCCCACGAGGAGGTCACAGATCATCGCGATCTCTTCCTTGCCCACGAGGCAGGCCATCGGCTTGCCTGCCTGAGGCTTGGTCTTTGGCACGCTGAGCCAGTGCCCGGCCTTGCCTAGGCGCGCCCCAATGTCGCGGATGCTCGGGTGGAATTCGTCGCGCTTGTCGATGCTGGTCTTCGCGAGCCCGTGCTGCACGCTCAGGCCTTCTCCAGCACCACATCGGGCACGCTGCGCTTTTGGCGCAAGCGCACCCGCGGAGAAATTCGGCTTACCTACCCGTCAGCCTCTTCCACAGCCCCCGTGCTCCCTCAGGAGTCGTGTTTTGTTGGGGCATCTGAGCTGGCTGACGTGGTGCAGAGCCCGATGACGAGCGCCGCTCGCCACCCTGACGCCCACCGCCTCCGCCCTGGCCTCCCTGGCCACTCGGACGCCATCCGCCCTGGCCACCTTGACCTGCAGGACGGCCACCACCGCCTCCGCCTCCGCCTCCGCCACTGCCCCCTTGCCCATGTCTCTGCCCGCCCTGCCCTTGCGGACGGCGCTGCTGAGACTGCCGCTGCTGCTCCCGGCGCTCAGGCCGTTCATCACTGAAAGCTTGAGGCGCCGCATTGTAATCAAACCCTTCGGCACGTTTCCGCACGAGTCCACGATTGATAAACCGCTCCAGCTTGCGCACATCGGGCAGCTCATCAGGCGAGACAAAACTGATCGCATCGCCAATCGCCTGCGCACGGCCGGTGCGGCCGATGCGGTGCACATAATCTTCCACGATGTGCGGGAAGTCGAAATTCACCACGTGCGAAATGCCGTCCACGTCGATGCCGCGCGCGGCGATGTCCGTGGCCACGAGCACGCGCACCGTGCCGGTCTTGAAATCATCCAGCGCGCGCAGGCGCTGGTTTTGCGAGCGGTTGGCATGCAGCGTGGCGCACTTCACACCGGTCGATTCCAGCTTCTTGGCGATCTTGTCCGCGCCATGCTTCGTGCGGCTGAACACCAGCACCATCTGCATCTTCTCATCCTGCAGCAGGTGCGAGAGCAGCGGCATTTTGAGATGCTTGTGCACTTCATACACCAGCTGCGTCACCGTCTCCGCCGGATTCGCACGCTTGCCGATCTGCACAATCTTCGGCCCACGCTGGAACTCATGCGTCAGCGTTTCGATCTCCTTGGAAAGCGTCGCGGAAAACATCAGCGTCTGCCGCTTCTTCGGCAGTTGGTTGATGACCCGGCGGATGTCCGGCAGGAAGCCCATGTCCAGCATGCGGTCCGCCTCATCCAGCACCAGGTATTCGAGCTGCGAGAAGTCCGCGCAGCGCTGCTCCATCAAATCAAGCAACCGGCCCGGGCAGGCGATCACGATGTCACTCCCGGCACGCAGCGCGTCCTTCTGCGGCTTTTCGCCGACACCGCCATAAATTTTGGCGATCTTCAGCGGCAGATGCCTTGCATAGGCCAGCACGTTCTCCTCGATCTGCGCCACAAGTTCACGCGTGGGTGCCAGCACCAGCACGCGTGTGCGGCGGCGCTGTCCCTGAGGAATGGGATTGGATGTCAGGCGCGTCAGGATCGGCAACGTGAAAGCCGCCGTCTTGCCGGTGCCGGTCTGCGCGATGCCGATCACATCTCCGCCTTGGATGACCACCGGAATGGCCGCAGCCTGGATGGGGGTGGGTTCCGTGTAACCGGCTTCTTCGATGGCGGTGAGGATGTTCGGGTCGAGGCCGAGAGCTTTGAATGACATGCACCCCTTCCTTAGCCGCCGATAGGGCGATTAGCAATGACACGTTTCTCCCCGCCCTCCTTGGGCCTCAAAGCTTCGCCGCATCCGCCGCTCGCCACAGATACCACGCCGCCAGGGTCCGGTGCGGCTGCCAGTGTTCCGCCAGTTCACGGAATTCCTTCGGCTTGGGCATCTCATCCAGCTTCTTTGCCACCCGCCAGCCATTGCGCACCCCATAGTCATCGCTGGGAAACACATCCGGCCTGCCCAGGGTAAAAATCAGCAGCATCTCCACCGTCCAGCGCCCCACCCCGCGCACCGCCACGAGCCTCTCGATCAATTCCTCATCATCCAGCTTCAACGCCGCCGCCCGTTTGGGAATCTGCCCGCTGAGCGTCTTCGCGGCGATGTCCCTTATCGCGAGCATCTTGCCCGTGGAAAACCCGCAGCCGCGCAAAGCCTCATCCGTGGCCTCCATCACCTGTTCAGGCTGTGGAAAGCGCACCTGCGGAAACAAAGCCTTGAAGCGGCGTAGGATCGCCTCCGCCGCATTCGCATGCAGCTGCTGGTGCGCCACCGCGCTCACCAGCGCCTCATACGGAGACCGCTTTTGCGGCACCAAAAGGCATGGACCATGGGCCTTGATCAGACGGCGCATCACCGGGCAGCGCTTGGAGAGGTGGGCTTCGGCTTCAGAATGCATGGCTGGACAGGATTGCGACATCGAAACAATTGCAAGATTGATTCAACGCTCAAAAGCCGGTTTGATCCGTATTCATCACGGCCTCGATCTCAAAACCTCAGATTGAGGCCCTGTTTCCGCATCATTTTTCCGCATATCTAAATGCCAGATTGATTCCACTCATTTCATCGACTTTCCTGCACCGGTTCAACGCAAAAAACTCCCCCATGGCCAAACTCACTTTCGTTCTTGAAGACGGACAAGAAGTGGTGGTTCCCCTCAAGGAACACATCATCATCGGACGTGATGAGGACAACGACATTGTGGTCGATGACGAACGCATCTCCCCTCGTCACGCTGAAATTGTTCAAAACGCTGACGGCAGCCTTCAGGTCTTTGATCTCAAGTCCTCTGCCGGCACCTTCGTCAACGGTGAACGCCAGCTCAGCTGCACCCTCCTTCATGGCGATACGATCGCCTTTGGGCCTCTCGTCGGCACGCTCGATCTTGAACACCCGGCCACAAGCCCGTCCGTCGTAGACACACCCGTCGCTCCTGCGGTTTCAAAGCCTGCTCCTCCGGCTCCCGTTCCTGAACCTGAAGCGCCGACTCCGGAAGCTCCTGAACCTGCTCCTCCATCGCCACCGCCTCCACCGGCATCTCCTGACAAGGCTCTTGTGGAAGCAGTGGCCCATTTGGAAGCGGAGAAAGCTCGGCTTAAGTCCGAGGTCGCCGCCGCTGAAAAAGAGCTGCGTGACTGGCAGCAGCGCGCTGAAAAGGAACGCGCCCTGCATCTCGCCCGTGTCGAATCCCTGCGTGCTGAGGAGGAAAAGCTCGCGCCTGCGAAAGCCGCCATTCAGCAGGCTGAAGCCGCCCATCGCGAGTGGCTGGAGACCATCAGTTCCCTCACCAGTCAGCATGCAGACAAAACCGCCGCCCTCGAGCGCCTCAATGCCCAGCATTACGAAAAGGCCACCGAGGTCCAGCGGCTCACCGCCAACGCAGCCGAAGCTCAGCAGCAGATCGAAAATCTGACGATTCAAAAAGAGGAGGCAGACGCCCGCCTCAAACAGGTGCGTGATGAGTGCGAGCAGGATGAAGCGTTGTTAAACTCCCTTCGTCAGCAGATCATTGAACATGAAAGGCGCATCGTGGAGGAGGAGGCAAAACATGCCGCGCTCAGCACGGCCAGCTTGGCCCTCAGCGCCAAACACCAGCGTGATGAGGCCGCCGTCAAAGATCTCGAATCACTCCTCACTTCCCTGGAGCAGAAAGGCGCCGCCTCTGAAGGTTCACTGCAGCGCATGCAGGAGGATCTGGCCTCATGCGAAAAGAAGCTGGCCTCCCGCACAGCCGAACTCACCGCATGCACCACTGCACTCGCCGCCGAAACAAGCCGTCTCGAAGAAGCCAGCTCCAAGCGCGTTGAATTGGAACAGCTCAATCTGGATCTCGCCGCCACGAAACAGCAGCTTGTCGATGCCAGACAACGCCTCGCTGCTGTCGAGCAGCGTTACCGCGACGCCCAGTCCAACAGCGCTCAGGGCGGATCGCAAATAGCCCCGCCCAGACGCCATTCCGCCCAAGAGCCGCCCCCCGACGCCGCCGTTTCAACGAACGGCCAGCACGCGGAGCTTCCCGGTCAGATCGAAGCCGCCCGCCGCGAGATGGCCGAACTGCAGGCCAGGATCGCGTCCCTGCGTCATTCACCTGCCGGAGCCGAAGGCGAATCCGCACAGAATTCATCCAGCTTCCCCCCCCCCGTCATTGTTCAAGTCGAGACCATCAAGCTCGCCCCCATTCCCATCAAGTCCGAGCGCACCCGTGGCCCCGGCACGAAAAATGCCGCAGCTCGTTGATGTCACCAGCAGTGTCTCAGCCCCTGCTTAGCCCACGTGCTTCTTCAAAAACTCAACCAGCGTCTGCGTCACCCGCGTCACCTGCTTGGCCGTACGTTCATCCTTCAGCCCGCCTTGCTCATCAAAGGCTTCATAGGCCTTGGGCACCGCCACCTGATCCGGCAAAACAATGACGCCGATGTTGCCCAAAATGGCACGCAGATGCACCAGCCCCCGCAGCCCGCCTAGCGCACCTGGAGAAGCGCTGATCAACGCAGCCGTTTTCCCCCGATAGGCCGCCAGCGCAGGCTCATCCTCCGTCTCGCCACGGGACACCCAGTCCAGCGTGTTCTTCAGCACGGCAGTGATGGAACTGTTGTACTCCGGCGAAGCAATCAGCAGGGCATCGTGCGCGAGAAAAAGAGCCTTCAATTTTTTCGCATTCTCAGGCAGCCCCTGCTGCTCCTCCAGATCACCGTCAAACAACGGCAGCGGGTAATCACGCAGATCCACCAACGTCACCTCGGCCCCGGCGGCACGTGCGGCCTCTGCCGCAAAACGAACCAGCTGTTTGTTATACGAGGCGCTGCGGGTGCTGCCAGCAAAGGCGAGAATTTTGGGAGTGCTCATGCCCATGGATACCTAAGCCGGCCGAAACCGCCAGCCGAGAGTGATCATTCCGCATTGTCAGACCCCTCATTCGTGTGGAGGTTGCACCAGAATGAAAATTGAAGCCCTGGCCCGTCTCGAACGTTATGCCAAACGCATCGCGGAAATCGCCGCCGTACTCGGCAAGTATGGTCTCGCAGATTTGTTCGGCGGCTTCAAGTACTCCTGGCTGCAGGACCGCCTCAAAAGCGCTGATGGCCAGTCGATTACCACCGGCGTGACGCAGGCCGCGCGTGTGCGCATGGCTCTCACAGAACTGGGCACCACCTTCATCAAGCTCGGCCAGATGCTCAGCACTCGCGCCGACTTGCTCGGCCCTGAACTCACCGAGGAGCTCTCCCAGCTTCAGGCCAATGTGCCACCCGACCCCTCCGCCGTGGCCCGTGCAACCATTGAAGCCGAGCTCGGCCAGCCGATCGAACAACTCTTTGCCAGCTTTGAAGACACCCCTCTCGCCGCCGCTTCCGTAGCCCAGGTCCATGCCGCCCGCCTTCACACCGGCCATAGTGTCGTCGTCAAAGTACGCCGTTCAGGTGTGGCCGAACAGGCCGCCACGGATGTCGAGATCGTGCAGGCCCTCGCAGAGCTCCTGGAACAGCATTCCCCCGCCCTGCGCTCCTACCAGCCGCTGGCAGTCGTGCGCCAGTTCCGCCGCACCCTTCTGCGTGAACTCGACCTGACTTACGAGCGGCAGAATCAGGAGGAGTTTGCCCGCAACTTCGCCGACGACCCCACCGTCTGCATCCCCGAACTCTTCAACGAACTCTGCTCACATCAAGTCGTCACCATGCAGCGCCTGGATGGCATCATCGGCAGCGACATCGAGGCGCTGCAGCAGTCCGGCGTGGATCTCGGCGAGTTCGCCAAACGCGGTGCCAACATGTATCTCGAAATGGTCTTCCGCGATGGCTTCTACCATGCCGATCCTCATCCCGGAAATCTCATCCTGCTCCCCGGCAATATCGTGGGCGTCATCGACTGCGGCATGGTCGGCCGCATCGATGAAGACCTGCGCGATGAAGTCGAGGCCCTCCTCCTAGGCATCGTGGAAAACGACTCCGAACTCGTCGCCGAGCAGGTCCTGCGCCTCGGCGCCGTGCCAGCAGACTGCTCACGCGAAAAGCTGCGGGCAGACCTGCAGGAATTCATGGCGGATTACACCGGCCATCCGCTCAATGACATCCATGTCGGCGCAGCCTTGAGCAGCCTCGTCGAAATCATCCGCAGCCACCACATCGTGCTGCCTCCCTCGCTCGCCATGCTGCTGAAAACCCTCATCGTGCTGGAAGGCACCTCGCGCCGGTTCAGCCCCGATGTAAGCCTGGCCGAGCTGATGCAGCCCTATTGCACGCGCCTCATGCTGCGCCGCTTCTCGCCCGGCCGCATCGCCAAACGCGCCCGCCGCTCCTTCCGTGTGTGGAATCGTCTCCTCACCGCTCTGCCTCGCGACATCACCGACATGCTCGCCCGCTTCCGCGACGGCTCTTTCACGGTGCACATCGATCACCGCCACCTCGATCCCATCGTCAATCGCCTCGTCCTCGGCATCCTCACCGCTGCCATCTTTCTCGGCTCCAGTGAATTGTGGAGCCGCCAGGCCGCCCCACTGCTCTATGGCGTGTCCATCTTCGGCGCTCTGGGCTATGCGGTCTCTCTCTTTTTCGGCTGGCGGCTCATGCGCGCCATCAAGAAATCAGGAAACATCCAGTCAAAGGATTGACTTCCCTTGCATGACTGAATCAGCACGAATGATGACCGATTCTTAAACGCTTGACCTCTTGACCTGCCCTCCCAACCCACCGTAAACCTTTCGCCGACTCCAACCCTCCTTCCATTCATGTATTTCCTCGGCATCGACAGCGGCACGCAGAGCACCAAGGCCATCGTCCTCGACCTCGACTCAGGCAAAATTCTCGCCACCGGCCACAGCACCTATGAATTGATCGAAGGCCTCCCTCCCGGCCATCTCGAACAAGACCCACAGTCATGGCTCGATGCGGTGGATGCCTCCGTGCAGCAGTGCCTCGAACAAATCGGCAAGGACAAGGCCAGGATCGCCGGCATCGGCGTCAGCGGCCAGCAGCACGGCCTCGTCGCGCTCGGCGCAGACGACAAACCCGTCCGCCATGCCAAGCTCTGGTGCGACACCTCCACCCAGGCCCAGTGCGCAGAGATCGCCCATCATTTCGGCGGCCAGCCCGGCGTCATCGCCGTCGCGGGCAATGCCATGCTGCCAGGCTACACCATTCCCAAGCTGCTCTGGCTCAAGCAAAACGAGCCCGAGAACTTCGCGAAAACAAAAACCATCCTGCTGCCGCACGACTACATCAACTTCTGGCTCAGCGGCGTGAAGCGCATGGAATACGGAGACGCCTCCGGCATGGGCATCCTCAATGTCAACACCCGCCAGTGGGCCTACGAAATCTGCGATTACATTGATCCCAGCGTGCGCGCCATGCTGCCTCCTCTCGGCTCTTCCAAATCCGTGCACGGCACCATCCGCAAAGACCTCGCCGTCAAATGGGGCCTGAACTCCGACGTCATCATCAGCGCCGGCGGCGGCGACAACATGATGGGCGCCATCGGCACCGGCAACATCAAGCCCGGCGTCGTCACCGCCAGCTTCGGCACCAGCGGCACTCTCTATGGCGTGTCCGGCTCTCCCGTGGTCGATGGCCAGGGCGAAGTCGCCGCCTTCTGCGACAGCACCGATCAGTGGCTCCCGCTCGTCTGCACCATGAACGTCACCGTCGTCACCGAGCAGGTGCGCGAAATGTTCGGCTGGGATCTGCACCAGCTCGAAGCCGCTGTGAAAACCGCTCCCGTCGGTGCCGATGGCGTGATGTTCCTTCCCTATCTCAATGGCGAGCGCACCCCGAACCTGCCAAACGGCACCGGCGTCATCCACGGCCTTCGCCCCACCAACATGGCCCCGGCCAATCTCGCCCGCGCTGCCGTCGAAGGTGCCACCCTCGGTCTCGCCTACGGTCTGAAGCGTTTCCGCGATCTCGGCATGAATCCCACCGAAATCCGCCTCACCGGCGGCGGCAGCAAGAGCAGCGTCTGGCGTCAAATCGCCGCCGACTGCTTCAATGCCGAAGTCGTCACCCTCAGCACCAGCGAGGGCGCCGCTCTCGGCGGAGCCATCCAGGCCGCCTATGCCCACGCCAATCAGGGCGGCACTGAACGCGTCAGCTACGAGCAGCTTTGCTCCAAGCTCGTCACCCTCGATGAATCCACCCGCTGCAAACCCAATGCCGAAAATGCCGCGCTCTATGCCGCACAATTGGAACGGCAGATGGAACTCACCGGCCGCCTCAATCAAACCGGCTGGCTCTGATCGCTTGATACTTTCATGAAACCCACCGTCCGCAACCACCCCAACGCCGTCGTCATCGAACTCGAGGGCGATGCCGATCTGGCGACCGTGCCCGAATTCCAAAAAGTCGTGCGCGAGCAGATGAAGGCCGGAGTCAAACGCCTCATCATCGACTTCACCAAGGTCACCTTTGTCAACACCCCGGTCTGGGCCGTCGTGGTGGAATACTTCCAGCACGCCAGCGGCGCGGGCACGGAATTTGCGCTCGCAGGCATTCAGGGCCGCGTGGATGCCTCGTTCAAAATCGTGCGTCTCGGTGACTTCATCACCCATCTCCCCACGGTTGAGGCCGCCTTGAACGCCGCCGATCTGACCAGCAAACGTTAGTCCTTTCCAGCTCCGTCCATGACCGAAGCATTCCGCCAATACTTCGAACTGTGCGGAAGCCTGCTCTACTGGCTCTTCGTCGCGCCCTTCCGCGGCAGAGGCTGGCGCATCGGCCACACCTTTGCTCAAATCGCACGCATCGGTGTGCATGCCGTTCCCATGTCGGCGCTCACCGCCCTGACCATCGGCGTCGTGCTCGCCATGCAGTCCGCCGCCCAGCTCGCAAAGCTCGGTGCCACCGCCTTTGTCCCCGGCCTCGTCTCCTCCAGCCTCATTCGCGAACTCGCACCTCTCGTCACAGCAGTCATCGTCATCGGCCGCAGCGGTTCTTCCGTCACGGCAGAACTCGGCACCATGAAAGTCTCGGAAGAAATCGAAGCCCTTGAGGTCATGGCCATTTCCCCCATGTCCTGGCTCATCGTCCCGCGCTTTCTCGCCATGGTCATCATGCTGCCCATGCTCACGGTCTTCAGCATCTACGTCGGCCTCGCGGGCGGCTGGCTCATCGGCCATTTCTCCCTGCACATGTCCACCGCCTTCTTCGTCAATCACGCGCTGCAGCATGTCTCGTTGAGCGACATCGGCATCGGCCTCCTCAAAAGCGCCGTCTTCGGCGTCCTCATCGTCACCATCGCCTGCAGCATCGGCTTGAATGTCTCCGGCGGTGCCGAAGGCGTCGGCCTCGCCACCACCCGCTCCGTCGTCGTCTCCCTCCTCACCGTCTTCATCGCCAACGCCCTCCTCACCGCCCTGTTCTTCTTCTGATGTCAGACGCCGCCCCCGCCCCGTCTTCCCGCGAACCGATCATCGAGGTCGATTCCCTCGTGCGCCGCTTCGGTTCCCAGACGGTCCTCAACGGCGTCAGCTTCAAGGTCTATGAAGGCGACACCTTCGTCATCATGGGCGGCAGCGGCTGCGGCAAAAGCACCCTGCTCCGCCACCTCATCGGCACGGAAAAACCCTGCTCTGGCAGCATCAAGATCTTCGGTCAGGAGATCACCACCATGAATGCGGATGCGCTGCGCAAACTCCGCGGCCGCTACGGCATGCTCTTTCAATCAGGCGCTTTGCTCCAATCCCTCACCGTCGCCGAAAACGTGGCCCTCCCCTTGAACGAGCACACCCAGCTCGACGCCAGACTCATCGACACCGTGGTCAAAATGAAGCTCGAGCAGGTCGGCCTCACCGGCCACGGCCACAAGAAGCCTTCTGAAATCAGCGGCGGCATGAAGAAGCGCGCCGCACTCGCCCGCGCACTTGCTTTGGACCCGCCCCTCGTCTTCAGCGACGAACCCACCGCCGGCCTCGATCCCATCATGACCGCCGTGGTCGATGAACTCACACAGCGCCTCACCCAGAAGATCGGTGCCACCGTCGTCGTCGTCACGCATGACATGAACAGCGTCTTCCGCATCGGCACCCGCATCATCATGCTCGGCACCGGCCCAAATCAGGGCAAGATCATCGCCGCCGGCACGCCCGCAGAAATCCGCGCGCACCCCCACCCCGCCGTCCAGCAGTTCATCAACGGTGATCCCCAGGGAGACGGCAGCGACGACTCCGGTGAAGTGCTCTACCGCGAAACGCTTCTGGGCCTCAAAGAGGCCAGCCTGTATTCACGCCCCGCCATTCAGTCCTCCAAGCCATGAAAAACAAGCAAGATGCCACCGTCGCGACCCTGGTCATTCTCTGCTCCCTGATGCTGCTCGGCGCTCTCATCTTCGCCATCTCGGGCGATCCCTGGCGCAAGCCCCACCTGCGCTTCTCCGTGGATTTCGCCGATGTCACCGGCATTCACCGCAACACCACCGTTCTCTTCGCCGGCGACAAAATCGGCACGGTCGACCGCATCGAGCACCTCGCCCCCGCAGATCGCATCCTTGAGAGCAACACCGTCCGCGTCCACATCGAGGTCTTCTCTTCCGCACCCATTCCCTCCAGGTTAAAAGTCATCATCAGCGCCGAGTCGGTGCTCGGCGAAAAACACATCGCACTCATCCGCCTCGATGATGAAGACGGCCTCCTGGCCGACGGTGCCCGCCTCACCTCCAGCAGCCTCGGCAGCCTGCTGGAAATGATGCTCCCCGGCGGCGATGCCATCTTCGCCAACATCCGGGACATCACCGCCGATCTCAGAAAGATCACCGATCCTCTCGGCAAAGGCGACGCCTCCAAAAAAATCACCGACTCCCTGGCCAACATCGAAGCCTTCACCCAGGAGCTGAAAATCACCTTCACCGGCGACGGTAAAACACCCGGCTTTGGTCAAAAGATCAACGCCGTGGCCGACAAGCTCGAAGACACCGCCACCGGCATTCAAGAACTCGTCAAAGGGCCAAAAGGCGCGGCCGACAAAGGTCTCGCCAATCGTGCGGACGCCATCCTCGCCAACCTCGAAAGCTTCTCCAAGGAACTCAACGGCACCATCGCAGGCACCCCCGATGGCAAACCAGGCCTGAAGGCTCGCATCGAAGAAATCACCACCGATCTCCATCACATGCTCGCCGGTGGTGAAAACGCCTCAGGCCCCGGTTTGGAAAAGCACCTCGACACCACGATGCGCAAGATCAACACCCTGGTCGAAGAAATGAACGCCCTCGTCATCTGGGGTGAGTACATCACCGGCACGCTCGCCGGCAAGCCCAGCCGCCTCATCTTTGGCAGCAAGGCCAATGAGGTCCCCACCAAGGAACAGCTCATCGAGCACATGCGCCGCACCCACGAGCCCTACCCCGTGCGTATCAAAGAACTCGAATCCGGCACGAAGCCGGCCCCCGTCATACCCATGCCTCGCGAAAGCGCCACCCCCGAAGAAAAGAAAAAAGGCATCCTCGACCTCTTCAAACGCCGTGAGTAATCCGCAGCCCATCACCTCCCGCCAAAGCGTTCTGCTCGACGTGGCGCGCCGTCTCAGCAGCACCCAGAATCTGGTCGAACTCGTCGATCATATCCTCCAGCGTTCGCGCGAGGTCATGGACTGCGAAGTCTGCTCCATCCTCCTTCCAGACGGCCCCAGCGAGGACCTCCTCATCCGCTCCACGCTTGATCCCATCAATGCCATGGAGGTGCGCGTACCGAAAGGCAAGGGCATCGCCGGCCATGTCTATTCGACCAAAACAGCCGTCAACATCGAAGACGCGCTCAATGATCCCCGCCATTTCAAGCCTGCCTCGGACCAGTCCGACCTCGTCACCCGTGCCATGGTCACCATTCCCCTGCTCGATGGCGACCGCTGCCTCGGCGTCATGCAGGCCATCAATCCCAACCACGGCTCCTCCTTCACCACTCAGGATGTGGAAATGTTTGAGACTTTCGGCAGCCTCATCGCCGTGACCCTGATGCGCCTCGAATCACAGAAGAATGCGATTCTGGAAGCCGAAAATCGTCAGCAGCTTTCTCTCGCTACGGAAATTCAAAACTCCTTCCTCCCCGCGCCCCAGGTGCGTTTGGGAAACGTGGCGGTCGAGACCTTCTATGAGCCCGCCAGCGAAGTCGGCGGAGACTTTTATTTCTGGCATCAAATCGATGACGGCAAAATCCTCCTCGGTGTCGGCGATGTCTGCGGCAAAGGCCTGCCCGCAGCTCTCGACATGGCACGCGGCACCACCCTCATCGCTTCCACCGCGCATCTCTGCGTCTCCATGAATCTCGCCGAATGGATGTCGACGTTAAACAAACGCCTTTGTGGTGTGATGAAGGCTGGCCGCTTCATCGCCATCAATGCCCTGCTCGTTTGCCCAAAGACACGACGTGTCTGGCTCTGCTGCGCCGGCCTGCCGGGCGCCCAGGTGTTTGATGGCAAATCTTGGAAGGAAGTCCCCGCCCCCGGCAATGCGCCGCTCGGCATTTCATGCGCCGCGCGCTATGCGGAGATGTCGCTCCCCTTCAGCACCGGCCGCCAGTGGATGCTTTACACCGATGGCATCCTCGAGGTCCAGAACAGCGCAGGCGAATACTTTGAAGATGCCGCCTTCGCCGCCGCCATGCAGCACCCCCAGGGTGGCGATGGCTTCTTAAACCATCTTGTCGAGCAATGGCGCACCTTCGCCGATGACTCGAGCTATCAGGACGATGCCACCGTGCTGATGATTACCGATCATTCGCCGCCAGCACCGGATGAAATCGCCCTCTCCTGCCACCCCGATACGCTGCGCCTCGTGCGTGAGTTCATCGAGACATGGTCCGCCTACCACGGCCTGAGCGAGGAATTCACCGGCCTCCTCGTGCTCGGCTGTGACGAAGTGATGAGCAACATCTGCAAATACGCCTACTGCTCCACCAGCACCGAACGCGCCGCCACCTGCCGCATGGAGTCTGGCCCGGATTCCGTACGCATCCTCATTGAGCATTACGGCGCAGGCATCACCAACGAGGACTTCCAGAAGCTCGTCGCCCCTCCTTCCATCGACTGTCGCATCGGCGGCCTCGGCCTCCATGTCATCAGCGAGATTTTCGACCGCGTCGATTTCCGCAGGGAAGCAGGCCGTTCGGTGATAGAGCTGGTCAAGTCCATTTAAGGATTTGAGTCTAAGAGTATTCATATTGACCCTTCCGGCTGATTTGGATAAAACGGCGGCCTAATTCCACCAAATCACATGGAAACCCCCACCAAAATCAAGCTGTTCGCAGCCATTGCAGTCATCGCCGGCCCATTCCTTACCTACAGCGGTCATCAGGAAAAAGAGCGCCTGGCCAGGCTGGAAAAAGAGGGCGTCACGGTGGACGGCATCATCGAAGGAGGGGAGTGGAAGAGAGGAAAGAATAGCAACTACCAGTTTGATGTTTCCTACACCCCGCAAAGCAGCGCCCCTGTAAAACAAACCTTCAAAGTCACCTCCAACTATTTCTCCGCCCATGCCAGTGACACCGCTGTCACGGATCCAGTGGCCAAGGTTCGCTACCTCCCTTCCGCGATCCAGGACAGCGCCATTCTTGTCGGCGGCTCCACAGACTTCACGGCGGGTTTTAACTTGGGCATCGGTGCCTTCGTGGGTGGCTTGCTCACCATGGGCATCATGTATGCGGGCAAATGGTAGCTGGGCACTGCCAGCCTGGACCGGTTCTCGAAAAGATTGTCCTATGGATCCGGCGAGCGCAGCGGCCCCAGTGGCAAGGAGAGTGCGCCGCCTGCTATTTGGAAATAACAGGCAAGCGCACGAAGCAGCCAATGGGGCCGCTCCGCCGCCCGGGCAATGTGACAAGATTTTTGAGAGCTGGTCTAAGTCACGCATCCACGGCGGGAGAAGTCTCCCGCCTTTTTCATGCCCTGCACCGGCATCCCGCACCTTGACCGCGGATCAGAACACCGCCATGCAATGCCCTCACCCTCATGGCTAAAATCCGCATCAAATCCGCAGGCAAGATCATCGCATGGATCATGCGCGGCATTGGCTCGACCCTGCGCTTTGATGTGCGCGATGACGCCGGCGTCTTTGATGCCACCCGCAAAGGCTGGATCTGGTCCTTCTGGCACAACCGCATGTTCCTCATTCCGTATCTGCACCATGAGTGGTTCGCCAACGTCCCCGGCACCATCCTCACCAGCCCCAGCGGCGACGGCCAGATCATCGCCGACGTTTGCGAAACCTTCGGCATCGAGGCCGAACGCGGCTCCAGTTCCAAGCCCGAGAAAGGCATGAGCGCCCTCATCGCCCTCGCCGCAAAGGCGCGTGAAGGCTACGAGATCGGCATCACCCCGGACGGCCCGCGCGGCCCGCTTCATCGTGTGCAGCCCGGCATCGTAAAGCTCGCCCAGCTCACCGGCGTGCCCATCATCCCTGTGCACATGCACTACAGCCACGCCATCCAGTTCAGGACCTGGGATGAATTCCTCCTGCCCCTGCCCTTCTCCAAAGTCACCCTCGTCTTCGACAAGCCTCATCACATCCCCCGCCGCATGACCGAAGATGAGTTCGAGCAAAAGCGCCTCGCATTGGAAGATGTGATGCGTTTTGGAACCACCCTTGAAAATCTTCAGCGCTCCCGCTAGCCTCACGGCATGGACACGCTCTCCGTCCGTTGCAACCACTGCGGCGCTCCGCTTCAAGTCTCCGACGCCACCCGTTTCGTCACCTGCCAGTTCTGCCACAGCAGCCTGGAAGTGAAGCGCACCGAAAGCTCCATCTTCACCGAAGAAGTCGCCAGGATCGCCGAAAACACCGGCAAGATGGCCGAAACCCTGGAAGTCATTGCCCTGCAAAATGAGATCGAAAAGCTGGATCGGGAAAGAGGCTTGGCCACCTCGCTAGACGCAAAAAAAGCCGCTGCCGCCGGTTCAGCCGGCAAAATCATGGGCACCATGTTTGGAGTTTTTTTCACCGTGGTCTGTATTCTCATGGCCACTGGTTTCTCAAAGGCAGGGGCAGGCATTTTCACCATTGTCCCCCTCGGCATGAGCGTATTCGGGATTGTCTTCACGCTTGTTGCTTTGCGCAGTGGCGTGAATGAAAACACGGCACATTCCACCTATCAGGAGCGCCGGGGTGCACTGGAGCGCCAGCTCGAAGTCTTGAAGCAAAAATAATGCTCCTCGCCTTCTACAAACCCTTCGACGTCCTCTCCCAGTTCACTCAGGAGCACCCCTCCCACCACACCCTCGCCGAGTTCGGCTTCCCGCCAAACGTCTATGCCATCGGTCGCCTCGACCGCGACTCCGAAGGCCTCCTCCTCCTCAGCGACGAAGCCCGCTGGAACGATCGCCTCCTCAATCCCCGCCACGCCCACCCGCGCACCTACCATGCCCAGGTGGACGGCACCGTCAGCGACGAAGCTTTGAGAAAACTCCGCTCCGGCATCGACCTCAAAGACTTCCACTCCCTCCCCTGCCAAGCCCGGCGCCTAGACACCGAGCCCGCCCATCCCCCGCGAGATCCCCCCATCCGCGTCCGCAAAAACATCCCCACCTCCTGGATCGAACTCACCCTCACCGAAGGCAAAAACCGCCAGGTCCGCCGCATGACCGCCGCCGTCGGCCACCCCACCCTCCGCCTCATCCGCGTTACCATCGGCCGCCTCAATCTCGCCGACCTCGCCCTCAGCGCAGGCCAGTGGCGCGAACTGACCCCTGAAGAACAGCGCCAGATCCTTGGCTCTTAAGCGCACTCAGCCCCTTCTAAAATCAAAAATCGATTGCTCGACAATCGTCAATCCTCAGGCCCAAAGCGCCGCGTGGGCATGCGCGATTGACGAGTGATGAACAACCGATTTTTGATTTCCTAGGGTCGCCCCCTCCTCCCAACCACCGTCAACTCCCCTCCCCTCCCCCAAACTCCGTCCTTGCGCACCCGCCCCACCATGCCATTTTCCGCGCCCTTTCCCAACCCCCCAGCATGGCACTCATCGTCCAGAAATACGGCGGCACCTCCGTCGGCACTCCAGAGCGCATCCGCAACTGCGCACGTCGCATTCTGGAAACCCAGCGTGCGGGCAATCAAGTCGTCGCCGTCGTCTCCGCCATGTCCGGCGTCACAGACAACCTGATCCGGCTGGCCAAAGAAGTCTCTCCCGAGCGCGAACCCATCGAGCGTGAGATGGACGTCCTCCTCGCCACCGGCGAGCAGACCACCATCGCCCTCACCGCCATGGCCATCAATGCCCTCGGCGGCAAGGCCGTCTCCCTCACCGGCGCCCAGGCAGGCATTTCCACCGATGGCGTCCACACCAAGGCACGCATCGTCAACATCACCCCGGATGCCGTGAAAAAGATGCTCGACGAAGGCAACATCGTCATGCTCGCCGGTTTCCAGGGCGAAACCGCCAGCGGTGAAATCACCACCCTCGGTCGTGGCGGCAGCGACCTCACCGCCATCGCCATGGCCGCCGCCATCAAGGCCGACCTCTGCCAGATCTACACCGACGTGGACGGCGTCTACACCTGCGATCCTCGCGTGGTCAAGACCGCCCAAAAGATCAACGAGATCAGCTACGAAGAGATGCTCGAAATGGCCTCCTCCGGCTCCAAGGTGATGCAGAGCCGCAGCGTCGAGTTTGCCAACAAATTTGGTGTGCGCTTTGAAGTCCGCAACAGCATGAACAACAACCCCGGTACCATCGTGAAAGAAGAATCCCCCGGCATGGAGTCCGTCGTCGTCCGCGGCGTCAGCCTCGAGCGCAACCAGGCCAAAGTCACCATCGACGACGTCGCCGACCGCCCCGGCATCAGCGCCGCCATCTTCGGTGCCATCGCCTCCGCAAACATCACGATCGACATGATCGTCCAGAACGTCAGCTTCGACGGCATCACCGACATCTCCTTCACCCTCAGCGGCGCAGACCTCGCCAAGGCCGAAGCCGTGCTCAAGGCCGAGCTTCCCGGCCTCGGTGAAAAAGCCCAGCTTCGCACCCAGAGCAGCATTGCCAAGGTCAGCGTCGTCGGCATCGGCATGCGCAGCCACAGCGGCGTCGCCGCCAAGATGTTCAAGGCCCTCGCAGACGCGAAGATCAACATCCAGATGATCTCCACCAGCGAGATCAAGACCGCCGTCATCGTGGACGAAGCCGAAGTCGAAAACGCCGCCCGCGTCGTCCACACCGCCTTCGGTCTCGACGCCTGATAAGTGATGCGGGCACTCCTGCCCGCAATCGGGCGTCCCAGTCCCAGCCTTCAACAGGCTCTGCCACCAGTCCATCCCAGGCGATGAACGAGGAACTCAATCCTTATCAGCCGCCCCAGTCTGCCTTCTCATCCGCTTCGCAAGAGCCACCTCGGAATCGCAAGGCAGGCTGCATTCGCGGATCTCTCGGCTGCGGCTGCCTGCTCCCCCTTGCTCTATTTCTAAGCACTGCATTTTTAGGTGATTTTGGAGGGCCGCCCTTTTGGCCTCTTCTGGTTATATTCGGCACGTTCGCCGGTGCAGTTTTGGGAACGACCTTCGCTCCTCGCCGCAAGATCTAGAAGTAAGCCCCACATCACACCTTCTTCCAGATCCGCCCTCGCCCCTCTTTCTTCAACCCCAACGGGGTTACGCATCATAGCGAAGGGTTGTCGAACCTCGGCGAGGCTGCTCTGATAGCTGCACCGCCCCTCAGAAAAGCAAACCCAGCAGCGTCCGCAACAAGCTCCGTCACACGCCTGCGCCACGGTCACCGCTAGAGCATTTTAAATAAAAATGTGGCCTCATCTGGGTTGAAAAATCCAGAGCTATCGCGAGGGCGACAGCAAAGTGGTCCGCACAGTCCCCTGTGCGGCGCTCCGCCACACCCATCAAATCCGCGTCACCACCGCCGCCCCATTAGGCTATAAAATAATTTAAAATGCTCTAACACCCATCCTTCCCCCGCGTACACACAAAACCCCGGCCCGCGCCTTCACGCGCGACCGGGGTCTTGAAAACAACACTCTGACTTGGCAGCAGGCAGACTACGCGCTGCGCTTCAGGTAATACTGCTGGTACACGTTTTCATTCAGCTTCAGCTTGGAGCGCAGGCTGTCCAGAGCAGCAGGGGCGCCGGTGAACTGGATGTTGATGAAGTGGCCGCCTTCGACGTGGCGTGGGTTGAAGGGGAACTTGCGTTTGCCCATGTTGTCGATCTGCTCAAGCTTCAGACCGGACTTCTCCATGTCTTTGCTGATCGTGCTGACGAGGGAGTCAACGGTTTCTTCTTTGCCTTTGGTGTCGAGCACGATGAGTGCCTCGTATTTGCGGTTCATAGGTGGTGTGGTTTCGGGGGTTAAGATTCGGTTTGTCGGTTGAAGACATTCATGGCGGTTTCCAGGCCGCGATCAACAGCAGAAAGCACCGCATCAGCAGCGCGCTGGATGACAGTTTGCAGCACAGGCCTCTCTTCGGTGCTGAATTTTCCCAGCACATGGCCCACCATGCGTTCACCAGCAGGGCGGCCATCCGCCGGAGAGATCCCCACTTTCAGTCGTGGAAATTCGTCCGAGCCGAGTGAGGAAATGAGGGACCGGATGCCATTGTGGCCGGCGGCGCTTGCGCTGGTGCGGAATCGCAGGCGGCCCAGCGGCAGATCCACATCGTCGTAAACCACCAGCGTTTGCGCAGGTGAAGCCTTGTAAAAGTGCCCCACCGATTGCACCGAACGACCGCTGTCGTTCATGAACGTGAGTGGTTTGAGCAGGTAACCGCCCGTGAATTTCGCCACAAGACCTGACCAGCGCTTTTCCTCGCGGAAAGCGGCCCCCATGCGTCTTGCGATTTCGTCCAGCACCATAAATCCGATGTTGTGGCGTGTGTCTCGGTAGGTTTCGCCGGGATTGCCGAGGCCCACAATGAGACGCGGCGCACTCACGCCGCTGCTCGTTGTTTCCGCTCCGGAAGCCACATCTTGGAAAAGGTGCGGAGATTACTTCTTGGCAGCTGGCTTCGCAGCGGCAGCACCAGCGGCTGGAGCAGCAGCAGCTGGCTTGGCACCAGCTGCAGGAGCAGCGGCGGGCTCAGGCTCGACTTCGACTTTGGGCTCTTCGCACATGACGATGACCACATCACCACCCAGGTGGCAGGTGACACCTGCTGGGAAGGTGATTTCGCGAACGTGAATGCCCTGACCCACTTCGAGGCCGGTGACGTCGATCTCGATGCTTTCTGGCAGATCCTTCGGCAGACAGCGCACTTCGATTTCGTGATGGATGGCTTCCACCAATCCGCCCTGCTTCTGGCCCTTGGCTTCACCCACGGTGACGACAGGCACATTGGCGTGAATTTCTTCATCAGCAGCAATGGCATGGAAATCAATGTGGAGGATACCGCCGCGCAGGTAGTCGTGCTGCACTTCCTGCACCAGCGCCAGCTGCTCTTCCCCGGCGATCTTCAGCGAGACCAGAATGTTGTCCGAGGCGCTGCCTTCGAGAAGCTTCGAGAAAGTTTTGCCGTGCACCTGGATGCTGGAGGGCTTCACCTTGCGACCATAAAGGGCGGCTGGAATGTTGCCTGCTTTGCGCATGCGTTTGACGGCGCCAGTACCGGACTGGGTGCGGACTTCTGCCTGGAGATCGAGAATTTTAGCCATGGTCGGGGTTCCTCACTGGAGGAGATTAAGTTTTGGAAAAAGGGCGCGGAGAATACACGCCTACCCCCGCGTGTCAAACAGGGATGTGACAGACTCGTTCCCGTGGATGCGGGCAATGGCCTGCGCCAGCAGGGGGGCGATGTCCAAAGCGGTGACTTTTTCCCCGGTCGCCTGCGGGGTCGAATTCGTCGCCAGCAGCTCCACAATCGGCGATTTGGCGATGCGATTCCGGCCTTTCTCACCCAGCACGGCGTGCGACACACCGGCATAAATCTTTTTCGCCCCATGCTTCAGCAGCAGGTCGGCGGCTGCGGTCAGCGTCCCGGCCGTTTCGGTCAGGTCATCCACCAGAAGAACGTTTTTTCCTGCCACATCACCAATGACGCTATGCGCCTCTACTTCTTCGGCACTCACACGATTTTTGGCCACGATCGCCATCGGAGCACCCAGCGCCTTCGCAAAGGCATGCGTCATTTTGATGCCGCCCACGTCAGGAGAGACCACCACCAGATCGCTGATTTCACGCTCGCGAATGGTCTTCATCAAAACGGGAGCCGCATACAGATGATCCACAGGAATGTCGAAGAAACCCTGAATCTGTCCGGCGTGCAGATCCACGGTGAGCACCCGGTTCACCCCGGCGGCCACCAGCAGGTTCGCCACCAGCTTCGCCGTGATCGGCACCCGCGGGCGGTCTTTACGGTCCTGGCGGGCATAGCCAAAAAATGGCAGCACGGCAGTGATTCGGTTGGCGCTCGCACGTCGCACGGCATCCACCATGATCAGCAGCTCCATCAGGTTCTGGTTCGTCGGCGGGCAGGTCGGCTGCACAATGAAGACATCACCCCCGCGGATGTTCTCATGGATTTGCACGAAAGTCTCGCCGTCCGGAAACGTGGTCAGCTCTGCGGCACAGAGATCAATGTTCAGGTTGTGGGCAATCGACTTCGCCAGCGTCGGATGGGCGGAGCCGCTCAAGATCTTCAGACTTTCATTCATGGGGCGCGGAGTTAGGCGAGCCTGTCACAGAAATCAACCCATCGCGTCATTCCGTGCCTCAATGCTTGTGCTTTCAGACAACTTCTCGTACCTCTGGAGGTAAATCTGCTACTAAATTGGCCGCTCCTTCCCTGGCCCAGCCATGAGTGATTCCTCCAGTCCCATCCCTCCGCCGAAGACCACCGGCGGCGGCTGGCGCTGGGAACCGCCCACGCCCGCAGAACTGCAGGCAATTCTGCCCCAGTATGAAGTCCACATGCTCGTCGGCCGGGGCGGCATGGGGGCCGTCTACAAAGGCCTGCAGCTCAGCCTGGATCGCGCCGTCGCCATCAAACTGCTCCCGCCGGCCATCGAACGGCAGGACCTTGCTTTTGCCGAGCGCTTCAAAAACGAGGCCCGCCTGATGGGCCGCATGAACCATCCCGCCATCGTCAGCGTCTATGATTTCGGCCGCACGTCGGACGGCCAGCTCTATTTTGTCATGGAATACGTCGATGGCACCGACGTCCAGCGCATGATCGCCCGCGAAGGCAAGCTGCCCCAGGAGCATGCCCTCGCCATCACCGCGCATTTGTGTGATGCCCTCGGCTACGCGCACAAGCAGGGCATCGTGCACCGTGACATCAAGCCCTCCAATGTCCTCATCGACATCGAAGGCCGCGTCAAAGTCGCCGACTTCGGCCTCGCCAAGCTGGCGGACAAAGCACAAAACTCCGGCCTCACTCAAACCGGCATGGCCATGGGCACCCCCGATTATGTCGCGCCTGAAGCTCTCATGCTAGGCTCGGATGTGGACGGCCGTGCGGACATCTACGCCGTCGGCGTCATGCTGTATCAGATGCTCACCGGCGACATCCCGCGCGGCATGTTCAAAATGCCGTCGCAGAAATTTCAAAGCATCGATCCCCGCTTTGACGCCATCATCCGCCGCGCCTTGGAGCACGACCGCGAGGAGCGGTATCAAAGCAGCCATGAACTCCGTCAGGCGCTGGACGTCATTCTCACCACCCCCCGCGCAGTCTCCGGCCAGGAGTCCAGTGCCGTACTGCCAAAACAGCAGCCCCACCCCCACGGCCGCACCATCGCCCCTTACTCACGCAATCCCGGCTCCGCACAGCAGCGCACCGCGCCCAAGCCCGATTCTTATCAGCCGCCACCACCATCCAAAGCCGCACCTTCCTCGACGATGCCCTACGTCTTCGCCGCGCTGCTCATGCTCGGCGGCGGCGGCTGGTTCATGCTCAATCGCCAGCCTCCGGCCATTCCACCCAATCCGTTTGAAACTGCCGAAAAGACAACGCCACCCTCTCCACCGGCCCCCACACCAAAGATCGTCCCCACCCCCTCTCCACAACCAACGCCAAAACCGCAGCCAGTCACCCCCACGTACACTCCTCCGCCGGTAAAACCGGCTCCCGCAAGCAGCTCGCCACCCGCCATGGCCCCGGTCACCCCACCCGCCACGGTCATACCAGCCCCGCCCTCTCCTCCCGCCACCACCAACGAATCGATCGTATACCGTCTGGCTCAGTTGGAGTCACAGTTTCAGACCGCCTTTGAGCGGGATGTGAACACCGCATATGTCGATCAACTCGATACCTTGGGCACAGGCTATGTCACCGCGCTGGATCGCGCGATGCAGGACGCCAGCAAAGCCGGGCGGCTCGATGAAGCCATCGCCCTGCGTGAAGAAAAGCAGCGCTTCACCACGCACAAGTTCATGCCGTTCATCGACCCCTCGAGTCTGCATAAGTCCGTGGTGAGTCTGCGCAATGCCTACCGCACCGCAGAAAAGAAATACACCCAGCAAAAGGACGCCTCCTCTCTGCCTCTCTACGACCGCTACATCGAAGTCCTCAGCGCCTTGGAAAAGGAAGTCCTCGCTCAAGGCCGCAGCTCTGAAGCCGCCGCCGTCCGCACCAAACGCGACGACGTCGTCACCCGCCGCAAGCAGCGTGCGGCAAAAGCATCATCCAGGGCCTCCATCTCCCCGCAGACCTCCCCCGGTTCAGCCAGACTCGCCCTATTCGACGGCGAATCTCTCAACGACTGGCACAACATCGCCTTCAAAGACATCACCCTGGAGTTGCTCTGAAAAAAGCACGCTCGACATGGGCATCGAAGCGTAGTCTCCTTTTGATCATGCCCTGGCTACATCTCATCATCGCGGGTCTTCTCGAAGTTGCCTGGGCTGTCGGTTTAAAACAGACCGCCGGCTGGACGCGGCTGTGGCCCAGCCTCATCACCGTGGCGCTCATGATCGCCAGCTTCTTCTTTCTCTCCCTCGCCCTCCGCACCCTGCCCCTCGGCACCTCCTACGCCATCTGGACCGGCATCGGCGCCGTCGGCACCGCCCTCGTTGGCATCTTCATCTTTGATGAACCCCGCACCGCCGCGCGTCTCGTCTGCATCCTCCTCATCGTCTCCGGCGTTATCGGTTTAAAGCTCGCCTCCTCACCCCAGTCCTGATCCAGCCACCCCCATTCCTCATTCGGATTGACTCATTCGTCATTTCCCACTCCGCATCTGCCATCTCTCCTTTGACAACCCTCCCCCCCACCTCTTCATTCCCCTTATGTCCCTCAGCCAATACTCCGACTTTCCCACCTCCATCGCCCCGCAGTCCAGCTACATGGTCCCCACCGTCATCGAATCCGAAGGCCGTGGCGAGCGCGCCTATGACATCTACTCACGCCTCCTGAAGGACCGCATCATCTTCCTCGGCGGCGAGGTCAATGACACCATGGCCTCCATCATCATCGCCCAGCTTCTCTTCCTCCAGATGCAGGACCCGAAGAAAGACATCAACATCTACGTCAACAGCCCCGGCGGCAGCGTCACCGCCGGCCTCGCCATCTATGACACCATGCAGTTCCTCACCTGCGACGTCTGCACCTACAGCATCGGCCTCGTCGCCTCCATGGGCGCCGTCCTCCTCGCCGCCGGCACCAAAGGCAAGCGCTACGCCCTGCCAAACTCCGACATCATGATCCACCAGGTCTCCGGCGGCGCACGCGGCACCGCCAGCGATGTCGAGCGCACCGTCGAATACATGTTCGGCCTCAAAAAGCGCCTCAACCGCATCCTCGCCCATCACACCGGCAAGTCCGTCGAACAGATCGAGCGCGACGCCGACCGCGACAACTACATGTCCGCCGCCCAGGCCGCCGAATACGGCCTCGTGGACAAAGTCCTCGAAGGCAAAAAAGACATCGGCTCCGACTCCAAATAACACCTTCACCCCAAAAGGGCGGGACTCACACTCCCGCCCTTTTTTGTGCCCAAAAATCATTCATCAAACGCGAATGCTCGCGAATCGCCACGAACCAGACTCCAGCCCGGCGTCATTCCTGTAAATTCGCGGATATTCGCGTTAAATATCCGGGTGCCGGATAACTTCGGGCTTTAGCCCGCTCTGAATAACGCTCACGAAATCACCATGCGCTTCAGTGTCATTCTTGCACTCCTCCTCGTCCTGTCAGGATGCGGCAGAAAGACGCCTGCAAAGATCATCGTGCCCCCGCTGCCCAAAGTAGAAATCGCCGACGTCCCCTCCCCTCCAACTCCGACCATCATCGTTGCGAAAGGCTCCACCCTCCAATCCATCGCGACCGCCGCCTACCACCACAGGGATTTCAGCGGTTTCGTGGGACACCTGAATGGCATAACCATCCCTGAACGGCTTCGTGCGGGTGCCACTCTCAAAACCCCATCTTTGCCCGTGGCATTTCGTGATGCAGGTCTGCATCCGCAGTATCAACCAGCCATCAACGCACTGGCTCAAGCGTGGATTGATCTAGTGGACATTTTGCCGGCCTACACCCATGCACGCGATGCCAGCGGAGTGAATGAAGGCTCATCATTCACCGTACCAGCCGACATCAAAGCCAGGCTGATCAGTTGCGCGGATGCAATCGATGCATCGATTGATGTCTTGATGCATCCAGCCACAGGCCATGCAGTACCACTCAGAACCATCGGACAGTTTGCAGGAGTGTCCCATTTCCTCAGGGAGTTTTCCACCGGCCTCGTCGCCAGTCGTGACTACGACACCTTTCTCGCTGAAAAAGGCTTCGGCTTGGGCTTCACCTATGCCCTCCTCTGGGTGCAGTCAGGATACAAATGAGGAAAAGGCACTTCATCGCTTAGAGCTTCTCGGCTGCCCCGCCTGGTAAAAACCGGAGTTCAGTTTTGTGGGTCCCGTTGTGCACCTGCACCAGCGTCACCTGATCCTTAAACATCTCGCAAAACACCGCGCACCTCAGCGTCGCCCCCTCCACGCCCCCCGGCACCTCCACCTCAAAAAACAGCACCACCTCCGGGTCCCCGCTCTTCTCACTCGCCTTCTCCATCTCCCTTCCCACCCACGTCATCTTCCCCACTTTCCCAGCCGCATCCGTCACCACAAACGTCTTCTTCAGATACGCCACCACCTGCGCGTCAAACTCCGCCGCAGGCGTCTTGTCGATCCGCATCTCCCGCTCGCTCTGCCGGATCAGCGCCAGCTCAAGATCACTCACGAAAACCGTGAGGCTCACCTCCAGCTTCTTCGTCTTCGCATCGTACTCAGCCTCCGCCGTCGAGACATGCACCGAATGCGCCTGCAGGCACGTCACTGCCAGCAAAGAGAAAATGACACACAAGACGCGCATGGAGCGCGGACTTTAGTCCGCAGCACCCTCGCAATCAAGCCACGCCTTCCCCCTGCTCTGCCGCAGTCACGGCTTTCTTGTCCTTCGTCCCCTTGGCAAAGAAGCAAGCCCGAATCCTGCCACACCCACCCGCAACAAATCAGCTCGTGCCACACCCACGACTTTCTGATACTCTGCCGGAGTGAATCCCGCCGCCCCCATCTCCAAACGACGCCGCTTCTGGCGCTGGACCTGGCGTCTCGGACTCACCTCCCTCATCCTGCTGTCCATCCTCATCGGCTGGGCATGGCACCAGCGCGTCCCCCTCGCCAATGCCCTCCTGCGCCGCTTCCTCGGCGACATGCAGGTGCAAGTCGTCTCCATCGACTGGCAGGACGGCGCCCTGCACCTGCGGGAAATCAGCACCCTCCACCTCCCCGGCTCAAAGCACATCTCAAGCGTCGGCCATCTGGAATGGCGGCCCCATTGGAGCCAGTTGCACGAGGGAAATCTCGGCGGCCTCAAAGTGGATGAAGCCGTGGTGGACGTGCCCCTGGCCTGGCTGCTGCCCTCACCACCCCAGCCCGGCAGCACGCCCCCCGCAGCCACGCAATCCACCTCGTTCCGCTGGCGTCTGGATCTCGTGGATCTCACCCCCACGAAGTTCATCGTGCGCGATGACAACTGGCAGCCCCTCGCCAGCGTCATCATCACGCAGAAGGTACAGGCCTTGGAAGTCGGCGGCAGCAAATCACCCTCGTTCAAAACCGTCATCACCGACCTGCAGCAGGCGGAGTGGCGCGGCCAGCCCGTGTTCAGCAGCCTGCATTTTGAAACCGAAATGCGCAGGAACGAGATCGAACTCAAAACAGCCTCGCTCCGCGGCGGTCATTTCGATCTCGCCTGGCTGCAGCAGCTCAGTCCCGCGCTCAGGGCACAGCTGCCCCCCTTGCGTGCCGGCCTGGAATTTGCATGGGAAGGCCGCGACATCAGATTCTCAAACACCAGCTTGCTCGCAGGCGGCACTCACCAGCTGCATTTGAAAAATCTGCACCTGCAGCCCCTGACCGGCGCTGGTCACATCACGGTCACTTCCATTGACCTGAAAGCCTCCCAGGATTTAAACAGCCTCTGGCATTTGGAAAGTGGTCTGCTGCAAAAGCCCCTCATCGAGTGGACCCGTGAACTCGAAAACGCCCTGCTGCCCAAAAGCCAGTCCCAGCAGGCGTCCGCCTGGCAGGCAAAAATCGATTCACTGGAAGTGAAGGACGGCGCGCTCAAACTGACACCTACCGACTTATGTCCCGTCTCGGGTGACTTCGCCTGGAGCACCAGCCTGGAAGCGCTGGACATTTCCTCCGAAGAATGGCGCTCGGCGGTGAAGCAAAAACTGACGCTGACAGATGTGTCCCTGCGCTGGAATCCCAAAACCACCAGCTCTCAGCCACCCCCGTTTGTCCAGGCAAAGTCGGCCTCGCTGGAACTGGTGCCCGACAGCTTTCGTGAGTTGTGGCAGGTCGGGTCACTGGTTCTGAACGCCCCACAATTGGCATTCACCCCTGAAAACGGGCCGTGGTTTGACAAGATCGAAACACCACCGGTGAAAACATCTCTCAAACCTGCCCTGCCCTGGTGGAAGCAGCTGCAGTTTGGCTCCCTCACCGTGACGGATGCCGAGCTCAAAATCGCCATGCAGCTGGCGGAACGCCTGGACTCCTCGATCCGCTTCGCCATCACCACAGAGCAGTCAAAGCAGCTTCTGCGCATTGCGTCCGCACAGATGCGCATCCCCAGACGTTCCTCCCTGCCGGTGTTGGATTTCGCGGAGGTGGAGGTGCGGGCGGCGCTGCCGGACATGTGGCGCACGCAGCGCCTGGAATCCTTGAAGATCACGCAAGGTCACGTGGCGGCGGGTGATGCACTGATGACTTTGTTCACCGGTGACGCAGCCGTGGTTCAGCAAAAAGCAGATGCCACGGCAGCGCGCTGGACAACGGGTAAAATCGAAGTGGATAAACTCGGCGTCACCCTCATGAGCATCGCTCCCGGTCTGCCACCGGTGCGTTTTGATGTGAATCTCTCCGCCAACGAGACCCCTCTGGATCTGGACGGCCTCGCGGAAAACGTGGAGCCACAGAGCATCCAGCTCACACGCCTGCGCATCCCCTCCCCTTACGAGGCGCTGCGCACCGTGGCGGAAATGGATGTCATCCATGTGAACTACACCCTCGACGGCCTCCTTCACCGCCGCATTGACCGCGTCGAAATCGTCTCCCCCGTCCTCTATGTGGGCGAAGATCTCTTCTGGTATGTGGAAAGCTATCGCAAATCCATGAAGGGCGAAGCACCCATCCCGGATGCGACCTTCGGCCCACCCGCACCGCCAAAACCCGCCGCCCCGGGCTGGCAGGTGGACACCCTCGCGGTCAGCGACGGCAAGCTGATCATCGCCCCAAAAGGCGTGCCCCTCGCAGGCATCAGCCGCCCTTTCCCCTTCAGCTTCACCTCGAAACTCGAAAGCGGCCAGCTCGACGCCCAGTTCAACATCCCCACCGACAATTACACGCTCAAGGAGCTGAAGCTCGAGTTCCTCGGCATGAAAGGACTGGTCCATTTCAATCTGCCCATGAAAGACCGGAACAACAATCTGACCGAGACCTTCACCGTTGATCAATTGCGCTGGAAGCAGCTCCACTTTGAAAAAGCCCACCTCAGCGTGACCTACGATGCACACGGCATCTATGGCATCTTCGGCAGTTCGGCCTACGGCGGCTATGTGAATGGCGCGTTCGACATCTACCTGGACGAGACTTTCACCTGGGATGGCTGGGTGGCCGGCACCGATGTGGACCTCAAGCCCGTCACGACCACCTTGTTCCCGGAGTATTTTCTGATCGACGGCAAGGTGCAGGGCAAGATCGTCGCCACCGGAAACAAGAACGAACTGTACCAGGGCGATGCCGAATTCCAAAACCGCTCGCATGGCCGCTTCAGCATCGCCGCCCTCAATGATCTGATCAATTCTCTCCCCAGGGCGCTCACCGGCTCCATCGGTGATCAAATAACCCGCATCGGGCTGGAAACACTGCGCGATTTCGAGTATGAGAACATTGATGGCAAAGCACGCTTTTACGGACGTGAGGGCCGAGGTCGCCTGCGATTTTTCGGCCCGAAAGGCTCGCGCAATTTCGATGTGAATGTCTATGATCACCGCTGGAAAGAGGAACCCCGCAAACCCGAAACCGCTGATGCCTTGGCACATTGAACGACTCATCCTTTGCTCTGCCTCTCTCACTCTGGCCGCCTGCAAACTGCCCGAGGTGCCCATCACCACGCCGAAGCCTCTCGAAGTGAACCTCAACATGCGCCTCGATGTCTACCAGTACCGCGGTGACGAGCCCCAGGACAAGGAGGCCCTTAAAAACGCCAGCGAGGCCACCGAGCGCATGCGCAACCGCATGGATGAAATCCAGACCTTGAAAAACAACCAGCTCGTCAGCGAAAACCATCGCGGCCTGCTGCAAATCCGCGAGGTCCCCGCCGGCGACTGGGGCGCTCAGGTCAAAAAAGCTGTGTCCGCCGAAAATGAAGACCGCATGCTTCTCATGCGCCAGAAGGCGAAGGAGTCCAACCGCCCGCTCTATGAGATCGAGGGCGAGCAGTGGCGCCTCCGCAGCGAGCAGGCTGAAACCGGCGAATGGATTGAAATTCCAGGCACCACCCCCGGTTCCTTTGAGTTGAAACGGGTGGACGCCAAAACAACTCCCCCCGCCTCCACTCCAACCTCCACTCCAACCTCCACTCCAACCTCCACTCCAACCTCCACGCCAGCCACACCCAAGCCATGAGACTCATCCTCTTCCTGCTCATCTCGTTGACCGTTGTACTCGCCTTCACCAATCCCAACGAGGCCGAGTTCCGCACCTACATGCAGCAGAAGCACGGCATTGCCGGCGCACTCAGCTTGAAAGTCGCCGCCATCTTCTCCGCCGGCACCAGCACCGGAGTCTCCCGTGACAACTACATCATCTGCAGCCGCTACTACATCGGCGGAGACGGCATCCTGCCTCGCACAGATCTGGCCTGGGCGGTGGCCGGAAAATTTTTTGACATAGACGAAGGCGACGAAAAATGAGGCCATGCCTCATCTGCCGCCTTTGCACAAGCGGCGGCCAGCATCGCAATCGACCTGTCCCGCCAGGAAAATGCATTTGTTCAACGCAGGCATGGCAGCCCTCGTGGTCACCCAAAAGTTACGGGGCCGCTTCAGCCGGTTCCGGCTCGGCTTTCTTCGCCGTCGGCATTTCCACCGTCACACTCAGCTCCCATGCACGGTTTTTGATGCACCACACCAGCACCGCCAGAGCGAGGAAGCTGATTAGAACCAAATGCATCATGCAGCCGGTGCCGCATCCGATTCCTTGAAACGAATCGCGATAAGTGCGGATATTAGTTCTGCCAGAGTCCCCCATTCGCGACAACCTGCCTCATCTTGGATTGGACAGCCAGCGTTTGTCGTCGATTTTTAAGCCCGCCTTTTACTGATCCCTCCACCCAAAACTTCCTGATCCCCCATGTCACGCCGTGCCCAATCTGGAGTCCGCCCCACCCATTGGCTGGGATTGATCGCCATTCTCGCCGTCGTCGGCGGCGGTGGTTTTGCTTTGATGCATCGCTCCACGGATGCGATGACTGGCGTCACCGAGCTCAGCGCCAGTGAGTTCATGGAAAACGCCACCGCTCTCAGCGGCAATGAATACAAGGTCGAAGGCGTCGTGGACGACCGCCTCGACAACTGGCGCAGCGCAGACGGCCGCCTCTTCAGCTTGCAGATCACGGATGGCGCAGGCAATACTTACCTCCCTGTCTGGGTGCCGCCGGATTACAAAGGGGCCAACATCCAGCGCCGCCAGCGTTATATTTTTAAAGTACGCGTCATGGAAACCGGCGTGCTCGAAGTGCTCGAACTCATCAAAGCATAATCCCACACCGTCATGAAGCGCCTCATTTTTGCCCTATCCCTGGCCGGGCTTCTCCCAGCCAGCGCCCAGGTTCTCCCAGGCAGCCCCGGTGCGGGTGCCCCCCCGGCCAGCACCACCTCCAACAACAATTACAACATGGTGCCCGGCAGCGCTGCCGACCGCCAGACAGATACGCAGACCGCTCTCGGCAACATGCCCATGGCCGATCCCGGCTCGGAGAACGTCTCCTTCAACGGCAAGCTCTGGAATGTGACCAACAACCGTCTCATGCGCTCCCGCTTTGAGACCTATCTCACCACGCCTGAGGCCAACGGTCCTGAAGACCAGGCCTACCGAGATCTCATGGCTCAGATCATGGAGCTCCTCGCTCCCACCCACAAACAGGCTCCCGATCCTGTCACCAAGGTGCAGGCCCGTGGTCCTGAAGTCATGAAAGCCTTTGCCCTGCTGCCGGAGGCCGGTGCCGCCAGAATCGACGGTGGCCTCTGCAACGCCGTCGCCAATGCCATCTGGGATGTCTGGACCTCCCAGAAACGTGTCAACGAACGCAAGCTCGCCAACACCGCCATGATGGAGCGCCGCAGGCAGCTCGAATGGAACGCGGAGATGGGCCTCAACAGCACCCCGCTCGCCAAAACCGGCGGCAGCACCGCAAAAAGCGGCCAGCAAAATCAGCAGCAACAGCAGCAGACTAACAGCGCCACCGTCGGCCGCACCTCCGGTTACATCAAGGGCATCGCTGAAATCGAAGCCCGCACCAAGCTCAACGAGACCGCCATGGGCCTCTCCGAAGTCACCAGCAAGATCCAGTTCCAGGCCCTCATCATTCAGATGTTCATGCAGCGTCGTTTTGAGCACGCCGTCATCGCCTGCCGCTTCTATCCCAATCTCTTCCGCGACGGCGAAAGCATCCTCCAGCTCGACAAGGGCAGCGATGTCCAAAAGCTCCTCTCCAGCAGCTTCGGCGTCCCCCCCACCGTCAGCATGATCGACGGCCTCTCCCTCGAAGCCATCCGCAGCGTCGACGAATCCCTCGTCTCCTTCGAAAACCTCGTCGCCCGCCGGGATGTTGACAGCGCCAGCAACCGCCTCCTCGAAGCCTATGCCATCGGCGAATACCTCCCACGCGTCCGCCGCCTCCCCATGTCCGAAAAGACCAAGGTCCTCGATTTCGTCCGCAAGAAAAACAAGCTCCTCTCCTTCCTGGAAATGAAGGACTATTCCAGCGCCGAGACCGTCGTCATGGAACTCCGCAGTTCCTCCGACGACTTTGAATACGCCAAGCCCCTCGCCGCGATTCAGACCGCCAAGACCATGAGCAATCTGCACGTGAACAACGCCAATGCAGCCATGGGCAACAAGGACGCCAAAACCGTCGAGGCCGAGATGAAGGCCGCCGCCGAAATCTGGCCCACCAACCCCCGCGTCACCCAGCTCAGCGAGCACATGATGCAGTCCACCGACATGAAGTCCCAGGCCCTCATGGAATTCGACCGCCTCCTCAGCCAGCGCAACTACCGCCAGATCTTCGAAAACCAGGCCCCCTTCATCGCCGCCGTCGCCGATGACCTCACCCGCAAGCAGCAGCTCGAAAAAGTCCTCAAGGACATGGGCCGCCTCGAACTCATCCTCGGTGGCGCCAAGGAAATGGCCGCCAGCAGCGCCCCCGCCGCATGGGAAAAAGTGGAGAAAGAATCCAAGCTCTACCCAGACGATCCCGTGCTCAGCAAACTGCGCGCAGACCTCGGTGTGAAGGCCAGCGAATTCGTCACCGCCATCGAAAACGCCCGCCAGCAGGAAGAGAAGCAGCAGGTCGGCTCCGCCCTCGCCTGGTATTTGAAGGCCAAGAGCATGCACCCCCTCAGCGAGATGGCCCGCGATGGCATCAAGCGCCTCGTCGAAGTCGTCAAAAACGGCGACCAGCCCCCCGCCACCAC
Source organism: Prosthecobacter sp. (assembly GCF_044222345.1). Classification (GTDB taxonomy): domain Bacteria; phylum Verrucomicrobiota; class Verrucomicrobiia; order Verrucomicrobiales; family Verrucomicrobiaceae; genus Prosthecobacter. The sequence goes on from NZ_JBGANL010000023.1 coordinate 91,518, forward strand.
CCCCGACCCCACCTCGGCTTCAGCGCTCAGCAATTAGAGCGTTTTGAGATAGTCATCAAAAGGACAGTCAGGAAGCCCGTAGGGCTATCATGCCGCCCATGATTCAAATTCTGGGGAACCGCGTAGCGGTGACACAAACCTCCGCTCACCCATCGCATTCGCTGCAACTCACGAGCCTCCTCACCGGTACTTCGACAACCCTTCCAAATACTGCCGTGCCAGCTCCGTCTGCGGTCGTGTGAAAAACTCCGCCGCAGTGGATGACTCCTGCACTTTCCCGCCCACGAGGAAGACCACCCAGTCCGCCACCTTGCGCGCAAAGCTGATCTCATGCGTCGCCAGAATGATGCTCTGACCCGCCTCCGCCAGTTCACGAATCACATCCAGCACCTCCCCCGTCATCACGGGGTCAAGAGCCGAAGTCGGTTCATCCAGCAGCAGCAAACGCGGCTTCGGTGCCAGCGCCCTCGCGATGGCCGCACGCTGCTGCTGCCCTCCGGAAAGCTGGCTCGGCCGTTTATGCTCATGCCCGGCCAGACCTAGCCGGTGCAGCAGCTCCAGCGCCCGCTGCGTGGCCGCCGTTTCGCTCATCCCATGCACCTCCCTCAGCGGCAGCGTGATGTTCTGCAGCGCCGTGAGATGCGGAAAAAGATTGTACCCCTGAAACACAAAACCATTCCCACGCCGCTCATTCAGGGCACCCTCCTCATCGTGCGGCAGCGTGCGGGCATCAAGGCTCACATACCCCTCATCCGGCACCAGCAGACTCCCCAGCACCCGCAGCAGCGTGGACTTCCCCCCGCCCGAAGGCCCCAGCAGCGCGATCACACGCGCCTCGTCACCCGTGGCAAACGAAGCCCCGTCCAGCGCCGCGTGCGCGCCATAGCGTTTCGTCACCGCATGCGTTTCAAGTCTCATACGCAAACCTCCCTTCAAGCCGCCGCGCCAGATGTGAAAGCGGCAGCGTCACCACCAGATACGCCAGCGCCAGCGGCAGGTAGCCCTCCAGCGGCGCAAAGTTCGCAGCATTCATGATTTTGACCTTCTGCACCAGCTCCTCGATGCCGATCACCGAAAGCAGCGACGAATCCTTGATCAGCGAAACCAGCTGCCCCGTCGTCCCCGGCAGCGCCCGCCTCAGCGCCTGCGGGATGATCACAAACCGGTACGTCTGCGCCTTGCTAAAACCCACCGCACGCGCCGCCTCAAGCTGTGAAGCACTGATGCTCTCCACCGCACCCCGGAAAATCTCCGCCAGATACGCCCCCTCAAAGCACCCCAGCAGAATGATCCCCGTAAACAGCGGCTGATCAATGTTCAGCGCCTGCGCGATGATGTAATGCCCGATGAGCAGCTGCACCAGCAGCGGCGATCCCCGCACCACCTCCACCACACTGCCGCATCCCATCCGCACCGGCATCCACGGCGCACGCCGCCCCAGCATCAGCACAAAGCCAAACCCAATGCTCACCACCATCGCCACCAGCGACAGCCCCATCGTGCTCAGCCAGCCACTGAAAAACTGCTGCCGGTACTGCCACACCCCGCTCCAGTTCCAAGGATACTCCACCGCCGAAAACACCCCGTAAAACACCGCCGACGCGACCGCAAACAGCCCCAGCGCATACAAAGCGCGGCGCGTATTCGAAACATCTGTGGCGTGAGAAGCAGGCAAGGCACGGTGATTTACGCCAGAAAGCAGCCGTTTGTCCCGCAGATTTTACTTCGCCACCGTAGCAATCACACCCGGCCTAGCCGCCCGGCTCTGCAAAAACAACACCACCCCCCGCGCAATCCCATCCGCCACCTTGTCCCGATACCCCGCCTGCTTCAGCCGCACCGACTCACTCGCGCTCGTGATGAACCCGCACTCCACCAGCACCGCCGGACACGCCGCCCGCGCCACCACAGCGTACTCCCGCGCCTTGATCCCCCGGTCTTCCGCCTGGGTGACACCACACACCAGCCTCTGCACCGTCCTCGCAAATTCCGCCCCGCCCCCTTCCGTTCGCCCCTCGCCAGTAGACACAAGCTGCCGCGCAGCCAGCCCCTTCGATTCCGCAAAGTAAGTCTCAATCCCCTCCGCCTCCGTGCCCTCACCGTCCGTGTTGAGGTGCACACTCACAAAAGCCGCCGCCCCATGCCTCCCCGCCATCGCCGCACGCTCATCCAGCGTCAAAAAGCGGTCGCCGCTCCGCGTCATCACCACCCGCACCCCCGCCGCTTCCAGCTCCCTCTTCAGCCGGTTCGCGATGTCCAGGCTCATATTTTTTTCGATCACCCCGTTGGCCACCGCCCCGCCGTCGTGCCCCCCATGCCCCGCATCCACCACCACCAGCGGTGCCTTCTCATTCCAAAAACGCTCCCTCGGCACAGGCTCCGCCTCCCTCCGCCCCTCCAGCCACACCAGCGAATACGCACTCCCACCGAGGGCCGAAAAAGCGACCACCGTTTGCAGGCTCAGGACGATAAGCGGGCGAAATTTCAAAAAATATATTCACAGTTATAAAATATTTGATTGAATTAACAATCGAATTTTCTACAATAACCATATGAAGACGCCCTGCCTTCCATCCTGCTTGCTGAGATCTCTCGTGCTTTGCTCGGCAGTCATTTTCGCTCTGCCACTCCAGGCCGTCACCAATACCTTCACGCAGCCCCCCCCGCCCGGCTATCCAGCCCCCGGCACCGGCCTCCAGCAGCCCTCCGCCAGAGCCACCCGCCAGTCCGCCGCCGCCATCCAGGCCCCCGCTGGTCGCGCCCCGCAGTCCCCCCCTGCCAACTACACCCGGCCCCCCGGCTACACCTACCCACCCGCCCCTCCCGGCTACGGCCCCCCGCCCAAGCCCACGGCCTCCAAATCCACCAAGTCCGCCAAGTCCACCACCCACGGCAAATCCACCGCCAAATCCACGTCCTCGAAAAAGCCCACCGCAGGCCCCCC